>CAZSFD010000004.1:72682-113783 GCA_964606085.1 uncultured Anaerolineaceae bacterium
TCGTCTCGATGCGCGAAAGGGTATCGCGAGGCCCATTCGAGTGGGCCGTTGTCATAGAACCATCGTGGCCGGTATTCATGGCCTGCAACATGTCAAGGGCGGCTTCATCACGAATTTCACCGACAATGATTCGATCCGGACGCATACGTAAAGCATTCACAACCAGGTGACGGATGGTCACTTCACCGCGCCCCTCAATATTGGGGGGGCGAGATTCCAGTGTAACCACATGCTCCTGGCGCAACTGAAGTTCTGCCGCATTCTCAATAGTCACGATACGGTCATCCGCCGGGATGAACATAGACAACACATTGAGCAACGTTGTCTTTCCTGAACCGGTACCACCAGATATGACGATATTCAAACTCGATTCGACACATGCCTTAAGAAATTGCAGCGCCTCCGGTGAAATTGAGCCAAACTGAACCAACTGCTCAATCGTAATCGGATTCTTGGCAAACTTACGGATTGTGATCACAGGACCAACCAGGGAAATAGGGGGGATGACCGCGTTCACGCGCGAACCATCGGGTAAACGAGCATCAACATAGGGGCTGGATTCATCAATACGGCGGCCTAACGGAGCAACAATTCTTTCAATCACGCGCATAACATGATCGTCGCTCTCAAAAGACACAGGCGCACGATGAATTTTCCCTTTTCGCTCAACATAGATATTTTTAGCGCCATTGACCATTATTTCAGATGTCGAATCATCTTCCAATAAGGGCTGCAAAGGCCCAAAACCCAAAATATCTGCTGCAATCTGTTCAAACAAACGCTGTTTTTCTGGCCTGGATAATAAGATATTTTCTTCGGCAAGAACTTGTTCAAACAATTCCTGAATAGTTCCGCGAACTTCATGAACCTTTGTAACATCAGTTGATGGGTCTAACTCGGATAACAAACGATTCTGAACTCTTGCCTTCAAGTCAACCAGAGGGTCCTTTTGTGAACTCACCCCCGGCGGAACTACACGTCGCGCCTGCAAGGATGCCAGGCGCGACTTATTCTCCTCTAACCCCCCAGTAGTCCCTGTTGATGTTTGAGAACCCTGCCCTTGCTCAATGCGTTTGAGTAAAGACATCTTAGCCTCCTGCCAAATCACTTTATTTTCGTGCTGGCACCTTCGCCATACGAATCCATGGTTCCCAAACGCTGATGGATTGCATCTGCCAGGGATAGGATACTTTTCGCTACCGGCTGCGATTTATTGCCCAGCATAAATGGTACGCCTCGGTTGACCGATGGCACAACAACGCGTTCATCAAAGGGAACTACCGCAACAACTTCTTGCTTGAAATTATCGCTGATTTTTTCAGGCAGGATATTAATGCGCCTATCAAAACGATTTACGACAAACAAAATACGTTTCCGATCAACTCCCAACACATCCGCCAAATCCAAAAATAACCTGCAATTTTTCAAAGATGCAATTTCTTGTGTAGTGATCAAAACCAATAAGTCACTTGCGTCAATGACGTTCAAAGTAACATCCGATAAATCTGAAGAAGCATCTACCACAATATATGCATATAACCTGCTCAGAAATTTTAGGACTTTAAGAAATTGATCGCCATTAACATTTTCAGCATCCTCAGGCTTGTGTGGGGCCGGCAAAATCTTAACCCCGGATGGACCATGTTTCACCAACACGCTTTCGACAATTTCTGGATCGAGTTCATCGGCTCGTGGCGCCAGGTCAACAATACTATTTTTCCCTTTTTCATTAAGTAAAATGGCAATATCACCAAATTGCAAGTTTCCATCAACCAAAACTGTCGGCGTTCCCTCGCTTTGCAGACTTACAGCCAGATTGGTAGCGATTGTGGTACAGCCAGTCCCACCTTTAGGGCTGTAGATGGCGATGATCTTGCCGTTGCTCACTGTGGCAGAAGCAGCCATCTGCCCCGATCCACCAGGTTGAGTCAGTAATACCTGACTGGTCTTGGAACGTTCCTCACGAGACCTTACCCCCGCCCTGCGAATAGCAGATGTCAATTCATCTACTGAAGGGGGTTTGGTAAGAAAATCGCGCGCACCGGCCAGCATAGCCCGGCGCATGTAATTCGGATCACTTTGTACCGATAAAATGATGATCTGAGAAAATGGAATGATCTTTTGGATAGCTTCAGTTGCGGTAATGCCATCCATATCCGGCATGTTGATGTCCATCAAGATTACATCTGGCTTGGTCTCTTTCGCCAAATCCAGGCCTTCACGACCCGTTCGAGCCACACCAACAACATCAACATCCGTTTCGAATTGAAGCAGTTTACGGATATTCTCGCGCGTTTCGGCTATATCATCAACAATGATTACGCGAATTTTTTCAACAGATGCCATAAGAGATTATCCCGATCTAGTTAAGGGATTGGAGTAGCAATATTATCATTAGGCAGTTCTGGCTGAACTACCTCATCAATGCGTGGTTCAATGGCGATATCCAGCCGTTCGGGACGGACAATGTTATATTTTTCAAGGAGATAACTCAAGGTCACCGCGTTAATATCATCCACCACGTCAGTATCATCCACAGGTCGCAGAGCAAGGTTGAGTTGTGCGCCCGCGTACAATAAATAGTTCAAGGTAACTGCATCTTGAGGCGTAACAACCAACGTAATCAGATCAGGGCGTTCTGGCGTTGGTGTGGCCTGAGCTGGCTGAGGCTGACCAGCAGCAGGCGCGGGGGTGTTTGTGGCGGCGAGGCCATCACTTTCACCTGGAGCAGCTTGAACCTTTTCTTTATCCTGATAGGTGCCAACATACAAAACTTTCACGTTTTGGATTAAAGTCTGGCTAACCAACCTCGGCCGCTGCTCTTCAGAAGGAACCAGATAAAATGTCTGTCCCAGCAAGGGGTCTTCAAAAGCTTTGCCCAGGCTGGCTACAGCCCCACCGCCAACGATTTGTGCCGTAATTGAACGGAGCTTTTCATCCGTTGTTAAGCCGGCGGTAGTCTGGTCCTTTTGGGAGTAGCCCAATAAAAACCCTGGCCCTGGCGCCAAAATACCGGCGGTGTTATTGGGAGATTTACTCTGGAAATCTCGGTCAACATCTACCAGGAGTAAGGTGACAATCACATTGACACGGTCTCCAGGGCGTAACGCATAAGAGACGCCTGAAAGACGCGTCATCGGGACAGAAACAGCTACTTTGCCCTTCTCGATCTGAAATGAAATATCCGAAACTGTTGTTGCGGCCTGTTCGAGGGTATCTACAAGATAATTGGGGTTCAGAAAAACGCCTTGCTGCAAATCGTAACGAGCCACCCGCCCCACAGCTTTTTCGATATCGGTCATATACAGCCCGTCAATGAACTGGTCTTGGGGAATTTTCACCGTGATCAGATATTCTGGCGTTATCTTGTTTCCCAAAGCAATCGGTTGCCCAACCACAATAACATCCACCATCAACACCGGGGTTGCGGTTGGAACATCTACCTGATCGGGTGCGGAGCCAGGATTTGTAAGCCTGGGGAGCAAGAGAAAAGCAGCACCAACACCAACAATCAGCAACAAAGCCAAGTAAATGAAAATTCTTCCACGACGCATGTCAGCCTCCAGTGTCGATATGGTTTCGCGAAACTAATACTATCATACGCGTTTTGCCTTAAAAGTCAAGCTGACGGGAAGTACAGGAGTACCGTATGCTCTAAAAAATTATCACGACAGCAAAGATTATCGTACTCCATCCACCATCTAAATTTTTCACACGAACCATTAATTTCCCGTTGATAAGAGGCGAACTCTTGATAAGATAAAACTAACAGGCGAAGATATAATTGTTTTATAAACAACAGTCGCTTTTGAGAAAGTAAACCCTGTTCCATGCAAATTCTCGCTCTGTGGCTTTTATTGCGCATTTTGACCAGCATTTGGGCAGCAGTAGTGTCTCCTATGCGCCCATTGACCCCCATCGAGCAAAGTATTGCCCTATGGCCCCCGGCAGTAAGTTTCGATGAATGGCTGGAACGCGTTTTTCTGGCTCCTTGGTTGCGCTGGGATGCGGGGTGGTATCAGAAGATCGTACTTGATGGGTATCAGCAAGGGATTGGTACAGCCCAATTTCACCCGCTGTATCCATGGATTGCCAGTCTATTTCATATAGCTGGAATTCACCCCATTGCCAGCCTTTTGTTGGTTAGTTCCATCGCCACCCTTTTGTTTCTCTTGGCCTTCGAGCGTTTGGCGCGCCTGGACATAAGTGACGAGAACACACGCACCAGCCTGTTCTTATTGTTGGCTTACCCGGTTTCTTTTGTTTTGTTCGCCCCCTATTCAGAAAGCCTGTTTCTCTTGAGCACAGCACTATGCTTGTGGAATATGCGCCAAAAAAACTGGCTTTTCGCCGGATTAAGCGGAGCAATAGCCACACTCACTCGTCAACAAGGGATTTTTTTGTTGATACCCATGGCTTGGGAAATATGGAAATGGCAAAAACAGGCCAAACCGAAATTGTCTAAAAAATGGCAAGGTTGGCTGAGTTTATTCCTGGTTTTATGCGGGTGGATTTTATGGTCTATATATCGGGCATGGGCGCTTAATGACCTGAACTTCAATTTTTCCAGTTTCCAAAAATTTGTCTATTCCGTGCTGATTTCACCACAGGCCAATCAGGTTGTGACCGTGCAAGAGTTTCTCTGGCCATGGCAAGCGCTTCAAATAGCACTCAGCAAATTCTGGCAATTCCCCGACCTCGATATGAGTATTAATCTCGTGCTGGCCGGGGTATTTATCATAGGCTTCCTACTGTCCTGGCGCAACCTGCACCCCAGTTATCGGCTTTATTGTGTTGCCATCGTTTTGATCAGCTTAAGTTATTACACTGGCCCGACTCATCCCTACATGGGTCTACCGCGCCATTTGTTGTTGGCGTTCCCTGTTTTTATCGGTCTGGCGCCATTGATCAAACGTCCCTGGCAGCGCCTGAGCATCTTGGGCGTCGGCATAGCCGGAATGCTATTCTTGCTTCTGCAATACATTTTGGAAGCCTGGGTACCATGACGCAGGGATAAAACCCAGGTTAAGCGATAAAAGCCTATGAACATCACCAAGAAAACCAACCTGTTAAATGCCCTTAAACCCAGCCTGGATATCGTCTGGCTGCTCGCCATCATGGCCGGCTTTGGTTTCTATGTTTCACTTGTCCCCACTCCCCCCAATGATTTCTGGTGGCATCTCAAAATCGGCGAGATCATTTTCACCAGCGGGCAAATACCCAACAGCAATTTGTTCGCATGGACACTGCCTCCCGATTACCCATTCTTCTACGGGGCCTGGCTCGGTGAATGGCTGCTCTATGCTGTCTACCATCTCGGTCAGATGGAACTGGTACTCTTTGCCCGCAATGCGCTGATTTTGGCGGCTTTTGCACTGGCTGCGCTGAACGCCAGGTTGCGTAGCGGCTCGTGGCGGTTGGCGGCGCTCGTTACGGCTGCGGCTTGCCTCATTTCACTCAACAATCTCGTCGTGCGCCCACAAATCTGGTCGTGGTTACCCTTCATGGGATTCTATTTCCTGCTCAATCGCTACACGGAGGGGCGTCTGCACCGTGCCTGGCTATTGTTGCTTATCCCGATGATGATTTTTTGGACGAATGTTCATGGCGCATTCATTTTGGGGATAGCCTTGATGGGGATTTACTGCAGCGGGGAGGCGCTGCGAGCCCTGTTACGAGCCACAGGGGCGATTCCATGGAAGGATATTTTCTGGCTTTGGGCAGTTTGCTTACTTAGCGGGCTATCCACCGTGGTTAACCCACGTGGAACAGGCATCTTCGCTTATGTAGCAGATTTGCTGACCGACCAACCCAGCCAGCGCCTGATTGAAGAATGGCAGTCGCCTACCCCGGCGGGTATCGCCAACATCGCTTTCTTCGCAGTCACACTGCTTTTGATCATTGTGTTGGCCTACGCGCGCTTCCGCCCCACTCCCACCGACATGCTGCTGCTCATTAGTTTTCTGTGGTTGGCCTGGAACGGGCAACGATATACCATTTGGTTTGGCTGGGTCAGTATGCCTATCCTGGCCCAGACCATTGGATCGCTGCCTATTCCTACTCCGCGCTTCACCCCACAGCGCAACTGGATCAACGCCGTCCTGATATTAGCCCTCTTTACGCCAATGGCCCTGGTACAACCCTGGTTTATCGAACAGATGCCTCTGCCTCAAACCTATTGGGAATTTACTTTGCGCGACAAGGCCCAGGGACCATTGCTCACCCACAAAACGCCCATAGATGCTGTGGAATACCTGCGTACTCACCCTGGCGGTAAACTTTTCAACGAAATGGGGTATGGCAGCTACTTGATCTGGGCCTTGCCCACGCAACACGTGTTCATTGATCCACGTGTTGAGTTGTACCCATACGAGCAATGGGAAGATTATATTGATATCATCCGTGGTTATCGCTACAACGAACTGCTTGCCCACTATGGCGCTGACCGCCTGCTACTCGATCGCGACAACCAGAAAGACTTGATTGCACTATTACACGATGACCCGCTCTGGCAGCAAGAATATGCAGACAACATCGCACAAATATGGGTGCGCCACGAATATCCAAACCATCACCCGGCAAAGAGCGATTCATCTTCTGATTCTGATCTTGGGGATGTTTTGCTGCTGCGATAACACCTAACCCTGAAATCCTTGCACAAAAAACAAGAATTTCCCAGATAGGCGCTATCGCTCTTGCGCTTTCATGCGGGTTGAGTGACGGAAAAGAAAAGGCCCTGCACATGTGCAGGGCCTTTTCAACAAAACAATGTGTACTATTATTAGGTGAGGGCCGACGTAATCTGCGAGAAGATGGTAGAAATCTGCTCACCGAGCAAACCCAAGACGATAATAACCACGATCGCAATCAAAACGATAATCAACGCATATTCAACCATACCCTGACCTTTTTCTTTAGGCGAGAACAACATGTGTATTCACCTCCTTTCTGTCTCAGATTTCTTCTTAGTGAAGTTAGAAGTATTATAGCAACCTTTTTGGGAGAATGCAATACAATTTTTCAAGAATTTCCTTGCAATTATGCAAATACTTTGGTTTTTGTCGCCGGCACCTGGAACATCAGCCGCACGCCCTGCCCGATGGCGCTGCGTACTTCCATAACGCCACCCAACAGTTCCACCCGGTCGCGAATGACTTTCAGGCCCATACCGCCTTGCTCTGCCAGGCTATCCACATCAAACCCACGGCCATTGTCTTCAATGCTGACCTTGACATTGCTGTCTGTGGCGTCAATCTGCATTTTCACTTGAGAGGCCTGGCTGTGGCGGGCGACATTGCTGAGCAGTTCTTGTACCGCACGAAAAATCATCACTTCCAGGTACGATTCAAGCCGTTGTTCCAAACCCGAGATCATGATGCGCACATCAATCCCGGTTTGTTCCTTGAAAGCCTCAACATAACGGCTGATGGTTGGCGCCAGGCCCAAATCATCGAGCATCATGGGGCGCAATTCAAAGATAAAATCGCGCACTTTTTGAAACGTGGACGTGGCGGCTGTTTTCAGTCCACCCAATTCCTCGCGCGCTTTGGCCTGATCCAGGTCAAATAAACGCACGGCGATTTCAATTTGCAAGATGAAATTCGAAAGCGCCTGCGCTGGGCCATCGTGCATGGCGCGGGCCAATTTTTGACGTTCGGCCTCCTGGGCGCGGATCATCATCTCCACGGTCTCAACCGTAGATGCCGAGACGCTCTTACCAGATGACGATGTACTATGAGGCTGTTCTTCTTCAATTACTCCAAAAGCCTGTTGCAACAATGAGTGATATTGGGCAATGCGATTGCGATCACTTTGCAGTTTATCCAGTTGTCCGCGCATGACAAAAAGGCGCTGCTGCGCATCTAAGGCCGCGTCATAGGCGGTGCGAATATCGCCACGCGGCATGCTATCAAACTGCGCCTGAACCTGCTGTAAGTGTGTGGTGACAGAGGCGTTGCGTTGGGTTAACTTGTTCACTTCGAGCTGACTTTGTTCCAACATCAGGTCAATCTCGGTTAATTCCTGGTTGCCTTGTTCGATCTCACTGCGCAGCCGGCTTCTTAAGGCTTCCAAACCACTTTGTTCAACAGGTCGTTCTTGCTGTGCTTTCCCGGTGGCCATACATTACTCCTTGATTTCTTGCACTTCGTCTTGCTTCAGGCGTACCCACCCGCGGCGCAGGGCATAAATGGCAGCTTGCGTTCTATCTTCTACACCCAATTTGCGCAGGATTGCTGTAACGTGATTTTTTACGGTTTGATGGCTGATCCCCAGGGCCACCGCAATCTCTTTGTTGCTCATCCCTTTGGTCACATAAGACAATACTTCCATCTCTCGGCTAGAGAGCGGATAATAAGGTTCGCCCGGATCGCCATAGGTTCGCAACGCCCCTTCCGTTTGAGCAATCAACCAACGTTCCAACCGTGGGGCATCCATCAGGCTTGTACCGACATAAAATTGGCCGCCAGCCACCTTACGAATAATGTCTACCAGGTTTTCTGGCTGAATATCTTTGGAGCAATAACCAGCCGCACCGCCCCGCATGGAATGTACCATCTGCTCTGGATCGTCATACGCCGTCAACAATACCACCCGTGTTGGCAATTTTTCCGCCACCACCTGGCGCACCACTTGCTGCCCATTAATCAGGGGCAAGTTGACATCCACAACCGCTACCGTCGGGCGAAATTGTCGGATAACCTTCAACGCCGAATCGCCATCCGAGGCCTGCCCGACCACAACCAGGTCAGGCGATAGCGAAACGGAGTCTGCAACTCCCTGCAGGAATAATGGATGGTCATCTACGATTACGACAGAGATTTGTTCCATAAACTTTTCGCGCCATTCAATCAAGGGACAGTGAATAGGATAATCGGAGTATAGCACAGGATAATGACAGCGGGGAAGGGCAAGGATGCCACACCGTACAATCTAAAATGCCCCATTTGGGTAATAGACACCCCTTTTTCTCGCCCATATAATGCTGCCATTCTTCATCGTAGCAAACACCGTGCAAGAAAAACCCACAGAACCAAGATAAGGAGTTTCACATGGCTATAACCCCCAAAGATGTGCTGGAAATGGCGAAAGACGTCAAAATGGTGGACCTGCGTTTCACCGATATGCCGGGCCAGTGGCAGCACTCAACCATTCCCGTTCGCCGCTTAACAGAAGACCTTTTTGAAGAAGGTATGCCGTTCGATGGTTCGTCTATCCGTGGCTTTCAGGAGATTCACGAGTCGGACATGCTCTTGATGCCTGTTGCCGAGTCAGCTTTCATTGATCCTGCCTATGAAGTCCCTACACTGGTTTTGGTGTGTGACGTTTACGACATCGTCACCCGCCAGGCCTATACCCGTGACCCACGCTACGTAGCCCGCAAGGCCGAAGCCTACCTCAAGCAAACCGGCATCGGCGACACCATCTTCTTTGGCCCGGAAGCCGAATTTTTCATGTTCGGCGACGTGCGTTACAGCAGCAGCACCAACAACGCCTTCTACTACATTGATAGCGAAGAAGGCTGGTGGAAATCGGGCGAAGACCTCAAACCCAATTTCGGCGGCCAGATTCCCCCCAAGCGCGGCTACTTCCCCGTTCCGCCCGTGGACACTTTGCAGGATGTTCGCAGCAAGATCGTCATGGCGCTGGAAGAATGCGGCGTCACGATGGAAATCCATCACCACGAAGTGGCCACCGCCGGCCAGTGCGAACTGGGCATGCGCTTCAACACGTTGACCCGCATGGCCGACCAGGTTTTGATGTACAAGTACGTGGTGCGCAATGTGGCCCGGCAGAACAACCTGACCGCCACCTTCATGCCCAAGCCGCTGTTTGGTGATAACGGCTCTGGTATGCACTGCCACCAGAGCATCTGGCTGGGTGACAAAAACGTGTTTTACGATGAAGCCGGTTATGCCCAGCTTTCTGACAATGCCAAATACTACATCGGCGGCCTGCTCAAGCACGCCCCGGCGTTACTGGCGCTCACTTCGCCTTCCACCAATTCCTTCCGCCGCCTCGTGCCTGGCTTTGAAGCACCCGTCAACCTGGCTTACTCACAGCGCAACCGCTCGGCCATCTGCCGTATCCCGGTCACTTCTGGCCCGAAATCCAAGCGCATTGAATTTCGCGCTCCCGATCCTTCGTGCAACCCCTACCTGGCCTTTGCTGCCATGTTGATGGCCGGGCTGGATGGCATTCAAAATCGCATTGACCCCGGTGAACCCGCCGACAAAGACCTCTACTCGCTGCCGCCGGAAGAAGCCGCCCTCATCAAGCAGGTTCCCGGTTCGCTCGATGCCGTTCTCGAAGCGCTCGAAGCCGACCACGAATTCTTGCTCAAGGGCGATGTGTTCACTACCGATTTGCTCGAAGCCTATATCAATTACAAGCGCGACATGGAACTCGACCCGGTGCGCCTGCGCCCGCATCCTTACGAATTTACACTGTACTACAATATCTAGGGTAGGTCTTCTCCTTTTTCTGTGGTGAGGAAAGGACAATGTGGGAGGCCGAGAGACGTCCACTCTCGGCCTCCCCGAATTTAACCGGCTATGGACATTCAGTTACTACAACCTCAACACTGGCCGCTCATCGCCGCCATTTACCAGGAAGGGATAGATACCGGCCACGCCACATTTGAAGCCCATCCACCCGCCGCCTGGGATGAATGGATCGTCTCCAGGCTGCCGGCATTTTGCCTGGGAGCGTGGCAGCGAGAAATGCTGCTTGGCTGGGGCGCGTTTGGCCCACTCGCCGGGCAGTGGCGCGACGTGCTTCTGCTCGAACGCCGCAGCACCCTCGCCGGCATCGAGTAAAATTCTAACATCCACGCTCCCCCTGCCCCTTGCTTCCTGCCACTTGCCCCCTGCCCCCTATGTCCTCCCAGCCCACCCCCCGCCTGCTGCAAGCCCTCGCCAGCCTGAACCAGATCGGCGCGACGATCAACCGCATTGGGCCTGATGACAACATCTCGCCAGAAGTGACCTTGCAACTGATCGTGGAGAGCGCCACGCGGGTGGTGCCAGGCTCTTCGGCCTTAATTTACACCTACAACAGCACACTCAACTGCTTCAACCATGCCTCGCGCGTCTCGGCGGGCGCGTGGGATCGGCCCAGCCCTGGCGATGAGCCACGCCCGCAGGGCCTGGGGCAACGCGCCATCGCACAACGCCGGGTGGTACTCTCCTATGAAGAGCCTGATTTGGGCATTCACCCGGTCAAGGCCAGCATCGGCGTCAAAACTTCGGGGTGTTTCCCGCTCTTCATCGCCGATCAACCGGTGGGGGCTTTGTACGTTTACTTGCGCCGTGAACGCGAGTTCACGCAGCTTGAGTTGCTCATGCTCGAAAACTTCGTCAACCAGGCGGCCATGGCTATCTACCACACACACCGCCTGGATAGTATGCAGCGCGACCTGGCCCGCAAGGAAGGCGAGTTGGCGCAGTTACGCCGCGCCGGACTGCTGATTTCCTCGCGCCTGCGCCTCGAAGAGACCCTCGAAGCGATCTTGCAGATGGCCCTCGAAGTCACCGATGCCCACTACGGCATCTTCCGCCTGCTCGATAAAAGCGGCCAAAACCTGATCACGCGCGCCTTCGCGGGCGAAAAGCTGGCCCAACCCCAGGTCGAAACCCTGCCGATCAACGCCAACAGCGTGATGAGCTACGTGGCGCGCACCCGTCAGCCCATCCTCATCCCCGATTTACGCGCCGAACCCTGGTCGCACATTTATTATCCCTTCGATACCGCCCTCGAAATGCGTTCTGAACTGGCCGTGCCGCTGATCAATGCCAGCGGGCGGCTGGAGGGCATTCTCAACCTTGAATCGCCTCAGGTAAGCGCCTTCAGCGAGGCCGACAGCCACCTGCTGCAAGCGTTGGCCACCCAGGCGGTGACGGCCATCCAGGAAGTGCGCCTGCTGGATGCCTTGCAGGAAATCGCCGAGATGCTGCTGGCGCAGCCGTGCGAGACCACCCTGGAGCGCATTGCCGAACTGGCCTGCGACCTGCTCAACGCAGCCGCCAGCGCGATCTGGCAGATCAAAAATGGCGGTCTGGTGCTGGTGGTTGCCAGCGGCGGGCATGAGCGCGGCGAATACGTTACGCTCGAAAACAGCCTGACCGGCCTGGCTATCCTGGAACGCCGCGCCATCATCGCTGACGATGTCGCCAATGATCCGCGGTTTCGCCACCCTGACCTGGCGCGGGCGCAGGGTTGGCAGCGCGCCCTGATCATGCCATTGTTGGGCAGTGATGGCGTGGAGCCAATTGGCGCATTCAGCGTGTACAGTTCGAGCAGTGAGCCAGGACGTTTTGCCGAATCGGAATGGGATAAAAAGGTGCTGACCTGCCTGGCGCAATATGCTGGCCTGGCGTTTCAAAATGCCGCCCGGCAAGATGCCCTGCGCGCCGCCCAGGAACAACGTTCGGTGGCCGAAACCTTCGCCGCCGTGGGTGACATCGCCTCCAATCTGCTGCATCACCTGAACAACAAGGTCGGCACGATCCCGGTGCGGGTGCAGGGCATTCAGGATAAGTGCAAGCCCGCCCTCGACGCCGACTCCTACCTGGCCCACAACCTGGACGAAATCGAACGCTGCGCCAGCGAAGCGATGGAAACCGTGCGCGAGAATCTCTCTCACCTGCGACCGATCCGCCTGGAGCCGGTGTACGTGGCTGCCCGCGTGATGGATGCCATCCACGCCGCCAAGCTGCCGCCAGGCATCGAACTGCGCACCGAAAACCTGGAGGCGCTGCCGGTGGTGGTGGCGAGTGGGCGTTCGCTGACCCTGGTGTTCACCAATCTGCTCGAAAACGCTGCCGACGCCATGCGCGGCGAGGGGCGCATCGCCATCCGCGGGCAGCCTGGCCGCGATTGGGTTGAGATCAGCGTCAGCGACAGCGGGCCAGGCATTCCCGCAGAGTTGCACGACCGTATTTTTGAACTGAATTTCTCGCGTTCGGCCAGCGCCCGGCCCGGCAAATTGGGTTTTGGCCTGTGGTGGGTGAAAACGTTGATGACCCGGCTGGGCGGCTCGGTCAGCGTGGAGAGCGACGGGCAGCATGGCGCGACGTTTTGTCTGCGCCTGCCGCGCGCCAGCGAAGCCTGAGCGCCGCGCCCAGGGGGTTATGGCAATTCGGCAAAAGCCTTTTCAAATTCTTCCGCCTTCACCGGCCCCAGCCATTGCTGGATGATATTGCCTTCGCCATCCAACAGGAAGAACTGCGGTTGGACGCGATAGCTGAGCGCTTTTTTGAAGGGATCGTTGGCGGGGTCGTCAATGTCGAGATAGGTAAATTGAATTTTCCCGGCGTAGTCGGCTTCCAGCCCATGCACGATGGGCGCCATCGAACGGCAGGAGCCTCACCAAAAGGCGAAAAATTCTACCAATTGCGGTTTGCCAGCCGCTAACTGCACCGTGGCCGGGTCGGTGGCTTGCATGGCGGCGCGCGGGGTGGGTTTTGCCGGGCTGCTTTCGGCAGCGGGGTCAGGGATGGCTTCACCCGAAGGGGGATAAGCGCCGGACGTGGGCGTTTGTGCCGAATTGGCGCAGGCGGCAAGTAACCAAACACCCACAGCCAGCATCAAAAGAGAGATTGTCCGTTTCATATTGAATCCTTTCCAAATCGTACCAAATTTATCTTATTTTACCAAACCATGCCCGCCTGGTTATCCAAACACTGGAATATCATCACTTCGATCACCCTGGCTGCCGGCGCCGGCTGGATTCTTTTGACGGCGGCTCTGTTTGGCAGTGAAACCGCCCCGATCCGCGCGCCGCAAAAAGGCTTTTACGCCCCCGATTTCAGCCTGGCTGATGCCGATGGCAACCGGGTCACGCTTTCTGAACTGCGCGGCCAGGCGGTGCTGATCAACGTGTGGGCCAGTTGGTGCCCACCCTGCCGCGCCGAAATGCCCGCCATGCAGCGTGCCTACACCGATTACGCCGAGGCCGGTTTTGTCATCCTGGCGATCAACCAGACCAGCCAGGACAGCCGCGTCGCCGCCCTCGAATTTGCCGCCGAACATTCATTAACCTTCCCCATTCTGTTCGATGACACCGGGGAAGCCAGCCAACGCTACGCCACCAGCGCACTGCCTACCAGTTTCTTTGTGGATCGAGCAGGCGTCATCCAAGAAGTGGTGATCGGCGGGCCGATGAGCGAAGCGCTGCTGCGGGCGCGCATCGAAGCGCTGCTGGAGATGCCCTGATGTTGCCGATCTTGCACATCGGCCCGGCGGCAATCCGGACGCCAGGCTTGCTCTTGCTCCTGGGTGTATTTCTCGGCTCGTGGGCAGCCGAACGCTATGCGCCACGCCTGGGTGTCGCTGCTGATCAGCTCTCCAACTTGATGTGGATTGCGCTGGGCGCGGGCGTGGTGGGCGCTCGCCTGGGTTACATTGCGCAACATGCCAACGCCTTCGCCAGCGACCCACTCAGCCTGCTCAGCCCCAGCCCGGCCTTGCTCGACCTGTGGAGCGGATTAGCGCTTGGCATCCTGGCTGGCGCGGTGTACGCCCAACGTCAACATCTGGCGGCCTGGCCCACGCTCGATGCGCTGACCCCGGCGCTGGCCATCTTCGCTGTGGCGCTGGCGCTGGCGCACCTGGCCTCAGGCGATGCGTATGGGGCAGTAACCGCCTCGCCGTTCAGCATCACGTTATGGGGAGCGCAGCGCCATCCCACGCAAATTTATGAGATGCTGCTTGCAGGCGTCATCCTGATTATGATTTGGCCGCGCGCCAGGCAGGCGTTCTTTGCCATGCCTGGGATGCGTTTCCTGAGCTTCATGGCGGCCAGCGCGGCGGCGCGTTTGTTCCTCGAAGCGCTGCGCGGCGACAGCACGTTTCTGGCCGGCGGCATCCGTCTGGCGCAGGTGGCCGCCTGGCTTGTGCTGGCCGCCAGCCTGTGGGCGATGAGAAAATTAGCGGGCGATGAACGCCCGTAACAAAAATTCATGCTGAAGGAGTAAACCATGAGCGACGAACTGGGTTTTGAAGTGCAATTGAGCGACGATTACGAGGCCGCGCTCGAAAAAGTGATCGCCGCGTTGAAAGCAGAAGGCTTTGGCGTGCTGACCCGCATTGACGTGCAAGCGACGATGAAGGAAAAACTCGGTGCGGATTTCCGCCCCTATGCCATTTTGGGCGCCTGCAACCCGCCCCTGGCGCACCAGGCGCTCAGCAGTGACGGCGTCGTCGGGCTGATGCTGCCCTGCAATGTAACGGTCGAAGCCAACCCGGCTGGCAGCGGCACTATCGTGTGCATCGCCAACCCGGCGGCTATGCTGCAAATCGGTACGCTGGCTGAAAATGCGGCCCTGGTCGAAGTTTCTGCGCAGGCCAAGACCAGGCTGCAACGCGTGGCGACGGCCTTGCAGCGTTTGAACGTGTAATGGATCAAATTTTCATCACCAACCTGCGCTGCCGCGGCATTTTGGGCGTGAACCCTGATGAGCGCGAGAAAATTCGCGAGATTGTGGTCAACCTCACCTTGTTCGTGGATACGCAACGAGCCGGAAAAAGTGACGACATTGCCGATACGGTCAGTTACAGCACGATAGCCAAAAAGGTGATGGCGCATGTGGAAAGCGCCGCACGCTTTACGGTGGAAGCCCTGGCGGCTGACGTGGCGCAGCTATGCCTGGCTGAAACAGGCGTGCAGAAAGTGCGCGTCCGCGTGGACAAACCCGGGGCGGTGCGCTTTGCCGAGTCGGTGGGTGTGGAGATTGAGCGTTGGCCTGCCGTTGACTCACCTGGGGTGGCGTGATAGAATGCGCTTCGCCTCGCAGGGGTGCGTAGCTCAACGGCAGAGCAGTGGCCTTTTAAGCCATTGGTTCTGGGTTCGAATCCCAGCGCACTCATTTCAGGAAAAACCAAATGGGATAAAATCCATTTGGTTTTTTTCGTATCGGGGGCGACCCAACCGGTTGCAATTGCACAAGGTTTCAGACCTGGAGATGCTATGACGATCAACCAAGAATCCCGCTACTTCGACACTTTCCCCCGCATCGTACGCGCCAACGGCGCAACCACCATCACCATCCGCCCGTTGTTCGACCACTGCCGCTTTGCCGAGGGGCAAACGTATCACGTCACCCTTGTGCCTGCCGAGGGACTGCCCGGCGAAATGCGCTGGCCCGAAGACCAGGCGCAAGCGCTGACGCCGCAGAATGGCGAGCTGCGGGTGAGCGGCCATTTCGGGCCTGAGCAAGAATACTTGCTGGCAGTACGCCACCCAGATGGCACACTGCTGGCTGAATGTCGCCTGTATGCGCTGGCAGATGACCTGTTCACCCGCCGCCCGTTCAAAGGGGACACGCACCTGCACAGCCACCGCTCCGACGGCAAGGAGTCACCGGCTTATGTGGCTGCCGCCGGGCGCAAAATAGGCCTCGACTTCCTGGCGATCACCGATCACCATCAGTACGCCCCCTCGCTGGAGGCTATCGCCGCCTTCGCCGGCGTCCCCACCGATTTGCGCCTCTACCCTGGCGAGGAAGTCCACCCGCCCGATAACCGCGTCCACATCGTCAACTTTGGCGGCGCGTTCAGCATCAACGAATTATTCTGGCAAGATACCTACCCGCCGGCGGTGGAAGCCCTGGCCGCCACCCTGACCGATCTGCCAGACGGCCTGGCGCGCGACCAGATCGCCGCTTGCACCTGGGTCTTCGACAAAATTCGCCAGGCGGGCGGCCTGGGGATTTTCTGCCATCCCTACTGGTACTCACGCCAGCGCTACGACGTGCCGCACGCCCTGACCGACCTGCTCTTCGAGCGCCAGCCCTTCGATGCGCTGGAAGTGGTCGGCGGGTATCATCCTTTCGAGTTGGAGTCGAACAATTTACAGGTGGCGCGTTACCACGAGGCGCGCGCCAGCGGCAAGCGCATCCCGGTGGTGGCAGCCAGCGATGCGCACGGCTGCGAAACCGGCGAATTATTCGGCTGGTATTTCACGCTTGTCTTTGCCCATTCGCCCGAACTGCCCGAATTGGTTACCAGTATCAAAGACCTGTATTCGGTGGCGGTGGAGGCCATCCCCGGCGCGCCGGTGCGGGCGCATGGGCCATTCCGCCTGGTGCGCTATGCCCAATTCTTGCTGCGCGAGGTGCTGCCACAACACGATGAACTGTGCCACGAGGAAGGCCGCCTGCTGCTGGCCTATGCAGCAGGCGATGTGAACGCCATCGAGGCCCTGCGCCCGCTGCAAGGGCGTGTGGCGCATTTGTATCAGCATCTCTGGCAAACCCGGTGAATGACCAGCGCTATGGTGAAATGAATTTCATCGTAGCGGGTTGGCCCTCGCAAGTCGAAGACTTGCGCCACGGATTATTTTCGAGGAGCATGGATATGACAATCCCCCTGATTGGTGTCACCACCTCCCGGCTGCACAACAAGGCCGGGCACGCTTACCTGATGAATATGGAAGTTTACCTGCAATCGGTTTCGCAGGCCGGCGGCGCGCCGGTGATGATCCCGTTGGGACTGCCCGACGAACAATTGGATGCCATCTGGCAGCGGCTGGATGGCATTCTCTTCAGCGGCGGCGGTGATATTGACCCGCAGGTTTACGGCGGCGAGGCGCACCCCAGCGTGGGCGGCGTAGATGCCGACCGCGACCGCGTCGAATTTGCCCTGATCCGCCGGGCCGTGGCCGAGAAACGGCCCTTCTTCGGCATCTGCCGCGGCATTCAGACCGTCAACGTAGCCCTGGGCGGCACGCTGTACAGCGACATCAGCGCCCAACTGCCCAATGCCCTGCCGCACCCGCACGACCCATTTAGCGAGCGCAAGCTGCTACCGCACACCGTCAACGTCGAGGCGGGTTCGCGGCTGGCCGAAATTTTGGGCGCCACACAACTGCCCGTCAACAGCCTGCATCACCAGGGCATTCGCCAACTGGCCGAGGGCCTGCGCCCGTTGGCCTACGCCCCCGATGGGCTGATCGAGGCCGTCGAACTACCTGGGCATCCCTTTGGCCTGGCCGTGCAGTGGCATCCCGAATGGCTGCAAGAGCAGGAACCCATGCGGGCGTTATTTGTGGCGTTGGTGAAGGCGGCAAGGGGCAAGTAGCAGGTGGCAAGTGGCAGGTGGTAGGATTGGAGGTTGGCAATGACATTGGTATCCCCTTTGATTGGTATTTTTGACTCTGGCGTGGGTGGACTTTCGGTGCTGCGCGAGGTGCGCCGGGAGTTGCCGCAGGCCCGGCTGATCTTCGTGGCTGATCAGGCGCACGTGCCGTATGGCAAGCATTCGCTGGAAGAAGTGCGCCAGTTTTCCGAAGCCATCACGCGTGATCTGTTGGGCCGCGGAGCGCAGATGATCGTGGTGGCGTGTAATTCGGCGTCGGCGGCGGCACTACATCACTTACGGCAGACCTTTCCGCAGGTGCCGTTTGTAGGCATGGAGCCGGCGATCAAACCGGCGGCAGCGCTGACCCGTTCGGGCGTGGTGGGGGTGCTGGCGACGATGGTCACATTCAATGGGCCGCTGTACGCCTCGGTGGTGGAGCGCTTCGCCCACGGCGTGACGCTGTTGCAAAGCACCTGCCCCGGCCTGGTGGAACAGATCGAAGCTGGCGAACTCGCCTCGCCCACCACACGCGCCATCCTCGAAGGGGCGCTGCTGCCCATGCTGGCGCGTGGCGCCGATGCCATCGTACTCGGCTGCACGCACTATCCCTTCGTCACACCGGTCATCCAGCAAATCGCCGGGCCAGAGGTTGCCATCATTGACCCGGCCCCGGCGGTGGCGCGGCAGGTGAAGCGCTTGGTGGAATTGTATGGTCTGGCGGGCGATCCGGCCGAGATCAATACGACCACCTATTTGACCACGGGTGATATGGCGAAATTTTCGAGGGTGTTGGAGCAGCTGATGGGGGATGTGGCAGGTGGAAAGTTGCAGGTTGAAAAACCAAACTCCCTTTAGAGCCTTCGGCTTGTGACCTTCAAACCAGCCCGCCCTCCACTTCCGCGATGACCTGGGCGGCCAAGGTTTGCAAAGTTTCCCCGTCTTTTTGTGCGTTGGTGGCTTTCCAATAATAATCGAGCAGTTCGAGGGCGCTCAGGCTGCCAGCCAGTTTATCTTCGGGCAGGCGGGCGCGGGCTTCGGTTTGCGGGCGTTTGACCAGGTGGAACTCGAAGGCGGTTGCGGCGTGTTGGCGCAGGGCGGCCTCGTCAATCAGGTCGTGCCAGCCGCGGGGGTATTCGATCACCAGGCGGACGATGGCGTCTTTCAGTGATTCGGGGGCAGGCAGGGCGGTCAGCAGTTGGGCGGTGACGTTTTCGGTAACCTCGAGGCGTTTGTAGCAATCAAAAAACGGGCGCACCCCGGTCAGTTTGCGCCAGGAGACTTCCGTTTTGCCGCGCTGCACATCGGCGACGATGAAAAAGCGGTCTTCGGCGGCTTCGCCAAAATCTACCCGTTCGATAGAGCCGGGGTAGATGGCGGGCGGGTGGGCGCCTTCGTTCAGGTTTTGCGGCTTGTGAATGTGGCCGAGGGCGACGTAATCGAGGCGGGGGTCTTTGACCAGGCTGGCGGGCAACACCATATCACCGCCGAGCATGACGGTGCGCTCGAAGCCAAAGAGCGCTCCCTGCACCGAGGCGTGGGCGGTCAATAAGGTAGGCAGCGCGGGGTCGGCTTCATCCAGCCAGGTTTGCACCAGTTCGGTCAGGCGCGTTTCGATTTGCTCGAAGACCTTTTCGGGTTCGATGGCGCTCAGGTTGAGGGCGGCCATCAGCCCGGAACGGTTGATCCACGGCAGGGCGATAACTTGCAGCGGCAGCCCTTCGAGATCATCGGGGGCGAGGAAACACGGCTTATCGAGTACGCGCACGTGCGGCACTTGCAGCGTGGCGAACTCCTCGATGGCGTGGGCACGCCCGATGGCCGGGGAGAGATCGTGGTTGCCTACCAGCAGCAGGGTGGGGATGCCCGCCTGCGAGAGGCGCATGATGCGCCGCCCCCACTCGCGCTGAAAGGTGGGGGCGGGTGAGCGGTCGCGGTAGGCATCGCCAGCGAAAATCACCAGGTCTACCTGTTCGCCGATGGCCGTATCCACAATCGCATCCAATGACTTCAAAAAATCCATGACCCGCAGCGGCAGGCCGGTCTGCGGGTCATGGCGGCCATAATTGGCCATGTCAATATGCGCGTCGGCAAAGTGGATGATTTTCATCCCTGGTATCGTTTGCGCAGTTCCTCCAGGCTCATTTTGCCATCCCAAACGGCCTGAATTTCTTCTCGCTTATATTTGTACATTTCGTCATCGGTGAAGCCCATCATTTTCAAGTCGCGGATGTCGAAACCGACATCGAAACTGGCGGCGGCCACGCTGCCGGGCTTGAATGGGTTTTTGTCCTTTTCATCGGTGGCGGGCGGCTCATCGAAGACCGGCTTGCTGCTGATCATCGTCTGGGCGGCGTAGGGTTCGACGGGTGGCTCAGGCGGCGCAGGGGGAACGACTGGTTCGTAGGCGGCGGTGGGTTCATAGCCCGCTGGAGATGCTTCTTCGGGCATTTCCGGTTCAGCCGAACCGAAAGAACCTGGGCCAGTGGGGATGAAACTATCAGCGGGGGCAGATGGCGCGGCGGGCGGCTGAAGATCGGGGCTTTCCGATTTGCGCCGCCGCACGACCACGACGATCACCGCCACGATGGCGGCAATCACCACCAGGCAGCACAGGCATGAAAAGCAGGTGATAAGGATGGATAGGATGGGGGGTGAATTTTCCATAGAGAGCCTCCTGATGAAATCGAAATGGGGTTTACGGGCTGACGCCCAGTTGTTCGAGCATGTAACGCCCCGGCCCGAAGTTGGGGTTGAGGCGCACAGTTTCGCGAAAATCGGCCATGGCGTCATCCACCTGACCGAGGGCATATTTTGCCATGCCGCGCCAATACAGGCTTTCTTCGAGAACGGGTTCGGAGATGGTGTTGTACAGCGTGTTGTCTGCCAGGTTGATCACATCCTGGTAGCGGCCAGAATAGTGGTAGGCCCAGTAGGGGCCGGTTTGATACCACAGGATGCGGTAGGGGCGTTGGGCGTCTTTGCCGCCCAGGTTGGCGTAAAGCTCAAAGGCTTTGTCGTAGGCGCTGGCGGCTTCGGCGTAAAGCTGCAACTGCACCAGCGCTGTACCTTTGTTGAACCAGGCGAAGAATTGCTGAATGCCGGTCAGGGATAGTGTTTCGGCCTCGGCCATCGTGAGGGCGTACTGGCTGGCCCAGGAGGTATCCACATAGGGGCCCAGGATGGCGTTGACTTCTATTTCGCGGTCAGGCGGGTAAACCAGCAGCCACAGGTAATTGAAAGAGCGCCAGCCTTCCAGGTATTCATCATAACCGACGAGCATATCTTTGCCGGGCTTGAGGTAGGTATCTTGCACGGTGAATTGGCGGGCGCTGTCGTCGTAACCGGTGGTGAACAGGTAATGGCCCATCCAGGCCACCTTGCCGGTGTAATCGGCCTCGAAGTAGCCCTTT
Source organism: uncultured Anaerolineaceae bacterium (assembly GCA_964606085.1). Classification (GTDB taxonomy): domain Bacteria; phylum Chloroflexota; class Anaerolineae; order Anaerolineales; family UBA4823; genus CAIQJJ01. Next base: position 94,171 of record CAZSFD010000004.1, read on the forward strand.
TCGACGATGGCCGGAAAACCAGCGGCAATCAGGCGGCGGATCAGGTCGAGATCGCCGCCATAACGCACCATGGCCTTGAAGGCCGTGCGCTCGTTGACGAAGTCGGCCATTTCGTAGGGCATCACGTTTTTATCGAGCTTGCCTTGCTGGATGAAGTCGAGGTTGGGGTCTTGCACGCCAGGCTTGACGACGCGCGCCACGTCATCGCGGTTGCCAGGCCAACCCCAAAAGTTGAGCGACATGGTCAGGTTGGCCGGGCCGCAATAGTTCCAGCGCCCGTGTTGATCCACATAGGTCACGCCGGTGAGGATCATTTTTGGGGCAAGGTGGGTGGGCGAGGGGGTGAGCGTGGAGGTTGGCTGTGGGGTGTACGTGGGCAGTTCGGGGGCCAGGGTTGAGGTGGGTGTGGATGGAAGTGGCGTGACCGTGGGCGTGGCGGTTGGCCGTGCGGTGGGCGAAAGCGCCGCCGTCGCAACTGGGACGAAGATGGCTTCATCGGGCGGGTTGAGCGCATATTGAATTTGGGAGCGTGCCTGCTCGAGGCGCGGGGCGAGACGGTCGTGAATGGGGGGAAGAAAGTAGCTGAGAGGGGCCAACAAAAAAATCAGCAAAATGGCGATGACAGCAGCTCGTTTGGTCATGGCGGGATTATATATTAAATCCAACCGCGCGTCTCCATCGCCTTCACCACACGGTCAATGGCCACCATGTAGGCGGCGTCGCGCATGTAAACGCCTTCACGTTTGGCCATCTCCAGCACGCTCTGGAAGGCCAGGGTGATCTTGGTGTCGAGGCGTTGCAGCACGTCGTCTTTCGTCCAGTAATAGTTCATATCGTTCTGCACGCTCTCGAAGTAGGAAACCGTCACGCCGCCGGCGTTGCACAAAAAATCGGGAATGGTGAAGATGCCGCGGGCTTTCAGCGCTTCGTCGGCTTCGGGGGTGGTGGGACCGTTAGCGCCTTCGGCGATAATGCGCACCCGCTCGCTGATGCGTTGGACGCTTTCGGCATTGATTTGCGCTTCGAGGGCAGCAGGGATGAGGACATCCACATCTTTGCTGATCCAGGCATCGCCATCTTCGATGATGTAACCGGCGGCGGTGGCTTTGTTTTTGTTGACCGTGCCATATTGATCGGTGATGGATTGCAGGAAACGCGGCTGCACGCCAACGGGATGCGAGAAGGTGTAGGCGGTGCGGTCGTCGCGATCCCAACAGGAAACACACGCCACCTTGCCGCCCAGCATTTCGGTGAAACCAATGGCGGCATACTGCGCCACGTTGCCGAAGCCCTGCAAGGCGGCCACAGACTGGCTGGCGTCCAGTCCCAGGTGCTTCATCGCCTCACGCACGGTGAAGATAGCCCCATAGCCGGTGGCCTCCGTGCGTCCTTCCGAGCCGCCGCCGCCCAACGGCTTGCCGGTGATCACGCCAGGGGTATATTCGCCCACGCGCCGCGAGTATTCGTCCATCATCCAGCCCATCATCTGTGGGGTGGTGCCCACATCGGGAGCGGGGACATCTTGCCGAGGGCCGATATTGCGCCAGATTTGGTCCACCCAACCGCGGCACAGGCGTTCTTTCTCGTGCAGGGTAAGCGTGGCGGGGTCAATCGGCACACCGCCCTTGCCGCCGCCGAGGGGGATGTTGGCAATGGAGGTTTTCCAGGTCATCCACATCGCCAGGGCGCGCACGGTATCGAGGGTTTCGGCAGGGTGAAAGCGCACGCCACCCTTCGACGGGCCGCGCGCATCTGAATGCTGCACGCGATAGCCAGTGAACAGGCGGATGGCGCCATCATCCATGCGGATGGGAATGCGAAAGGTGAACTCACGCGCCGGCCAGCGCAACACTTCGGCTACTTGCGGGTCGAGGTTGAGCATTTCAGCCACGTGATCAAACTGAGTTTGCGCCATCTGGAAAGCGTTGACGGATTCAGCCATTCTGGTCTCCTTTTGTTAAAGTGGTAAGCGGTTGAGCGTTAAAAAATATGAGCGGACTACCGGTCTGGTGTCCGCTCAAAAAGTGAGTTATGGCGAGGTGTGCTGCTCATGGTGGGTATCCTTGCTGTTGTGAGTGAGGGCTGCACGCCAGCAAGTTAACCTTAGCAAATGTCGGACAATGCGTCAAGGGACATTTGTCCCTCCTTCAGGCTAAAATCGTCCGTTCCAATTTGGTTTTGATCCCTTTCATGCGGGTTTCAAGTTCGCCAGCCAGATTGAGATCGGGGTTATGGAGCAGGTCGGTCATCAACTGCGTGAAAACCGAGTTCAGGCGGTTTTCTACGCCCGCCCAACGAAAGATGTTCTTGAAAGCACGGCCCTTTTTGATGCTCTCGGCAACCACCTGGAAAACGCGATCGGTGGTAAAGGGGGGTGAATTGAGCAGATCGAGATGCGGAGGAATCAGGCGGTGTTTCTCGAACAGTTCTTGCGATGTCTCGTGACTGGTCAGAAAACGGATGAGATCGAGTGCTTGCGTTTCATAAATGCTGTGACGCCACATAGACAGGTACATGGCCCCGACACTCGCTTGCCCCGGGACAGATGCCGCACCCAGGGCCTCGGCCCAATCGGGTGGGCGGCTCAAAAAATCGCGATAAAACCAATCCCCGTTATACATAATTGGAACTTCACCCGCAACAAACCGGTTGTTCAATTGCCCATCCCATTCCTGAGTAACATAAGGCGGCAGCAGGCCGATGACTTCAAAGTAAGCAGCTAACCCCTGCTGGGCTTCTGGCTCTGTCAGCATAATTTTGCGGCCATCCACCGAACGGTACGCGCCGCCATACCACCACAACCAGGGGGCAATGTATTGCAGGACGTAATTGCTCGTGGTAACCAACCAGGGGTAAGTGTAACCAAAAGCCTTGAGTTTCAACAACGTTTCTTTGAACTGCTCCGGGCTGGCAAATGCCACGGCTTCATCAATCCCTGCTTTCTCGAAGATGTCGCGCCGATAGTAGAACAGGCGCGTATCCATGTGCCAGGGGATGCCGATGACATTGCCTTCATACAGACAATTTTCCCAGGGAATATCAAGAAAACTGCCCTGGCTGCGAATGGAACGCATTTCGGCGGGTGTAAAGGGGCGTAACACTTGCATACCGCTCAAGCTGCCCAGCCAGGTCATCCCTACTTCAGAGACATCGGGGCCCTCCAGGTGCAGGGCAAACTGCAACAGATCGGGCCAGGCGTTTTCCATCGTCATGGCCCGCTCGCGCACCTGCGTGTGCAGGCGGCTTTTGACAGAAGAGAGGTTGAAGTTATAACGGAAGTGAGAAAATTCGATTTCAGGCATTTGGTTGTGCAAATGTAATCAAAAAGTTAACGATACGATAATTTATTATACTGCCACCCGATAAGAATACCGACACATCCCCCCTTACAAAATGTTTGGGTGTGTATCTCCTTTCCATGGGATGCTGATGCTTTTTCGCAGAAGGGATGCTCTATCTGCACGAGTTCACGGATTAGGCCCTACCCAGGTTGATATGGGGTCACCTGGCCGTTTTGATCGGCCTGCCAGACGGTCAGTTCGGGCATGGGGAAGTGGCGCGGGTTGGTGGTGACCAGTTCCAATTCATAGTGCAGGGCCGTAGCGGCGATGATGGCGTCGCCATCGCCCAGTTGCATGCCACGGCTGCGCCAGGTGCGCAGCAATTCGGCCGCGATGTCAGCGATCTCTGCATCCATAGGAATGCAGATCAGCGCATTGAGCAACGCAAGAGTGTCTTTTGTCTCGCGTGCTTTCATACCGCGCAGCACTTCTAATCGCGTGAACACCGAAAGCGACACTTCCCCTTGCTGAACGAGTTGCTGCAGCAACGCGTTATAACCAGTGTTCCGGCGCAGATGGCGAATCAAGATGCCCGTATCCAGCAGCCACTCGCTCATTGCCGCTCGCTATCGCCCCATTCAGCAGACCAGTCGCGCGTGCCCATGCGACGGTTTTCATCAATCCAATTGTTGATGTCTTCGAAGGTGGCCAATTCAGGGTGGTCTTCGTCGCGCCAGGCCCCATACGATTGTTCCAGGGCAGCAGCCATGCGAGCGCGGCGCAGTGCCTTGGTTAGGGCGTCAATCACAAATTGTGTACGTTCACGGTTCGGCACCAGGCGGCGCAAATCATCCACCAAATCTTTGGGGAGATAGATGTTGAGCCGCTCTTTGTCGGATGCATAATAGGCAGCGGCCAGTTCACTGACTTTTGGTGTCTTTTTCATAGCACTATTCCTTTGCGCGGTTTCTATGTCACCATCGTAACACTCAAAAATCCATTTGTCAACGCGCAAATCGGCCAGGCAGATGTGGTACTGGTTTTCTTTGCCTTGCGATCCAACAAATCGCCTGCGCCTTGGCGACTTTGCGTTAAATTTTTGGTTGCGGCTGGAGGCCGCATTATGCAAAGGTAACGCGTAACGCACCCTGGTCGTCGTAGGCATAGCGGGCAAAAAAGGGCGCATCGCCGGGCCGGTGCGCCAGGATGCGCGGCAGCAGCGCCGGCAGGTCTTCGACCAGCGGCAAGGTATCCCAGGCAGATTGGTCTATCCACTCTAACGGGCCTTCGGCTGATGGGGCTAATTCGCCGGATAGCATTTCCCCCGTAAAAACGAAGATGCCAATGCCGTGCGGCAAGACATCTATGGTGATAACCCCACACAAGCGTAGATCGGCTTGCAGGCCGGTCTCCTCGTGCAATTCGCGCTGGGCAGCCGACAACACATCCTCGCCGCGTTCGATGTGGCCGCCCACGCCATTGTAACGGTTGGCCCACAGGCGTTTGGTAGGTGCGCCCTTTAACAGCAACACCCTCTCCCCACGGGTCACGAAAATGAGCGTGCGGGGGATGAGGGTGTTGCGAGGGGTGTTTGCGCCCTGGTCGGAGGCGGGCATGGCTGGAAAGGGATCAGGAAGTCGGCATCCTGCTCCGGATCACAAACCTATTTCGCCAGCATGGCGCGCACAACATCCAACTGGTTGGCGCTGCCGAGTTTCTCGTTCTTGTGTGCGATGAACTTGGCATATTCGGTCATAAAGATTTTGCCGACGGGGCGCAGGTCGAAGTTTTCGGGGTGTTCGAGGAAGTGTTCGCGGTGGACGCGCGTCCAAACCAGGCGGCCATCGGTATCAATGTTGATCTTGGTCACGCCCAGCACAGACGCACGGGCGAACTGATTTTCATCCACGCCTTTGGCGCCCTTCAGGTTACCGCCAGCTTTGTTGATGCGCTCGACTTCTTCCTGGGGAACCGAGCTGGAGCCGTGCATGACCAGCGGGAAACCGGGCAGGCGCTTTTGAATCTCTTCGAGGACATCGAAGTGCAAACCCTGGCTGCCGCTGAATTTGAACGCGCCGTGGCTGGTGCCAATGGCGCAGGCCAGCGAGTCGACGCCGGTGCGTTCGACAAATTCTTTGGCCTGATCGGGGTCGGTCAGTTTGGCATTGGCTTCATCTACTTTGACGTGTTCTTCCACGCCGCCCAGTTGGCCCAGTTCGGCCTCGACGACGATGCCCTTGGCGTGGGCGGCATCTACCACACGCTTGGTGATGGCGATATTGCCCTCGAAATCTTCGTGGCTGGCATCAATCATCACCGAGGAGTAGAAGCCGCTGTTGATGCAGTCGTAGCAGGTGGCTTCGTCGCCGTGGTCGAGGTGGACGGCGAAGATGGCTTCCGGGAAGACACGCTCGGCGGAGCGGATCATGCCTTCGAGCATTTCTTTGTGCGTGTAAGAGCGAGCGCCCTTGCTGATCTGGATGATGAAGGGGGCTTTGCTATCCAGGTTGCCGCGGAACAGGCCCATGCACTGCTCCAGGTTATTGATGTTGTAGGCCCCAATGGCATATTTGCCATACGCGGCTTCGAACAGTTGTTTGGTGGTTACGATCATGGTAGTTGAACTCCTTGAAATAAGATGGGGTGAACAATTGCTTCCAGGGGACAATCCGCCGGGTATTATAACCCGTTCGCGGGGATGAAGTAGCGCAAGCACCAGGGTTGCATAATTTATCATGGCAGATATCCAAAAGGATTACTCTGAGATCACACCCATCGAATACCTGGTAGAATTTTGCCCAGCCCTCCACACAACCATCCCAAATTTCTAACCAGGAGCCAAACCATGATCTTCCCCACCCTTTCCCCCGACCTGCGCCAACAACGCTTGCAGCCGCCTGCCGGAAAAGTCCGCATGGTGCTGGATACCGACACCTATAACGAAATTGACGATCAGTTCGCCGTGGTCTATGCCCTGCGCTCACCCGAAAAGCTGACCGTCGAGGCGCTCTACGCCGCCCCCTTCACCAATGACCGCTCCAGCGGCCCCGGCGATGGCATGGAAAAGAGCTACGAAGAAATTTTGCGCCTGCTGGAGCGCCTGCACATCTCGCCCGAAGACTTTGCCTACCGCGGCTCAACGGCCTACCTGGGCAGCCAGCCCGAACGCAGCCCGGCGGCTCTGAACCTGATCGAACGAGCCCTGGCCGCTCCCGACGATGATCCGCTGTATGTGGTGGCAATTGGGGCAATCACCAACGTCGCCGCCGCTCTGCTGCTCGAACCGGAGATTGTGCGCAAGACCGTGGTGGTGTGGCTGGGCGGCAACCCCCATGCTTTGCCCCACACCATCGAATTCAACCTGATGCAAGATGTCCCAGCGGCGCGTGTCATCTTCGATAGCGGCGTGCCATTCGTGCATGTGCCATGCCTGGGGGTGGCCTCGCACCTGCTGACCACCAAAGCCGAACTGAGCGAGGCCATTGCCGGGCGCAACCCCGTGTGCGATTTTCTCTACGAGCGCTTCTGTGAGTACAGCGCCGACCACTTCGCCTACGGCAAGGAAATTTGGGATGTGGCGACGATTGCCTGGCTGCTGGATGAACGCTGGACGCCGTCGCGCCTGACGCCCAGCCCGCGCCTGATGGGGGCGTGGGACCTGTCTGCCAACCGCGGCCAGCTCTATTTCGAGCCAGCGCCCGAACGCCACACCATCCGCGAGTTATGGTTCTTGCAGCGCAACCCCATTTTTCGCGATTTATTCACCAAATTGCAAAAAATATAAAAGCATCACTGCCCAAACAGCGCAGCGATCTTGACCATGTTTTCGGCCACCGGCACACCAAATGGACAGCGCTCCTCGCAATCGCCACACTCGATGCAATCGGAAGCGTGGGCGTGCAGCAAGCGGTAGTGATCGCCAATCGTCGCCGGGATTTCGGCCAGGTGACTGGCCAGGTCGTAGTATTGGTGGACGGCGGCGATGTCAATCTGCTGCGGGCAGGGCAGGCAGTGGTTACAGTACATGCACGCCCCGCTGACGGTATAGCGCTGCGAGGCAGCCAGCACGGCGGTGTAATCTTTCTCGGCGTCTGAGAGCGTTTCGTAGGCCAATGCCTGGCGCACCTGCTCATCAGAGATACAGCCGATCAGGGCGCTGACCACGCCGGGGCGGGTGAGGGCGTAATGCTCGCACTGCGCCACCGTTAGCGCCGCGCCGAACGGCGATGCCTCGGCGAAGAGCAACTGCCCGGCAGACAGCGCCTTCATCACCGTGATGCCTACGCCGCGTCGGGCGCATTCTTCGTAAAGCTGTTGGCGCGACGGGTTGATGTTTGCCAGCCCGTCGCGCTGGTATGTCTGGGGGTTGAAAAGATCGTCAATGACCGTTTCGGGGGGCAGCAAGTCGAAAGATGGGTTGAGCGAGAACATCAGCACGTCAATCTGCCCGCTTTCGATGGCCTTCAACGCCACCGCCGGAACGTGCGAACTCAACCCGATGGAACGGAACACGCCCTTCTCCTTCATGCGCAGGGCATATTCGAGGACGCCCTCGGTTTCAACGGTGCGCCAGTCCTCGAAAGTATCCACAAAATGGATCATGCCGATGTCGAGGTAATCGGTATGGTAGCGGGTCAGGAAATCCTGGATGAAGGCATCGCACTTCGCCACATCGCGTGTACGGAAGTATTGCCCATCTTGCAGCGTGGCCCCGATGTGGCCTTGAAAATAGACTGCGTGGCGTTTGCCCCGCAAGGCGTTGCCGCACAACGAGCGCACTTCGGGCTGCGGCATGAACAGATCGAAGATGTTCACGCCGCCCTCCAACGCCGCGCCGATCACTTCATCCACCACGGCCTTATCCTTTTTCTCCAAATGCTCGCACCCCAGGCCGATCTCGCTGACCTCGAATCCGCAACGGGCAATTGTTCGATACTTCATGGGTTTTCTCCTCAATTTTCTATAGGCTTTCAATCAGCCGCCACACCTGCGCCACCACGAACGTGACGACAAAGCCCATCAGCACCGGGGCCAGGGCGGCTACCGTCGTCCACTTTTTGCTGCCAGTTTCTTTGTAGATGGTGTAGATGGTGGTGCTGCATGGGTTGTGAATCAGGCTGAACAGCATCAGGTTGACGGCGGTCAGCAGCGTCCACCCGCCACCTTGCAACAAGGCCATGATCTGGGCATCCGACTCCAACTCGAACATCACGCCCGCCCCGGCCCCCACGTCTGCCGCCTTCGTCACCAGCACCGTCAACATCAACACAGTGGGGATGACAATCTCGTTGGCCGGGATGGCGACGATGTAGGCCAGCAAGATGACGCCATTCAACCCCAACAGCAGGCCAAACGGGTTGAGCAAATTGATCACCTGCTCGGCGATGCTCATCCCGCCCACCTGCACATTGGCAACCAGCCAGATGACCGCCCCGGCGGGCAAGGCAAAGGTGATCGCCCGCCACAGCACAATCAGCGTGCGATCAATGATGGATGTGTAAATCGTCTGCCAAATGCGCGGCGGGCGATAGGGCGGCAGTTCAAGGCTGAAGGTGGAGGCCTCGCCGCGCAGCACGGTGCGCGAGAGCGCCCACGAAGCCCCGAAGGTGATGAACACGCCCAGCAGGGCGATGCTCACCACCGCCAACGCGGCGATCAGCCCGCCCCACTGCGCCGGCACCAGCGAGCCGATAAACAGGGTGGCGATCAAAATCTGCGTCGGCCAGCGGCCATTGCACAGGGCAAAATTGTTGGTGAGAATGGCGATCAGGCGCTCACGCGGGCTATCAATAATGCGGGTGGCCACCACACCGGCGGCATTGCAGCCAAAGCCCATCGTCATGCTGAGCGATTGTTTGCCGTGCGCCCCGGCCCGGCGGAAGATGTTATCGAGGTTGAAGGCTACGCGTGGCAGATAGCCGAAATCTTCGAGCAGGGTGAACAAGGGGAAGAAAATCGCCATCGGCGGCAGCATCACGCTGATCACCCAGGCGGTGGCCAGATACATGCCGTCAATCAGCAGGCCGCTCAACCACCACGGCATACGGATGAAATCGGCGGCGCGGTGCAGCAGCGGTTGGATCGTATCTACCAGCAGGCTCGCCAGCATACTCGAAGGCACATTGGCCCCCGAAATGGTCAGCCAGAAGACGATGGCGAGCAGGGCGATCATCAGCGGGAAGCCCCACACGCGGCTGGTCAGCAGGCGGTCGAGCGTGCGGTCGAAGTCGAAGCGCGGCTTCTGTTCGGGGCGGGTGACGGCGCGGTCGGCAAGTTGGGCCGCATCGGTGTAGATCGATTCCATGAGCTGCTCATGGAAATCGCCGCCGATCTCCCAGCGCAAAGCCTGGGCGGTGGCGAGGATGGTTTGGGGGGAGGGAGGGGATGTGGTCATGGGGACTCCGGGTAAGAAAGGGGTGAGGGAGCAGGGGAGATGAGATGCTCATCCTAGCTCCCTTGCTCCCCTTTCCATGTCACTGATTACCGATCACCTGCAACTGCATCGGACGCTGGTCAAGCGCGCCATGCGTCAGGTCGCCCAGTTCGCCTTTGCGCAGGGCCTCGGCGATGCGTTCGTCGCCATCCAGCAGGCGCAGGGCCACCCAGCGGGCGTTGGGCAGTTCGGGGAAGGCGGCCTGGATTTGCCCGGTGAGCTGCGTCAGGGCTTGGTTGAGGGCGGGGGAATCGTATTTGACGCGGTAGGGCTTGCCCACCACCTGCCCGCTGGCAACCTCGCTGATGGCCTGTAACAGTTCGGGGATGCCTTCACCCTGCCGGGCGGCCATTGGCACCACCGGCACGCCCAGGTCACGCGCCAGACGGCGGTCATCCACCTGCAGTTTGTGACGGCGTGCTTCATCCATCAGGTTCAAACAGACGATCGCACGGTTGGTGATCTCCAGCACTTGCAGCACCAGGTTGAGGTTGCGTTCGAGGCGCGTGGCATCTACCACCACCAGGGTCACGTCGGGCTGGCCGAAGAGGATAAAATCGCGCGCCACTTCTTCATCGAGGCTGGTGGCAAGCAGCGAATAGGTGCCGGGCAGGTCCACCAGCTTGTAACGCTGACCGCCAAATTCAAAGCCGCCTTCGGCGCGCGTGACGGTCTTGCCGGGCCAGTTGCCGGTGTGCTGGCGCAGGCCGGTGACGGCGTTGAAAACGGTGCTTTTGCCGGTGTTGGGGTTGCCAGCCAGGGCCACCACGTAGTCGAAATCGGTCATATCTACGCCGAGCTTTTTGAGGGCGGCGGCATTGTGCATGGGGCAGGTGGCGCAGGCTGCGGAGGAAATTTGAGGGGTGGTTGTGGTCATGGTTCTCCTCAGACGGATCACGTTTCACGTATCACGTAATTCGTGGTGCGTGATTAGTTTGACACGTTTGGGCATACATAAATTTGGTCGGTCTGGTTCTTGCGCAGGGCAATCAATGCGCCGCGCACGCGGTAAGCGGTGGGGTCGCCGCTGGCGCTGGTCATTTCCGCGGCGATGGTGGAGCCGGGCAGCAGGCCCAAATCCATCAGGCGGCGGCGCTCGACGCCACGGATGCGCGGCGAGAGATGCACCACCTGGGCTTCCTGGCCGGGCTTGAGCATGGTCAACGGTTCACCGGGCGGGGTTTCTGTCACGATTTCGGGCATGGGGATAACGCTCACGCTGGCAGCCAGGATGGGGGCCAGCACATGCTCATCGCCAGCGGCCCAAAAGCGGATGCGCTGCGGGGTGGCTTCGAGCAGGCGCACTTCCTGGCCCACATGCAGCCCCACGGCCACCAGTTGAGCGTAAATGGTCTCCGGTTCATCTTCCAGATGGGCAATGCGGGCGGGTTTACCGGGTTCGAGCGAGGCCAGCGGGATGGCGTTTTCGGCGGTGTGGATCAGGCCATCGGCGGTGGGGATGGGGTCGCCATGCGGGTCGTAGGCCGGGTTGCCCAGGCGGGCGGCCAGGGCGGTTACTTCCTCGCTGCTGAGTTGATGTTCGCGCTCGTGGGCGCGCGTGTGCCATTCGGCCTCGGCATAGCCCGACTCTTCGGCCAGGTAGCGTTCGTACAGGCGGTGGGCGCGGATGATGCGCAGGGCATAATCACGTCCGGCGGCGGTCAGGTGCAGGTCGCTGCCGCGCAGTTCGAGCAGTTCGCGCCCCTGCAAATCGGCCACGACGCGGGCGGCCTCGCCCCCGCTCACTTCGAGCGCGCCGGCCAGACTGGCGGCGGTGGGCTTTTCGCCATCAAGCTCGCTCTGGCAGATGTGCTTGAGGGCATCTTCGCGTAACACACGCTCGGTCATCTGGCGGCTGCGCTGCCAGCGCCAAAACAGGCCGCTTTCGGGCCAGAACAGCCACAGCCCAAGAGCGGTCAGGGCGGCGGCAATGAGGAGAGAAACAAGGGGAGTGGTCATAAGTACCTCATGCGTAGGGCAAAATTAATTTTGCCCTACAAAAATTTGCCCGGCCACACGCGGGCCGAGGATGATGGTTTCTGGCCGCCCGACGATTTGCAGCGACAGGTTGCCATCGAAGGGCGAGCAATCGAGCAATATCACCCGCACACCGGGGACGAGGCCGCGCCCGGCCAGGTAACGCAGCAGGTCGGCGTCGGTGTCGCGCACGCGCTGGATGGTGGCCTGCTGGCCGGGCAGCAGTTCGCTCAGGCGGGTGGTGGCGGCGGGCGGCATGCGCAGGTCGCGGTCGGGGATGGGGTCGCCGTGCGGGTCGTAGGCCGGATTGCCGAGGGCCTGGGCGATGCGCTCCTCGAATTGCTCGGAGATGACGTGTTCGAGGCGGCAGGCTTCGGCGTGGATGGCATCCCATTCGTAGCCGAGCGTGTCATACAAGAACGTCTCCAGCAGGCGATGGTGGCGGATGACTTCGAGGGCCAGGCGTTCGCCGTGGGGGGTGAGCGTCGCGCCGTGGTGTTTCTGGTAATCTACCAGGGGCGGCTGCATCTGCGCCATCTTTTGGATCATGCCTGTGACGGAGGCCGGTTTCACGCCCAGGGCCTCGGCAAGCTGGTTGGTGCTGGCCGCCGCGCCGTCTTGCGTCAGGGCGTGGAGCATCTTGAGATAGTCTTCAACCGAGGGGGTAAGTGAATCGCTCATAGATTAGCCTTAACTAAAAATTATTTTAGCCCAAATTATAACTTTGTCAAGCCCCCAATCGACAACGGGCAGGACTTTCTTAAAGTCGTGGAATGTCACCCTGAGCGAAGCGTTCTTTGCGAAGCGAAGGGTCTCTACGCCATCACAGAGATGCTTCGGGCCAAAGAGCGGCCCTCAGCATGACACGATTCTGACTTTAAGAAAAGCCTGCGACAACGGGGCGTTTCGTCCGATTTTTGTGGCGCGAACCTGTGGTGTGCAAGCAGGCAGGCTTTTCTGAAGTCATTCCGACTGCAAAAAAGAGCCGTCGGTTGAGCGGCGAACTTCGTTCGCAGTCGAAACCACGGCGGGCCTGTTGGGCGGCACACCTGCTGGTTTCGACAAGGGTTTCGACAGGCTCAACCCACGTCAACCAGCGAAACCCGCGACTTTAAGAAAAGCCTGTGCAAGCAGGGCGTAAAACTTTCGTAAAACACGGCTTTGTGCTATGCTTAATCCCATCACGATCCCGAATCCTGCAGGAGGCAGCTTATGTCACAATCCACGGATCCAACACCCAAGCAATCGGCGGGTGAGCAGTTTGGCATGTATTTTGACCTGGTCAAGGCCATGGTGGGGGGCATGTTCAAGTCGAACAAGCCCAAAAAACCAGCCGGCGCGCCGAAAGATGAGCGGCCCTTCTCCGAACGACATCCCCGGTTGGCGCGCTTCCTCTGGCAGAAAGGGCGCTTCCGCGAAGCCTTCTGGACAACCGCCAGCGTCTTTTCGGTGATCACCAATATCATTTTGGTCATCATCGTCCTCGTGCTGCTCAATTACCTGTTCGTGCTGAAAAACCTGGTGGGTAACGAATTGATTGGTGGATTGTACGACAACTTCGTCAAGATGGACGAGGCGCACATCATCACCGACATCCAGGTGGAAACCACCATCCCGGTCACGTTTGACCTGCCGCTCGCACAAGGCACCGTGGTGACTTTGATCGAAGATACGCCCATCAGTGGGGCGACGATTTACCTCAATGGCGCACCCGTTGCCCTCGACATCAACCTGCCCAAAGGCGCCGAACTGGGCATCAACCTCGACCTGATCGTTCCGGTGGATGCCGATATTGACGTCAGCATCCCCGTTCATGTGGACATCCCGCTCAACGAAACCGAACTGCACGAACCTTTCACCGGATTGCAAACGGTCGTGCGCCCATACCACAACCTGCTCCAACCGCTGCCCAATTCCTGGGAAGAAGCCCCCTTCTGCCAGGGGTTCACCGGCTGGCTGTGTGACTTTATCTTTGCCGAACAGGAATAACATTTGCTCACTCAACACACTTTCCCCAACGGTTTGAAAGTTCTGCTCAAAGAAATCCACACCGCTCCCATCATCAGCCATTGGGTCTGGTATCGGGTCGGGTCACGCGACGAAACGCCGGGAATCACCGGCGTTTCTCATTGGGTCGAACACATCCAGTTCAAAGGCACGGCCCAATTTGGCAACGGCGTGCTGGATAAAGCCATCGCCCGCGACGGCGGTTATTGGAACGCCTTCACCTACCTCGACTGGACGACCTACTTCGAGACCACCCCCGCCGAGAAAATTGACCTGGCCCTGCGCCTCGAAGCCGACCGCATGACCGCCAGCCACTTCGACCCGGCGGAGATCGAATCGGAACGCACGGTGATCATCTCCGAACGGCAAGGTTCTGAAAACGAACCGCTCTTTCGCCTGGGCGAAGAAGTGCAGGCGGCGGCCTTCCGTGTTCACCCCTATCACCACGAAATCATCGGCGATATGGCCGACCTGCTGCACATGCAGCGCGACGATCTGTACGCCCACTACCAGCACTACTACCACCCTGGCAATGCCGTGCTGACCATGGCCGGCGATTTCGACACCGCCACCCTGCTGGCCCGCCTGGAAGAACTTTACGCCCCCATTCCCGCTGGCCCGGCGGTGCGGCGTCACCAGCGCCCCGAACCGGCTCAAACTGGCGAGCGGCGCATCACCGTCGAAGGCCCCGGCGAGACGACCTTCCTCCAGGCGGCCTACCACGCCCCCGCCGCCGCCCACGACGACTTCTTCGCCTTCACCGTCCTCGATAGCCTGCTGGCCGGCCCCAGCAGCCTCAACCTGTTCGGCGGCGGCATCTCCAACAAGACCAGCCGCCTCTACCGCGCCCTGGTCGAAAGCGAGCTGGCCGTAGGCGTGGGCGGCGGGCTGGCTGCCACCATAGACCCCTACCTCTACACGCTCATTGTCACCGTCCACCCCGAACAAGGCCCCGCAGCCCCCTTGCAAGCCCTCGATGCCGAAATCCAGCGCATCCAGGAGACGCCGCCGCCCTGGGCCGAGGTCGAACGGGCCGTCAAACAGGCGCGCGCCCTCTTCGCCTATGGCAGCGAAAGCATCACCAACCAGGCCTACTGGCTCGGCTTCGCCGAAATGTTCGCCACCTACGACTGGTTCACCACCTACCTCGACCGCCTGGCCGCCGTCACGCCCGCCGATGTGCAGCGCGCCGCCCAGACCTACCTGCGCCCGCAAAACCGCACGCTGGGCATTTATTTGCCGACAGGCGATGATGGTGAAGGTTTACAGGTTGAAAATTGAAGGTTATTGCCATGCTCAATACATATCCCCCACATTTCCCGACCTTCAACCTTCAACCTTCAACTTGCAACTTGCAACTTGCCACCTTCGACCTGCCACGCAACACCCTCCCCGGCCCCGACGACATCCTGCGCGCCGAACTGCCCAACGGCATCATCGTCCTCGCTCGCGCCAACTTCAACAGCCCATCGGTGGTCATCAGCGGCTATTTGCCCGCCGGCAGCCTGTTCGATAGCGACGAAAAGCTCGGCCTGGCCGATTTCACCGCCGCAGCGTTGATGCGCGGCACGCAGGCCCGTTCGTTTCAACAAATTTACGACACGCTCGAATCGTGCGCGGCCAGCCTCGGCTTCGGCGGCGGCACGCATTCCACATCGTTCAGCGGGCGCTCACTGGCCGAAGACCTGCCCCTGCTGCTCGAACTGCTCGCCGAAAGCCTGCGCCAGCCCACCTTCCCCGCCGACCAGGTGGAAAAGCTGCGCGCCCAACTGCTCACCGGCCTGGCCCTGCGCGCCCAAGATACCGGCGAGATGGCCTCGCTCACCTTCGACCAGATCCTCTACGCCGGACACCCGTACAGCCGCCCCGAAGATGGCTACCCCGAAACGATCCAGGCCATCACCCGCGACGACCTGGCCGAATTTCACCGCCAGACCTACGGCCCGCGCGGCCTGGTGCTGTCTATCGTCGGCGCAATCGAACCCGAAGCAGCCCTTTCCGGCGTGTCTGCCGCCCTCGGCGACTGGCTGAATGCCACACAGTCTTCCGCCCCTGCCCTGCCCCCACTGGCCGCGCTGTCTGAAACCATCACCCGCAAGGTCGCCATCCCTGGCAAATCACAGACCGACATCGTCCTCGGCTGCCCTGGCCCCGCACGCTGCGATAGCCACTACCTGGCCGCCAGCCTGGGCAACAGCGTGCTGGGACAGTTTGGCATGTATGGCCGCCTGGGCGAAGTGGTGCGTGAGCGCAACGGCCTGGCCTATTACGCCTACAGCAGCCTCAGCGGCGGCATTGGTCCCGGCCCGTGGTACGTCTCGGCGGGCGTAGACCCGGCCAATGTCGAAACCGCCATCAACCTGATCCGCGAGGAACTCGTCCGCTTTGTCAGCGAACCTGTCAGCGCCGAGGAACTGGCCGACAGCCAGGCCAATTTTGTTGGCCGCCTGCCGCTCGGCTTCGAGGCCAACGCCAATGTGGCCGGCAGCCTGCTGCATATCGAACACCACCAACTCGGCCTCGATTACTACCGCCGCTACCCCGACCTGATCCGCGCCATCACCCCCGCCGAGGTGCTCGCCGCCGCCCAGCACTACCTCCAGCCTGATAAACTCGGCATCGCCATCGCCGGTTGAAGGTTGGCTCACGATCAACCTGCCACTTGCCACTTGCCACCTGCTCCCATGCTCGTCACCGGCATAGACCTTCTCGACATTCACCGCCTGCAAGCCACCCTCGACCGTTATGGCGAGCGCTTTTTGTCGCGCATCTTCACCCCTGGCGAGGTGGCCGATTGCAAGGGAAATATCGCCTCGCTGGCGGCCCGCTTCGCCGCCAAAGAAGCCGCCTCGAAGGCGCTGGGGACGGGCATCGGGCCAATCCGGTGGCAGGAGATCGAAATTGTGCGTGGCCGCGAACGCCAACCACTGCTGCGCCTGCACGGGGCCGCGGCGGCCAAAGCAGGCGAGTTGGGCATCCGTGAATGGTCGGTCAGCCTCAGCCACACACAAGGACAGGCCATTGCCATGGTCGTCGGGATGGGGTAAATGAGCATTTCTTAATTTGACAAACTCTATCCAAATTGATATTATTTCGACATCAAAACAATTGAGCGATTGAGATGCCCACCCACTACCCCGGAACCGCCGAAGAAACCCTGGCGCTAAACACCTTTATCAAATTCACCCGTGCCTACGAATCGGTGATGTCTCGCCTGGCGCAGCTCGGCAATTTGGAAGGCCTGACGGTCAGCCAGTTTGGTGTACTCGAAACGCTGCATCACCTCGGCCCGATGTGCCAGGGTGAGATCAGCGGCAAACTGCTCAAAAGCTGTGGCAACATCACCCTGGTGCTGGATAACCTGGAGAAGCACGGCCTGGTACGGCGAGAGCGCGACCGTGAAGACCGCCGCATGGTGACGGTCTCGCTCACCGCCGACGGCGAAGCGCTGATTGCCCGCATCTTTCCGCAGCAGGTGGCCGCCATCGTGGCCGAAATGGGCGCGCTGGCCCCCGCAGAGCAGGAAATGTTCGGGGCGTTGTGCAAGAAGCTGGGTAAGAAAGAAACATCTGGTTAAACACCCATAACTTCATGGATTACGGTTGATTACCCAATCAACCGCTTTTTTTAGCGATATATTTCAAGTTCAAAAGTTTTCATATCAAAGGAGAAAATCTCATGTCCTGGAAACTCGACCCCGCCCATACCGAAATCAACTTCAGCGTGCGCCACATGATGGTCAGCAATGTGCGTGGCCGCTTCGAGCGCTTTAGCGCCCATGTGGATGCAAACGAAGAACGGCCCGAATTGTCACACATCACCGTGCAGATTGAAGCCGACAGCATCAACACTCGCGAGCCGCAGCGCGACGCCCACCTGCGCTCGGCAGATTTTCTCGATGCCGCCAATTTCCCCCATCTCACCTTCCAAAGCACCCGCATCGAACCACTCAGCGACCATCACGGCAAAATGTACGGCACATTGAGCATCCGCGGCGAACCCCGCCCGGTGGTGCTGGACGTGGACTATAATGGTCAATATCAAAATCCGTGGGGTGCGCAAGTGGCCGGGTTCAGCGCGGCCACCAAAATCAGCCGCAAAGAATGGGGGCTGACCTGGAATGTGGCGCTCGAAGCTGGCGGCTGGCTGGTGGGCGATGAAATCGCCATCAGCATCGAGGTTGAGTTGAATAAGCAGCCAGAAATGGCCGCGGAACCTCAGGCCGTCGAAAGCGCCGCCGCGGCATAAATGCGTGGTGCGGGGCGTACTTGTGGGGTACGCCCCGCACCCGCCTCTTGAGGTCACCATGTCCATTCATATTCTTGGCATCTCTGGCAGTTTGCGCCGCACTTCGTACAACACCGCCCTGCTGCACGCCGCCGCAGACCTGCTGCCCGCAGGCGCAACACTCGAAATACTCACCCTGGCTGAAATCCCGCTTTTCAACCAGGATGAAGAGACCCCGCTTCCGCCTGCTGTGCGCGCCTTCAAAGACCTCATTGCCGCCGCCGATGCAGTGATTTTTGCCACGCCCGAATATAATGCCTCGCTTCCTGGCGTGCTCAAAAATGCCATAGACTGGGCCTCGCGCCCGCCCGACCGGGTGTTGGATGGCAAACTTGCTGCCATCATTGGCGCATCTACCGGGCAGTTTGGCACACTGCGCGCCCAACTGCACCTGCGCCAGATTTTGTCGCACATCAATATGCAGGTGGTCAACAAACCCGAAGTGTACGTGATGCAGGCCAAAAGCAAATTCGACGCCGATGGCCGCCTGACGGACGAAACAACCCGCAATTTCATCCGTGAGTTGTTGGTTAACCTGGTCAACATGGCCGCGCAGCGAAAGGACTCCCCCCCATGAACGACGTAACGACACCCCCCACGACAGAAATCGCCACCCTCGGCGGCGGCTGCTTTTGGTGTTTGGAAGCCGTCTACCAACGACTGCAAGGTGTGACGCAGGTCGTTTCTGGCTATGCCGGCGGCAAACTGCCCAACCCATCCTACCAGCTCGTCTGCACCGGTCTGACCGGCCACGCCGAGGTCGTTCAGGTGACATTCGACCCGGCGGTCGTCAGTTTCGGTGAAATCATCGAGATTTTCTTCACCATCCACGACCCGACCACCCGCAACCGCCAGGGGGCCGATGTCGGCACGCAGTATCGCTCAGCCATCTTCTACCACTCGCCCGAACAAAAAGCCATCGCCGAGCAGGTGATCGCCAGCCTGACTGCCGAACGGTTATGGCCCAAACCCATCGTCACCGAAGTCACCTCGCTGGATAAGTTTTACCCCGCCGAAGCCTATCACCAGAATTACTTCAACGACAACCCCTACCAGGGCTATTGCCAGGCTGTGGTGGCCCCCAAAGTTGCCAAATTTCGTCAGAAATTTGCCGATAAGCTAAAACCATAAACCCTGGGGGTGTTGCAAAGCGTGGAGCAAACCTGGGGTTTGCGCTGGCAAGTCAGAGACTTGCCCCACGAACAACTTCACCCTTCAAGAATGCTATACAACAAGTTATCTTCCACGCGGTAAATCAACGGCGCCACCGTCACTGCCGGGTAACGCTGGCGCAGGCGTTTGGCCTCGCTCAACACAAAATCTACCTCATTGCCAATCTCGAACATGGGCGCGAAGTGCATAAAGTGGGCTTCGGCCCATTCTTTTTGCCAACCAGCATCCACCAGCCCATCCACAAAGGCTTGTTGGCGCGCCATCAAATTTACCATTCCGCATTGGTTGTGACCCAGCAAAGCAATCGCCCGCACCCCGCCTACGGCAATGGCATACGATACCTTGAACTCACTGTAACGTAAATTGGCCCCGCCCGAGCGAATGATGTAGGCGAAATTATCTTGAGTTTAGAGTTCAATTAAGCTAGACAAAGAGAACCTTAAAAATTCAGAAAT
>CAZSFD010000005.1:0-12114 GCA_964606085.1 uncultured Anaerolineaceae bacterium
GGTAGTTGAAGAGATCGGTGGCGTCTGCGCCGATTTCGTCGTCGCAGGTGAACATGCCGATGTCTTCGTACAGGTTGGCGGTGATGGCATTGTAATTGCCCGTGGAAAGGTGCAGGTAGCGGCGGATGCCCTCGCCTTCTTTGCGCACCACCAGCACGATTTTGGAGTGCGTTTTCAGCCCGAGCAAGCCATAGACCACGTGTACGCCCTGGCTTTCCAACTTGCGCGCCCAGCCGATGTTGGATTCTTCATCGAAGCGAGCCTTTAGCTCAACCAGGACGGCCACCTGTTTGCGATTTTCGGTGGCCTGGAGCAGGGCGTTGACTACCGGCGGGTTCTTGCCGACGCGATAGAGGGTTTGCTTGATAGCCAGCACATCGGGATCGGTGGCGGCGCTTTGCAGGAAATCGATCACTGGCTGGAAGGAGTCGTAGGGGTGATGCAGCAAAATGTTACCGCACTGGATGGTCTCGAATATATTGCCATTCGGTTCGACACAGTGTAAAGCCGTGGGGACGTTCGGTTTGTAGATTGGTTCACGCAGATCGGGCCGGTCCATCTGGCTCAGGCTGAACAAGGTGCTTAAACCCAGCGATCCATCCACCGGGTAGACATCGGCTGGCGTGATCGCCAGTTTTTCGACCAAAATTTGACGAATGCGATTGGGCATGCTGGGGTTGATGGTCAGGCGTACTACTGAGCCGAAGCGTCGTTGACGCACGCTGTTTTCCATCGATTCCAACAGGTCATCCGCTTCCAGTTCCTGAATTTCCAGGTCGGCGTCGCGGGTGACGCGAAAAGCGTGCGATTCGATGATTTCCATGCCGGGAAAGAGCGAGGGCAGGTTGGCGGCGATGATCTGATCGAGCCAGACGAAGTGGTATTCCTGAAACGTGGTGCCGTCTTTGCGCTTTGCACCGCCTGAGCGTTTGAGCGGCACCAGGCGGGGCAGCGTGCCGGGGACTTTGAGGCGGGCAAAGCGTTCTTTGCCCTGCCTGTCGCGCACCATCACCGCCAGGTTGAGGCTCAGGTTGGAGATGTGTGGAAAGGGATGCCCCGGATCCACCGCCAGCGGCGTCAACACCGGAAAGACGTTCTGGTTGTAATAGGCTTCGGCTTCGCTGCACTGCTTCTCGGTCAGTTGATGATAGGAAAGGATGTGAATGCCGGCGTTTTTCAGGGCGGGGATGATTTCCTTGCTCCAGTACTCGTGCGCCTGGCGCATAATCTCCAATGCAACCTTGCGGATGGCGGTCAACTGCCGGGCGGGCGTCAACCCATCGGGGGGGACATCCTGAACGCCGGCGTCCACCTGTTTTTTCAGGCCAGCCACGCGCACCATGAAGAACTCATCCAGGTTCGAGCCGACAATCGCCACGAATTTGACGCGATCCAGCAAGGGGGTGGTGGGGTCTTTGGCTTCATCGAGGACGCGGCGTTGGAATTCGAGTGCGCTCAACTCGCGGTTGATATACCATTCAGGCGCTAAAAGATTGATTGGGGCGGCAACGGTTTCGGGGTTATCGGACATGGGAGAGACCTATTTTTTTTGCCAGAGCCTCGGTGGAAGGCTCGACCAATTTGCTGCCATCTTCAAAGATGATGGTGGGAACGCTGCGCATACCACCGTTTGCGTTCAGGACGAACTTTTCAGCTTCATGATCGCGGTCAATATCAATCCAGGTATAAGGGATGTTGTGTTTATCGAGAAAGCGGCGCACCCGGAAACAATCGCCGCACCAGGAAGAGCCGTAGACAGTGAAAGAGTTGGACATAGGAAGATTATTATACACAACACACCTGTTAGCAAGTCGGCAGCAGGGAAATGTTAACATTTGCTCGTGATGATCATCTACCGCTACTGGGCTTATAATGCGCAAAATCCTCTATCTACAGGAGTCAGCCCCATGTTCATCGTCCACGTTCATGTCCATGTTAAACCCGAATGGGTAGACGCTTTCATTGCCGCCAGCCTGGATAATGCCCGTAACAGCGTGCAGGAACCCGGCGTGGCGCGCTTCGATGTGGTGCAGCAAGCCGACGACGCCACGCGCTTCGTGCTGGTCGAGGTCTACCACACGCCCGAGGCCGCCGCCCAACACAAAGAGACAGCCCACTACGCCCGCTGGCGTGATGCCGTGGCCGAAATGATGGCCGAACCGCGCCATTCGGTGAAATATGTCAATTGTTTTCCGGGGGAAGATGGGTGGAAGGGGGCAGGGGGCAAGTAGTAAGGGGCAGGGAGCAAGGAGCAAGTAGCAAGGGGCAGGGAGCAAGTAGCAGGGAGCAAGAGGTAGGTGGCAAGTCGAGAGTCTGACCTGCCACCTGCCACCTGCTCCCTTCTCCCTTCCACCTGCCCTCTCAAAACAGGCGCATTTGCGGGGTTGTTTCGGTCAATGGGTCGGCGGCGAGGTGTTCGTCGAGGGTGGCCAGGGTCAGGGCATCGGGTGGGCGGTCGAGCAGGGCGCGCAGGTGGCGGAATTTGAGGAAGCGCGCACCTTGCTCGATAGCCTGCTGCAAGCGCGGGTCGCGTTTGAGCTTGCAGGCGATCAGGTCGGCGCGGCTGCCGGGGACGACGAGGATGGTCTGCGCCAGCGGGGATTCAGGCTGCAACAGCACACCACTCAACATGGCGGAGGCTTTGAGGTAGAACCAGTAACGCGTGGTGCCACCGGCGTCCACCCAGCGCAGCGGGCTTGGGTCGAGGGCGCGTAAGCCCAGGCGGTCGGCCAGTTGGACGAGATTGGCCTGTGCTGCGGCCAGATCGTCGCGGCGGGCGGCGGGTTGTTCGGAGGGGCGCAGTTTCCAGCGGTCGGGGGCGATTTGCTCGGCGTAGGAGGCCAGGCAGCGCCGCACATATTCTTCACCGGGGGTGAGCAGGTTGGTAAATTCCTGGCATAGGGCGGTTTGCAGCTCGGCAAAAGAAAATTGTTCGTGGGTCACTGCAAAGTTGACCAGCGCCTTTTCCACACGGTCAGACAGCGGTTGGGCGCTTTCGTTGGCCTGGCGCAGCCACCATAGGCCCGTTTCGAGCGTTTCACCGACGTTGTAGCGCAGGAAACCGCCGCGGTAGGTGAGTATCTCACGCAATGCGGTTTGCACCTGGGCATACAGATCGGCGGGTGTCGGTTCTTGTGTCTGGATGCGAAAGCAAGTTTGGCGGCCCATGCCAAGCAAGGCGGCTGCCGTCAGGTGAAGGTGATCGGCAGGTTCGCCGCGGTCGCGCAAAAAAGACAGGCTGGTTTCGAGGCCGTGACGATGGAGATATTCGACTTTACCGCCGTTTTGTTGGGCGTTTTGGCCGCGCTGCCACCACACCTGGGCCATGGTGGGTTCATCGCTCAGCGCCAGGGCTTGCAGGTCGAAGCCGCTATGCCCGGCAGAGATTGTCGCCGCGCTGAGAAAACCGCTTTCCACCGGGCTGAGCAGGCCGAAAAAGGGCGTGTGTTCGGGCAGGTTTTCGGCCAGGCTGCCCAGGGCGGCGCTGAGGGCGGTGGTGTGCCAGGCCCAATCGTAGCGGCGGCGTTGCAGCACGCTGGCGAATGGCCCAATGGCCTCGTGTCCCCACAGCCAGCCCGCCCACAGCGCGCACAGCGTCCAAAATGCCTGGTTAGGGCGCGGCAGGGCGGCGGCCACCGCGGCGATGGGCAGCCGGGGGAGTTCGTCGGCCAGGTGTTTCAGGCGGCCCTCGAAGATGCAGATGCCGCCCTGTCCGTCAGGAGGCAGTTCGGGCCAGGTGGTGAGCGCAACGGGCGTGTCGTCGCTGGCCCAGGTTTGCACGGCATCTTCCAGCGCCAGCCACAGGTTGTTTTCGCGCCAGCGCGGCGGGCTGATCAGTTGCAGCGGACGCTCGCGGCCCGAAGGCACTGCCCAAAGCGTATTGCCAGCGTTGCTGGCGTTGAGCAGCAGGGCGGTGAGAGCGGCTTGTTGGTCGGGCGGCAGGCGCAGCGCCAACGATTTGTTGATCAGCGTGACCAGGGCATACACCGCCCGCGGCAGGTAAACGGCGAGGGCTTCTTCCACATGCGGGCGGTTGGGATCGTTGAGCGGGGCCACTCGTTCGAGGGCGCGGGCGTGGTGCAGGCCGCGGTTGGCGGTGAAGCGGGCGGCGCGTTCGGCGTCGGCGGTGTTGGCGGCGGCCTCGCCGTCGAAGCGGCAGTGCGGGCAGGTGTAGCGTTTGGCGTAAGGGGCGGGGGCGTCGCGTTCCCACAGAAACGCCTCGACCATCACGGCCGCGTTGCAGCGCTGGCATTCGCTGGCATACAGGGCGCGGATGTGCGGCTCGATGCGCTCATCCCCTTTGTTGGCTGCGGCTAATTCGGCCAGGGCAGCCCGCAGTGTTTTTTGCTGCGGGGCGCGGGCGGTGAAATCGAGAAGGAAGCGGGTGATGGGATTGTTGGCGGCCACCAGCACACGGTAGCCGGCGCGGGCGGCTTCGAGCGCCAGGTGCGGGGCTGCCCCGAAGGGATCGAGGATCAATCCCTGGGCCGGGTCAGGCAGGTTGGCGCGCAGCCATGCGCTGATGACGCCGGTGGGGATGGGCGGTAAGTAGCGCCCCAGGGGGATGGTCTTTTCGGTGGATACGCCAGGCAGGTAAGGCAAGAGGCGGGTCATTAAGTAATTGTAGCATCAAGTATCGAAACGAAAGCGATGTCACATCGGGTTGGGTTTTGAATTGGGCAGAATAGGGTAAAATCGCCCTGGACAGGTTTCCGGTGTCATTTCATGGTCGAGGCCATTATGCCAATTTTGCCGACATCCTTGATTCTGGTTGCCGTGATCGGCGATCCTCGTGATTTGGAGATCGCCCGTTTGTTGGGCTGGTATCGCATCCCGCTCAAAAGCGCGCCGAAGGTGGTGGCGGCAGATTACCTGGCTTTTTATCAGACTGCCGCTTTTGGGGAAAACAAATGGCGCATAGATTACGTGGCCGCCGTGCGGGGCAACGAACTGACCACTCGGGTCGAACTGCTGCGCGACGAACCCGATCACCCGCGGGCGCATGAAGAGTATTACAAACTGGCCCTGGGCCCTTTGGAGCGCCTGCCGCAGCCCATTGTGGCCGACAAGTGGCGGCGTGTGACCTTTCTGTATTCGACGGGGGAGTATTTTTTACGGGCGAAGACCCTGCACGATCTGGTGCTGCATTCGGATGAGCGACAAATTCTCTGGCAGGCATTGCGCGAACGCGCCGAGCAAAACCAGGCCTATCACGTCGAACTGCCGCAAGACCTGGATGCGCTGGCTTTGGCGTTGTTGTTGGGCATTCGTGAGGATGCCGCCGCGTATGAAAGCTCTGATACGTCAATTTTATAGGAGGAGGTGGTAGGTTGCCGTCGTTGGTCTTTTTAATGCAGGTATAAGTGAAATTTGGCTTTTAATTAAGGAGAACCCGATGTTGAAATCTTACAAACTCATCTCGCTCGTTTTGGCTATGCTCCTGGTGATTGGCGGCGGTCTCTCGTTCATGTTCCAGCCCCAAATTGCCCGCTCGCAGCAGGCAAGCCGCCCCCTTTTGCAGTTGCCGACTGCTCAGTTGATCATCAAATACCGCGAAACGGCCAATGTTCACCTGGCTGGTCCCGATCTGGTGAATGAAATGGAACGTTTGAGCGCGGCAGCCGGCGTGACGATTGACTATTTCCGCCCGATGTCTGGCGATGCGCATGTGTTGAAGCTGCCTCAGGCCATGCCTGAAAGTGATGCGCAGGCTATCGCCGACCGGCTGGCGGCCCTGCCTGAGGTGGCCTACGCCGAACCCGATGCGATCCTGTTCCCCATGGGCACCGGCGCTACCCCCAACGATCCCGAATATAACAATCAATGGCACTATGCCGCGCCCGGCGACGACCACTACGGCATTGATGCGCCTGCCGCCTGGGATATTTCCACCGGCTCGGCCTCCGTGTTCGTGGCCGTCCTCGATACCGGCATCACCGATCACCCCGATCTGGCTGGCCGCTGGACGGGCGGCTACGACTTCATCTCGAATGATTTTTTCGCCAACGATGGCGGCGGGCGGGATGCTGACCCCCACGACCCCGGTGACTGGGTGGCCGCCAACGAGTGCGGCGGGTCGCATTCGGCCCAGGATAGTTCCTGGCACGGCACGCACGTGGCTGGCACGATTGGCGCCGCCACCAACAATGGCAGCGGCGTGGCTGGCGTCAACTGGAACTCGAAAATCCTGCCGGTGCGTGTGTTGGGCAAATGCGGCGGCATGTCTTCGGATATTGCCGATGGCATGAGCTGGGCGGCTGGCTTGCCCGTTCCGGGCGTGCCCAATAACCCCAACCCGGCCAAAGTGATCAACATGAGCCTGGGCGGTTATGGCGCATGCACGTCTACCTATCAAAACGTGATCAATGCGGTGGTGGCGGCTGGTGCCACGCTGGTGATCAGTTCGGGCAACAGCGATGATAATTCGCTGTATTATCGTCCGGGCAACTGCGACAACGTCATCACGGTTTCAGCCACCAATCGTTATGGCGGGCGGGCCTATTACAGCAATTATGGCGCGACGGTGGAAATCAGCGCGCCCGGCGGCGCACAGAACTATGCCAATGACCCCAACGGCGTCCTTTCCACGCTCAACGCTGGCGACACCAGCCCCTCCACGCCGAACTACGAATACTACCAGGGCACCAGCATGGCTGCCCCGCACGTGGCGGGTGTGGCGTCCTTGCTCTATTCGGTAGACCCATCGCTGACGCCGGCGGAAGTTCTCTCGGTGCTGCAAACGACAGCCACCACATTCCCCGCCGATAGCGAGACACACCCCTGCAGCACGCCCGGCAACTGCGGCAGCGGCATTGTCAATGCCGCCGCGGCGCTGCGCGAAGTGGCCGACCTGCCCTTGCCGCCTGATTTGCAGCCGATTAGCAATGCCGATGGCGATGGCGCTTATGTGGTGGCCTGGAACCGCGAAGTGCCAGCCCTGACCGCTCTGGCCCCGGCCCTCTCGTCGGCTTCCGACGCCACCTATAAAATCTACCTGCCCTTGCTGGCCAGAGATTTCGATGGCCGCGTGTTCACCCTGCAAGAAGATGACAACAGCGCCTTCACCTCTCCGACCGATGTCTACGTGGGAACAGGTATGTCAGTGGGCATGACGGGTAAGACGCCAGGTACCTATTACTACCGGGCGAAGGCCACCAAGCCGCAGGGCAGTTCGAGTTGGAGCGTGACGCGCTCGGTGGTTGTCCTATCTGGTACGCCGCCTACGGCAACGCTGCCGCCTACACCGACGGTACCTCCCACACCCGAAGAAGGTTGGTCAGACTTTGAGTTACAGGTGCTTGCTCTGGCCAACCAGGAGCGCGCCAACGATGGTTGCGGCGTGGCGCTCGCGGCCAACGACCTGCTGCAACAGGCTGCCGACCTGCACAGCGCCGACATGGTCGCCCGCGACTTCTTCAGCCACACCAATCCCGATGGCAAAGACCCCGGCGACCGCCTGGATGATATCGGCTACATCTGGTGGAGCTGGGGAGAAAACATTGCCGCAGGGTATTCCACACCGGCTGCGGTGATGGCGGGCTGGATGGCAAGTTCAGGCCACCGCGCCAACATCTTGAATTGCGATTTCACCGAGATTGGCATTGGGCATGTGTACGATGCGGGTGACTCAGGCGATGAGATTTGGTATCACTATTGGACGATGGTGCTGGCCACACCCTGGGAATAACCCCCCTCTCTCAACCTCACTCGGCGCGGCCACCTGGCCGCGCCGAGTGCGTTAACAGGACGATTGGCCTCGTCACGACCGCGTTATCTTCAGCGCCGCCGCACTGCCGGGCAATCGCCCGCGTGTTCAATGGATGAAAATGGTAGTGACGACGTAAGTCGTGCTGCCACTACTTGCCTGACGACTTACGTCGTCACTACAAAATGGGCTATTTTCAAAGCAGAGCCAGGTTTCATCCACGCAGGCAGGCCGACAGGCTGTGATAAACTTGCCTCAACTGGCGGCGGCGAGCCGCCCCTACCTGGAGCATTGACCATGAAAACAAAATTCATCGTTCTCAGCTTTTTCCTCGTCCTGGTGAGCCTCACGTTGCCCCGGCTGCACTCCAGCGCGGCAACGCCAACACTCAATCAGTCCGCTTCCCAGCCCCCCACCGATCAGATCATCATCCGCTACAACGCAGCCGCAGCCCGTTTCGGCGAGAACGCTGCGCAGGAAGATACGCTCGCCTACCTCGCGGCCGCCGCAGGCCTCGAACTGGCTTACGTTCGCCCGATGTCCGGCGAAGCCCACGTCCTCAAACTGCCGCACGCCCTGCCCGAAGCAGACGTGGCCGCCATTGCCGCCCGCCTGATGACGCTGCCCGAGGTGGCCTATGCCGAACCCGATGCCATCCTCTTCCCCCAGGTCATCCCCAACGATAGCAACTACTCGGCCCAGTGGCACTTTGCCCCGCCCGGCGGCGATCATTACGGCATCAACGCCCCCGCCGCCTGGGACATTATCACCGGCACAGCCGGGATCGTGGTTGCCGTGGTAGATACCGGCATTACCGAACACCAGGACCTCGTCGGGCGCACCCTGCCCGGCTACGATTTCGTCACCGATATCCCCTCCGCCAACGACGGCGACGCCCGCGACGCCAACCCAGCCGACCCCGGCGATTGGGTCACCGCCGCCGAAGCCTCCCTGGTCGGTGGGCCGTTCGAGGGCTGCCCGGTGCGCAATAGCTCCTGGCACGGCACGCACGTTGCCGGGACGATTGGCGCCGCCGCCAACAACAGCCGCGGCGTGGCCGGCATCAACTGGAACTCGAAAATTCTGCCGGTGCGCGTCCTGGGCAAATGCGGCGGCTACTCCTCCGACATTGCCGATGGCATGCGCTGGGCGGCTGGTCTGACTGTGACCGGCGTTCCCACCAACACCACACCCGCTCAAGTTCTCAACCTGAGCCTGGGTGGGGCGGGCGCATGCTTGCAGACCTATCAAGAAGCGGTGGATGCCATCACCGCTGCCGGCGCCACCGTGGTCGTCAGCGCGGGCAATGAAAATCAAAATTCTGGCGGCTATCGTCCGGGCAACTGCGCCGGCGTCATTACCGTGGCGGCTACCACCCGCACCGGCGGCAAAGCCTTTTACAGCAACACCGGTGACAATGTCGAAATCAGCGCACCCGGCGGTGAAACGACCATCACTTCCAATGGCGTGTTGTCCACGCTCAACCAGGGTACGCAAGCGCCCATCTACCCATCCGATTACTATTCTTTTTACCAGGGTACCAGCATGGCCGCACCGCATGTGGCTGGCGTGGCCTCGCTGCTCTATTCGCTTAATCCCACCATCTCCCCGGCCCTGGTTGGCAAAATTTTGCAAAGCACCGCCACCCACTTTCCGCTTGGCAGCGCCTGCACCACGCAGACGTGCGGTGCGGGCATCGTCAACGCTGGCGAGGCCGTCAGGCAGCCCTTCCTTTCGGGCGTCTCCCTGTCCTCCTGGGGCGATGCCATCACGCAAACCCAGCTAACCGTGCAGGGTGCCAATTTTGCCATCAGTTCCACCATCTTGCTCAGCGGCGCGCCCATCACCACCACCTTCATCAGCCCGCAAGCGCTGCGTGCTAACCTGACCATTTCCGATATCGTCACCACCACCGCTCGCCTGGTCAGCGTTCAGACCATCTATCCCGCCGGCCATTACACTTCCACTTCGCTCGGCCTGTTCCAAACCTACCTGCCCCTGGTGACCAATGGCTATGGCTGGCAAACTGTGTTCGCCGATGGCTTCGAGAGCGGCCTTTCGGCCTCCTGGATGGTGACCGACACGACCAAATCGGGCTACGCCTGGGGGCAAAGCGCCTGCAAAGCGTTGCAAGGCAGCGCCAGCGCCTGGGTTTTGGCCGGTGGCAGCAAAGGCCCCGCCGCCTGCGGCGCGGAGTATCTCAACAGCATGAGAAGCTGGATGATCTATGGCGGCGAAAACGGCTTTAGCCTCGAAAAAGCCCTGGCCGCCGATGTCAAAATGGACCTCTGGATCAACACCGAAACCCACTTCGACACCGTTTGCCTCTACGCTTCCACCAATGGCAGTCAGTTTTTTGGCAACTGCTACTATGGCGGTGTTTCAGCCTGGAGCGACCAGACCCTCGACCTGGCCAACGTGCCGACCCTGGGCAGCTTGCTCGGCCAGCCCCAGGTGTGGGTGGCCGTCCTGTTCAAATCGGATACGTCAACCGTGCGCGCCGAGGGCGCTTTCGTAGATAACTTCATCGTGCGCAAATGCCTGGGCGGCAATTGCACGCCGCCTGCCCCACCCGAGACGCCGCCCGGGTTGAATACCTACCCTTCCGAAGCCGAATGGCTGCCATGATCCTGCTCCAAAACGCCACCCTCATCACCGCCACCGACACTTTCGACGCCGACCTGCTGCTGGATGGCGAAACCATTGCCGCCATTGGCCCCGGCCTGCACGCCCCTGCCGCCGAGCGCCTCGATTGCACCGGCCTGCTGGCCCTGCCCGGCGGCGTGGACGCCCACACGCACTTCGACCTGCCCATGTTCGGCACCATCTCCTCCGACGACCACTACACCGGCCACAAAGCCGCCGCCATGGGCGGCACCACCACGGTGATAGATTTCGTCCCCTTGCAAGATGACGGCATCGAAAACTCCATCGCCGCCTGGCGCGCCAAAGCCGACCCCCGGGCTGCCATAGATTTCAGCTTTCACATGAACCTCACCCGCTGGGATGCCGCCATTGCCGCCGAAATGGCCGGCCTGCCCGCCAGCGGCATCACCAGCATCAAAGTCTTCACCGCCTACAATGGCCGCCTGCGCCTGGGCGACGGCGAAATTTATCAGGCCATGCGGCGGGCGGCGCAATTGGGCCTGCTGACCCTGTTGCATGCTGAAAATGGGGATGTGATTGAACTACTCACCGGCGAGGCGCTGCTGGCTGGTCATACATCCCCTGCCTGGCATGCTCGCACCCGCCCGGCCTGGGGCGCGGTCGAAGCCTCGCTGCGCGGGGCTGCCCTGGCCGCCCAAACCGGCGCGCCGCTCTACATCGTCCACATGAACGCCGCCGGCGAGGTAGATATGCTGGCCTACGCCCGCCAGAACGGTCTGCCCGTGATGGGCGAAACCTGTCCGCAGTATCTCTTCTTTACCGAAGATCATTTGCACCGCGCCGATGGCGCCAAATGGGTTTGTTCTCCCCCCATGCGCACCCCCGCCGATAACACCCGTCTGTGGCAGGGCCTGAGCGATGGCACGCTGCAAACCATCGCCACCGATCACTGTCCATTTTTTTATGACGGCACCCAGCCGATCCTTTACGAAGGCCAGCCGATAGCCATTCCGGGCAAAGAATTGGGCCTGGCAAACGTGGATCGCTCGCCCGACTTCACCAAAATCCCCAATGGACTGCCCGGCGTGGCCGACCGCTTACCCGTTCTGTGGAGCTATGGCGTGCGTGCCGGGCGCATCACCGCCAACCAATTCGTCGCCCTCACCAGCACCAACCCGGCCAAAATCTTCGGCCTCTACCCGCGCAAAGGCGCCTTGCTGCCCGGCGCCGACGCTGACATTGTCCTGTGGAATCCCGCCCGCCGAATCACCTACGGCGTGGCCCACGCCCACCATCGCACCGACTACAACATCTACGAAGGCTGGCAAATGGCCGGTATGCCCGAAAAAGTTTATCTGCGCGGCCGCCTGATCGTAGACGCCGGGCAGTGGTTGGGCAAAGCGGGGCTGGGCCGTTTTGTGGCACGCCAGGCGGGGGAAGTGTTGTGATCGCCGGTCGAGCCTGTCGAGACCTGGTTTCTACGGCGAGCGAAATTCGCCGCTCAACCAGCCCGTTTTCCTGAAGTGGCATTATCAACAGGGTCACTTCACGAGGAGAGGCAGATAGACCTCCTGATGTGGTTGGGGGGGGGATGTTTGGGTCGGCGTGGCCGTGCCGGTGCCTGTGTTGGTGGGGGTGGGAGTTGATGTTGGCGTTTCGCTTGCGGTGGGCGTGGGGGTGAATGTGGCGGTGGGGGTCGGGGTGAAAGTTGGCGTTTCGGTTGCGGTGGGTGTGGGGGTGGGTGTGGCGGTGGGGGTTGGAGTGGATGTTGGCGTTTCGGTTTCGGTGGGCGTGGGGGTGGA
>CAZSFD010000005.1:12214-87445 GCA_964606085.1 uncultured Anaerolineaceae bacterium
CGGTGGGGGTTGGAGTGGATGTTGGCGTTTCGGTTTCGGTGGGCGTGGGGGTGGATGTGTCGGTGGGAGTTGGGGTGAATGTTGGCGTTTCGGTTTCGGTTGGCGTTGGCGTGGCGGTTGGCTCGATGGCGTGGGTGGTGAGTTGGGCCGTGGCGCGGATGGCTGGTTCGGCCTGTGAAATCACATTAATCAGAGCTGCATCACTTTCTCCAGGCAGGGCGCTGATGGGGATGGTTACACCGACCTGGGTGGTCGTGCTTGCACCCGCGGCGAGTGGCCCAATTGTTGTCGGCGCTGTCACCGGCCAGGCTGCGCTGGCGGTGATGGTGAAGGTTTCGGCAATATCGCTGGTGTTGGTGATGTTCAGCGTGTATGTCACGGTCTCGCCAGGCACGCCCTGGCTGCTGGCCTGTGCGGGAGAAACCAGCACGCCGAAGGAAGGCTGCGTGTAGCGCAAGTTGACGCGTAGTTGGCCCAGGTCGCCTGGCGTGGCGGGCTGCGTGCCGAGCGTCAGCAAGCCATACCAGCGTTGACCTTCTTGCAGGCTGGGTTCATTCCAGTCAATCTGAATGGCAAAGGGTTGGTTGGCCGGCACACCGGCCAGTTCGCCAACGCTCAAGTTACCCACCGTGCCAGAAACGACTATTCCCAGGGCTATTTCGACATCGTCATTGGCGCCTGGCGTGCTGGAAAGCTGGTTTTGTATTACCAGCCAGTAGTCGCCTGCTGGCGGGTTGGCTAGTTCGCACGTTCCCAGGGCGGTGTAATCGGCGGTGGCGCACAGCAGACTGCCTGTGCCGGGCGTGCTGCCGCTGCCCAAGAACAGCACCAGGGTCTGGGCGTCATTGCCGGTGACTTCGGCGACCAGCCGCACGGTATCGGTTGGCACGCTGAACAGGTGGGTGAACGTGCCGCCATCGCCATTGAAGGGGGAATCGGGGCTGGGGTCTTGCGGCAGTGTGGCGCTCAGGGGAGAGGCCAGGCTCATTCCGGCCACGTTTGCAGCCAGGGTGATCACTTCGTGGGCGGAGAGCAGCCCACTCACGGTCTGGCTGCCGTCGCGTAAAAATGTTTCGATTTCCACCCATTCGGGAATACGCGCCGCCGCCGGGACAATCGCCAGCGGTAGCTGTTGCCGGGCTGCGCCAGCCACTGCCGGGTTGAGCAGCACGGCGCCGAAAACGGCCTGGGCAGCGGGTAGATCGCCGACCTGGGCGGTGATGGTGATGACCTGCGATGCTCCCGGGGCGAGGCTGAATTGGGCGGGCGAGGCGGTCAGCGTGAGCGTGGGAACGCTGGTGTAAAAGGTGATGCTGTAGGTGGCGGTTTCGGTCAGCACGCTGGTCAGCGTGCGCTGCCAGGTGCAGGCGGTGACGCAGGCGTGGTTGACCAGGCCGGGTGTGTTGAGCGTCTTTGGGTCGCCGCCGCTGGCCGGGTTGGCGGCCAGATAGTGGGCAGGCGTTTCATCGAGCAGCAGCCCGGCCTGGCTGGCCTGGGCCAGGTCGAGCCGCCCGCCGCCGCTGTCGTAGGGGGTGGCGGGCAGCAGGGTGTTGTTGTCCTCCGCTTGCATCGTCCACCACGGAAAAGCGGTGGTCAGCAGGGCGGCGTTGACCTGGGCGGGCGTCCAGGTGGGGTGGAGGGCCATCAGCAGTGCGGCAGAACCGGCGGTATGCGGCGATGCTTGCGAGGTGCCGTTGTAACGGGCGTATTGCGTGGGCGTGCGAAAAGCGCCCAGGATGTTGTAGCCGGGGGCGCTGTAATCGGGCTTGAAGGTTTCCCAATCGCTTGGGCCGCGCGAACTGTTGCGGGTGATGATGTCGGCGAAGGCGGTGCGGCTTTCGGCTTCGATTTTGGCGCGAATGCGCACGGTAACGGTCAGCGGGGCCTGGGCATCCAGGTAGGAACGCAGCGCCAGGCCGTCGGAGTAGTTGAGGGTGACTGCCGGGCGGGTTGCGCCGCTGGCCGCCAGCGTAGGCGGTGCGCCGTCGCGGTCATAGATCAGCACGACCGCCGCAGCCTGGGCGCTGGCAGCGTTATTGACCTTGGTGGTCAACGAGCAACTGGCGCTGTGGGTCAGCAGGGCAATTTTGTTGCTGAAAAAGGTGGGATTGCTGAAAGGGGTGCAGCCGGTCAGGTTGGCCGGGTCGTAGGCGATCTCACGAATTAAATCGCTTAAGATGGTTGGCGAGGAGGTGGTGTAACCGGCGACGATGGCTTGCAGGGTGTCGGTGTAGGGTTGTGTTACATCCAGGCTGCGGGCGAAGGTGCGTGGATGGGTGGACATGCCCACCGTGGCAACCCAGGGGCCGGTTTTCTTGACCGTGTTGGCGGCGGGGCCGTCGTTGTCGGCGGAAACGGCGACGAAGATGCCGGCGCTGGTGGCATCGAGCAGGGCCAGGTCAACCGGGTCGTTCCAGGGATCGTCGCTGCCAGAGATGGAGTAGTTCAGCACATGCACGCCATCGGCCACGGCCTGGTTGATGGCGGCCAGGATGGCGCTGGTGGGGCAGGTTGGGTTGCAGACTTTGTAGGCGATCAGGTTGGCATGGGGGGCCACGCCGGAGATCAGGTGATTGGTGGGGCCGGTGCTCCAATTGGATATGGTGGCGGTATGCACATTGCCCGCGGCGATGCTGGCGACATTGGAGCCGTGACCATTGCTGTCTTCGGGGGTGGTGGCGGTGGGGTGGAAATTGTAGGCGGCGATCAGCTTGTCATTGCAGAAGGTTGGGTCGCTCAGGCAATGCCCGGCATAGATGCCGCTGCCCCACGGGTTGGTGTGATCGTAGCCATCGGCGGCGAGGTCTGCAAAGGAGGGGTGGGCGTGGTTGATGCCGGTATCTACGATGCCGATGATCATGCCCTCGCCGCGGGTGGCCTGGCTTGCGGGGGTGTTGCCCTGCCAGATGTCGTCGGCGTTGATCCAGGTTGGGCCGGTATCGCTGCTGGGGTGACGCAGGGTATCGGGGTAGATGGCCTGCACGCCAGGCAGGGCGGCCATATTTTCGGCTTCTTCTGGGCTGATTTCAACGACGATGGCATTGAGAACGTAGGTGTAGCGCAGGATGGGCTGGATGTGGCGGCCAATTTTGCGCGTAGCCAGTTCGACCCAGGCGTCTTGCGTTTGCTGCAAAGAAGCACCATAGGCAATGACTTCTGGGGCGTCTGGTGCGATACGGGCGTTGCTGTTGTGCCGTGGGGCCGTGGCGGCCAGGCCGTCTTGTTGGCCTTCGTAGCGGGCCAGTGCGGGTTGGTGGAATTGGATGATGTAGCGGCGCGCCTGCCCGGCAGCCGCCTGGCGGCCCATGCCGTTGGCCGAAGCAGCGACGACCGTAAGTAACCCCCCGAGGCCGAACAGCCCAATCACGATAGCGAAACACAGATAGCGTTTCATACAAGCTCGCCATGCCGGGCGTTCGCCCACACGTTCAAAGGATGGAAATGGGCTGGATTCCGTGGCGCAAGTCTCTGACTTGCGTCGCTTGCAAGTCAGAGACTTGCGCCACGGGTTGAGCAACATGAGCGCCTTGGGCCGCGCTCAGCGTCCAACGATGTAGTTTTCCAGGTGTTCGATCAGATATTCTTGTTCAGCAATGATTGATTTGACCACATCGCCAATCGAAATGAACCCCACCAGCTTGCCATCTTCCATCACGGGCAGATGGCGAATTTTCTTTTCGGTCATCACCACCATGCACTCGGCCACGGTTGTGGCAGGTGTGACGCATTGCACGCGACGCGTCATAATTTCGCTGACTGGCGTGCTTTTGGATGATTTGCCCATCAGGATGACCTTGCGGGCATAATCGCGTTCCGAAAAGATGCCGACCACATCGCCATTGTCCAGCACCACCAGTGCGCCGATGCCTTTCTCGGCCATGAGTTGCAACGCATCATAGACGCTGGTTTCTGGTGTAACCGACCATACCTGATCACCTTTGGTTTGCAGAATCTGCTTGACGATATTCATGGCTTGTCCTTTCTGTGTTTGTCGAGATTTTGGCAGCCGGGTATGCCCATAGCATACCGAAAAATGACGGTCAGGGCAAGGGGCAGAGCGCTTCTTTGGCCTGCCGGATGTGAATCTGATCGTGGCGGTTGATCACCCCGGCCATTTCGAGCAAACTGGTTGGCCCCAAGATGGCGTGGCGTGCCTGAAGCTGCCAGGCGTCGGCAGGCAGCGCGTCAAGCAGGGCCAACGTCTGGCTGCGCGCCTGGATGAATGCCTGCAACGCCGCCGGGCCGTCTTGACTGGCGTATTGGCGCTCGCTGACCCAGGCATCGGTGTCCATGCCTGGCAGGAAGGGGGCATCGTCCGATAGGATTTTGCGCAAGCGGGGCAGGTTCACTTCGCGTTCGGCGTCGCGCAGGTGGCAGGCGATTTCGGTCAAATTCCAGCCTTTGGCCGGCGGGCGTTGATCCCAAGCCGCGGTGCTGATGCCACCGGCCAGCGAAGCCAGCGCGGCCGGCGTGGCGCGCAAATTGGCCTGGAGGGCTTGCGGCGCTGAGAAATTGGGCAGCAAATCTTCCCATTCGCGGCTGTCCAGCCAGGCGATCAGGTCGTTCAGACGGCCTTGCAGGCGAATGTCGGTGCGCGCTTCTGCAGCGTGGGCGTTTTGACCAACCCAGTACATGCTGATGCCCGCGCCGCGGGCGGCGGCGTAATCGTGTTCGAGGCTGTCACCTACCATCAGCACCGGGCCTTCGGGCCAACCCATTTGCCCCAGGAACTCGGTCAGAAAGGCCGGGTTGGGCTTGGCAAAGTGGAAAGTTTCGTAGGACGGGATCAAGGCAAACGGATAGCCCGCCAGCCCTGCCCAGGCGACGCGCTGTTCGATGGCGGTACGGGGGAAGAGCGGGTTGGTGGCGATGCCCACGCCAAACCCGGCTCGCAGTGCCTTCTCCACCAATGCCTGGGCTTGCGGGTGTGGGCGGGTGAGGCTTTGCAGGTGCGGGAAATCTTCGGCGTAGTAGGCTTCCAGCAGGGGGCGAAGGGTTTCCTTGTCTACGTCCAGGGCCGGGTAGAAAGCCGCGTCGAAGGTCTGTTCGAGCGTTTGCGCCGGCGAGGTATTGGCAGACATCACGCTGGTGGCGGCCAGCAGGGCTTTCACCATGCGGCCTGGCTCAACCAACGAGGCCAGCCGGGCCGAGAGGCCCTTGAGGTAGGCTGGCAAAAAGGTATCCATGTTGTTTTCAAGCAGTGTATCGTCGAGGTCGAGCAGCAGGGTGAGGGTCATGGTTTATCATCCAGTGCAATGTCGCGGAATATCTCAGGCAACTCGTGGCATTGTCCGCACCCGATGTGGGCGTCGAAGCCTTCGCGGTGGCTTTTCTGGCAGTAGGCGCGAATGCGTACCTGGCGCTTGATGAAGGGAAATGGCCTGGCAACGGTGGCTTTCAAGACCATCTGGCGGCAGGCGTTGGCCTGTTGGATGCCCGGCACAGGGCAGGTCTGGCATAGATCGGGTGTCCAGGTGATATTGGGCTGTTCATCGAGCAGCAGGCGGCATTCTTCGCGGTTGCGCCCGCGGTAGTAATCGCCATAGAAGAAGGAGCATTCTTTTCCAGCAGGAGTGCGCATAAGGCCTCGATTTGAATAAAAAAACGGGAGACTTTGTCCGAATACGGAGTCTCCCGTTGGGTTGGTGTGAGCATGGCAACAAAAGGGGCGCAGATTATACGCGGGTGATGTAAGAACCGTCGCGCGTATCCACCCGAATTTTGTCGCCCTGGTTGACGAACGCAGGCACCATCACTTCGATGCCGGTTTCTACTTTGACTTTCTTGTTGACGCCGGTGGCGGTATCGCCGCGCACGGCGACCTCAGCCGTGACCACCTTCAATTCTAC
Source organism: uncultured Anaerolineaceae bacterium (assembly GCA_964606085.1). Lineage (GTDB taxonomy): Bacteria > Chloroflexota > Anaerolineae > Anaerolineales > UBA4823 > CAIQJJ01. Next base: position 18,064 of record CAZSFD010000005.1, read on the forward strand.
GTTGAGCGGCAGTTCGATGTCAATTGGCTCGCCATCGTAGAAGGTGAGCTTGAGTTCCAGGTTTTCGGTCAGGAAACCGGCGGCATCGCCGACTACATCGGCGCGGATGGCGGGTTGTTCGTAGGTATCGAGATCCATGAAGTGATAGAAATCGCCATCGGTGTACAGGAATTGCACGTTATGGAAATCCAGCCGGACATCTTGCACGCGAAAACCAGATTGAAAGGTCATCTCGGTGTTGGCGCCGCTGCGCAGGTCTACCGTTTTGACACGAATGGTGGCGTTGCCGCGTCCGGGTTTGTTGTGGCTATACTCCAGCACCTTGAGCAGCTTGCCTTCATACTCAAAGGTGGTGCCTTTGCGCAAATCATTTACGTCAATCATACTTATTTTATGCCTCTTTCATAGTATAAAGGTTGCCAATGGTCGCTGACAACCCCGCCGATTATAGCCTATCGGCTATGGCGTGGCAAGGAGGCGTCAGAATTTACAATTCTATTTGCCTTGTGGTAAACTTAATGAAACGTTTGTTATATAGATGCCGGTTGGCAGGAGGTTCGCATGGCTGCACAGTCAAAGCGGATAGTATATGTGGAAGACGAAGAAGAAATGATCGATCTGGTGCGGTTGATCATGGCGCGGCGTGGTTTTGAAGTGATCGGCGCCAATGGCGGGCGGGTGGGATTGGATATCATCCGCCAAAACCTGCCGGATTTGGTGCTGCTCGATTTGATGATGCCTGACATTGACGGCTGGGATGTGTACCAACAAATGAAAGCGGACGAGACCACCCGCGACATCCCGGTCATTGTTGTAACCGCTAAAGCCCAGAGCATTGACAAGGTACTGGGTCTGCACATTGCCAAAGTGGACGATTACGTCTCCAAGCCTTTCAGCCCGCAGGAGTTGGCCGAAAGCATCGAAAAGGTGCTTTCCCGCCGGACGGAAACCCATACGACTTGATGCAAACGGGGCGACCACAGTCGCCCCGTTTTTCACTGGCTTTCCTGGATTGCGCGATGAAATACGTCTCCATCAACATTACCAACCGTACTCAGCCGACCATGATCCTGGCGCGCTATTGCGATTCTTTTCTCTGCCGTCTGCGCGGGTTGATGTTTACCCGCGGCGTGCCTGCCAACCAGGGCCTGCTGTTGGTGCAGGGGCGGGACAGCCGCATGGATTCATCCATTCACATGATGTTTGTCTGGATGGATTTGGCCGTGGTCTGGATCAACGACGCCGGTGAAGTGGTGGATACCTGCCTGGCGCGTGCCTGGCGGCCAGCTTATTTTCCCAAGGCCCCGGCCCGTTATGTGTTGGAGATGTCAGCCGACCATCATGGCGAATTTCAAATCGGGGATAAAATTCGCTTCGATGAAACCTGGTTGGATCGTTAATACCCCATGAAGAAAAAAATTCTTGCGCCGTGCATTGTGGCGGCCCTGTTCTTCAACCTGTTTCTGGCGTTCTGGTTTGTAGATGCTCCGGCGCTTGCCCAGGATGACACGGCAACCGGCCCCATCTACATTGTCCAGCCAGGAGATAGTTTGTGGTTGATTGCGGCCCGTTTTGGCGTCTCGGTCAGTGATCTGGCGCGGGCCAATGGGCTTGCAGATACGTCCCCGTTGAATGTTGATGCGCGTCTGGTCATTCCCGGCCTGGAAGGCATTGACGGCGTGCTGACCACAACAGACCTGGCCTATGGTGAGAGCCTGCGCAGCTTGAGCCGCCAGTATCAGCTCGATGAAATGATGCTGGCCCGTCTCAACCACATCACCAATCCCGATGAACTGTACACCGGCCTCAGCCTGGTGCTGACACAGCCCCCGGAGGGCCAGTTTGCTGGCCGGCGTATGACCCTGGCGGCGGGGCAATCGCTTTTTGAGTTGGCCGTACTGCAAGATGCCAATCCCTGGACGCTTGCCGCCGCCAACCATTTGCCCGGCGCCTGGGCGGCCCTGCCCGGCGATATTCTGCGCCAACCCGGCCTGCCCGATGAAGGCCCCGGTGCGCTGCCGCCAGCCATTACGTCGGTACAGGTGGCCCCGCTGCCAGCCGTTCAGGGCAAGTCCACGGTGCTTCTGTTCACCGCTCCCCCTGGCCTGACGATAACCGGTTCTTTTCTTGGCCACGAATTGCACTTCTTCTATGATGGTGCAACGGCTCAGTATGTAGCTCTGCAAGGGGTTCACGCCCTTCATGAGCCAGGCTTTTATCCCTTGCAGGTGCAGGGCAAGCTGCCGGATGACGCCCGCTTTTCTTTTTCACAACAAATCTATGTCCGCGATGGGGGGTATCCCTATGACCCGCCGTTGAACGTCAATGACGAAACCGTTGACCCGGCGATCACTGAGCCAGAAGATGAAATCTGGTTTGGCATGGCCGCCGATTTTACCGAACCACGCCAGTGGCAGGGGCTTTTTACCAACCCATCTCCTTATCCGTTGGATACCGGCTTTGCCTCCACCTTTGGCAATCGGCGTTCGTACAATGGCAGCGCCTACAATCGTTTCCACGGCGGGCTGGATATGTACGGCAACGACGAAACCGATATTTTTGCTGCTGCGCCGGGGCGGGTAGTCTTTGCAGGGCCATTGACCGTGCGCGGGAATGCGGTCTTGATCGATCACGGTTGGGGTGTTTATACGGGGTACGGGCACATGTCTCGCATAGATGTGAGCGAAGGAGATGTGGTCACTGCCGGGCAAGTGCTGGGGAAGGTGGGCAGTACGGGACGTGTCAATGGCCCGCATCTGCATTTTGAAGTGCTGGTTGGCGGAATCCAGACCGATCCGCTGGATTGGCTGACGCAGGCGTATCCATAGGCTTTGCGGGAGGTTGTGATGAAACCGAAAATCGTTGTGGTGGGCAGCGCCAATACCGATATGGTGGTCAAAGTTGAACATCTGCCCAGGCCCGGTGAAACGGTCTTGGGTGGGCGCTTCTTTTCTGTGCAGGGCGGCAAAGGCGCCAATCAGGCGGTTGCCGCGGCGCGGCTGGGGGGTGATGTCACTTTTGTCGCCCGCCTGGGGCGTGACGATTTGGGGAAGGCGGCTGCCGAAGCGTATCGTCAGGAAGGCATTTGCCTGGATTACCTTGTGGAAGATGAGAACGCATCTTCGGGCGTGGCCTTGATTTTGGTGAATGCGGCTGGTGAAAATAGCATTGCCGTTGCCCCGGGGGCCAACGGCCAGCTTTCACCCGCGGATGTGCTGGCTGCTGAGGAAGCGATTGCCCAGGCTGATGTTTTGTTGGTCCAATTGGAAATCCCCCTTGAAACGGTGAAAGCCGCCGCCGAACTGGCGAAGAAACATGGCGTGCGGGTCATCCTCAACCCGGCCCCGGCGGCCATGCTGCCCAAAAGCCTGCTCGCCCTGGTGGATATTCTGACGCCCAACGAAACCGAAGCCGCTATCCTGGCCCAGGGCAAAGCGTCTGATGCGCTGGAACTGGCCCAGCAATTGCACACGATCAGCGGTGTGGGTATTATCGTGATGACGCTTGGCAGCCAGGGAGCCTTACTCTTTCAGGCAGGCCGTGCAACCATCGTACCATCCCATCCGGTCGAGCCGGTGGATACGGTGGCTGCCGGCGATGCGTTCAATGGCGCGTTGGCCGTGGCGCTTGCCCGTGGTGACAGCCTGACCGCTGCCATCCGCTTCGCCAATGCGGTTGGCGCCCTCTCGGTCACGCGGGCTGGCGCGCAGCCTTCGCTGCCCACCGCTGCCGAAGTGAGCGACTTTTTGGCAGGGCAGTGATGAATCGGGCGATCTATCGTCTGCAAAGCCGGGTGCGCAGGCCCGTTCGCCGGGCCGGGGCGGCCTATTACCTGCTGGTGACGCTGCTCAGTTTTGCGGCCTCGGTGACGCTGACCCGCCTGTTTCTGGAGTTGACGGGGTATCCCCAATTGGGTGGGGGCGGCTTGCATATTGCCCACGTGTTGTGGGGCGGCTTGTTGCTGTTTGTGGGTGCGCTGGCGCCCCTGGTATTTGCCAACCGGTGGGCTTTTCATGTCAGCGCCGTCTTATCGGGGGTGGGGGTGGGGTTGTTCATTGACGAAGTGGGCAAATTTATCACCTCCACCAATGATTATTTCTTCCCCGCGGCGGCCCCCATCATTTATGCTTTCTTTTTGTTGACCGTGCTGGTCTATTTGCAAACCCGGCGTCCGATGCCGCAGGATGCGCGGACGGCGCTGTACGGTGTGTTGGATGCGTTGGAAGAAGTGATCGATCACGACCTCGATGCCGGTGAACGCGCCGAGTTGGAACGCGGCTTGAAAAGCATCAGCCAGCAAACGGAGCATCCTGAACTGGCTCGCCTGGCGAATGAACTGCTCGAATTTGTGGCTCACCATGAAATTTTACTGGCCCCAGAGCAGCCCACCCTGCTTGAACGCTGGCAGGCGCTGTTGCGTGAACTGGAGAAGCGTCCGCTCAATCGGGCGCGCTTGCGCCTGTCCATCGTCGCTGCGCTGGCCGGCCTGGGTGGAATTGCGCTGGCCCGCCTGGCCGTGCTTGGCTCGACGGCATTTACCGATGCCACCTTTGCCGAAACCCTGGCGCACATGGCCGCCGCCGGGCTGGTCTCCAGCACAAACGGCATGTATTGGTTCTTCGGGCGGGTGGTGTTAGAAGGTGTGGTGGGGGTGATGCTGATCGCCGGCGCTGTGTTGCTGCACCTGGGCCGTGAACGCCGCGGCATACGCCTGGCCTATTTTGGGTTGTTGGCGTCGCTCTCGGTGGTCAACCTGCTTGTGTTCTATTTCGATCAGTTTTCGACCATTGTGCTGGCCTTGCTGCAATTGGGCGCCTTGCTGGCGTTAATTTTCTACCGGCGCAAATACCAGGGGTGATCTGCGCTGGCCGGGTTGTGCGATTGTGTTTCAATAGCTTTTCAAATTGATCCTGCTTGACAAACGCTTAAAATTTTGATAATTTATATCTATGAAGTGAAACGTTTCACTTTGCCTCTCATGCCAGGCACGTTCGCAAGAGCTCGGCCCCTCACCCACATTTCTCTTCAAAAGGGCAGCATGAACCGAAAATTTTTAAGCCCCTACGGATATTTTTCGGATGATGGCAAAGAATATGTGATCACCACGCCTCTGACACCCAGGCCGTGGGGCAATATCCTCAGCAATGGCGATTACGCCCTGATGGTTTCGCAGACTGGGTCGGGGTACAGTTGGCGGGGAAACGCCGGGCAGAACCGCATCACGCGGTCTTTTCAAGATTTGATTAAAGACAATTGGGGGAAGTATGTTTACATCCGCGATCTGCAACGGAAGACTTTCTGGTCAGCTGCGTACAAGCCGGTGATGCGCCCCTGGCAGGATTTTGCCGTCGTTCACGGCGTTGGCTACTCCCGTTTTCGGCAGCGCATCGAAGACATTGCCAGTGAGTTGACCGTCTTTGTCGTCGCGGCTGACCCGGTGGAGGTCTTTCAACTGCGCTTGACCAATCACAGCGACGAGGTGCGCCACCTGGATGTCACCTCGTATGCCGAGTGGCTGTTGGGGTTCGCGCCCGATGAGCATCGCGAATTTCATAAGCTGTTCATTGAGACATCGGCAAACGTGGCGCACTGCGCCGTTATGGCCCGCAAGTGTCTGTGGGGTTTCGCCGACGATAAGGGCCGCCACAACAATGTGGATTGGCCCTACACCGCGTTCATGGCGGTCAGCGAGCCGTTGAAATCGTACGACTGCGACAAAGAAACGTTCCTCGGCCTGTATCGCAACGATGACCGGCCGCGGGCGATGGACGAAACAACCCTGGCCGGGCGCACCGGGCGCTTCACCGATGCCATCGCCGCGCTGCAGGTGGCTGTGACGTTAGCGCCGGGCGAGTCGAAAATGGTGGTGTTTACGCTAGGGGCCGCCGAAGATGGCAAGGAGGATGCCGCCGAACTGATCCGCCGCTATACCACGGTCGAGGCCAGCGAACGGGCGTTTGATGGGGTGCGGGCTTTCTGGTCGCGTTTCATTGACGGCGAAAAGGTGGAAACGCCCGATGAAGCGTTCAACTTTATGACCAATACCTGGCTGAAATATCAGGCCATTTCGTGCCGCTTGTGGGGGAAATCGGCGTTGTACCAGGTTTCGGCGGGCTATGGTTTTCGCGACCAGTTGCAAGACAGCCAGATTTTCTTGGTCGGCGAACCGGAATATGCCAAAAAGCAGTTGCTTCTGCACGCCGCGCAGCAATTTATCGAGGGTGATGTGCTGCACTGGTGGTTTTCCATGCGCGGCGGCGGGCCGCGCACCAACTGCTCAGACGATTTGCTGTGGCTGCCGTTTATTCTGGATGCCTACCTGAAAGAAACCGGTGACTTTGCCATTTTGGATGAAGCGATCCCTTACCTGAACGGCCCGGCGGAGAGCCTTTACCGGCATTGCCAACGCGCCATCGAACGTTCGTTCACCCGCTTTTCGCCGCGCGGCGTGCCGTTGATGGGCGACCACGATTGGAACGATGGCCTGAGCGCGGTGGGGACGCTGCTCAAAGGCGAGAGCTTTTGGGTGGCCGAGTTTCTGTATATGATTTTGGGCAATTTCGCCCCGCTCGCCCGGCAGCGCGGCGATGAGATTTTTGCCGGCAAGTGTGAAATTGTTCGCCAGAGCGTGAAAGATGCCCTCAACCGCCACGGCTGGGATGGCGAGTGGTATTTGCAAGCCACCACCGATGACGGTTTATTGCTCGGCTCGAAGGACAACGCCGAAGGCAAGATATTCCTGATGCCCAACATTTGGGCGGTGATCAGCGGGGCAGCAGAGGGTGAGCGCGGCCAACAGGCGCTGGCGGCGGTGACGAAATACCTGCTCAAAGACCACGGCACGCTGCTCAATTACCCTGCCTTTACGCAACCCCGGCCCGATGTCGGCTACGTCACCCGCTATGCGCCGGGCTTGCGCGAAAACGGCGGCGTGTACACCCACGCGGCCACCTGGTCGGTGTGGGCGTACGCGCTTGCCAACCAGCCCGAACGGGCCTACGAAGCCTACCGCAAAATCTGTCCGCCCAACCGCAGCGCGGATATAGATACCTACAAAGCCGAACCTTATGTCACCCCCGGCAATGTGGATGGCCCACTCTCCGAGTATTATGGCCGCGGCGGGTGGACGTGGTACACCGGCTCGGCACAATGGCTGCACCGCGTGGCCACGCATTGGATATTGGGCATTCGCCCGCAAGCAGATGGCTTGCTGGTGTCGCCGTCGATCCCGTCAGAATGGCATGGATTTACCGTCTCGCGCCGATTCCGCGGGGCGTGGTATCAGATCACGGTCAAAAATCCTGATCATGTCAACAAAGGCGTCAAAAGCGTGATCGTTGATGGGCAAAGCCTGGCAGGGAATGTGGTTCCCATCTTCGCAGATGGGCAAACACACACGGTTGAAATTCTCTTGGGCTGAAAACACCCGGCGATGCCCTGGGCAACGATACAACACCAGCAGTCAGGAGGTGCGCAGCTTCCAAAACCAAACGAAAACATTCCCACTCGTTCCGAACCAACTCAGAGAGCCTAACCCGCGAACTCCTTGCACAAAAACAAGAATTTCCTGGATTAGTGCGCTGGTCGTTCCGCTTTATGCGGGTTAGGAGATACAAGGAGTAAAACTTATGAAAACCGTTTCGAAATTGCTCACCCTGTTGATCGCAGCCACCCTGCTTGTCAGTATCGTTGGCTGCACCGCGGCGCAACCGACCGCCACCCTGACGCCCGAACCCACGGCTGTGCCGGCCACTGCCATACCGCCCACCGATACCCCCGAACCACAGCCTGTCACCATCCGCTATGCCGCCCATAACCTGGGCACCGAAGAGGAAAATAACGCCGAGCGCCAGTTGATCGCCGCTTACATGGCGCTGCACCCCAACGTGACGATTGAGATCGTGGATATGAGCGCTGAAGGCGGTTGGGAAGCCAACCTGACCGCTTACGCTGCCAAGGGCGAGTTCCCAGATGTCTTTTCGGCCTTCGACCTGCCGTTGTATATCAAAAATGATTGGCTGGCAGATGTCGGCCCGGTAGCCAGTGCAGACCCCGACTGGCAGAAAATTCCCCAGGCGCTGCGCGATTCGGTGGCCTTCAATGGCGTTTCGTATGGCGTGCCGTCGGGACAGTTCATCGTGGGCTATGTGGTCAACAAAGACCTGTATGAAGCCGCCAACCTGGACGCCCCAGAATATGGCTTTAGCCTGGAAGATTACGAAGCCGCCATGATGGGCCTGAACAACCCCGCGGATGGCGTGCTTGGCCTGGATGAAGTATGGAATATCCCCGGCTGGCTGCCCAATTCGATTGACCCCAAACTCAAATGGTTCAGCTTCGACGGCGCCAACATGAATTACAACTCGGCTGCCTTCAAAGAGGCCATTGCCAAGATGGCGCAGTATGGCCCGTATGCCTGGGACGGCCTGAGCGATGAGCAGAAGACGAACTTCAAATCGGCTGGTCCGTGGGAACTCTTCCTCAACCAGGAAGTGGGGATGCGCTTCTCGTATGGCTGGGAACTGCCCGGCCTGATCCAGAACGCCACCTTCAATTGGGACTTCGTCGGCACCCCGGGCGGCAATCAGGCGCTGGTGTTCGACTTCATCGGCATCGGCAAGACCACCCAGAACCTGCAGGAGGCCTACAATTTCGCCAAGTGGATGGCTTTCTCGCCCGATGGGTATGCCAAGCGTGTTGAGATCGCCAAGACGATGAACTCCGTCCCCAATATGCCGGTGGCGGTGGATGATGCCACGCTGGCCTTGTACACATCTTTCTACCCGAACCAGCCTGGCCTGGCGGCGGCGATGAAAAACCTGGATAACAGCCTGATCGAGTCGGTGCAGAAGGCTGTCCCCGGTTTTGTGAATGCCCGTTGGGAAGGCAAAACCGGCATTGTGATCGATGGCGCAGAAGTTGAGCGCATTGATTTCTTCTGGAGCTATGGCAACTTCTCGAAGTTCAAGTTTGAAGATTACTCTGCCCAGCTCGAAGAATTCGCCAATAAGATTCTGGCCGAGGCCCGAGCCGGGATTACGAAGTAGTTGAATGCCTGTCAAGGGCGTTGTGGTGCGCCGCAACGCCCTTTTCATTCGCCCGTGGTTGCTAAAAAAAAGGTGTCTATGTCGAAGAAGATGCCCCGCTTTTTCAGGCTGCTGGCTGCGCTATTGATCTTGCTGGTGATCAGCGCCCCCCTGGTGCGCCCTGCGCCGGCGTTGGGCCATCCCTTGCCGGTTCAACGCGCTGTGCAGGCTGGCGGCGGCATCGAGGTAAGGGCAGATGCGTTTGGCTTACCCGCCGCCGATGACCCGCTGGCGGCGGCGTATGCCAAACCGAGCGTTTTTCTGCAAGCCGGCGAACCGCTGCATTTCACGGCCGACATTCCGGCAGATGGCCTCTACACCGTGTCTTTCGATATGGCCGCCGGGCAGTCTTTCATCAACGGGCCAGAGGGTCAGCTTCTCGTGGATGGGTCTTTTCCGATCAGTGAGACGCGCCGGATCATTTTTCCCATCTTTTATCAAAACGCCAGCGACCAATTCCCTTTGGATCGGTACGGCAACCAGGCGTTGATCCGTCAGGAACGGCTTTTGCGCTGGTCGAAGGTGGCCTTGCGCGATGCCAAATTCAGCCTGCCTTATCCGGCGCAAATCCCGCTGACGGCGGGGACGCATTCGTTTACTTTCATGCTTACCCAGGAGACCATGCTGCTGGGCAGTGTATACATCGAGCCATTTTCAGCTTATCCGGCGTATGAGCGGTACGCGCAGGCTCACCCTGACCGCGCTTCTTCGGGGGTGTTGATCGAGCTTGAAGCCGAGTTTCCGACGTACAAGAACGACACCGCCATCCGGCCCACTGCTGTGCGCAGCCTGGAGGCATCGCCCTACGACGCCTACACGTTGATGCTGAATACCCTCGGCGGTGAGGGCTGGAAGCGCAGCGGCAGCGCTGTTTATTACGAGTTTTCGGTGCCGCAAGATGGCCAATATGCGATCAGCCTGCGCTGGCTGCAAAACTTCAAGGAGAACCTGACCATTTTTCGCCGCATCACGGTGGATGATGCCGTGCTGTTCGACGAACTCAACGCCGTGCCTTTTCCCTATTCCACGCGCTGGGCCACCAGCACCCTGGGCGGCGATACGCCTTTCAAAATTTACCTGACCCAGGGCAGGCATGTACTGGGGATCGAGGCCAGCAATTCTCCGTACAACCCGGCGCTTACCAAAATCCAGAAGGTGCTGCTCGACATCAACCGCTTGTCGCTGGAAATCCGCAAGCTGACCGGCAACCAGGCCGACCCGTTCAAGGAATGGGTGCTGTCTGATTACATTCCCGATATTGAGGCGCGGCTCACGGCGATTGCCGATGACTTGCAAAGCGATATGACTGGCCTGGTGGCGATTAACCAGGCCAACCGCTCGCAGGAAATCTTGATGTACCAGATGGCGATTGACAACCTGCGCTACCTGGCCGATGAACCGGACAAAATTCCCGTTCGCATGAACCGCTTCTCCACGGGGGCTGGCTCGGCGGCGGAATTGCTGGGGAAAATTTTGCCGTCGCTTCAGGAGCAGCCCCTGGCGTTGGATAAAATTTACATCCATTCGCCCGATACGCCTCCGCCGGCGGTGCGTGTGTCGTGGTGGGCCAGCCTGGCCGATGGCCTGCGGCGTTTCGTCCATTCTTTCCGGCAGGACCCTTACAATTCCATTGGGGCGCAGGAAGGCGAAATTGAAGTGTGGGTCAACCGGCCACGCCAGTACGTAGATTTGATGCAATTCCTGACCGATCAGACCTTTACCCCCGATACTGGCATCTCGGTCAAGTTTTCGATCATGCCCAATGAGTCTAAGCTGGTGCTGGCCAAGGCGGCGGGCATCGAACCAGATGTGGCGCTTGGCATCAGCACCAACATCCCCTACGAACTGGCCGTGCGCAACGCGTTGAAAGACCTGCGTACGTTCGAGGATTTCGACTCGTTCATCAACATTTACACCCCTGGTTCTTTGCTGAGCTATGTTTTGAACGATTCGGTGTATGCCATCCCAGAGACGCAAGATTTTTGGGTCACGTTTTACCGCCAAGACATCTTGCAATCGTTGGGTATTCCGGTGCCGCACACCTACGATGAAGTGATCGAGATTTTGCCAGAATTGCAGCGCTATGGGATGAACTACAACACCCCCCTTTCTGGCGGCGCTGGCCTGAAAGGGTATTTGGTGACGGCCCCCTATCTGTTCAATTACAATGCCGAACTGTATCGCCCTGATGGCTTCGCTTCTGGCCTGGATAGCGATGCGGCGATCAACGCCCTCAAGTTCATGGCGGAGAGTTTTACCGTTTATGGTATGCCGCTGACCACTTCCAGCTTTTATGACAGCTTTCGCTACGGCAGCCTGCCTATCGGGGTATCCAACTTTACCGATTATCTCAAGCTGCTCACCGCTGCGCCGGAGTTGACCGGGTTGTGGGCGATTGACCTCTACCCGGCCACGGTTCTGCCTGATGGCAGCCAAAACCGCTGGGCCACGGGTTCGGCGCAGGCATGTATCATGTTCGCAGATACCGAGCAGCCTGAAAAATCCTGGCAGTTTTTGAAATGGTGGATGTCTACGGAGACGCAGGTGGAATTTCAGCAGCAGCTTGTGTTGAATTATGGCATGGAATACTTGTGGAATTCGGCGAATGTCGCAGCCTTCAGCTATATTCCCATTCCCCAGGAACACAAAGACATTATTCTGGAGCAATGGAAGTGGCTGCAAGAGCCGGTGAGACTGCCCGGCAGCTACATGCAGGAACGCGAGTTGAGCAACGCCTGGAATAAGATCGTCTTCGATGGGGTCAACCCACGCGTGGCCCTCGATGACGCCATCCTGGTGATCAACCGCGAAATTGCCCGCAAGATGGAGGAATTTGGCTACCTGGAGAATGGCGTGCCGGTCAAGGCGTTCAAAGTGCCCACCCTCGAGACGGTGAAGGGCTGGATGGAGCAGGGCCAATGACCGCCGCGCGCAGCAGTACGGTTCTGGCAACTCGTGGCGTTCCCAGCGCAGCCCGCAAGTGGATCGATCAGGAGGGCAATGCCTACGCTTTCCTATCCATGTATGCGGCGATGTTCATTATTTTCATCGTGCTGCCTGTGGTGGTGGCTATTCTGCTGTCGTTTACCTTTTTTGACACGATCCAGCCGCCCACCTTCAATGGCATGAAGAATTACATCACCCTGCTGACCCAGGATGACATCTTCATGCGCTATGTCATCCCCAACACGGTCCAGTTTGCCGTGATTGTGGGGCCGGGTGGCTATATTTTGTCTTTCCTGCTGGCCTGGATGCTGGCCCAACTTCCCAAGCTGCCGCGTACCCTCTTCGCTTTGATCCTGTATTCGCCCTCGATGACGGGTGGCGTGGCAATGTCGGTGGTGTGGCTGACCATTTTTAGCGGCGACCAGAACGGCTATCTCAACAGCTTGCTGCTCAGCTATGGCGCGATCCAGGAGCCGATCCAATGGTTGCAGTCGCCGCAATACCTGATGACGATGATGATTGTGGTGACGCTGTGGAGCAGCATGGGGGTGGGCTTTTTGGCGATGCTGGCGGGGATTTTGGAGATCAACCCGGAACTGTATGAGGCCGGGGCGCTGGATGGCATTCGCAACCGCTTCCAGGAAATCATCCACATCACCATCCCCTCGATGAAGCCGCAGATGTTGTTTGGGGCGGTGATGGCGATTGTGTCCACCTTTCAGGCGGGAGCCATCGGTGTCACGCTTTCGGGAGCCAACCCCACGCCGCAGTATGCCGGGCAGTTGATCGTCAACCACATCGAAGATTTCGGCTTCATCCGCTACGAGATGGGCTATGCCGCGGCGGCTTCGGTGGTGCTGCTGCTGATGGTGTTGTTCTTCGCGCGTGTGGCAAACCGTCTGTTTGGCAGCCCGGAGTAGGAGGCCGTGTGAAGATCACCAAATTATTCCATTACGCCAGGGCCTATAACAGCGGCACCAACCCGCGCGGGTTTCATCCCAGCCAGATCAAGTTCTATATCATTTTGCTGCCACTGTCGTTGCTGATGATCTTGCCGATTGTCTTTATCTTTTCACATGCTTTCAAACCGCCCGATGAACTGTTCGCTTACCCGCCGCGCTTTTTGGTGACCAACCCCACCCTGAATAACTTTCGGCAATTGTTCTCCAAAATGACCACTTCCGGCGTGCCGGTCAGCCGCTACCTGTTCAACAGCGTGGTGATCACGCTGGTTTCAGTGGGGGCTTCGATCCTGGTCTCCTCCACGGCGGCTTACGCCTTGTCCAAGAAACGCTTTGCGCTTAAGCAGACCTTGTTTGCCATCAATACGGCGGCGTTGATGTTCGTGCCAATTGCCGTGACCATCCCGCGCTTCCTGATTATCGAGCGCCTGGGGCTGATGGATACGTTCCTCGTCCACATTTTGCCGGCGTTGGCTATGCCGGTGGGTTTGTTTCTAGTCAAGCAGTTCATAGACGGCATCCCCAACGAAGTGATCGAAGCCGCCCAGGTGGATGGCGCCTCGGACATCTGGATTTATTGGCGCATCATCTTGCCGATGATCCGCCCGGCCATTGCCACCATCGCCATCCTGATCTTCCAGGCCACCTGGAACAACGCCGAAACTTCAACTCTGTACGTCAACAGCGAAAGCCTGAAAACCTTCGCTTTCTACCTGACCACCCTCACCTCCACCACCAGCGGCGCTAACACCGTCGCCGGGCAGGGCATTGCTGCTGCTGCCTCGCTGATCATGTTCCTGCCGAACCTGCTTATTTTCATTTTGCTGCAAAGCCAGGTGATGAGCACCATGTCGCATTCGGGACTCAAGTGATGAAAAAGCTCGCTGCAATTCTTCTGCTGGTGTTGGCGCTTTCGGGACTTTCGGCTTCGGGCGCACAGGCCACTTCGCCATATACCACCTGGGCTTTGGGCCCAGGCGGTTTGCTCTTTCTCACTCAAGATGCTTATCGGCCATATGACGAAATCGCCTTGCCCATCGCGGGTGCTGAGGATTTCATTGTGACTGCCGATGGCACGATCTACCTGGCCGATACCGGGAAGGGGCGCATCCTCAAGCTGGAGAATTTCGAGATCGCCGCCACACTGGGGGCAGAGGTGCTGCAAAGCCCGACCGGCATAGATGTCGGCCCGGATGGAACGCTGTACATCGCCGATGCCAAGACAAATACGGTTGTCATTCTGGATCAAGCTGGCAACCTGATCAGCCAGCTCGGGCGGCCTGGCGAGCCGTTGTTTGGCAAATCGAGGCAATTCTTGCCCCGCAAAATTGCCGTAGACGCCCGCAAGAACCTCTATATCATCAACGAAGGGTCGGTCAATGGGATTGTGCAGATGAACCCCTACGGCAATTTCATTGGCTATTTTGGCGCCAATGCGGCTTCCACTTCGGTCAGGTTCATTTTGCAGCGCTTGTTCCTTTCTGAGGAGCAGCTCGACCAGTTCATCAAGAACACGGCCGCCTCGCCGTCGAACCTCGCCATAGATAGCCAGGGGATGGTGTACACGGTGACTTCTGGCTCTTCCAGGGGCGAGGGCATCCGCCGTTTCATCATTTCGGGCAAGAATATCTTTCCCACCACCTATGGCTCCACCACCTTTCGAGACATCCATGTCAGCGAAGATGGCCTGGTGATTGCCGTGGATGAAAGCGGCCAGATTTACGAATACGACACGCACGGCACGCTGCTGTTTGTGTTTGGCGCGAAAGACCAGGGCGAACAGCGCCTGGGCACACTGCTGGACCCCACGGCCATCGCCCGCTTCGGCGATTTTCTCTATGTTTTAGATCGGGGCAAGAATGCCATCGTCATTTACCAGTCTACCGAATTTTCGCGCAGGGTGCATCAAGGGGTGAAGCTGTATATGGACGGCTTTTACGTGGAAGCGCGGCCTTATTTCGAGGAAGTGCTGAACTTCAACGGGTCGTTCATCATGGCCTACCAGGCCATCGCCGATGCCTATTTCAAGCAAAGGGATTTTGTCAATGCCCTGGCCTATTACCGCTACGCCGAAGACCGCCCCGGGTACTCGCAGGCTTTTTGGGAGCTGCGCAACGCTGTCTTGCAGCAATACCTGTCGCCGGCCCTGTTTGGGTTGATCGGGTTGTGGGTGATCTATGGTGGGGTGAGCCGCCTGGATCGGCGCTATCGGTGGTTCGAGCCGCTGCGCGCCTGGCTGCGCGGCTTGCAGCGCTTTCATTTGGTGGATGATTTTGTGTTCATGTTCCGCTTTATCAGGCAGCCAGCCGACAGCTTTTACTACATCAAGAAAAACCAGCGCGGCAGCCTGTGGTTTGCGCTGCTGGTTTACCTGTGGGTGGTTGCCCTGCGGCTGGTTTCGCTCTACCTGACGGGATTTGTTTTCAACCCTTACCCCTCGCCAGCCAACATCCGGGTTGAAAATGAACTGATTCCCCCGATCTTGCTCATTTTTCTGTGGAATGCCGCCAATTACCTGGTTTCGACCATCAGCGATGGCGAAGGGCGTGTGCGCGATGTGATCGTCGGCAGCGCGTACAGCCTGTTTCCGCTGGCCCTGTTTTCGCTGCCGCTGGCGCTGCTTTCCAATGTGCTGTCGCTCAACGAAGTTTTTATTTACACGTTCACCCAAAATATCCTCCTGGCATGGACGGGGTTGATGTTGTCCATCATGGTCATGGAAATTCACAACTACTCGTTTCGCGAGACCATCCGCAACATCATCACCACCCTCTTTACCATGGCCCTGTTCATGCTGACGGGCTATATTTTGTACGTCTTGTTCTCCCAACTGTTCGATTTCGTTTTCGCCATCTACCAGGAGCTGCGATTACGTGTCTAAGCTGCATATCCTCCTCTTTGTGACCTTGTTTGGACTGCTGGGCGGGGCAGGCGTGGCAAGGGTGGCCGGCGGCGCACCTGAGGCGCTGCCCCTCGCCCCCGCCGAAGCGGTTGTTCAGCCGCGTGCGCTCGAAATGAAAGGCGCCGCCGCGACCGAGGTGGCGACGGATGTGTTGGTCGGCGAAAATGCCAAATTCCAACTGTATGCCAATGCCGAAACCCTGGCCTTCAAAGTGGTGGATCGGCGCAGCGGTTATGTGTGGCATTCCAACCTGGACGAGAAAATGCCCAGCGACCGCCTTAACAAGACCTGGACAGCTTTTGCCACGAGCGGGATCAGCATTGATTTTGTCGATCAAAAGGTCAACGAAAAACGCGCCTCCATCACCAGCGCCGAGCACACCATCGAGTTCCAGCAAACGGGCCAGGGCTTCCTGGCGCATCTGACCTTTAGCGAACCTTCCATCTCGTTGAGCGTCAGCGTCCAACTCAACGAGCGCGGCGTGTCCGTCGAAATCCCCTTTGCTTCCCTGCATGAAGCAGACCCGGCCTACCGGCTGGGCACGCTGCACGTCTACCCCTTCTTTGCCGCCACCCGCGTAGACGATGTCCCCGGCTATCTGTTCATCCCCGATGGTTCTGGCAGCCTGATCCACTTTGCGGCTGAAACAAAAGCCAAAAATATGTTTTATGGACGCTATTATGGCGCTGACCTGGGAATGCTGGGTTCCCTGCCGTATGACCCCACGACCCAGCCGCCGCATAAAATTTCCATCCCGGTGATCGGGATGGTGCATGGCGAGGGCGAAAATGCCTATCTGGCCATTGTCGAGCAGGGCGCCTCGTATGGCGAATTTCGCGCCCACCCGGCCGGCATCATCACCAATTTCAATTTTCTTTACAACGCCTTCACCTACAACGCCAGCTATTTCCAGGCCACCAGCCGTTCGGGGGCGGGGGTGACTGTCTTGCAGCCCAGCACCAACCCGTTTGATGTCAAGATCAACTACCGCTTCCTCACCGGCGGCCAGGCCGATTACGTGGGCATGGCTCGCAGTTACCGCGATTACCTGATTGAGCAGGACGAATTGAGCCGCACCGTAACGCCTGGCAGTGACATCGGCATCCGCCTGGAGTTTCTGGCTGGTGATAAGGAGCGTGTGCTGTTTTGGGATCGCATGATCCCCATGACTACCATCTCGCAAATGCGGGCCATTCTCGACGATTTGCAGGTCAAAAACCCGCAGGTGGTCTACTATGGCTGGCAGCCCGATGGCGCATCCAGTATGCCGCCGAAGACCTTCAAGCTGGATGGCAGCCTGGGGACGCCGGGCGAACTGGCCGCCCTGATCGGCGATGTTCAGGCGACTGGCGGCCAATTCAATCTGTATGTAGACCCTCAGGCGGCTTTTTGGGATGAGCCAGGCTATTCCACCCGTTCCGACCTGGCTGTGGCTATCATCAACGAAAATATCATTGGTTACAACCGCGATAAGGTCAATTTTTTCCGCAACTTCGCCTCGTTGAGCCAGTTCTACACCTCGCTCAACCAGGATGTGTGGCGCGCGGTGGGGGCGGGCCTGGCCCTGGATGGCATCGGGACGAACCTGTACAGCGATTTCAAGGATGGCAATTTCATCAGCCGTGAACAAGCCATTCAGCAATACCGGGCGCTGCTGGCCGCCGATGGCAGCGACAACCTGGTGGCGCTTCGCAGCGCTTTTTACCGGCCCAACCACTATCTCTTTCGCTACATGCAGGCTTACTACGACATCCCGGTGACCGACAGCGGGTATATCTATACCACTGCTACCGTGCCATTTTTACAGATTGTCTTTGCCGGTATGATCCCGTTCTATGGCCCGGCGCTGAATTTTTCTTCCAACCTCCAGGAAGATTTGCTCCGTTATGCCGATTTTGGCGTTTATCCGTCGTTCTTCGTCTCTGAAGGCGCGACCGCCCGCATCCTGAACACCCGCTCCAACTGGATTTTTTCCTCGGCATACACCCAATGGGGCGATGAAATCAAGCGCACCTATCAATGGCTCAATGACCGGTTGGGGCCGGTGTATGGGCAGGAGATCATCGCCCGCCAGCAGCTTGCGCCAGGCGTGTATGCCACCACCTATGCCAACGGGAAGGTCGTCATCGTCAATTACACCGCGCAGCCAGCTGCCCTGGACGGCGTGACGGTCAATGGCAAAGATGCCGTCCTCAGCGAGGTGCAGCCATGAGAAGCCGGCCTTCCTTCGGCATCATTCGCATGAAGCACAGCTTGCGCGAGGCGCTCTATGGCTACGCCTTCGTGCTGATCTGGATCATCGGCTTTGGCCTGTTTACGGCCATCCCCCTCGTGCAGACCTTTCTGTTCAGCCTGAACCAGGTCACGGTGAAGGCCACCGGCATTGACCAGGTTTTTGTGCGTTGGGATAACTACACACGGGCGTTGTTTACCGATACCAGCTTTATCGAACTGCTGATCGAGTATGTGATCGAAACCCTGGTCTCTGTGCCGATTGTGATCATCTTTTCGATGATCATCGCCTTGCTGTTGAATTTGAATTTCCGGTTGAAGGGCGTGTTTCGCACGATCTTCTTTTTGCCAGTGGTGATTACCAGCGGGCCGGTCATTCGCGAGCTGACCGCCCAGGGCGCTACCTCCGTTCCTGGCTTGCAAAACCTGACCGCCGTGGCGAACTTCGTCGCCGAATTGCCGCGCTATTTGCGCAACCCGGTCGAATACCTGCTGACCTCGTTTATTTTGATCCTGTGGTTTTCTGGCGTGCAAATTCTCATCTATCTCGCCAGTCTGCAGAAGATTGACCGCAGCATTTACGAAGCGGCGGCCATTGATGGCGCATCGGCCTGGGAAGCGTTCTGGAAGATTACGCTGCCATCGCTCTCAACCACCACCGTGATCATCGCCTTTTACACCATCATCACGCTGTCGCATTTTTCCGAGAACAAAGTCATCCGCTACATTTACGGGCAAACCTATTCAGTAGATGGCGGGTTTGGTTATGCCAGCGCCATGTCATTCATCTATTTTCTCGTGTTGGTGCTGCTGCTGGTGATTGTCTATTTCGCCTTGAATTTCCAATCCCGCAAGACGTTCGATTAACAGGGCGCTTATGCACAGGTTCTCCAAAGATTATCTGCTCGGTTTCTTTTTTGGCAACCGCACCGGGTACGGGTTGGTTTTCACCACCTTGCTGTATGCCCTGCTGGCGGCGATCGGGTTTGTTTACCTGTACCCGCTGCTGTTCATGTTCGTCACCAGTTTCAAGAACACCAGCGACCTGCTCAACCCGGCAGTGCAGTGGATTCCGACCGAGTTTTACACGGGCAACTATGTGAAGGCCTACCGGGTGCTGGATTACCCCCAAACGCTGCTGGCTTCGACGATGATCAGCGTCATCCCGTCCATCATCCAGACGGCCGTGTGTTCGCTGGTGGGCTACGGCCTGGCGCGTTACCGTTTTTGGGGCAAAAATGTGATCTTTGCCTGCATCCTGGCGACCTTTATCATCCCCGCTCAGAACACCTTCATCCCGCAGATGTTGACCTTCCGCGACCTGGGCTTGTTGGGGAATATCCAGGCATTGCTCATCCCGGCCATCTTCGGCCAGGGGTTCAAGAGCGCCATCTTCATCCTGATCTTTTACCAGACCTTCCTTTCGCTGCCCAAAGTGCTGGAGGAAGCCGCCCGGCTGGATGGCGCCACCGACCTGCAAATTTTCATCCAAATTGCCATCCCCGCCGCCCTGCCATCTTATATCATCTCGGTCATCTTCTCCACGGTCTGGTATTGGAATGAGACCTTCCTGACCAACATCTTCCTCGAAGGCGGCATCCAAACCCTGCCGATGCAGCTCGCCCGGTTTGTGCAGGCGTACGAAAACCTGTATCCGCCTGGCGTGGTGAACATTTTCGACCGCATCAACGAAGCCGTCAAGTTGAGCGGCACCTTTTTGAACATCTTGCCGCTGCTCGTGATGTACTTCATTCTGCAAAAATGGTTCGTCGAATCGATTGAAAGGACAGGCATTACCGGTGAATAAACCCATCCTCTTGCTGTTGAGCATTCTCCTGCTGATTTCCGGTTGCACCACGCCAACCCCCACTTCCATGCCCCCCACCTCCACCCCTTCGCACACGCCAACGGCTGTCCAGCCGCCCCCCACCGAAACGCCCCTCCCCACGCCAACCCCGGCGAATATCGCCGATGTTATCGCATACGAAATGAAAGGTTCGTTCGATTTTTTCTGGGAGCAGGCCAACACCGACGCGGCCAGCCCTGGCTACGGCCTGGTGCGCGACCGCTATCCGGGGTCAGAAGGCATCGCCAGCATGGCTTCGGTTGGCTTCGCGCTCACCGCTTACCCCATTGGCGTGGAAAAGGGCTATATCACCTGGCAGGAAGGTTACGACCGGGCCAACGGCACGCTGGATACCCTGCTGCGCATGGATCGCGTCGAAGGTTTTTACTACCACTTCGTCGAGATGCAAACCGGCCAGCGCGCCTGGCAGAGCGAGGTCTCTAATATTGACACCTCCATCCTGCTGATGGGCGTTCTCACGGCGGGGGAATACTTCGGTGGGGAGGTGCAAGCCAAAGCGCAGCAAATTTACGAGGGGGTCAATTGGCCCTGGTTTCTCGATAGCGCAAGGAATATGTTTTACATGGCCTATCGCCCCGAAAAAGGCTTCGAGGGCCACTGGGATTTTTACGCCGAGCAGTTGATGATGTATGTGCTGGCCGCCGGTTCCGTTACATACCCGCTCGATGATCTGCCCTATTACACCTTCACCCGCCACACCGCCCACTATGGCGCGGGGCAGCCGTTCATCCATTCGTGGTTTGGTTCCATCTTCACCTACCAATTCAGCCACGCCTGGATTGATTTCCGCGGCCTGACCGACAAGAAAGATGTCAACTGGTTCGACAATTCGGTCTCGGCGGTGCAGGCGCACTACGATTACGCCGTCAAGATGGCGCCCAAGTATAAAACGCTCGGCCCCCTGGCCTGGGGTCTCTCTGCTTGCGACGGGCCGGATGGCTATAACGGGCTGTATGGCGCGCCGCCTTCAGGATACGACAACAAGCAGCACAAGGTAGATGACACCATTCCGCCCTATGGCGCCATCGGTTCGATCATCTTCCTGCCTGAGCAGGCCCAACAGGCCATGTTGAACTATTATGCGCTCGAAAAGCTCAAAGGCCGCTACGGCTTTCAGGATGCCTACAACTTGAGCGAGAACTGGTACGCCCCCGATGTGATCGGCATTGACAAGGGCATTTCGCTGTTGATGTTGGCGAATTTCGAGAACGAGCAGGTACACCAGATTGTGATGAAAAACGCCCACATCCTCAATGGCTTGAGCCGCTTGCAGATCTTGGAGCAGACGCCATGACCACGATCAAAGACGTTGCCAAACACGCCGGGGTCAGCGTCACCACGGCTTCATACGCCTTGAACGATACCGGCTCGATCAGCGCCGCCACGCGCCAACGCGTGTTCGAAGCCGCCGAAGCGCTCAATTACCACCCCAACGCCTTCGCCCGCAATCTCAAAAAGCGCAAATCGGGCGTTATTGGCGTTTTCATCAATCGCTTTGGCGGCTCGTTCTACGAGGACATTCTCGAAGGCATCCACGATGCCGTTCTCACCACCGATTACGACCTGATCGTCTGCCCCGAAACCGGGGTCATCCCCCGGCTGCTTACCCAGCGCCAGGTGGATGGGGCCATTGTGTTTGCCTCGCGAATTAAGAATGACACGCTGGTCAAGGTTGCCTCGAAAAAATTCCCCATCGTCGTCCTCGACCGTTTCCTCGAAACAGACTATTTGTTCCCATTGCTGCTCGACAACCAGCAGGGCGTGAAGGCGGCTTTTCGGCACCTCTATGAGCAAGGCGCACGGCGGATTTTTTATATTTCTGGCGCAGCCGATTCCTTCGATAACTGGGAGCGCAAACGGGCCTTTCTCGATGAAGCCGCCAAATATAACCTCGCCACCCAGCAATACGACGGCAACTTCACCGAAAAATCGGGCTACGACATTGGCAGCCAGATCATCCAGGGCGGCAGCTTGCCCGAAGCGGTGTTTTGCGCCAACGACCAGATGGCTATCGGCTTCCTGCGCGCCATGCAAGAGCGCCAACTGAATGCGCCGCGCGATATTGCCGTGGTCGGTTTCGATGACATTCAGGTCGCCAGTTTGATGCACCCTTCCCTGTCCACCGTTGGCGCTTCGCGCTACACCTGGGGCTATTCTGCGGCCAACCAATTGATGGACTTTCTCGAAAACGGCAACCCCTTCCCGCAACCCTATCGCATCCAGACGCAACTGATCCCGCGTCAATCCTCCACCCGAGTCGCCCGATGAACACCTTCGCCGTCCGAGACGGCCAATTCTGGCTCAACGACCAACCCCTGCTCCTCCAGTCTGGCGAATTGCACTATTTTCGCACCCCGCCAGCGCAATGGCCGCACCGCCTGGGGCTGCTGCAGGCGGCAGGCTTCAACGCCGTAGCCACGTACATCCCCTGGCTGTGGCACCAGCCTGAGCCTGGCGTTTCCGACTTCGACGGCCACAGCCACCCGTGGCGTAACCTGGCCGGTTTCCTCGATCTCGCCGCCGAGATGGGCCTGTGGATCATCGCCCGGCTTGGCCCTTACATCATGGCCGAGACCATCAACGAGGGTATTCCGCCGTGGGTGTTTGCCCAGGCCCCACAGGTTGCCATCCTCAACCAGCACGGCCAAACGGAAAACATCGCCAGCTATTTACACCCCGATTTTTTGACCCCCGTCGCACACTGGTACCAGGCAGTTTTTCAGGTATTAGCCCCCCGGCAGATCACCCGCGGCGGCAATATCCTCCTGATTCAACTGGATAACGAAATGGGTATGCCCCATTGGGTGCGCAATCTGCTCGACATCAATCCCGATACCCTGGCGCGCTTTGCCGCCTATTTGCATGAGACGTATGCCGACCGGCTTGCCCGGCGCTACCCCGCCGCCGATCTGCCGGAATTTCTCGGCCAGGCGTTAGCGCATCCCGGCGCACCCCACGCCCGCAACGTGCTGGAAGATTACCGCCGCTTTTACCGCGCCTATCTCCGTCAATATGCCGCTTTCTTGTGGTCGCAGGCGCAGGCCAACGGCATGGAAGTTCCGCCCATCGTCAACATCCACGGCTTTGCCAACGGCGGCAAAACCTTCCCCATCGGGTTGTCGCAGTTGGTCTCGGTGATGGAGATGGACGGGATGGTCAGCGCCACCGATGTCTACCCCATTTTCATCAACGAGGGCAATTTTCACCAACTGCTGCTGGTCAACGAAGCCACCAAAGCGCTGCAAAACCCGCAACAGGCGTTGTTCTCGGTCGAGTTTCAGGCTGGCGGCAACCTCGATTTTGGCAGCGGCCAGACCTCGCTTTACGATCTGCACGCCCGGCTGTGTATTTCGTGTGGGATGCGCGCCATCAATCATTACCTCTTCTTCGATGGCGAAAACCACCCCCTGCTCAGCCCGGTCAAACGTCACGATTGGGGCCACCCGGTGCGCAAAGACGGCTCTCTGCGCCCGCATTACCACCGCTACCCCAGGCTCTCGGCGGCGCTTGCCACCTATGGCAGTGCCTTGACCCTGGCCCGCCCGCAAACCGTCACGACGATTGGCTTTTGGCTCGATCATTTTATGACCGAAGTCAACAACGCCTTCACCCAGGAAGCGACCCACATCATCACCCACCAACGCGAAGTGATCCTGTTCGACCTGATCGCCCGCGGCCTGGCGCTCACCCACCGCCCCTTCGATGCCGTCGAACTCAGCCGCGCCACGCTGGATGCCGCCACAACGCCGCTCTGCTGGGCCATGCTCGAAAGGCAGTGCGACCCCGCCACGCAGCAAAAATTGGTAGAGTACGTCCGCCAGGGGGGAAATTTGGTTCTGATTGGGCGGATGTGCCTGGAAGGCTTCGATCACGCCCCATGCACCCTCTTGTCCGAGGCCCTCGGTGTCGTCCGGCTGGGCGGCGGCGAACCGTTCGTATCACGGCTGATCCGTGTTTTCGACCATGCTGATGTCCCCGCCTCGTTCGTCGAAACCTACGTGGGCGATTTCGCTGAAGTGATCGCCAGCGACGAAACCGGCGCAACGGTGGGTTTCATCCAACCTGTCGGCAAAGGAAAGGTGCTGCTCCTCGGCGCGGCGCTGCCGGCCAACACCCTGGCCGACCTCGGCATCGTCCACCAGATGGCCTTGCAGATGGGCTGCCCGCCGCTCTTTCGGCTCAGTCAATGGGCTGATGTGCGCATCAGCCGCGGCGAAAGGGGCAGTTTCCTGTTCATCAACAACTATCAAGATGATGCGGTTGAAACGACGGTGGAATATGATGGCCAAATGCTTTTTGCAGGACAGGCCATCACGCTGCCCGCTCGACAAGGGTTGATCTTGCCTGTGGAATGACAGCCCTGACGGGGGAAGCCTTCCAAATAGACCGCTTCTTGTCACAGCCGCCTGAATAAAATGCCTGCGAACAACGCCATCGTTGCGCCGAACACGAAGGGCGCAGCCGGCCCGAAGCCCAACCAGCCCCACGCCCCCTGCCACAACAGCCCGGCGATCAGCGAAGCTGGCAGGGCCGTCAGGCCGATGGCGGCATTGTAATAGCCGTAGGCCGTGCCGCGTTGTTCTTGCGGCACCAGGTCGGCGACAAGCGCCTTAGCGGCTCCTTCGGTCAGGGCATAGTAGAAGCCATAGCAGCCATACAACAGCCAGATTGTCAGGCCATTGGGGGCGGCGGCAAACCCCAGGTAGATCAGCCCATAAAATAACCAGCCGATCCAGATCAATTTGCGCCGCCCCAACCGGTCTGAAAGCGCCCCGGCTGGCCCGGCGCAGAGGGTGTACACTGCATTGAAGGTCAGCGACATGCCCAGGATTTGCAGCACCGTCAACCCGCGTTCTTGCCCGCGCAGCAAAATGAACGCATCGGATGAATTTCCCAGCGTGAACACGATCATGGCCAGCAAAAACCACTTGAAGCGCCCATCGAATGACTTCCAACCCTGGGGTGTAGGGCTGGCGGCGGTTTTGGCGCTGCCTTGCGGCTTGATCTCGCGCACGCCCAGCGCCAACACGATCACAGCCAACATTGCCGGAATGATGCTTAGCAGCACGATGACCTGAAAAGTGGCCCGCGTCAGCTCGCCCCCGCCGGCCTGGCTCAGCCAGATGACCAGCGCGGCGATCAGCAGCCCGGTGAACGCCCCTGCCGTATCTCCGGCGCGGTGCAGCCCGAAGGCCAGCCCGCGCTGTTCGGGCGTGATGCTGTCTGCCAGCAGGGCGTCGCGCGGGGCGGTGCGGATACCCTTGCCCACCCGGTCGGCAAATCGCACGCCCAGCACCCAGCCCCAGGTGTTGGCGAAATATAAAAACGGCTTGGCCAGCGTAGACAGCCCATAGCCGAGAACGGTCAGCCATTTGCGCTGCCCCAGGCGGTCGGAAAGCTGCCCAGAGATGATCTTTACCAGGCTGGCGGTCGTCTCAGCCACGCCCTCGATCAGCCCGACCACGCTGGTGCGCTGTCCCAGCACGTTGACGAGAAACAAGGGCATCAGGTTGGTGAGCATTTCCGATGAGACATCGGTCAGATAGGATGCCAGGGTGAGCAGCCAGATGTTGCGGGGGATTTTTTTCATGGGGGGGCAGGTTATGGGGTCAGGAAGCTTTCAATGGGTGGGCATTGGGCGCGCTGCTGAAGCCCTTTCCAGCGTCGCAGGGCCTCGGCTGCCGGTGCAATGTGGGCCAGCACCGCCTGGCATTCGGAGCGGTCGGGTTGCGCCGCTTGCCAGATCGGCAGGAGCAGGTTTTCTGGCGCTATTGCCGCTTCCAAGATTCCCGGATTGAGCCGGGCCAGCGCCGCTGCCGCGCCGAAGGCGTAGCGGGCGGGGCGAATCCCTTGCTGCAAGGCCAGGCGTATCGTGCCAATCAGGCGGTCATCCCAGCCCAGCTTACGCTCTGGGTCGCGCCCCACCCGTTCGACATCATCCAGCAAAAAAGGGTTGACCATGCGTTCGAGCAGGTCATCGGCATAGGCGGCGTAGCCGGCGGGGGTGAAAAGCGCATCCACGCCAGCGTGTTTGCCCACCAGCGCCGCGCCCGATTCCTCGATGAACGCCCGGCGCAGAAATGTGATCATGCCGGGCATTTCCTTCAGATCGGCGATGAATTTGGCCGCGCATAGGCCGCCCACATAGGCGGCTAAGGCGTGTGTGGCGTTGTGTCCGTAGAGTTTGGCTTCCTCGAAGGGCAGTAGATCGGGTTTCTCGGTGAACAGGGTGATGCCGCGCGTAAATGGCGGGTCGAAATCAATGGCCGAGATCAAGATACGGTTGAATGCTTCTACCCGAAAGGCACGCGGCAGCCCGGGTGCGATGGCGGCCAGGCGTTGTTCGGCAATCTGCTCAGGTTCGGTCACGATAGCGCTCATCTTGCCGATCACCGTGTTCAAGAAGCGCACCTGGCTCAGCACAGCCGCCTGTTCCCCAACAGGGATTTCTGCCATCACTGCCGCTTGCAGGGCTTCGGCGGCGTGATTGTGGTTTTCGGCAGCGTAGATCACTGCCCGCGGCCCGCCCCGCCTGGCCTTCAACTGCAAACCGGCGGCCAGCAGGCGATGGATACTGCCAGGCTGATCGGATGTGTAGAATTTGATGCTCGGAACCGCCGTGGCAATCTCCTGCGCTGCGGCAAGCGCTTCGACCAACCTTTGCCGGTCGGCTGCGTTGGCCGGGTCGGCCATTTCCACCGGGCCGATTTCGGCCTGCTCGATGCGATCGGCTTGCGCGGTGTTCAGCCAATAGCGCCCCTGGTTGGCGCGCAGCGCCGCCACCACATCAGGGACGACTTCTGCCACGACAAAGCGCGCGAAATTACCGCTTTTGAAGGCCTCGTGCAGGAACAGCCCTGCCTGAATAGCCCCAAAACCAAACCCGACGAATGTACGTGAAGATGTGTTCATTGGCTGGTCATGCCTGACTTGTCACCCGGCGCAGACGTTCGGCCACATCTTGCCCAAAGCGCTGGATAAATTCCTGCACGAAGGCGGCCACGTCCAAAGCGGGGTCGAGCGCCAGCGGCGTCAAATCCATGGCAAACGACAGGCCCAGGCTTGTATCCACGCCGTGCGAGGCAAAGTAGGTAGCATTGGCGCGGCGGCGGCCCAGCGAAGCCAGGTCGTAGCGTTTGCCGCCGGCAATCTGCGAGTCGAACACGCCCAGGAGCGCCGCTTGCAGGTTCTCATGCTGGCTCAAATCCAGACCCACCTTGTCGTCGTCCAGCATCCAATCCAGGTCGCGCCACACCTCGCAGCCATAGAGCTTTTGCGGGCGTTGGTTGGCCGGCAGCGAGCGGATGGCGGCGATCACCTTCAACGCCACGCCGACGTGCGTATCGTGCTTGTCGGCCAGGTTATGGGTGTAGACGAACTGGGGGCGGGTCGCGTGCAAGATGGCAGCGATGTCATCTACCGGTTGGAGATTTTTGCCATCTTTGACGGCCTTGCTGGGGTAATCGAGCATGATCTGCGCGGCGTACTCGCCGACAATAGCCGCTTTGCGTTGTTCTTTGAAGCGCACCAGGCGCATTTGCTCGTCGCTGTAATTCTTGTAGAGGGCGTCGCGCGGCGAACCGCGCCCATCGGTCACGACAACCCCCGTAAACCACTGAGCCGTCTGCTGGAAACAATCCAGGATCGGCGCGGCGGCCATGATTTCGATGTCGTCCTGGTGGGCGGCCAGGCACAGGTGCGTTGTCCGTTGCAGCCCGGCGTCAACCGGCAGCCCATCGGGGATAAATACTTCGGCGGTAGAAAGGTGAAATTGCATTTCGATCTCCATGGAAACCGCCCGGCGATTGATCGCCGGGCCAGTGAGCAGCGCCAGATTAACCTGGCTTTGTAACCTGGGTCTGCCCGATAGCCCCGTTTACGGGGGATTGCTTTATCGCCCGACATTCATGCCCGGGCGGGCTTCTGGCAAACTGGCCGCGGCGATGGACTGTCCCACGCGGCGGCTCTTCTCGTCGGGCAGTTGCACGTGGATGCGGGCGGCCAGTTCAGGAAATTCGGCTTGAAGCACCTGATTGGCGAGTTCGAGGATGATCTCGCCGCCGCGGCCCGACGTGCAGCGCCCTAAAATCAGCACATGCTTGATCTCGTAGAAACGGGCATAGTGGGCCAGGGCGTATCCCAGGTAGATGCCCATGCTCTGCCAGATTTGCGCCGCGCCTTCATGCCCGGCCTCCAGCTTTTGCTGCACGAACTTGAGCTTCTCGGCATCCGTCACGCCCGCTGGGATTTCGATGCCGGCCCGGGGGGCCAGCCGGAACACGCACTGCTGCGAAAAATAGAGCGCCCCGCAGCCGCGGTCGCCCGACCATTCATCCAGCGGCGCATTCGGGTTGTAATCCACCGGGGCGAAGGCCAGTTCGCTCAACCAGTTGCGGATGTGGCCGTGCATATCCACATACCCGGCCGCCTCGCTCGACCCGAGGGCGATGCCCAAAATGCCGTTATCTTCCAGCGACATCGCCCCCGCCAGCGCGGTCACATCGCCATCATTGATCACTTCGAGCGGCACGCCCAATTCGTCGCGCAGGCGCAAAAAGAGGCTTTTGATCTCGCCGAAACGCTCCGCCGGGATGCCGCGAAAGAGCGAGGCCACCATCGGGCGGTTGTCAATGTAGATGCCTGCCGAACTGCCGCCAATGGCATCTACGCGTGGCATTTTGGAGGCTGCGGTTTGCAGGGCGGCTTTGATTTCGCGGTAGTGATAGGCCGGGTCGCTGTTTTTGCGCGGCTCCCACACCACTTCTTCGCTGTACACCGGCACGCCATCTACCACCGCGCTCACCTTCCGGTCAGAAGCGCCCAGGTCGAAGCCGATGCGGCAGCCATCCAGGTGGCGGCCCAGGTTCTTGCCGCTCTCGTTGGCGGGCGGCACATCTTCAGCGGCGCAGGTGACGACGGTGAACGCTTGCTCGTAGACCGTCTGGCCCATGAAGCCGTGATCGAAGGCCCTTTCGCCGCCCGGCGCGTAGACCTGGCGAATGTATTCGCCGATGGCCGCCGGGCCGCCGACCGTCACCTTCCAGCCGCCGCGCTGCCAGAGCAAAAATTTCACCAGGCGTTCGACCATTGCGAAGTTTTCCTCGTAACGCGGGTGGCCCTCAGGAAAGACGCGTGTTTGGTAGCGCGAGGTCTCGCCGCCGTTGCGTTCCAGGCCGATTGCCAGCGGCACGCCATCTTGGGCGGTGGCCTGGTCGAAGGCCTGGTGCACGAGGCCTGCCGGAATAAAATCGGCATCGAGTGGGGGAATGAATTGGGGGTGAATGAGATGGGAGTAGTTTTTCATGGGGTTATGATAGGTGAAAGAGCTCAAAGCGAGATTTTACGCGGCTCGCGCAATTTGAGGATGAACGCGGCCACCGTAACCAGCCCGAACAGGGTCGAAACCAGAAAGGTCAGCGAATAACCCGACCAATCGGCCAGCCAGCCGCCGATGACCGGGGCCAGGATGGTGGCAGGGGCGATGAGGGTGTTCGACAGCCCGATATAGGCCTGGCGTTCGGCGGGGCGGCCAAATTCGAGCGTCATCGCCATGGCGGTTGTCCAGATCGCCACGTTGGCCACGCTGGCCAGGATCATCACCAGGTAAAACCAGCCCACCGCAGGCGAAAGCCAGGCCGTGGCGGCGCTGAGCAAAGCCGCCACGAAGCCGGCTCCCAGCACACGGTAGTGGCCCCAGCGGTCGCCTGCTCCGCCCATCAGCGGGTTGGCGAGGATGCCCGTGATCATGCCGGTGCTGGTCAGCACCCCGGCGATGGTTTTGCTGACCTGGTAATTGAGCACGGCGTATAAGATATAAAACGCCGCGCCCATCATGGCAAATTGCGCCAGCATCCGCACCGCCAGAAACCAGCGGAAGTTGGCGTCGCGGCGCAAAATCTCCCGCATACTGATTTGCACAATCCCTTGCGGCGCGGGCGTTTCTTCTTCTGGCGGAAATTCATCCGGTTCACGGGTCAACGCCACCATGATGTAAGAAATGACCAGCGCAGCAAAGGCGGTGGTGAAGCACAGGGTAAAGCCGAGGCGCGGGCCATAGGTATCCAGCCAATAGCCCGAAATGACGGCACTGACGGCGGCCAGGATATTGAACGCCGCGGCTTGCACGCCAAAAAACGTGCCGCGCAGCCTGGGCGGCAGCACCTTGACCAACATGCTTTGCCAGGCCACCATGCCAAACCCGCCGCCCAAGCCCTGCCAGACCAACAAAGCCAGCACCAGGGCTGCGGCCGGGTTGGCATCTATCTGATTCATCATCCACGCCAGCAGGCCGAGAAACAGAAATGGCAGGCGTTCATTGATCGAAATCAGCAGCACCCAGGGTTTGAAGCGTTTCTGCCGCGCCATGAAGCCCACGGTAAACATGGAGGGCAGTTGCAGCCCGGCAACGTGGATGGCCGGGATCAGGCCGATCAGCGCGGCTGAGGATGTGAACTGGTTGAGGAAAAGGGGGATGATCGCGCCGAACGAGGCGAAGCCGATGGCCAGGCCAAAAAAAGCACCGTCAAGCACGTTGACAGTGAAATTAAACCGCAGGTTGGGGTAATGGGGTAGGTTGCGCATGGCGGCAAGTGTAGCACAATTCTGTTACAATGCTGCCCGTTTTGTTTAAGCTGGCGATGGAGGTTTTGTAGACAACATGAAAACGTTTTTACTGATTTCGCTGGGCGCGATGGTGGGCGCCAATTGTCGTTATTGGTTGGGGGCCTGGGCCGTGCAGCAATGGGGTGTGCGGTTTCCCCTGGGCACCCTGCTGATCAACTTGAGTGGGAGCTTTGTATTGGGCTTCTTGATGGCGGTCTTTTTGGATCGGATGATCGCCGAGCCGCGCTGGCGGGTTTTGTTGGTGGTGGGATTCTTAGGTTCGTACACCACATTTTCATCATACGCCTATGAAAGCGTTGCGCTCATGCTGAATGGACAGTGGTGGCCGGGCCTGTTGAATTTGTTTGGCAGCAGTTTTTTGGGTGGGCTGGCCGTGTTATTGGGAATGGGGCTGGGCAAGTTGTTCTGAAAGCTACTGCCCGAAGACTTCTTGCAAAACCGGGTTGATCAATTCCCAACGCGGCAGCAGCACCGATGCGCCGCCGGCGGTGGTGAAGGGGGTGATCATCTCGCGGGTGATCGAGCGCCCGTCTATGCCCTCCGGCCCAACGCGCAGCAGCGCCAGGCCCAGGCGCGGCCAGGCCCAACCGGGGATGTCGCTGTCTAAGGCCTGACCCAATGCGGCGAAGAAAGCGGGCAGATATGGCCAGGCGGCGGGGTTGAGCAGGCGGCTGATAAAGGCTTTCAAGAAGATGATCGCCCGTTCGTTGCGGAAGAGATCGTCGGAGCCGGCGCGGTCGCGCACGAAGGCGAGCGCTTGTGTGCCATCCAGGTGATGCGTGCCGGCCTGGTAGCCCGACATGGCGCGCGGCAGGGTAATATCCAGGCCATCCACGGCATCTACCAGCCCGCTTAGCCCATCGAAGCGAATGCGCACGTAAAAATGCACGTCCACGCCAAAGTTCTGGCGCACGGTTTCCATCGCCGCGGCCGGGCCGCTGCCGGCCTGCTCGGCCTCGGCGAAGAAGTGGGCGGTGTTGATGCGGTTCTCGCCAACCTGGGGGATGTTGACCCACAGGTCACGCGGAATGGTCAACATGCCCACGTAAGGGCGCAACGGCTGGAAGGTGGTCAGGATCATCGTGTCGGTGCGGCCCAGGACGCCTTCGCCGGGGCGGGCATCTACACCGAGCAGCAGCACATTCGTCCGGCCTGGCAGGAGCGCTGGCAGCCCGACCAGCAGGCACAGCACGATCAGCGCAATGACCCCGGCGGCCAGGCAGCCCGGTGGGATGCGGCGCTCTCGGGTGGGTTGAAGATTGTATGCGCGCCGGGGGTGATGCGGTTCTAATTCGATGCGTTGGAAGTTGGAGAGATCGGATGACATGTCAGGGAAATAAGCTGTGAATGGCGGCCTGGATTGCCGCATCGGGGGTTTGGCCGCTGGCGGCGGGGATGTCGGGCGTGAGGCCCTGGCCAGGGCGAGGCGCATCCAGGCCGGGGATGCGCCATTCGGCGCTGGTCACGTGCAGGCTCGATTGGTCGGATAGCTCGTAGACGAGTTGGATGGTGTTTTTGCCGTAGCTGGCCTCGCCGATCAGTTGGGCGCGGCGGCGCGCTTGCAGCGCACCGGCCACGATCTCGGCGGCGCTGGCGGTGCCGCCATTGATCAGCACCACCAGGGGGATGTCGGCCAGTTCACCAGCCTGGTTGACTTTGTAGGTTTCTACACCTTGCCCGCGGTATTGCTCTTCAATCACGACGCCATCTGTGAGGAATAATTTGGCGATGTCAATGCCCACATCCAACAGGCCGCCGCCGTTGTTGCGCAAATCGAGGGCCAGGGCGGTCGCTCCGCGCGATTGCAGGTGGCGTGCGGCATCGAGGATTTCGCGCACGGTGGTGGAGGCCATCACGTTGACCTCGATCACGCCCAGCCGGGGTTCGTCGGCGTCGAGGTGGTAGGTGGTGGATGGCAGAGCGACTTCTTCCCGCGAAATTGTATAAGCAATGGGGGCATAATCGGGGGGTCGCCCGATGGTAATGCGCACGTTCTGGCCGACCGGGCCGCGCACGGCCGCCGTGAGCGTGTCGAGCGGCGTTTGCGGTGTGATCGGCAGATCGTCTACCGCCAGCAGGCGATCAGCGTCTTGAAGGCCGGCCTTTTTCGCCGGGCCATCAGGAAAGGGGTACAGCACGTAATGGCCTGCTGAGTCGTTGCCCAGGCGCACCCCAATGCCGCCGAACTTGCCCGAAATGGTGTTGTTTTCCAGTTCGGCCTGTGGGGGTTCGAGGAAACTGGTGTGCGGGTCGTTGGCGGCGCTGCCATAGGCCTGGATCAGCCCGCGGATTGCGCCGTATTCGAGCGCTGAATCGGCGGGCAGGGGGTAGTAGGCCTGGTCACGCAACAGTTGGTAGGCTTCGTCAAAAATGGGGAAAGCGGCATATTGGCGTATTTGCCACTCGCGCAGCGCATAGCCACTAAAGAAAGCGGCCAGAATGATGATGGAAAGGGCAAAGGTGAGCAGGAAGGAGCGTTTGAAGGCGGACATGGTGGGGATGGTTGAAGGTTGTTCAGGAGGGCAGGTTGGTGAGCCAGGTTTTGGTTTAGCGGGGAGATTGGAAGCGCAGGACATTCAGGTGGGTGTGTTCGGGCTGCTGTAACAGGATGGGGGTGTCGCGTTTGCGCCGCCAATAGGTTTTGAACAGCCACAGGATGATCGAATCTTTGCCAAAGGCGGCGGAGAGCGATTCGCGGTTGCCATTGCAGGCCAGTTCGCCGGTGATGATGCGGCTGATCGTGCGCTTCATCAGGCGGTAAAACACCAGTGGCAAGGCATAATCGAGCCAGATCAGTGTGTCGGCGCGCGGCCAGAGCAGGTCGCGCACGATGCGGTAGTTGCCGCTGATCGCCCAGGCCGGTTGCGCACTGGCCTGATCGGTCTTGGCGCGAAATTCTGCCAGCGGCACGGGCGTCCAGTTGGGGCCCCAGTGCAGGTCGTCCAGGTCAATGGCAGGGATGCGCAGGCGTTGGGCAAGCTGCCTGGCCAGGGTGGTTTTGCCGGAACCGGTGCAGCCGGTGACGATGATGCGTTGCATAGAAAGATTTTACCAGCCTCTCCGCTTTCGGCGGAAAATATCCGCTACCCTTTGACAAATAATCTTCAACGTGATACCATCTGGTCGTCAAAAATCAACAAACATTCAACAAAAATCTTCAATCTGCCATCTGCCCCCTCATGCCCACCTTCGACCGCCGCCAGCAATTGATCAATCTCCTGCAAGCCCAGGCGGGTTTGCGCGTGCCGGAGATTGCTGAAGCGCTGGGTGTTTCGGAAGGCACGGTGCGCAACGATCTGAATGCCCTCGAAGCCGAGGGCGTTTTGGAGCGCGTGCATGGCGGGGCGCGGCTGCTGCAAGAGCTTTCTGCGTACACGCCAGCTTTTGCTGCCCGCCTGCAAACCCGACGCGAGGCCAAGCAAGCCATCGCCCAAAAAGCCGCCGAGTTCGTGCAAGATGGCGACTCGCTGCTGCTCGATGCCAGTTCGACCGTCTACGCTCTGTGCGCCCACCTGCGGCAGCGCAAGGGATTGACGATCTTTACCAACGGCATCGAAACCGGGCGCGAACTGGTCAAAAACCCGGCCAATACGGTCATTTTGCTGGGCGGTACGCTGCGTTCAGATGGTATGACGATCCATGTGCCGCTCGATGGCGAGATGTTGGCGGGGCTGCACTTCAAGACCGCCTTTGTCTCGTGCAGTGGGTTCAGCCTGGAAGCTGGCATGACCGAAGTGGACATTCACGAGGCGCAGTTGAAACGCAAGATGATCACGCGGGCGGGCAAGGTCATTGCCCTGATCGATTCGTCCAAATTTGGGCAGGTAGACCTGACCACCTTTGCCAACCTGAACCAGATTGACACTTTATTGACGGATAGCGACCTGGATGCCGATTGCCAGGCGCGGCTGCGCGAGGCAGGCATCCACTTCCTGGTGTGTGGGGCCGCATTGTGATTGTCACGGTCGCCTATTCTCACCGATTGAAATCGGTGTCTGGCGGTGTTAAACCCGCTTAAGCGGGTTTGCTGCATTTGATGCACACGGAGTTGACCATGAACATCCCTTTTTACCTCGGCGATAATGCCATTGACGAACTGATCAACTATTGTGAAGCGCACGACCGGCGCGACTTCTTCCTGATCGCCGACCGCAACACCTATCCCATTCTCGGCCAGGAAGTGGAATTGGCCCTGCAGGCCCGCGGCTGGGACGTGAAAACGGTCATCTATCAGCAGCATGAGGTGGTACCCAACGAAGTCTTCATCATGCAAGCGCTGGAGAAGGCAGATTGGGTCGAGCGCACTTTCCTGGCCGTGGGTTCGGGCGTGATCACCGACATCACGCGCTTTGTCAGCCACCGCACGCGCCGCCCGTTCATCTCGCTGCCCACCGCCCCCTCGGTAGATGGCTTCACCTCGCCGAGTGCTTCGTTGGTGCTGGATCGCATCAAGAAGACCGTCATCGCGCAGCCGCCGGAGGCCATCTTCGCCCACCTGCCCACGCTGGTCGCCGCACCCCAGGCCATGATCGCCGCCGGGTACGGCGACATCCTCGGCAAGGCCATTGCCCTGGCCGATTGGAAACTCGGTTCGCTGTTGTGGGATGAGCCTTACAGCGCCGAAATCGCCGCCCGTGTGCGCAACACGCTGGACACCTGCGTGGCTGCCACGGACGAAATTGGCGCAGCCACGCCCGAAGGCATCCGCAAATTGATGGATGCGCTGATCGATTCGGGCCTGTGTATGCTCGATTTTGGCAACTCGCGCCCGGCAGCCGGGGCTGAACACTATATGTCCCATTTCCTCGAGATGAAATTCCTGGCCGAAGGACGCCCCGCCGTGCTGCACGGGGCCAAAGTGGCGTTGTGTTCGCTCGCTGTGGCCGAACTCTACGACCGCCTGCGCCAACTGAGCCGCGCCGAGGCCGCCGAGCGCCTGCGCACCATCCCCCTGCCCGACCGCTCCGCCGATATTGAGCGCATCCGCCGCGTCTACGGGCCGATTGCCGACAGCCTGGTGATCGAGCAAGCGCCCTTCCTCAACCTGACTGCCCACGCCTATGCCACCCTTAAGGGCCGCGTCCTCGACAACTGGGATGACATTCAGGCGCTGGCCGCCGATGTTCCCTGCCCCGAAGAACTGGCCGATCTGCTCCAGCGTGCTGGCGGTTCCACCAACCCCGCCGATCTCACCCTCCAGCCCGGCGAACTCGAACAGGCCCTGCACCACTCGCATCTCTTCCGCAACCGTTTCACCGTGTGCAAGCTGGGCCGCATGTTGGGCCTGGAAGCTGGTTTGTAGGGCGGAATTAATTTCGCCCTACAGAATTAGGAAAAAACATGACTGTCGAAGCACCCTATCCCGAATTGGACGAACTCTTAGAACTGGTCGGCGAGGCCGGGCGGCGCATCTCCGATATTGACGCCAGCGAAGGCTCGGCGGGCAATATCTCCGTTTACATGGAGTGGCCCATCGAACCGCGCCGGCGCTTTCCGCAGGTCGAGGATATTACCCTGCCTGTGGCCGTACCCGCTCTGGCTGGCGGCACGCTGATCGTCAGCGGGTCAGGCCGGCGGCTGCGCGAGATTATCCGTGACCCGCTTGCCAACCTGGGGATGCTGGTCGTGGGTCCGGGCGGCAAAACCGGCAAGCTCTATACCTCGCCACGCCGCCTGTTCGCCCGCCTCACCAGTGAACTCAACTCGCACCTGGCCGTCCACGAAGACCAGATCGGCCTGACCGCCACCAACTTCCACGCCATCATCCACGCCCAGCCGCCGCACCTGACCTACCTGAGCAACGTGCCGCGCTATCAGGATCAGGCCTACCTCAACACCCACTTGCTGCGTTGGCAGCCCGAATTGATTATCAACCTGCCCGAAGGCGTCGGCTATGTGCCTTTCCACATTCCCGGCTCCAACAATCTAATGGAAGCCACCCTCGACAAGCTGCGCGCCTGCCGCGTGGTGCTGTGGGCCAAACACGGCGTGATGGCGCGTTCCGACACCTCCGTCAAGCGCGCCGCCGACCGCATCGAATACGCCGAAACCGCCGCCCGCTACGAATACATGAACCTCGTCGCCGATGAAGTGGCCGTGGGGCTATCGAGTGAAGAGATTCGAGCGATTTGTGCGGCGTTTAATGTGAAGCAAACAATCTTTTGAGAAGTGTGCGTCAAACGTGAGGCGTGATACGTGAAGACCATCCACGTTTCACGTATCATGCCTCACGTTTCACCAATCACGGAGTTTCCCATGTCCCTTCTCACCCAATACACCCACCAAGTCGAACAATTCGTCGCCGTCTGCCATCGCCTGGCCGATCATCTCTACGTCACCAGCGCCGGCGGCAACCTGGCCTGGAAGCTGGAACCCAACCTGTTACTGATCACCCCCACGCAGCTCAACAAAGGCTTCGTCACCCCTGATGATGTGGTGTTCATTGACCTGAACGGCAAGACCGTCGAGGGCAAACGCCGCCCCACCGGCGAGACGCCCATGTATCTCAAGTTCTTCCACACCCGCCCCGACATCGTCTCGGTCATTCACTGCCATGCCCCGCACGTCGGCGCGTTAGCCATCTCGAAGGCCAAAAACTGGCTGATGCGCCCGCTCTACCCCGAAACCACCACCGAAGTCGGCCCCGTCCCCGTCGTCCCCTACGCCGAGCCGCTGACCGAAAAGCTGGCCCAGGCCTTCGAGCCATTCTTGCTCAAATACAACAGCTTTATCATGGAAAATCATGGCCTGGTCACCCTTACCCGCGGCGGCATCTGGGATACGCTGATGACGGTAGAACTGCTCGAAGGCACGGCCCAATCGCTGCTGCTCGCCATGTCCGTCGGTGACGTGAAAGAAATCTCGCGCCAGGATGTGGCCGACCTCGACAACGTCATGCGCACGCGCTCGATCCCCTACGTGGGCCTGCCGGGCGTGAATGCGTCGTTGGAAGCACTGTATTTTGAAGGATAATGGTGTTCGGCATTCGATAATTCGATAATTCGATATTCGCAATTCGAATACCGAATTATCGAATACCGAATACCGAATACCGAATATCCAATACCGAATTACCCATGCTCCCCTTTCCCCCTTTCAACCTCCACTGTCACACCCACTTCTCCTTCAACGCCAACGGCTATTCACCCACCGATTTGGTGAAAATGGCAAAGGAAAAGAACTGGTATGCCGTGGGCATCGTGGATTTCGACGTACTCGATGGCGTGGACGAGTTTCTCTCCGCCTGCGAGGCGTTGGAAATGCGCGGCATGGCTTCCCTCGAAACACGCGTCTACGTCCCCGAATTTGCCACGCGCGAGATCAACTCTCCTGGTGAGCCGGGCGTGTTCTACTTTATGGGAGTCGGTTTCACCCGAAGTGATCCTGCCCCCGAAGTGGCCGACACCCTCGCCGCCATGCGCCGCCGCGCCGCCGCCCGCAACCGCCAGATGATCGAGCGCCTCAACGCCCACCTGTCCCCGCTCACCGTAGACTATGACCGCGACGTGCTTTCGCTGACGCCCGCCGGCAACGCCACCGAGCGGCACATGCTTAAAGCATATATCCAAAAAGCATATATCCAAAAAGCAGAAGAGCAATTTCAACCACAAAGTATACAAAGGAACACAAAGGAAAACTTCGTGCCCTTCGAGTCCTTTGTGGTTCGATTGAATGATTTTTGGGCTGAAAAACTGGGCTTGGCGGAAGATCAGATTGCCACGCAGATCGCGGACTACGCCAAATTCTCCAACACCGTGCGCGGCAAGTTGATGAAACGCGGCGGCGTTGGCTACATCCCGCCCACACCCGAAACCTTCCCCACCGTCGAGGAAGTCAGCCAGTTTGCCATCGCCTGCGGCGCCATCCCATGCGCCACCTGGCTGGATGGCACTTCTGCCGGCGAGCAAGCCGAAGCCGAATTGCTCGATCTGCTGATCTCAAAAGGCACGGCAGCGATCAACATCATCCCCGACCGCAACTGGAATATCGCCGACCTTGAACAGCGCAAGCTCAAAGTGCAGAAGCTCTACGAGGTGGCGGCCCTGGCGCAACGCCTCGACCTGCCGATCATCGTCGGCACCGAGATGAACGCCCCCGGGCAAAAGCTGGTGGACGATTTCGAAGCCCCCGAACTGGCCCCCGTGCGCCAGGCCTTCCTCGACGGCGCTGATTTTCTCTACGGCCACACGGTCATGCAGCGCGCCCTCGGCATGGGGTATCAATCGGAGTGGGCCAAAACAAATCTCCCCACCCGCCGCCAACGCAACGATTTCTACACCCAACTGGGCCGCCGCTTGCAGCCAGGACAGGCTAGTCTCGAAAAATTGCGCTTTTTACAACCCATATCACCAACAGGAATGTTAGAAAACATCTAACCACAAAGGACACACAGGATCACGAAGACTGTCCTTTGTGTTCCTTCGTGGCCTTTGTGGTGAAATTTCGGAGAATCTATGACCGACAAACTCACTTCTTACCGTCAAACCCCAACCCCCGCCGATCCAACCAACCAGCTCTGGCCGCTCTACGGCGCCGGCCTCGAAAACTTCGGCGTAGATGGCAAGCCCATCGCCGCGCCCCTGCCTTCCTTCGGCCCCGACGAACTGCTCATCCGTCACGATGCCTGCGGGCTGTGTTTTTCGGATGTCAAAGTGGTCAACCAGGGCCAAAACCACCCGCGCATCTTCCGCGACATGAAAACCGAACCCGTGGTGATGGGTCACGAGGTGGCCATGACCATCCTCGGCGTGGGCGACAACCTCAAAGACCGCTACCACGTCGGCGAGCGCCTGACCCTCGAAACCGACATCGTCATCCGCGGCAACACCTACGCCTACGGCTACTGGTTCCAGGGCGGCCTCTCGCAATACAGCGTCATCGGCCCCGATATTTACGCCGCCGATAACGGTAATAACCTGATCAAAGTCCAACCCAAGCAGGATGGCACCATGCCCGGCTACGCCGAAGTGGCTCTCACCGAGCCGTGGGCCTGCGTGGTGGCCGCCTATGCCCTGAAATACCGCGACGGCCTCAAGCCCGGCGGCGCGTTATGGGTGATCGGCGCGGGTGCAACCGACCGCCCTTACACGATTTCCCGCGGCTTCGACGCAGGGGATGGAACATCCCCCGCGCACCCCGCCAAACTCTACCTCACCAACGTCCCCGCCGGGTTCGCCGAATGGCTCAAACGCCGCTCCGCCGCCCTGGGCATCGAAGTGACCGAAGTCCCCGACCCCGCCGCGCCGCCCTTCGACTTCGTAGACGACATCGCCCTCCTCGGCGCAGACCCGGCCCTGATCGAACTCGTCAGCCCGCGCCTCGACCAGTTTGGCGTCCTGGCCATCCTCGCCGATGCTGCCCTGCCGCGCAAGGTCAACGTGGATGTTGGCCGCATCCACTATCACCGCTGGGTCTATGTTGGCACAACAACCAACGACCTGGCCGCCGCCTACCAGCCTGCCATCCGTTCCAACCTCAAGCCGGGCGGCAAGGCCTGGTTCATCGGCGCCGGCGGCCCGATGGGGCGCATGCACGTTCAGCGCGCCATCGAATTCAACGACCCGCCCGGCACCATCGTTTGCACCGATGTTTCGGATATGCGCCTGAGCGAATTATGCGATTCATTCTCCGCCCAGGCCGAGGCCAAAGGGATTAACTGGTTGTGCTTGAATCCGATGAATAAAGCCGAATACGCCGCCAAGATGGCCGAATTGGGTCAGTTCGATGACATTGTGGTACTCGCCCCGGTCGCTGCCATCATCGCCGACGCCGGAAATTACCTTGCCCCCGACGGCGTGATGAACATCTTTGCGGGTGTGGCGCGCGGCACCATGGCCGCCCTCGACCTGAGCGGGGCGTATCTGCATGGCACGCGCGTCATCGGCCACTCGGCTTCGCTGATGTCTTATTTCGAGCTTTCGCCCAACCGCTCGGTGGCCGCAGTCGGCTCGCTCAGCGCCGCCAAAGATGGCCTGCAAGCCGTTAAAGATGCCAGTTTTGCCGGGAAAGTGGTCATCTACCCCAACATTCGTGAATTTCCGCTCACCCAACTGGCCGACCTCAAAGACAGCCTCCCCACCGTCCACGCCCTGCTCAACGAGCGCGGCGAATGGACGAACGCGGCGGAGGATGAGTTTTTGCGGTTGATGCTGGCGTGAGGTGATATTCGACAATTCGTGATTCGTTAATCGAAAACGGTCTGCGATGGCAACGAATCACGCATAACGATTATCGAATAACGCATAACCGTTTCCCGTCATGAACTTCGGCGCCCACATTTTTCTCTGGACTGACCGCTGGACGAATGCTTCGCTTCCGCTGATGGATCGCGCCCGCGGCCTGGGGCTGGATATGTTGGAGATCGCCAACGGCGATGACGTGGAATTTGACCCGGCGGCCATTCGCCAACAGGCGCAAGCCGTGGGCCTGACGCTCACCCTCAGCCCCGGCGGAATCTGGCCGATGGAAGCCGACATCTCGCACCCCGACCCGGCGGCCCGGCAGTTCGGCCTCGACTGGCACCGCCGCTGGATTCGCCTGGCCGGTGAGTCGGGCATGGTGGCTTACTGCGGCGCACTCTACGCCCACCCGGGCCGCGTCGCCCGCCGCGCCCCTGACCCCGACGAGCAGCGCTGGGCTGCCGAGGGGCTGCACGCCCTGGCCGAAATCGGCGCAGCCTGCGGCGTGGAGATCGTCATCGAACCGATGAGCCACTTCCGCACCCACCTGGTCAACACGCCCCAACAGGCCCTGAACCTCCTCGCCGCCGCCGATCACCCCAACCTGAGCGTGCTGTTCGACACCTATCACGCCGTCACCGAAGTGCGCGACTACGCCGCCGCCCTGCGAACACTCGCCCCGCGCCTGTGGGGATTGCACGCCTGCGAAAGCGACCGCGGCGTACCCGGCGGCGATGCTGGGGACAGCGGCGGGCTTGTTCCCTGGGAGCAGGTATTCTCAGCACTCCACGAAATCAACTTCGACGGAAACGTTCTCTTCGAGTCCTACAACTCCAGCCTCGATAACTGCAACTTCGCCTACTCGCGCGGCATGTTCCACCACGTTTGCGACGATGGCGATGAGTTTGTTCGCACGGGCCTGAAATTCCTCCGCAGTCACCCGATCACCTAATCACCTAGTCACCCACTCACCTTGTCCCCCTCTCATCCTCTCCCCCCTTTCATCAT
The DNA here is from genome assembly GCA_964606085.1 of uncultured Anaerolineaceae bacterium. Taxonomy (GTDB): domain Bacteria; phylum Chloroflexota; class Anaerolineae; order Anaerolineales; family UBA4823; genus CAIQJJ01. Next base: position 59,868 of record CAZSFD010000005.1, read on the forward strand.
GACTTCCGAACCTGGCTCCTTCGCCCGGCGCACCATTGTCGAGCGCAAGCCGCAGATCATCGCCCAGGTTTTGGCTGATTTCGCCTATCCCCCTGAAATTGTCGCCGCGGTTGAAGCCTTTCGAGATGAGATTGCGCATGAAATCATCCAACCGCTGCCTAGCACAGGATTAATCCTGTGCCACGATGTGGATGCCTGGAATGCCGAAATCGCCGTCTACGCCGGCAAAACCTGGCTCGAAGTGCCCTGGTACTTCGCCGAGACGCTGTTCTACCGCAAACTGCTCGAAGCCGTGGGCTACTTCCAGCCTGGTGCGTGGCAGGGCGTAGACCCCTTCCAAAAGGCCAAAGACCGCCAGATCGCCGCCGACATCCACAAAGCCGCTGCCGAATGGAGCGATCTTTCTGACCTGCCGTCCCACGAAGCCTTCGAGGTGCTGATCCATTCCTGCCTGTGGGGCAACCGCACCGATCTGAGCAACCACACGGTCACCCGCCGCGGCGCTACCGGCCTGGCTGCCCGTGAAGATCGCCACCAGATTTTGATTGACGACAGCGAAACGCTCTACCGCCTGATCTCCGCCGGCCTGCCGCGCCTCGATTTCATCAACGACAACTGCGGCATAGATTTCCTCACCGACCTGGCCCTGGCCGATTTTTTGCTGACCAAGGGTTGGGCCGCTGAGATCGTGATGCACCTCAAGCCGCAGCCATTTTTCGTCTCGGATGTGATGATCAAAGACGCCGAGACGATGCTGGCTGCGCTGGCTGCCTTCGTGCCAGGCGAGTCCGCTTCAGCGGACTTTCGGCCTCAGGCATCGAATTCATTCGACGTAGCCGACCTGGGCCGCCGTCTGCAACATGCCCACACCGCCGGCCGCCTGCGCTTCACCACGCATCCCTTCTGGCCCACCCCCTTCATGTTCCGCCAAATGCCCGCCGACCTGCGCAACGAACTCGCCCAGGCCAACCTGGTCATCCTCAAGGGCGATGTCAACTACCGCCGCCTGCTCGATGACCGTCATTGGCCGTTCACGGCCCGCATGGAAGAGATCGCCGCCTACCTCCCCGCCCCCTTCGCCGCGCTGCGCACTTTCAAGTGCGAACTCGCCGTCGGACTGCAACCCGGCCAGGCCGAGCAAATCGCCGTTGCCGACCCCGATTGGCTGCTCAACGGCCAGCGCGGGGTGATCCAATTTGTAACCACGAATAACGAATTTCGATTATCGTGATTCGAAATTCGTTATTCGGAAAATCCCCTCTCTCGGAGTATTCCTCATGCAACTCGAAAACCGTATCGCCATCGTCACCGGCGGGGCACAAGGATTGGGTCAGGCCATCTGCATGCGCCTGGCGCAAGAAGGCTGCCACGTTGTTGTCGCCGATCTGAAAGAAGAACAGGCCATCGCCACCGCCGCGCAGGTGGAGGCCGCCACGGGCCGCCGTTCATTTGCCGTCAAGGTGGATGTCAGCGACGAAGCCCAGGTGGAAGCGCTGGTGGCCCGCACCGTGCAGGAATTTGGCCGCCTGGATATCCTCGTGGCCAACGCGGGGATTCTCATCGCCGAGGAGATCACCGAATTTCCCGCCGAAAAGTGGCGCGCCGTGATGAACGTCAACCTGTTTGGCTACTTCCTGTGCGCAAAGCACGCCGCACGGGTGATGAAGGCGCAAAAAAAGGGCGTGATCATCGAAATCAACTCGAAATCAGGCAAGAAGGGCAGCTTCAAAAACTCGGCCTACGCTGCCAGCAAATTTGGCGGCATTGGTCTCACGCAATCCATTGCCCTCGACCTGGCCGAACACGGTGTGCGCGTCAACGCCATCTGTCCCGGCAATTTGCTCGATTCCCCGCTGTGGAACGACGGCCCGAATGCCCTGTTCAAGCAGTACGCCCGCAACCGCGGCATTACCGAAGAAGAAGTGCGCCAGATATACATCAACCAGGTGCCCATGAAGCGCGGCTGCACCTACGAAGATGTCTGCAACGTCGTCACTTTCATGGCCTCCGACCAATCCAGCTACATGACCGGGCAGGCGATTAATGTGACGGGTGGGCAGGAGATGCGGTAAACGTTATTCGATAATTCGCTATTGGTTTGTGATCGAATAACGAATTATCAAATTTCGCTTTTTCCTATGTTCCCCTCCCACTACTACTCCGGTTACATCTTCGACCTCGACGGCACGGTTTACCTCGGCGAGGCGCTGCTGCCGCGGGCGGGCGAGGCGATTACGGCTTTGCGGGCGCGCGGCTGCCGCACGGTGTTCGTCTCGAACAACCCCACGCACACGCGGCAGAGCTATGCGGCCAAGTTGACCCGGCTTGGCCTGCCGACGCCGGTAAGCGATATTCTCAATTCGTCGGCGGTGATGGTGGATTTTTTGCAGCGCCGCATGCCGGGGGCGCGCTTATTTGCGTTGGGGGAGCAGCCTTTGCTGGATGATCTGCTTGCTGGTGGTTTTACGCTGACCGAGAATCCTGCTGAAATCGAAGCCGTCATCGCCAGCTTCGACCGCACGTTGACCTACCGCAAGCTGCAAATCGCCTTCGATGCCTTGCGCCTGGAAGCGCATTTCTTCGCCACCAACCCCGATAAATATTGCCCCGTGCCCGCGAGCGAATCCCGGCCCACCGGCGGCGAACCCGATTGTGCCGCCATCATTGCCGCCCTCGAAGCCTGCACGGGTAAACCGGTCGAAGCGGTGACAGGCAAGCCCTCGCCAATCATGATCGAAGCCGCCCTGCATTTGGTGGGCCTGCCAGCCAGCGAGTGCGTGATGGTGGGCGACCGCCTGGAAACGGATGTGAAGATGGGTCTGGATGCCGGGATGGCTGGCGCGCTCACGTTAACCGGGGCCACGCCAGAAGCAGCGTTGGCCGGATCAGCGATCCGGCCAACCTATCTTTTGCGCAATTTGGGAGATTTGCTTCCCGAATGAGTTTTGTTGGAAGTGAAAGTTCAGGGGGTGATCCATGTGCCGGTTTCGCCTTTGAGCGCCCGGCCCAGGTTGGGCGGATCGGTGATCAACGCTTGTTTGCCGCCCGCTTCGAGATACCAGATGATGGCCTGAATTTTTGGCCCCATTGAACCTTTGGCGAAGTGACCTTCGGCGAGGTATTGTTTGGCCTCGGCCAGGGTCATGCGATCCAACCACTGCTGGTTGGGCTTGCCGAAATGGATCGCGACCTTTTCGACAGCAGTGGCGATCAAAAACAGGTCGGCCTTGAGTTCGCGTGCCAGCAGGCTGGCGGCGAAATCTTTGTCAATCACCGCCGCAATGCCGCGATATTCGCCATCGCCCACATCCACCACCGGGATGCCGCCGCCCCCCGCGGCGATGACGATGATGCGATCTTTCAGGATGGCGCGAATGGTGCTTTCTTCCACGATTTCTTTGGGCATCGGCGAGGCCACCACGCGCCGCCAGCCGCGCCCGGCGTCTTCGACGACGTGCCAGCCTTGCGTTTCTTGGCGGCGCTGCGCTTCCTCGGCATCCATGAAGCCGCCGATGGGCTTGGTGGGGTGCTGAAAGGCCGGGTCGTTGGCATCTACCAATGTCTGCGTGATCACGGTGACGACATTTTTGCGGATGTTACGATGATACAACTCGTTTTGCAGCGCCTGTTGCAATTCATAGCCAATCGCGCCTTGTGTATCGGCCCCGCACACGTCCAACGGTACCTCGTGCATCCCTTCGACTTTGTGGGCGATTTCTGAACGGCGTAAGATAAAGCCGACCTGCGGCCCGTTGCCGTGGCCGATGACCATCTCCCAGCCCTGGGCCACCATATCGGCCAGGTACGTAGACGTTGCGCGGATGGCTTCCTGCTGGTCTTCGACCGTAACGTGCTTGGGGTCGCGGATGAGCGAATTGCCGCCGATGGCGACGACGGCGAGTTTATGGTGGGTCATGGGGGTCTCCTAGCTCATTGTCAACGCCATCACCGCTTTCTGCACATGCAGGCGGTTTTCGGCTTCATCGTAGACCACCGAGTTGGGGCCGTCAATGACCTCGTCGGTCACTTCCAGGCCGCGGTCGGCGGGCAGGCAGTGCATGTAGATGGCGTCGTCTTTGGCGAGCGATAGGCGGCGTTGGTCAGTGATCCACGAACGGTACTTTTCGATCAGCGCCTTGCCTTCATCCTTGCCGGTGGTGGTGAGCATGGGCCCCCACGATTTGGGGTAGACCACGTCGGCATCTTGGAAGGCGGCATCCATATCATCGGTCACATCGAAACCGACGTGATATTTGCGGGCGTTTTCTTCGGCCTGGGCCATGATTTCGGGCATCAGCTTGAATTCGGGCGGATGCGCCAGCACCACGTCGCAGCCGAAACGGGTCATTTGCAAGATGAGCGACTGCGGGACGGAGAGCGGTTTGCTGTACGAGGCGGCGTAGGCCCACGAGACGACCACTTTCTTGCGCCGCAAGTCGCGGCCCTTTTTTTCGATGATCGTCATCAGGTCGGCCAGGCATTGGAAGGGATGATAAACGTCGCATTGCATGTTCAGCACGGGGGCGCGGCTGGCCCTGGCGACTTCGTTGATGTACTGGTTGCCAAAGGCCCAATCACATTGGCGGATGGCGATGCCGTCGAAATAGCGCCCGAAAATTTCGCCGATCTCTTTGGCGGTGTCGCCGTGCGAGATTTGGGTTGTCTGGCTGTCTATGAAGGCGGCGTGGCCGCCCAGTTGGGCCATGCCGGCCTCGAACGAGCCGCGCGTGCGTGTAGACGTGAAGAAGAAGAGCATCGCCAGGGTTTTGTCGCGCAGCAGGGCGTGGGGTTCGCCAAGCGCACGTTTCCGCTTCAAATCCCAGGCTACATCGAGAACGGTTTCGACCTCTTCTTTGGAAAAATCGAGATCGCCGATGAAATCGCGGCGGCGAAAGTTGGTTTGCATAAAGTAGTCTCCTGATCGGTTCGTAGCAGTGGATGAAAATTATTGGTCGCCCTTGTTGCGCAAAGAGTGGGCGGGTTAGGCTCTCTCACCATCCTCGTAGCCAATACACCACCATCCCAATATACTCTTTCAGCACTTTCGAGGTGGCGGCCAGGTTATCGGCGGAGGGCAGCAGGCGGATCAGCAGGCCGGGGCCCGGTTCGGTCAGGGCCGCCCAATCGGCCTGGGTGATCGAATAATCGGTGGGGGCGGGGATGACTTCGAGGCCCTGGTTCTCGAAGAGCGGCAGCGAGCGCGGCATGTGGAAGGCCGACGTGACCAGGATGATACGGCTGATCCCTTTTTCGCGCAAGATTTTGGCGCATTCGGCGGCGTTTTCAGCGGTGTTGCGCGAGGTTTCTTCCAGCCAGATGGCATTCGGCGGCACGCCCATCAGATCGAGCAGGAAGGCCATATCGTCGGCAGCCGATTTGCCCGTTTCGAGCCACGCGATGGCCCCGCCGCTGACGAGGATAGCCGGCGCGGCGCGCTGCTGATAGAGCCAGGCGGCATAAGCCACCCGGTCGCCGGCGCCGTTCATCTCGACGATGGGGCGCGGGTACAAGGCCGGGGCTGTGCCGCCGCCGAGCAGCACAATCACCTCGGCCTGGGGGATTTCGGCGGGCGGGAAATACTGCCATTCCACCGAACGCGTCAGCGCGGCCGAGACGAGTTCATTGCTCGCCAGCAGCAGCACAACCAGCGTGGCAATCAGCACGGCGCGCTGCGCCCGTGGCTTGCGCCACAGCAGTATGGCCGCTCCTATTGCCAGCAGCGCCAGGCCGAGGGGGTAAACAAATGGGGGCAGAAATTTGGAGAGAAAGATGAACATGGCGGCCTGAAATTTCAAGCGTCCCCATCGTGATGGGTCATTTGTTTCGCCAATTCACAGCGTTTTCGATAGGCTTCACGAGCAATGCGCACGTCTTCGAGAAAGATCGGCAATTCATCCAGGTAAAGCGCCTGTGGGCCATCTACCAGGGCCTTTTTGGGGGCAGGGTGAAAATCTACCAGCACCATGTTGGCCCCGGCGATGATGCCCTGGGCGGTGGCGTGGAAAACATCGAGCAGGCCGTCGGGGGCTTGTTCGCGCGAACCGACCGAGTGCGAAGGGTCTACGCAAACGGGCAGGCGGGTGAGGCGCTTGACCACCGGGACGTGGGTGAAATCTACAAAATTGCGGTGCGGCTCGCTGAACGAGGTTTTCATGCCGCGCAGACAGAAGATGATATTGGCGTTGCCTTCGCTGGCCAGGTATTCGGCGGCATTGAGCGACTCAGCCAGGGTGATACCAAAGCCGCGCTTGAGCAGGGTAGGAAATTCTTTCTGGCGGCCAATGAACTTGAGCAGCTCAAAGTTTTGAATGTTGCGCGTGCCAATTTGCAGCATGACGCCGGTCGGCCGCCCGGTTTGCTCCAGGCATTCGCTGATCTCTTCGATGTGCTTTTCGTGGGTGACTTCGATGGCGATGACCTTGATGCCATATTTGCCGGCTAACTCGAACACATAGGGCAGGCAGTTTTTGCCGTGTCCCTGGAACGAGTAGGGATTGGTGCGCGGCTTGTAAGCGCCCATGCGGGTGCAAACCTGACCGTTTTCTTGCAACGCTTTCATCATCATCTCGACGTGTTCGCGGGTATCCACCGCACACAGGCCAGCGAAAATATGCAAGGTATCCTGGCTGAAATGCACCCCGTTGTAGTCAAAGCCGCCGGTGCGCTGGCTGTCTTTGTGCCGCCCGATGATGCGATATTCCTGTGAAATGCGGATGACGCGCTCGACGGCCGGCAAGGCGGCCACCACATCGCGGTCTATCTTGGCGGTATCGCCGATCAGATAAATCTCGGTCAGCTTTTGCTGTGCGCCGACGACATCGTGTTTTTTGAGTTGGATATTCGCAAGATTGTGGAGGAAAGTCCACGTTTCGCGAAATTCGAGTGAATCCTCGTTGGTGTTAGGATGCAAAATGACAAGCATGAGAAAACTCCATCAAATCAGGTTTGGATCGCGAGGGCGCGGTCACGCCCGGCGAGATCGGGCAGGATACGGCACTGCGCGGCGGGAAAATGCTGGCAGGCCAGTTCGATGGCGGCGCGGCCCTGGCTGGCCTCGATTTCGAGCAGAGCCAGGCCGCCTGGCGCAAGCACGCCCGGCGCGGCGGCCAGCAGGCGGCGGATGAGCGTCAGCCCGTCAGGGCCGCCATCCAGGGCGAGGGTCGGTTCTTTGCCATAGACATCCAGGCCGAGCAGGGTGGGGGTGGGGATGTAGGGCAGGTTAGCGAGGAGCAGGGAGCAGGGGGCAAGGGGCAGGTCGAGGAGGTCGGCCTGGATGAAGGTGATGCGGTCGGCGACCTGGTGGCGGTGGGCGTTGGCCTGCGCCACAGACAGGGCGGCGGGGGAGATGTCGGTGGCGGTGATGGATGCGCCAGGCAGATGAACGGCGAGGGCGATGGCGATGCAGCCGCAGCCGGTGGCGATGTCGAGGATGCGTAATTGGTGAGGCGTGTTGCGTGAAAAATCCAGGGCAGTTTCGACGAGCAGTTCGGTCTCGGGGCGAGGAATCAGCACAGCGGGGGTGACGTGAAAATCGAGGCCGTAAAATTGCCAGTGGCCGAGGAGGTAGGGCAGCGGTTCGCCAGCTTGCATGCGGGCCAGGGCGCTCTCGAAGGCTGCCCGCTGTTCGGGGGTCAGTTCCGCTTCGGGGTGAGCCAAAATCCAGGTGCGCGGACGCTCGAAAATATGGGCAAGCAGCAGTTGCAGATCAAGCAATGTAATGCGTGATGCGTGATGCGTGAGCAACGCCTGAATGGACAATTCACCCATCACGTTTCACACTCTCACGAATCAGCATTCTTCTTGTCGCCATCTCACTCTCAGCCATGGGCAGGTATTCTACATCACTCCCCAAAAAACTTCACCCCCAAATGCGCTTTTTCGCTTTACAGCGATGCCTGCCGGGGTATAATGGCAGACGCCAATTTGTTAACTCACTTACCTATTTTTCACCACCATGCCGCCTACTATCCAAGCTGTCACCTTCTCCCCTTCCCAAAGTAAAATCCTCCTGCGCTGCTTCACCTACCTGCGCCCGCACTGGAAAATGACCGCCGGAGCGTATCTGATGATGCTGCTCATTGACGGCGTCAATATGTTCAACCCGCTGCTGATCGGCTGGACGATTGATCAGGCCATTCCGCAGCTCGCCGCAACCGGCAGCAGCAATGGCCTGACCTTAGCCGCCATCGGTCTGCTGGTGCTGGTGCTGATCAAGGGCGTCTTCACCTATTTTCAGGGTGTGTGGACGGAAGTGGCCTCGCAAAATGTGGCCTACGACCTGCGCAACGAACTACAACGCAAGATTACCCAGCTATCCTTTTCCTTCCACGATCAATCTGAAGCCGGCGACCTGCTCTCGCGCACCATCCAGGATGTCGAGCGTATTCGCTTTCTGACCGGACGCGCCACCTTGCGGGTGGTCGAGGGCGTGGTGCTGATGACGATCACGGCGATCATCCTGTTTACGATGAATGCCCAACTGGCCTTGCTGGCGCTGCTGGTGATGCCCCTGCTCACCGTGCAATCAATTCGTTTTGGACGCGTCTTTCGCCCGCTTTCGGTGCAGATTCAAAAACAATTGGGCGTGGTGACCACCCGTGTGGAACAAAACCTGCGCGGCGCACGCGTGGTTAAGACCTTTGCCCAGGAAGCGGCGGAAATCGCCCGTTTCGACGGGGAAAATGAACGCTGGTTCGAGCTTTCGGCGTTTTCGGCCCGCCTGCAAGCGGTGAACATGCCTCTGCTGCACCTGATCGCCAACCTGGCGACGGTGGGCATTTTGTGGTTCGGCGGCTTACAGGTGATTGACGCCCACATGACCCTCGGCCAACTGGTCGCCTTCACCACTTATATGGCGCAACTGCTCGGCCCGGTGCGCTTCCTGGGCATGGTGCTGCCGGCCATCGCCATGGCGGGCGCTTCGGCTGAACGCATTTTTGAAATTTTGGATACGATGCCCGAAGTCCACGAAGACCCCGCTGCGGTGGATTTGGTGGCGCCCGAGGGCCGGGTGCGCTTCGAGAATGTGTCGTTTTCGTATGGCAAGCACAGCGGCATCCTCAAGGGCATCAGCTTCGAGGCGCAGCCCCGGCAGGTGGTGGCGCTGGTGGGGCCAACCGGTTCGGGCAAAAGCACGGTCATCAACCTGATCCCCCGTTTTTACGATCCCAGCGAAGGGCGCATCACCATTGATGGGCAAGATATTCGCCATGTCAGGCTCAACGCGCTGCGCAACCAGATCGGCATGGTGCTGCAAGAGACCACGCTTTTCGCCGCTTCGCTGCGTGAAAACATCACCTTTGGCAAACCCAACGCCACGCAGGAGGAGATCGAAGCCGCGGCCAGGGCCGCCCAGGCGCACGAGTTCATCCTGCAAACCGCCCACGGTTACGATACCGAGGTCGGCGAAAAAGGGGTGACGCTCTCGGGTGGGCAGAAGCAGCGCGTGGCTATCGCCCGCGCCATCCTGACCAATCCCCGCATCTTGATCCTCGACGACGCCACCTCCAGCGTAGACAGCGAAACCGAGCATTTGATCCAACAGGCCCTCGACCAGGTGATGGCCGGCGGGCCAGATGGCCCGCAGCGTACCACCTTTGTCATCGCCCATCGCATCAGCACGGTGCAACGCGCCGATCTGATCTTGGTGCTGGACAAGGGCCGCGTGGCAGCCAGCGGCCAACACGAGGAGCTGCTGCGCAGTTCGGCGCTATACCGCAGCATTTACGAGGAGCAATTGCGCAAAAACTAACGCCCGCGCCAGGGCTGATCGACCTGGATGGTGTATTTCCACCAGTTGTTGGCAATGCCGTTTTTGCCGCCCGGGGCATGGGGGATGTGTTTGAGCCACCATTGGATGTGGCCGTGGCTGGCATCGCGGCTTTCCCAATCCTGACAACTGACCATGCGGCGCGTTCCGGGCAGATCGGGGAAAGTCAGCCAATCGTCGCAACTGCTGGAGACCTGGCGGGGATTGCGCCAGTCGTAGTCTTTTTCGGCGTTGGGCGGCATGTGTACCAGGCCCACTTCGGCGCGGCCAGGGGCGATCTTATCGTACAGCAGAAAACGCTCGAAATCGTTTTTGGGCGCGGCAAACTGCTGGGGGTCAACGGGCGAGCGGATGGCCCGGTAGGCGTTATCCAGCGTGCGCACAGAGCCATACACGTGCGCCATAATCGCCTCCATGCGGTGGCCGATGTCGTGCAGCATTTCGCCCACCCCGCGCTGGTAATTGAAACCCATGATCACAAAGCGCCGTGTGCAATGTTCCGAATTGGCCAGCGGCGCCGAATTGCACCAGATGGCCCCCTTGCCCACCATGTGCGACTCCCAAAAGCCAAAATAAGGCCCGCCAAACAGCCACACCTCGTCAATTTGCCCGCTCATCACCTTTTGAATCAGGCCATACTCTTTGACAATTTTCCAATAATCTACCCCATCAGGTTCGTGATGGGTCTTTTCATCTTGCAGCATGGCGAGGTAAGCCGCGGGGGTATAGCGAAAACCATCGGTTTTGTGTGGGATAGCGTCTACATCTACGCGATTGGCCGGTTCGACCTGGTATTTCACCAGACCATAACTGACCTCTTCCATTTCAGCCACGAAGGCGGCGATCAGCGCATCGGCCGATTGCCAGCCCATCTTCGTGGTCAGGCGCGTGCCCTGCTCATCCACAAACGGATCAAAGTTGATCACGAAGACCTTCGGCGAGATCACCTGCAAGGGTTCATCGGTTCGCACGGTCGTTTTGGGCGTCTGCCCCAAAAATTGAGCAATCCACTCCAGGAATGACTTGAGAAAATCCATCGCAACCTCCTGCGCAATCGCAATAAAAAACCAACCATCGCCTCCCGATTATCATCCCGCTTGCAGCTTTGCGCAACCGCAGCCTTGCCATTTGGCGGGCAATGGGCGATAATCTCACCCAACGAAAGGAGTTTTTTATGACTGCACAAATCATAGATGGCAAAGCCATTGCCGAACAAGTTCGTCAAACCGTGGCCGAGGGCGTGGCGGCGCGCCTGGCGGCGGGGAAATCGCAGCCGGGCCTGGCGACCGTGTTGGTCGGTGACCGGATGGATTCGGCCACCTATGTCGCCTCCAAACAGAAGGCGTGCCAGGAATTGGGCATGCAATCTTTCCATCATCAGTTGCCGCAAAACGCCTCGCAGGAAGAAGTGGAAGGGCTGGTCGAACGATTGAGCGACGATCCCGCCGTCAACGGCATCCTGGTGCAACTGCCCCTGCCCGCTCATCTGGATGAAGAACGCGTGCTGCAAGCTGTCCGCCTGGATAAAGATGTGGACGGCTTCCACCCGATCAACATTGGCCGCCTGGCGCAAAAGGGGCGCGAGCCGCTCTTCGTGCCTTGCACGCCCTATGGCTGCATCTACCTGCTCGAACAGGCCGGCGTGCCGATTGAAGGGGCCAATGCCGTGGTGCTGGGGCGTTCCAACATCGTCGGCATGCCGGCGGCGCTGCTGCTGATCGGCAAGAACGCCACGGTGACGGTGTGCCACTCGCGCACCCAAAACCTGCCCGACGTGGTGCGCCAGGCCGACATCCTGATCGCGGCCATTGGACGCATGGAAATGGTGCGCGGCGATTGGATCAAACCCGGCGCGGCCATCATTGACGTGGGCATCAACTCCAAGCCCGACGCCAGCAAAAAGCGCGGCTACCGGCTGGTGGGCGATGTGAACTACGAAGAAGCCGCCGCCGTGGCTGGCTGGATCACCCCCGTCCCCGGCGGCGTGGGGCCGATGACCATCGCCATGCTGATGAGAAATACCCTGCGCGCCGCACAAATTCAAGATTAACCCAAGGGGCGATGAGCCGGTTGAAGGTTGCAAGGGGTAACTTTCAACCTTCAACCTGTTATCATTTGGTCAGACAATCCATTGACAGCGGGGGGCTTTTTCGGTAAACTAGCCATTGTCAGACAATTCAAAGAGAGCGCAAAGAGCGGCAATTTGAGCCAACCAGCGCTCTTTTCGCTTCTATCCTTTCTCTCTACCCCATGCCCACCATCCGCATCAAAACCACCCTGCTGATCACCATGGACGAACAGCGCCGCGAGATTGCCAATGGCGGGCTGTTTGTACGGGATGGGTTTGTCGAACAGGCCGGAAAATGGGAAGACCTGCCTGGCGAAGCCGATCAAACCCTCGATCTGACCGGCTGCATCGTCCTGCCGGGGCTGATCAACACCCATCATCACTTCTATCAAACGCTCACCCGCGCCATCCCCGCCGCCCAAGATGCCAACCTGTTTGGCTGGCTGCGCACGCTTTACCCCATCTGGGGGCGCATAACGCCCGATGACATTTACATTTCCACACAAACGGCTCTGGCAGAGTTAGCGCTATCAGGCTGCACCACCGCATCCGATCACCTGTACATCTTCCCCAACGGCTGCCGCCTGGACGATGAAATCGCCGCGGCCCGCGCCATGGGTGTGCGCCTGCACGCCGCGCGCGGTTCGATGAGCCTGGGGCAATCGCAGGGCGGCCTGCCGCCCGATAGCGTCGTTGAGAGCGAAGCATTCATCCTGAAAGAATCACAGCGGCTGATCGAGCAATACCACGATCCCAACCCCGGTGCGCTGACCCAGATCGTCCTCGCCCCCTGTTCGCCGTTCAGCGTCACCGCCAACCTGATGCGCCAGAGCGCCGCGCTGGCGCGTGAATACGGCGTTCGCCTGCACACACACCTGGCCGAAACCGAAGATGAAGAGACCTTCTGCCGGCAAAAATTCGGCTACCGCCCGGTGGAATACATGGATCTGCTCAACTGGGTTGGGCCAGACGTGTGGTTTGCTCACTCGGTGTACGTCAACGAAGCCGAAATTGGTCAGTTTGCGCGCACGGGTTGCGGCGTGGCGCACTGCCCCACCTCGAACATGCGCCTGGCTTCGGGCATCGCCCCCATTGCGCAGATGCTCACCGCCGGTGTCAACGTGGGCCTGGGGGTAGATGGCTCGGCCAGCAACGACGGCTCGCACCTGCTGGCCGAGGCGCGCCAGGCCATGCTGCTGGCCCGGCTCCAAGAAGGTCTCACCGGTTTTTCCCGTTCCGACGACCCCAACCGCAAATTGATGACCGCCCGCCAGGCCCTTGAACTGGCCACGCGCGGCGGCGCAGCGGTGCTGGGCCGCCGCGACATCGGCGCACTCGAACCCGGCAAATGCGCCGATTTCTTCGCCATCCGGCTAAACCGCCTGGAATATGCCGGTGCACTGCATGATCCCGTGGCCGCCGTCCTCTTCTGCGCCCCCGTCCGTGCCGATTACACCTTTGTCGGCGGCAAGCCGGTGGTGCAAGAAGGGCAGTTGGTCAACGTAGAACTTGGCCGCCTGATCGAAACGCATCATCGAGCAGCGAAAAAGTTAGTGGAAGGTTGAAGGTTTATTCAAGTTAAGGAGCAAAGAAAATGACCAAAAAAGAATTTCCCTCACAACGTTTGTACGAAGACCTCAAACGCATCATCACCGAGGCCGAACCAGGTCACAAACTGCCTGCCGAACCCGAATTGGCAAAGCAGATGGGTGTGGCCCGCGCCACCCTGCGCGAGGCGCTGCGCATCTTCGAGGCGCGCGGTCAGCTTTACCGCCGCCAGGGCGCCGGGACAATCATCATCCAGCCGAAGGTGATGGATGCCGGGCTGGAAGTGCTGGAAAGCATTGAGACGCTGGCCGAACGGAGTGGCCTGCGTGTGAGCATGGGTGAATTACACGTCACCTCAGGCCAGCCAACGGCTGAAGAAGCGGCTGCCCTGGGCCTGGAAAGCGAAGCGCAGGTGATCCGCGTCGCCCGCGTGATCCGCTCTGATGCGCGCCCGGTGGCCTATCTGATTGACATCTTGCCCGAAGATGTCTTGAGCGCTGATGAACTCGATCACGATTTCCACGGCTCGGTGCTTGATTTACTGCTGCGGCGTGGCACACCCACCCTCGGCAGCTCACGCACCGAGTTGACCGCCATCTCGGCCATGGCCACCGAAGCCAAAGCCCTTGGCCTGCAACGCGGCGATGTGTTGCTGCGTTTCATCGCCCAACTCTACGACACCAGCGGGCGCGTGGTGGACTATTCATACTCCTATTTTCTGCCGGGCTATTTCAAATTCCACATCGTGCGCAAGGTGGTCGCTTAATGGTCGCAACAAGCACGGCAATCCAAGACAAAGTCGCCCTGCATCGCTCCGCCATTGTGCGCTTTTTGCGTGAAATCTGCGCCATCCCCAGCATGGATTCGCAAATTGGGCCGGTGGGCGAACGCATCGCCGCCGAAATGCACCAGCTCGGCTTCGACGAAGTACGCTTTGACCCCATGGGCAACATCCTGGGGCGCATTGGCAGCGGGCCGCGCACCATCGTCTACGATTCCCACATTGATACCGTGGGAATTGGCGACCCGGCAGAGTGGGAATGGCACCCATTCGAGGGCAAGGTGGAAGATGGCGTCCTCTACGCCCGCGGCGCTTGCGACGAAAAGGGCAGCACCCCTGGCATGATCTACGGCCTGGCGATCGCGCGTGACCTGGGCCTGCTCGACGGCTGGACGGCCTGGTATTTCGGCAACATGGAAGAGTGGTGCGATGGCATCGCCCCCAAAATGTTCGTCGAGATTGACCCCGCTGTGCGGCCTGATTATGTCGTCATCGGCGAACCGAGCCGGATGCAAATTTCACGCGGCCAGAAAGGGCGCGTGGAATTCAAAATCACCGCCAAGGGCAAATCGGCCCATGCCGCCAGCAATCACCTGGGCGAGAACGCCATTTACAAGCTGCTGGGCGTCATCGCTGGCATTCGCGACCTGGAGCCGCAACTTGGCGATGACCCTTTCCTCGGCCACGGCAAGATCACCGTCACCGATATGAAAGTGACCACGGCCTCGATCAACGCCGTCCCCAATGAAGCCGTCCTCTTCGTAGATCGCCGCCTGACCTTCGGTGAGACGCAAGAAGCCGCCCTGGCTCAGGTGCAGGCGCTCATCCCGCCCGAACTGCGCGCCAGCATCACCACCGAACTGCTGGTTTACGATGAACCATCTTATACCGGCTACAAACTGGTTGTGGACAAATACTTCCCCGCCTGGGCCACCCCCGAAGACCACCCGCTGATCCAGGCCGGGATTGCAGCCCGCACGCAGATCGGCCTGCCCGACGCCCCCACCAACAAATGGGATTTTTCCACCAACGGCAACTACTGGTCGGGCCGGGCGGGCATCCCCTGCATCGGCTTCGCTCCCGGCGACGAAACCACCGCTCACACCGTGCTGGATAGCGTGCGCCTGGAGGATGTGGTGAAGGCGACGGAGTGGTATGCTCTTTTGCCCAGTCAGCTAACTGGTATTGCTGCCAGGATAGATTAGTTACCCGGTCAGTATGTCACACCCTCTCGCCAACAAACACCTCGTCCTCGGCATCACCGGCTCCATTGCTGCCTACAAAGCCGCCGAACTGGCCTCTAAGTTGACCCAGGCCGGCGCGCGGGTAGATGTCATTCTCACCCGCGCTGCCGAAGCCTTCGTCACCCCGCTCACCTTTCAATCTGTGACCGGGCGCAAGGCATATAGCGATGACGACCTGTGGGGCGGCCAGGCGCACGTGCTACACGTGGGCATGGGTCACAGCGCCGACATGCTGATCATCGCCCCGTGTTCGGCCAATACGCTGGCCAAGCTGGCTCACGGCATCGCCGACAACCTGCTCTCGGTCACGGCGCTTTCGGCGGGCGGGCGGGTGGAGCGTCCTTGCCCGATAGTGATTGCCCCGGCGATGGACGTAGGCATGTACGGCCACCCGGCCACGCAGGCCAATGTCGCTGCGTTGCGCGCCCGCGGCGTGACCTTCATCGGCCCGGTGGAAGGGCGCATGGCCTCGGGGCTGAGCGGTTTGGGGCGTTTCGTGGAACCGGTGGAAATCTTCGGCCACATTCGGCAGATATTGGCACAGAATGGCCCGCTGGCCGGGCGCAAGGTGGTGGTGACGGCCGGCGGCACGCAGGAGCCGATTGACCCGGTGCGCGTGGTGGCTAACCGCTCCTCGGGCAAGCAAGGCTTTGCGTTGGCGCAGGCCGCCCTCGATCTGGGCGCAGCCGTCACGCTGATTGCTGGCCCGGTGGCGCTGCCGACCCCCGTTGGCGCGCGCCGCCTGGACGTGCAAACCGCTGCCGAGATGCTGGCCGCTGTGCTGGCCGAAACCGCCGCGGCCGATGCGTTGCTAATGGCCGCGGCGGTGGCCGATTTCCGCCCGGCAGCCCCGGCTGAGCAGAAAATCAAAAAAGAAGCTGGTGTGCCTACCATCGAACTGGCCGCCAACCCCGATATTCTGCTCGAAGTGGCCCGGCGTAAGGCGCAAACCGGCTTGCCCCTGGTGACGGTGGGCTTTGCCGCCGAGAGCCAGGCGCTGCTCGAAAACGCCCGGCACAAACTGGCGGCCAAGAAGCTCGACTTGATTGTGGCTAACGATATTTCTGCCGCAGATGCCGGTTTTGCCGTGGACACCAACCGGGTGACACTGCTCGATATGGAAGGCGCGGAAACGCTGCCGCTGATGGGTAAAGATGCCGTGGCAGAAGCCGTGCTGGCGCGCGTGGTGACTTTGTTCGAAGGTTTAAAGTTGAAGGTGGTGTGATGGACGTGAAATTATTGCCCGTGCAGGCGCAAGATGCCGAGAAGTTGTTCCCGCTGGTTTATCAGACCGGGGTGGCCGATTGGCTGTTGTGGGATGGGCCGGAATCGTTGGAGGAATATCGCCAGGGGCTGGTAAAACGCGCTGCCCAGGTTGCCCAAGGGCAGGCGCACCTGTTTACCATTTGGGCCGATGAGCAACCCGTGGGGAGCATAGATATTCGCCCGCGCAACGAGGTGCGCGGCGATATTGGCTTGTGGATTGGCAAGCCTTTTCATGGCCTGGGCATCGGCTCGCAGGCGGTGCAGCAGATCACGGCCTATGGGTTTTTCAAATTGGGTTTGGAAAAAATCGAAGCCGAGATTTTCGTGGGCAACCAGGCCAGCCGCCGCATTTTCGAGAAGTGCGGCTTTCTGCTCGAAGGCACCCGCCGCCTGTCGGTGCGCAAGCGCGGCGAACTGCTCGATGAGTGGAATATGGGCCTCACGCGGCCCGATTACCTGCGCCAGCCGATTGTCCACCTGTGCCAACGCGAGGCGTGGCTGGCTGCCCAGGCGCAGGGCGAGTATCGCGCCTCGTCGCTGGAGACCAGCGGTTTCATCCATTTTTCTCGTCCCGATCAGATCGATCAGGTGGCGAATGCCTTTTATCGCGACGTGCCAGATAAGCTGCTGCTGTGGGTCAAGCCTGACCGCCTGGCCCACGAACTCCGCTATGAAGCGTCCGATTACGAAGCCGATTTTTTGCAGTATTTCCCGCATCTTTATGGGCCGCTGAATTTGGAGGCGGTGGACAGTGTCGTTCCATATCGCGGATGAAAAAGCCCCCGGATTTCCGGGGGCTTTTTGTTGAGTAACGATAGCCCGTTGCTTACTTGATTTCGAGCAGTTCCACTTCAAAAATGAGGGTGGCATTGGGCGGGATGGATGCTCCCGCGCCTGAAGCGCCATATCCCAAATCGGGTGGGATCAGCAGTTGACGTTTACCGCCCACCTTCATCGTTGCCAGGCCCTCGTCCCAACCGGCGATGACCGCTCCCTGGCCCAGGGCGAACTCGAAGGGTTGGCCGCGGTCGAGCGAGCTATCGAATTGTGTGCCATCCACCAGCCAGCCGGTGTAATGGACGACAACCGTCTGGCCGACGGTGGGTGTGACGCCCGTGCCGACCTGGATGTCGTAGTATTTCAGGCCGCTCTCGGTGGTGAGGTAATCTTTTTCATCAATTTGGGTGGGCAGGCGCGGTTCGACCACTTCAATGAGGGTGATTTCCATGATCAGGGTGGCATTGGCGGGAATCTGGCCGCCGCCCTGCGCGCCGAGGCCCAGGTCGGGGGGAATGAGCAAATAGCGTTTGCCGCCCACTTTCATGCCAGTTACGCCTTCATCCCAACCGGGGAAAACCGTGTCCATTTTCCCGACCACAAAAGTCATAGGTTGATTATTTTCTGACGAGGCAATGAAGGTATCTTCGCCCTCGCCTTTGACCCACACAGTAAAGCCGGTGGTGACGGTGGCGCGCGAAATCGCTTCGCTGCCTTCGCCAATGGTGAGGTCGGCATATTGCAGGCCGCTGGCGGTGGTCGTCAGTTGCGCTGCGGTGATGGTGGAGGGGGTGGGGGCTTCACTGATCGCAATCAGTTCAATTTCCATGATCAGTTGGGTGTTGGCCGGGATCATGCCGTTGCCTTCTGCGCCAAAGGCCAGTTCGGGCGGTAGAATGAACCTGGTCTTGCCGCCGGCTTTCATCAG
Source organism: uncultured Anaerolineaceae bacterium (assembly GCA_964606085.1). Lineage (GTDB taxonomy): Bacteria > Chloroflexota > Anaerolineae > Anaerolineales > UBA4823 > CAIQJJ01. The sequence goes on from CAZSFD010000005.1 coordinate 78,249, forward strand.
CCCAACGCCTTCTTCCCAACCCGGCAGCAGATTGCCGCGCCCCCAAACGACCGTGGCCGGTTGATTTTGGGTGTAGGTGCTGAAAAGTTCTGTACCATCGGGCAGCGAGGCGGTATAGTGCATGGTGACGAGGTTGCCTGCCCGGGGCGTTGTGCCACTGCCAGCGACCAGTTCGAGGTATTGCAGGCCGCTGTCGGTCGTTGTGGCGCCCTCGAGGGTGATCGGCGCGGTGGTGGGCAGGGCCAGGGTATCAATGATGGCGGGGGTTTCGGTAGGCAGGGGCGTGGGGGTAAGCGTGGGGACGGCGGGCGCGCAGGCGGCCAGCAGTCCGATCAACAATATGGCTGTTCCCAGCCAGGCCAGGGGTTTATACGATTTCACAACATGCTCCTCATCAGATGATTTCTTTGGGTTTCCCCCTGACTTGCAAAACGGTGTTTTCCAGGTCAAGCCCAAGTTTTCGCATTGTATCACGCGCAGGTGCGAAATGATGAAGGCTGGATGAGATTTTTCTATATTCGCTTGACAGATATTTTTGTCGCTGATATATTTCGGATTACTTAAATAATAAAAAGATGTAATTTTATTTTATATGAAACCATTAACTGCTATCCTTCATGAATGGACCGAAGTTTTTATGCGTCGTTCGATGCGCGATTTCAAGCGCTTTATGGACGACAACGGCCTTTCCCCATCGCAAGTTAACGCGCTGATGAAGCTGCATTATGGCGGGGCGTGCGGCGTTTCGGAGATTGGCGAGCATACGGGCATCTCGAATGCCGCTGCCAGCCAGATGGTGGATCGCCTGTTTCAAATGGGCCTGATCGAACGGGTGGAAAGCCCCGATGACCGGCGCGCCAAGCAGCTTACGCTGACAACCAAAGGTCACGAACTGGTTGAGCGGGGGGTCGATTCGCGGCGTTGCTGGCTGGAAGAACTGGTGGCTACTTTCACCTACGAACAGCAGGCCCAAATTGGCGAGACGTTGATGCTGCTGACTCAGGCGGCGAGGGAATTGGAGCAGGTGGCAGAGAGCAAGTAGCAGGTGGTAAAGTTTGCTCTGAGATTGTTGAAGAGTCAAAGGTCAAAGTTTGGAGGTTTACGGATGGGTAATTTGTTGCAAGATAAAGTGGCGGTGATTACGGGGGGGACGCGTGGGTTGGGATTGGGGATTGCCCAGGCGTATGGCCGTGCAGGGGCGGCGGTGGTGGTGGCTTCGCGATCAGAGCGCTCGGTGGAGGCGGCGGTGAGTCTGCTGCAAAGCCAGGGCGTGCGGGCCACCGGCATGGCATGTGACGTGGCCGACCTGGCTCAGGTGGAAGCGGTGGCGCTTCATGCCATCTCAACTTTTGGGCGGCTGGATATTTGGGTGAACAATGCCGGGTTGGCCGGGATGTATGGCCCTACGGCGCATACGCCCTATGAAAATTTCGTCCAAACGACCCAGACCAACATTCACGGCACGTATCATGGTTCGGTGGTGGCCTTGCGTTATTTTCTGCCGCAAAAACGTGGTAAGTTGATAAACCTTCTGGGGCATGGCGATCGCCGCCCGGTGCCGCTGCAAAACCATTATGCGCCCAGCAAAGCGTGGGTGCGCAGTTTTACGCTGGCATTGGCCCAAGAATATAAAAAAAGCGGCGTCGGTATTTTTGCCTTTAACCCCGGCCTGGTGACGACGGAAATGCTCTCGCAGGTGCGGGCGTTGGCCGGTTACGAAGATCAGGTGAAGGCGCTCGAAGTGGTAACACGGATGTGGGGTCACGCCCCTGAAATCCCCGCCCACAAAGCCCTTTGGCTGGCCTCCCCCGCCACCGATGGCAAAACTGGCCTGGAAGTGCATGTGCTGACGCCGGCCGTGATGGTGCGCGGTTTGCTGCGCGAGGCGCTCTCCCGCCTGACCGGGCGCACCCCTGATAGCATGAAAGTGAACGTGCAGACGGTTCAACCTGCATTTGAAGATTAATACGAACAAGAAAGGCAACCATTGATATGAACGTGCTTACCGGTTTCATCGCTCAAGCCGCCTCCACGCCGTGGAGCATACTGGCGGGTTTGTTTGCCCTGGCATTGGTAATTTCAGCCATCGGCTTTTATCGGTTGGTTTATTTCATCAGCATTGGTTACGCGTTTTCGATTGTGGGTATGGCGGCCATCATCATGGCGACGCTGCGCGACCAGCTTAACTTCTTCAACATTGCCCAGAATATGCTGCTGGCTTTATGGGGTCTGCGCCTGGGGATTTTCCTGGTGCGGCGCGAGTTTGCCACCTCCTTTCAGCAAGTGAAGGCCAATACCGAACAAGAATACAAGGCCGACTTCAAAGGCAAGTTCTTTATTTGGGTAGGTGTTTCGCTGCTTTATGTGGCGATGTACTCTCCAGCGTTGTTCAGCGTGTATCATGCCCCACAAGTCTCGTTTGGCAGCTCTACCCTGGTACAGATTGTTGGGTTAACAATCATGGCTGGTGGGCTGGTGATCGAGGCCGTGGCCGATCAGCAAAAATCGGCTTTTAAGAAGAAGAACCCACGCGGCTTCATCAATACCGGGCTATATCGCTGGGTGCGCTATCCCAATTACCTGGGCGAGATCATGGTGTGGTTGGGCAGTTGGGCGATGAGCCTGGCGTTTTACACGAATATCGTCGAAGGGATCATCAGTCTGATCGGCGTGATCTGCATTATCCTGATCATGATCGGTTCGACCAAGCGGCTGGAGTTTTCCCAGGGAGAGCGCTACGGCCACCTGGAAGAATACCAGGAATATGTATGTCTCGTGCCGGTGTTGTTTCCATTTGTCCCCGTATACTCGCTCAAGAAAGTGCGTGTATACCTGGAGTAAACGATCCTCGCTGGTTGAGCCTGTCGAAACCAGGTCTCGACAAGCTCGACCGACGAACGCCGTTATCGGTTCATTGGGAGTTATTATGTCAAAATCACGCCCCCCACAAATCCCCGCCTTCGCCAAAGCGATGATGCAATTTCAGGCCTTTTTGCTGCGCCGTAACTGGATGGGCAAAATGGGCGAAGAGATCATGGTCATCCATGTGACCGGGCGCAAGAGCGGCAAAAAATACGCCACGCCCATCGGCTACCTGCCTGATGGAGAAGCCATCCTGGCTCTGACCAACGGGCAGAACCCCTCCAACTGGTATCGCAACGCCCTCAACGCCGCCGAAGTGACGCTGGAGATCAAAGGCCGGCCCGTACGCGCCACAGCCGAAGCAGTCACCGACCCCGCCGAACGCCAGCGCATCTTCGCCCTCTACCGCCGCGAACGCGTGGCGAACTTCGCCCGGCTTTTTGGCATCCCCGCCGATGCGAGTGAAGCCGAGCTACAGAAGGCGCTCGAAACGCGGCGTTTTGTGCGCTTTCGACCGGTGACGTGAAACGTGATATATCAAGTGTTTTCATACAGCTATTGACACCGCTCCGCGGTGTCAATAGACCTCACACGCTCTGTGTCGCCTTGACGCGGGGCGTCACGCAAGCCTGACACCGCAGAGCGATGTCAGCAGAGATTTTTATGAACCTCTCCTCCAAAACCGCCCTCGTCACCGGCGCGACCGCCGGCATTGGCCTCGTCACCGCCCGTGAACTGGCCCGTATGGGAGCGACGGTCGTTGGCGTGGGCCGCAATCCCGCCAAGAGCGCCGCCGTAGCTGCCCAAATCCGCCAGGAAACCGGCAATGACCGCGTAGAATACCTGCTGGCTGATCTCTCGTCGCAGGCGCAAATCCGCCAATTGGCCGGGCAATTCAAGGCCAAGTATGACCGCCTGCACATCCTGGTCAACAACGCTGGCAGCTTCTTCTTGAAACGCCAGGTGACCATTGATGGCCTGGAAATGACCTTCGCCCTCAACCACCTGAGCTACTTTTTGCTGACCAACCTGCTGCTGGATGTGGTCGAAAATAGTGCCCCAGCGCGCATTGTAAATGTCTCGTCAGGGGCCAATTTTGGCGGTAAGATCAACTTTGACGATTTGCAGGCCGAACGCCGTTACAGCAATTGGGCCGCTTACAGCCAGAGCAAACTTGCCAACGTGATGTTCACCTACGAGTTGGCGCGGCGGCTGCAAGGAACCGGCGTGACCGCCAACTGCCTGCACCCCGGTTTCGTCGGCTCCGATTTCGGCAAGAACAACGGCGCAATCTATCGCCTGATATTCTCCCTGATGAAACCGATGACCGTCACCCCTGAACAAGGCGCACGCACCTCGATTTACCTGGCAACCTCGCCCGATGTCGAGGGCGTCACCGGCCAATACTTCGACGACCAGCAGCGCAACGTCCCCTCCGCGGCAATTTCGTATGACGAAGCCCAGCAGCAGCGGTTGTGGGAGGTGAGCGAACAATTAATTTCTGAAGGTTGATTTCTGATTGGGGTTTTATAATCAGCATTCAGCAATCCACAATCAGCAATTCCAAAGGACTCCCATGCTCCGTCTCCTCCGTTACACCAAACCCTACCTCGTCCTGATCCTGCTCAACATCGTCTTCCTGTTCGTGCAGGCCAACGCTGACCTGGCCCTGCCAGACTATCTCTCGAAGATCGTCACCAACGGCATCCAGCAGGGCGGCGTCGAAAGCCCCGTGCCGCAGGCCATCCGCCAGAGCCAGATGGAACGCCTGCTGCTCTTCGCCAGCGACAAATCGCTGATCACCGCTTCTTACACGCTGATCACATCCGATTCGGTGGACTACGAGCGATACCTGGCCGAATACCCCGCCCTCGCCAAAGAACCGATCTACGTGCTGGCTGATCAGCCCGATCTTGCCGCGCTGCAAGCGGCGCTGGTGAAACCGCTGCTGGCGGTCTACGGCCTCGAGCAGGCTCTGGCTGACCCCAGCAAGGCGGCTGCCTTCGGCGGGGGCTTCGATCTCTCGAAGCTGCCGCCCGGCGTTGATGTGTTCGACATGCTGGCCCAAATGCCCGCTGCCCAACTCGCCCAGATGACCGCCCAAATGGACGCCGGCTTTGCCGATATGGACGAGAAAATGCTCAACCAGATGGCTGTGCCGGCTGTGCGGGCTGAATATGAAGCCCTGGGCGTGGATGCGGGCCAGATGCAGCAGGATTACATCTTGCGCGTGGGCGGCCTGATGCTGCTGATCTCGCTGATCGGCGGGGCGGCCATGGTCTCTTCGGGCTTCCTCGCCGCTCGCACGGCGGCCGGCGTGGCGCGCGATATCCGCCGCGACGTGTTCCGCAAGGTGGAGAGTTTCTCCAGCGCCGAGTTTGATAAATTTTCTACCGCCTCGCTGATCACGCGCTCGACCAACGACGTGACCCAGGTGCAAATGGTCACATTCATGATTCAGCGCATGGTCTTCTTTGCCCCCATCATTGGCATCGGCGGCATCATCCGCGCCCTGGGGGCGGGGGCTTCGATGTGGTGGATCATCGCCGCGGCGGTGCTGGCCCTGCTGACGTTGATCATCACCGTTTTCGCCATCGCCCTGCCCAAGTTCCGCATCATCCAGTCGTTGATTGACCGGCTCAACCTGGTGGCGCGCGAAAATCTCTCGGGCATGATGGTGATCCGCGCCTTCAACAAGCAGTCCTTCGAGACCACCCGCTTCGACAAGGCCAACCGCGACCTGACCCAAAACGGCCTGTTCGTGGCGCGCGTCATGGCCACAGTCTTCCCGATCATGATGCTGATCATGAACGGCCTGGCGCTGGTGATCATCTGGGTGGGGTCGCACCAGGTGGCCGAAGCGAATATGCAGGTGGGCGATATGATGGCCTTCATGCAGTACGCCATGCAGATCGCTTTCTCGTTTCTGATGCTCTCGATGATGTTCATTTTCCTGCCGCGCGCCGCCGTTTCCGGCGACCGCATCGCCGATGTACTCGAAACCCCGCTGGCGATTCACGACCCCGCAGCCCCGGCGCAATTCCCCCAACCCTTTGCCGGGCGGGTCGAGTTCCGCAACGTCAACTTCCGCTATCCGGGGGCGGAGGAAGACGTGCTGTGCAGCATCAACTTCACCGCCGAGCCGGGGCAGACCACGGCCATCATCGGCTCCACCGGCTGCGGCAAATCCACCGTCATCAATCTGATCCCGCGTTTCTACGACGTGACCGGCGGAGCGGTTCTGGTGGACGGCGTGGACGTGCGCCAGTTGAAACAGGCCGACCTGCGCGACAAAATCGGCTACATCCCGCAAAAAGGGCTGCTCTTCACCGGCACGATTGCGAGCAACCTGCGCTATGCCGACAAAAACGCCGGCCCCGAGGCGCTGCGCCAGGCCGCCGAAATCGCCCAGGCGATGGAATTTATCGAGTCCAAGCCTGAAGGCATGGCCACGGAGATCGCCCAGGGCGGCATGAACGTCTCCGGCGGGCAGAAGCAGCGCCTGGCGATTGCGCGGGCGCTGGTCAAAAAGCCGCCAATCTACATCTTCGACGACAGCTTTTCGGCCCTCGACTACAAAACCGATGCTGCTTTGCGCCGGGCGCTGAAAGAAAAGACTGGCGACAGCACCGTCATCATCGTCACGCAGCGCGTGGCAACGATCAAAAATGCCGATCAGATTATCGTCCTCGATGAGGGCCAGGTGGTCGGCAAAGGCAAACACAAAGAACTGCTGGAGAATTGCGAAACGTACCGCGAAATCGCCTTCTCGCAGTTGAGCAAGGAGGAGTTAGCATGATGCACGCTGGCAGTTCTTCCAATCGCAGACCCCCTGCGGCCGGGGCACGGCCAGCAGGTTTTGGGCGCGGCGGACCCATGGCGATGATGAAAGGCGAAAAAGCGCGCGATTTCAAAGGGACGATGCGCAATTTGCTGCAATACCTGGGCGCGTACAAAATCTACATCGCCATTGTCATCTTGATCGCTATCGGCTCGACCATCTTTGCCATCGCCGGGCCGAAGATTTTGGGCCAGGCCACCACCAAGCTGTTCGAGGGCGTGATGGCCCAGATCAGCGGCAGCGGCGAGGGGATTGATTTCGACGCCATCGGGCGCATCATTCTCACCGTGCTGGGGCTGTACCTCGTCTCGGCGCTGTTCAACCTGGTGCAGGGCTGGATCATGGCCAGCATCGCCGCCGACATCACCTACCGCTTCCGCCGCGACATCGCCGCCAAGATCAACCGCATGCCGCTCAAGTATTTCGACGGCACCAGCCACGGCGAAGTGCTCTCGCGCATTACCAACGACGTGGATACCGTCAATCAGACGCTCAGCCAGAGCCTTTCGCAGATCATCACTTCGGTGGTGACGGTGGTGGGCGTGCTGATCATGATGCTGACGATTAGCTGGCAGATGACGCTGGTGGCGCTGTTGATCGTGCCGCTCTCGATGGTGGTGATCGGCGTGATCATCGGGCAGTCGCAGAAGTATTTCAAATTACAGCAAGATACCCTCGGCCACGTCAACGGCCACGTGGAAGAAATGTACGGTGCGCATATCGTGATGAAAGCGTTCAATGGCGAAGCCGACAGCGTGGCAACCTTCGATGGCCTCAACAACACGCTCTACAACTCGGCCTGGAAAGCGCAATTCCTGACCGGGCTGATGTTCCCGATCATGAACTTCGTCGGCAACATCGGTTACGTGGGCATCGCCATTTTGGGCGGCTACCTGGCGGTGCAGAAAGCGATCACCGTCGGCGACATCCAGGCGTTCATCCAATATGTGCGCTCGTTCACCGAGCCGATCATGCAGATCGCCAATATCTCGAACACCCTGCAGCAGACGGCCGCGGCAGCCGAGCGTGTCTTCGAGTTCCTGGCCGAGGCCGAGGAAACACCCGACCCCGCCGAACCCGCCCGGCCCACGACTCTCGAAGGCCGCGTGGATTTCAAGAACGTTCACTTTGGCTACAATCCTGAGAAGATCATCATCAACGATTTCACCTTCTACGCCGAGCCAGGCCAGAAGATCGCCATCGTCGGCCCGACGGGCGCGGGCAAAACCACCATGGTCAAGCTGCTGATGCGCTTCTACGACGTGAACAGCGGGGCGATCACCTTCGACGGCCAGAACATCCAGGATTTCAGCCGCGGCGACCTGCGCTGTATGTTCGGCATGGTGCTGCAAGATACCTGGCTATTCAACGGCACGATCATGGAAAACATCCGCTACGGCCGCGAAAACGCCTCCGACGAAGAAGTATACGAGGCCGCCCGCGCCGCCCATGTGGATCACTTCGTGCGCACGCTGCCCGACGGCTACAACTTCGTCCTCAACGAGGAAGCCTCCAACGTCTCACAGGGCCAGAAGCAACTGCTCACCATCGCCCGCGCCATCCTCACCGACCCGACGATCCTGATCCTCGACGAGGCCACCAGCTCGGTAGACACGCGCACCGAGGTGCTGATCCAGCGAGCGATGGCCAAGCTGATGGAAGGCCGGACGAGTTTCATCATCGCCCACCGCCTATCCACCATCCGCGACGCCGACTGGATTTTGGTGATGAAAGACGGCGACATCGTGGAGCAGGGCAAGCATGAGAAGCTGCTGGCGAAGAAGGGCTTCTATGCGGAACTGTATAACGCCCAGTTTGAGAATGCGATGGGGTAGGGCGTCAGCAGCGTGCGTTTGCCCTGGTAGGCGTGCCATAAAAAATCTGGCATAGGGGTTTCTCCTATGCCAGATTTTTTAGACTCGCTGCTCAATTTCCATCAAGGATTGGGGGTGACAGTTCAAGCAATGCTCAAGGGGAGAGCCCAGGCGAGGAAGCTATGCGATGCAGAACCTATAGAAGTTGCTTCAGAAAAGCCCGTAAGGCATCCATGAAGGCGTCATAGCGGTCGAACCGGATCAAGTGACCCACATCGGGGATGACCACAAAGTTCACGCCAGGGTTCAACTCGCGGGCCTTAGCCACGGCTTCAGGGGTCACGATCCCGCCGAGTTCCGGGTTGCCAACGAAGACCAGCATGGGGAGGGTGATGTTGGGGAGCGTGACCAACCAGGGTGTTTCTTGCGCGTGCATCTTGGGCGTCATGATGTCTGCAATGGTGGTATCGAGCTGCTTCTTGGACTCGCACATCGGGCGCAGTAGTTCTTCGGGCCAGGTGGGATGATCCTTGCGATAGCCCACCAGCAGGTCATCCACGGTTTGGTTGGCCAGGCTTTTCAGCCATTTGGCGAAGGGGTTTTCGACCGGTTCGCCGGGCGGGGGGGTGGGGCGGGAAAGCCACCAGGGCGGGTCTTCCAAAACCAGGGCGCTGGCCAGT
>CAZSFD010000005.1:87455-99399 GCA_964606085.1 uncultured Anaerolineaceae bacterium
ATCGCACCCCAATCTGGTAAGTGACCATCGCACCCATCGAGTGGCCGCAGACGATAGGGCGATTCAGGCCCAGGGAGCGGATGAGTTCAGCCGCATCGGCGGCCATGTCCACTTTATCGCCGAGTTGCACGCGTTCCGAAAGGCCGTGCGCGCGCATATCGGGCATGATCACATCGTAATCAGCCTCTAGTTCACGCGCCACGGGCGTCCAGCACAGGCCGTTGTCTGAAAAGCCGTGAACCAACACCAGGGGGCGTTTCTCACCATTGCCGGTGCGGGTATAGTGCAGCCGGATGCCATTGACCACTAAATCATGTTGTGTCCAGTGAGGGAGCATAGAATTTCCTTTCTTTGTGAGTAGCGTTACTTTAATCCGTAAAATTCTACGGGATCATAGCCAGGATAGGTATCCGTTTGATCATCCACCGGCGTGATTTCAAGCATACACAGGTGGTTGCAGGGGATTGTCAGGGCCACTTCGTACATTCCATTTTGCTCGAACAGTTTAGCGTCGGTCTGGCAGGGTTCGGCAGAGGCCTGCAATAGTTTCAACTGCGCTTTGTTGAGGCTGCGCGGCTTGCCCAGGTTGCTCCAGGTTTGCAAGGGATTGGCATGAGCGCCGCCAACATCCTTTTTTAACAGCAATGCCTGTTGCCCCAACGAAGGCAACGCCAGCGTGTAAGTTTCATCAGGAGATAGTTGGTGATCACGCATATCATGCCAGTTCCATCCAATGATCACATATTTACCATCATCTTTGGTGACAATAAGATGATCGTCGCGATAAAGCAATTCCTTGCCAGCCTGAGCGAAGAACTCGAAAGCGTAGAAAGTCGGCTTTTTGATGCTGTTCAACGTCACCAGGCCGAAACCGCCATGAAACACGGATTTTGGCACATCAGCCTCTTCAAATACATCACTGAATGTCCAGTAAGAGTAGGAATCGGCATACTCTCCGGCCTCGCTGAGGATGCGGGCGATATAGGGCGCATGGAAATCGGTATCGTGCACCGGGCAAATGGGCATGTAGGAGCTGTTAAACTCGGTGATATGCAGCGGCAAATTGGCAATCGCCGGGTAATCAGCCATATACTTGCGGGTTTCTTTCAACTCCTCAATCATGTAAGTAGGCTCGTTCAGTGTATGGTGGAAATAATGCCCGCGCAGGGTGGGCGAATTAGCGGTGTAACAGTGGCGCGTTACAAAATCTAGCGGCGAATGGTTTTGAATGCAGTGTTCGAAGAAGGCGCGCAGCCATTTTTCGGTTTCAACCCCGCAAATGGCCGGCCCTCCAACCTGAATGCGCCGATCCACTTGCTTGACCGCCTCGGCGGACACATCATACAGCTTGAAGTATTCTTCCATCGAGCCTGCCCAGAAGGGGATATTGGGCTCGTTCCAGACTTCAATCGGCCAGGTAATCACTTCGTCTCGACCATAGCGCTCGATGAGATGGGATAGGGTGTTCTGGATCAGGTCTGCCCATTTTTCGTAGGAGGATGGCGGCGTGACATTGCCTTTCCAGTAGAAGACCGTCTGGTCACCGGTTTTCAGCTTCTCGGGCATGAACCCCAACTCCAGAAACGGCCGGATGCCGTGTTCCAGGTAGGAGTCCATGATGCGATCCAGGTAGGTGAAGTTGTAAAACGTGGAAGTTTTTCCGTCCATTTCATATTCGCGATAAATGCCGACGTCATCGCAGAACAATCCATGCCCGCGAATATACCGAAAATGGATGGCCTCCTGAACAATTTTCAAATGATCGGTGTATTCCTTCTGGAGGGCCAGCCCCATCCGTCCGGTTCCAACGCAATAGGCGGCATTATTTTTGAAGGGTTTTCCTGAAACGGGTATTTCGATCTTTTTTGTCATCTCAAACCCTCTTGATTTTTGAAGTGTATGGATCAGGATGCTCTCAAATCCGCCGGGCTGATCTCCACGAGCGTCACACCAAACGGTTCGACGCTGGCGGCCCATTCGAGACTGCCGCCCGGCGTGGCGATGCGTTCGGCGGTTACATCCAGTTCCATCTGGCGGCGCAGCACTGCCAGGTCAGCGGGGAGGATGTGATGTGGCGCACCCATCGCCGCCCAGGCGTCGTAGACGCTGCCGTGCTGACGGTCGAAACGGGTGATTTGCACGCGCGCGGCGGTTCCCACGCCATCCACCTTCAGTTGAAAGTGGCGCGGCGGCTTGACGGCGAACAGGTCGTAGATTTCGGTCGGTTTGGCGGCGGCCAGCAGGCGGCTGTCGTTGGCGTCGTCGCGGTAGTGGCAGTAGTTCCACAACAGGATGGCAATCGTGCCATCGGCGCGGCGCGTGACGGCGTAGCCATCGCCTTCGGCCAGGACTTCCTCCCCTAACCGGGAAAGGAACCAGTAGCCGTGGTAGGAGGGCTTTTTCAACCCCTGCACGTTGACCAGCCCAAAGCCGCCGTGGAAGGGGATATCACCGACACGGCATTCTTCAAAAATGTCGCTGACCACCCAGAACGAGAGCGAATCCATCAGGCCGCGCGCCCGCCAGTTGTTATCCACGAGGAAGGCGGTCAGGAAGGCTGTGTCATGCACGGCGTCGCGCGGGCTGGGGCTGGAACTCCACTCGGTGTAGTGGCGCTCGATGTTGGGGAAGGCGGATTCGAGCAGAATCTTTTCGCAGCCGCGCGCATCCACCAGCAGGCGGTCGGGGCCGTCCCAGGTCATGTAACCGTTGCCTTCCGGGTCAAATGGGTAGAAGGTGGGGTAAGGGTGGGTGGAGAAGAAATCGAGCGGCAGGTTGCGTTCGGCGCAGGCCGCCAGGAATTCGCGGCCCCAGGGCGGCTCGCCCACGTGGTCGCCAAAGCCGTGGCTGGCCGGCCCACCCACGCGCAGTTGGGCATCCACACGCTTGATGGTGCGGGTGGTATGCTCGTAGAGTTTCATGTAGGCGGCGAAATCGGCATCTTTCCAGAAAAATTTCAGCCCCGGTTCGTTCCATACCTCGAAATACCAGCGGCGCACTTCTTCCAGCCCGTAGCGCTCGATGATGTGGCGGATGAACTGCTCGATGAACCAATCCCAGCGGGCATAATCTTTGGGCGGGGTGATATTACCCTTCCACCAGAAGACCGTTTCATCGCCGCTGGCCATGTCGTAGGGCATGAAGCCCAACTCAACGAACGGTCGAATTCCAATGGAAAGCCAGTGGTCGTAGACCAGGTCAACATATTGCCAGTTGACGATGGGCTGGCCTTTCTCTTCGCGGTAGACCATCATGTCTTCATGGAACAGCCCGTGCATGCGGATGTATTGGAAGGGCATTTCGCGCTGCACCAGTTCCAGGTGTTTCTGAAAATCGGCGCGCAGCGCCTCGCCCACCCGCCCGCCGCCCACGCAAACGCGCCAGAAGGGGGTAATGGGTTGTCCATCTTGGCTGAAGTTCAAGTTGATGAGCATATTTTCCTCTCGTTTCTTTTCTCCCAGGTGCGTGATGTCATTGCAGCCTATAAAATTCGCAAGCGTTCAGCCCCTCATATCTCCCTTTTCGGGAGATATGAGGGGCTGAACGCTTGCCAGGTATTTACTTACCCCATCACTTTACTCGCCGAATCGTCGGTTGCTCCGCTGAACAGATGGCACTTGACGAGCACCTTGTCAATGACGAGATCGGCAGGCACTTCCCCTTTGCAGATTTCCATCACATCCGGGCATCTCCCGGCAAACTTGCAGCCTTGACGCAGGTATTCTTCATGCTCCAACTCGGTCAGGCTGATGTGGGTTTTCCAGCGTCTCTTGGGGTCTGCTTCAGGGATCGATTCACGCAGCAGGCGGGTGTAAGGGTGCTTCGGGTTCGTCAACACGTCTTCGACCGGGCCCATTTCGACGATATTGCCGCGGAACATGATGGCGATACGGTCGCTGACGTAATAGGCCGTTGCCAGATCGTGGGTGATGTAAAGCACGCTCACGCCCAGTTCATCGCGCAGCTTTTTGAACAGGTTTACGATGGACATTCGCAAGGATGCATCCACCATCGAGACGGGTTCATCGGCAATGATGAGCGATGGGTTGGTGAGCAAGGCGCGCGCAATCGAAATTCGCTGGAGCTGCCCGCCGGAAAATTCATTGGGATACTTGCCAGCAAATTCTTCATACGTCAGGCCGACCGCCCGCAATTTATCGTCAATGAGGTTGATCGCTTCTGTTTTATCTTTCGCCAGCTTGTAGTTGTAAACGGTCTCGAAAAAATAGCGATCCACGGTGCGCAAGGGGTTGAAGGTGGCGAAAGGGTCCTGGAAAATGGCCTGGATGCCTTCGGTGATCCATACCTTTTCATTTTTCGCTTCCTTTTTCCCGCTGTGAACGATGTCACCGGAGGTTGGCTCCTCGAACCCCATGATGATCTTGGCGGTGGTTGTTTTGCCACAGCCACTTTCCCCGGCCAGGGCAAAGATTTCAGCCGGTTTCACAAAGAACGTCACATCGTCTGTCGCGGTAAGCTTGATGCGCGAGAGCAGGTTGCCCAGGGAGTAAACCTTGGTCAGGCGGTTGATTTCAAGCAAAGCGGTTTCAGTTTGTGGTGATGTATCCATGCTATCCACCTTCTTCTAACACAGCAGGTCGCCCCAACCAACAAGCTACTTTGTGGTTGGTATCCAGATTGATTAAGGCCGGCATTTGTTTCGTGCAAATATCCATCACATGAGGGCAGCGCGGGTGGAAGGGGCAACCCGGGGGCAGATTTGCCAACGAAGGGGGGCTGCCGGGCACGCTCTCGCGGGTGGTCTTGTCGCCAAACCTGGGTAGTGAGTTGATCAAATACTGGGTGTAAGGGTGATGGGGCGACTCGAAGATGATCTCCGTCGTCGCCTCTTCCACGATCTTCCCGGCATACATAATCCCAATCCGGTCGGCGATATTGGCGTGAACGCCCATATCGTGGGTGACCAGGATAATGGTATTTTTCAGTTTTTCCTGAACTTGTTTCAGAAGCTGCACAACCCCGCGCTGGACAACCACGTCGAGGGCAGTGGTCGGTTCGTCGGCGATGATAATGCGCGGTTTCAGGAGCGTTGCCAGGGCTATCGTCACCCGTTGGCGCATCCCGCCTGATAATTGATGGGGATAGGCGTTCAGGATATTGTGGGGCAACCCCAACTCAACAATATGGCTTTCAGCGAGAGCCATCGCTTCTTTGCGGCTCTTGCCACTGACATGACTGAAGATGAAATCCTGGAAAGTGTCTTTGACTTTGGTCACCGGGTTGAGCACGCTCATAGAACCTTGTGGCACGTAAGACACGAATTCGAGGCGCAATCTGCGTTTCCTGGCGGGGCTAAGCGCGGTAACCTCGATTTCGCTGCCATCCTTGCTCAAGAGACGGTTATCCACATCCCCACCGTACCAGTGATAGTAAATTTTGCCGCCCATCAAACGCAGCGGCGGTTCAATCGCTGCGAAAAGCGTCTTCAGCAGGGTCGTTTTCCCGCAGCCGCTTTCCCCAGCGATCCCATAGACTTCGTTCTCACGAATCTCGAGATCCACCTCGTTGACCGCTTTCACAATCTTTTGGGTTCCGTGCACATCCAGCACATAGAAGGCTTTCAGTTTTTCGGTGCGCAAGACGGGCGCATTCACTTTTTCAATACCTGGAATAGAGTCGTTCACGGCAACCTCACGACGCCCCGACGCGCTGAATGCGCGTTCTGGGATCGAGATACTCACTGATACTGACGGAGAGCCAGTAAAGGGCGATAAACAGGAAAATGGATAGTCCCACCGGGGTCAGGACCCACCACCAGCGGCCCAACAGAATAGATTGGTAGAAGAGCGCCCAGTTCAGCATCGTGCCCAGGGTGGGGATATTGAGATTGACCAATCCCAGGAATGCCAGGGTGATCTCCAACCCAATCGCCCAGGCGATGTTATTGATCAAGGTTGAGAAGATCAACGGCATGGCAAAGGGCATGTATTCGTTCAAGACCAGTTTGACGGTGCTGGCACCAGAAAGGATGGCCGTCTTGGTGAACTCTCGCTCACGTAAACTCAAGATCACCGAGCGAATCAGGCGTGCATCCCATGCCCAACCGAAGAAGGACAGCAACAATCCCAAAACCGCCAGGTTCATAAACTTGCGCACCATCATGGCTAACATCACCATAATGAGAAAGAGTGGGATCACCAGCAGGCTGTCGCCGATAAACATCAGCACCCGGTCGGTTGTGCCGCCGGTGTATCCGGCGACCATGCCAACCAGAATGGCGATTACCCTGGAAACCAATCCGGCGATGAGGGAGATGATCAAGGAATTGCGTACCGCAAACGTGGCCTGCCAAAAGATGTCCTGCCCGTTCGAATCGGTGCCCAGCAGGTATTCAGCCGACGGCTTCAAATCTCTCGGGACCACATTCCATAAAGTGGGGTCGTAAGGCGAAAAGTTGGACAGGAACGCCAAGATCAAGATGATCACAAGGACGATGAAACTGAAGCAAAAGCGATAATCTCTGAATAGGTCTCTGAGGACTTTCATAGAACCAACCTCTTTAGTAATATCTCACCCGCGGGTCAAACAAGGGATACAACAAATCCAGGATCAGGATCGCCGTTGTAATACCGACAATCGAAAAGATGGTGATCCCCATGATCAGGTTGTAATCGCCTCGAACGATGGCGTTATACAGCAGCATTCCCATGCCTGGGTAACCATACACGATCTCGGTAATTAGCGCCCCGCTGAAAATTTGCCCCAGCGAAAGCGCCAGGCCGGTGATTTGCGGCAGCATGGCGTTGCGAATGACGTACTTGCCCACGATGCGGTCTTCGGTAACGCCGCCCATCTTGGCATACTGGACGAAACTTTCGGCACTGACATTCTGTACCAGCAGCTTCATTGTCTGGAATGTGACTGCCCCTCCCAGGATGCTTAACGACATGGCCGGCAAAAACGAATGCCAGAGGACATTTTTGATATAAGGCCAGGTGAAGGTGGGGATGGCGCCCATAGATGCCCCGCCAGTAATCGGGAACCAGCGGACGACCAGCGTCGAAGCAAAGATCAGGAGCAAGCCGAAGGCAAAGATGTAATAGGGCAAGGGGCGGATCACCATCGCGATGGCATCCAGAATGCGCGACCAACCTGTCCTCGAGTAGTAACCCGCTAACCCGCCAATGATATTTCCGAATATCCACGAGATAATCGTCGTAGTCAGCAGGAGGCCCAACGTCCAGGGCATGGCGGTAGCGATGAGCTGGTTGACCTGGGTGGGGAATTGGAAGAAAGAAACGCCAAAATCACCGCGGAACAGCCGGCCCCAAAAAGCCCAGTATTGATCGAGCCAGGAACCTTCCAGGCCATACATCTCCGTCAAATCAGCGATGATACCGTCCATTGCACCTGGTTCCAGGGTTGAGCCGCGCGCCCTCATCATGCCGATCATCGCCATGACGGGGTCGTTCGGGGTGATTCTGGGAATAAAGAAAACAACGGTGATGCCCAGCCAAATGACTAAAAAGTATTGAATCAGGCGAGGAATGAGATATCGTTTCAGGAATGCCACAGCGACCACCTCACTTATCGAAAAGTGTCCTGGGCGGGCATGAAGCATGTTCGGGCATTTTTTGCCCGCCACGCTCGCCCGCCCAGGATGATTAGATTACCAACCGCGGAACCTAATTGCCAGTGGCTTTCAGGAATGGGGTTGTGTATTTGAAGTTGGGCCAGTGGGTATAAGGCTCATTGTAGGCATTTTCGCTGCCGGGCCAGTTGGTCCAGTAATACTCGTCCCAGCCGATAAAGCCGATGTACCCATAGGTCGGGATGCCGGGCATATTCGTGACGGCTTCCTTGAGGCCCTCGATACCCGCGGCGATGACGCCTTCGGTGTTGAAGGGATCGGTCTCGCGCAGTTTCTTGATGATGGCATCCATCTCATCGCTTGACCAGCGGGAGTAAATGCCCTGGGTGCGCTCACCCAGCGGTTTCTTGTAGGCGGAGTTCCAGCGGTCGAGCACACGATACAGATCAGGCCCCGCACCCCAGGGTTCCTGCGCCGGCCAGTTGCCGCTGACATCGAAGTCGCCGGTAGCCTGCAGGCCATCATTGTTCTCGATGGAAAGCACCTCGGCATTGATGCCGAATTTCTTCCACTGTTGCACGGCAGCCGCGGCATTGCGGGCATCATGGTTGGAAAGCACCGTGCCGCACACGAAGCCGATGCTCCAGGGCGTGCCATCGGGCAGCAGCCATTTGCCATCGGCATCTTTGGAGAAGCCGTTCTTCAAGAGCAGTTTTTCGGCGATATCAGGAGCATACTTGTACCAGCCCAATCCAAACGCCTGGGCCTGGAATTCTGGGGTTTCGGGGAAGACATACCCACGGCTGCGGGCGTAGTCGGCGACGCGCTTGGGGGCATCGGGGTCATAGGGGGCAAAGGTTTCGCCGTTGCCCACATCAATGGTGAAGGCCTTCAACCAATCCTGCAGCGGCCCAATGTAATCTTTCGGGTATGGGCCGAGGTGCGGGATGTGTACCGGGCTTAAGGTGCCGGTGCCATCTACGGCGATGCTTGTATATTCGACGATATCTATTGCCAGAACCAACGCCCAGCGCACGTCAACGTTATCGAACGGCGCACGGGCAGTGTTGAAGAGCACGCCGGTGATGCAGGGGTCGTTGTTGACCACGAAGGGGAAGGTCGGCTGGTACGCGCGCGAGGTTTCCGATTGCGCTAACAATGCCTTGAGGCCATCGGCAGAAAGTTCGACGTAATCCAACTCGTGCGTCATTTGTGACAGGATTTGGGCGCCTTCATTGTCAAAAGCCTGATAGATGACGTATTTGGGTGCTGGCTGACCATACAAGATGCCGGTCGGGCTCTTGTCCCAGTCCTCGCGCCTTTCCCAGGCTGTCCAGAACCCTTGAGGGTCGAAGCTGTGCAGTTTGTAAGGGCCGCAACCGACATACGGATTGAAGGTGAACTGCACCGGGTCGGTCTCTTTCTCGAAGATGTGCTTGGGGAAGAAGCGGGTGCAGCCCCAGCGGTCGAGGAAGGTGGTGTGGAAGCGTGAGTTGGGCTGTTTCAGCACGAACTTAACCGTGTATTCATCGGGGGCGCTCACCGATTCGACGTTATCTACAAAGAAGGAATGGGCGTTGAAACCCTCAAATTTCATCAGGGTCTCGATGGTAAAGACCACGTCGGCGGCGGTGAATGGCTGGCCATCAGACCAGGCGACGCCCTTGCGCAGCGGCACGGTGCATTCCGTAAATTCTGCGTTGTACTGCGCATCGCCATCGGCGGAACCATTAATGATGTTGCCCGTGGCGAAATCTACCGACCAGAATGGCTCGTCGGCCAGGTTCTGAATGCCGCGGTCTTGCCATTTCCAGCCAACCCATTGGTTGAAGTTGTCTGGAGTACCAACACGCCCGGTGAGCTGCCGGACAATCACGGTCTCTCGGCGGGGGAAAGTGCCCATGACGTCGGATACCGCTTCGGGTGCCATGGTGGGGGCAGGGGTGGCGGTGACTTCTTTTACCACTTCCACCGTCTCAACAACGGTTTTGCCCTCTTTCTCCACAACGACTGTTTCGATGACTTTGATCGTCTGTGGGGTGGCTGCGGGGGCCTGGGTGGCCTGTTGACCACAAGCTGAAAGGACTGCACCAGCGGTGCTGAGAGCGGCTAACTTCATAAACTCGCGTCTGTTCATTTTTTTTCTCCTTGCAATTAAATAATTCGTTGAATGTATGGGTCAAAGGGAATTAGGATTTATGGATCAGCGATAGGCAACTCCTTGTGTAAGGAATATATTTTGAAAAGGTTAACCCTGGGGTGCAGGCGAACAACATGAGTTACGGATCACCAGTTGGGTGTTGATTTTGCGCAAATGAACATCCAGTGCTTCGCCGTTAATCAATTTCATCAACATTTCAACCGCAAAATGGCCCATATTGAATAAAAACTGATCAACAGTGGTCAGCGGTGGGGTTAATAAAGCCGATTCCCGAAGATTATCAAAGCCTACCACCGATAAATCTTCGGGAATCCGGATACCTCTCTCTCGCGCGACCTGGTAAACACCCATAGCCGTCTGGTCATTGGCCGCAAAAATCGCTGTCGGGGGCATGTCCAGTGCCAGCAAGCGGCGGGTACAAGCTGTTGCCGTTTCACTGGTGTAATCGCCGGTCTCGATCAACGCCTCGTCAATCGGAATACCGGCAGCAGTCAAGCTATCTCGATATGCCTGCAAACGCCGGGCCGAACTGACCAATTCGTGCCGCCCACTAATAAACCCGATCCGGCGGTGACCCAGCCCAATCAGGTATTGCATCGCCTGGCAAGCCCCCTCCCAGTGCGTGGCGATAATCGCCGGGTAGTCTGGCGTTTCGTTATTGGGATCAACCACTACAATCGGTGCGGTATGGACCGAAAAACTGGTCGTCACCGGTGTCACCACAATCACACCATCGGCGATATTGCCATTCAACAAGGAAACCAAATAAGTCTCTTGCGGGGCCGACACATTACGGCGGTAACTCATATTGGAGTATATGACCATGTCATAATCCAGCGGAGTCAACGCCCAATTAATGCCCTGCAACACAGCAATGGAGTAGGCCGACGTCACCTCTGGCGTAATCAAACCAATCACTTTGGTGCGATGGCTGCGCATGCCCCTGGCTGCCAGGCTCGAAGCATATCCCAACTCCTGGATAACCCTTTTCACCCGATCAGCAGTCTCGCTAGAAACATCAGCTTTGTTATTTAAAACTCGCGAAATGGTGGTAACCGAAACACCGGCTGCCTTTGCAACATCGTGGATTGTGATTGGCCTGCGATCATTCTTCATGAGGGTAATCTTCTCTGCCAAATCCTGTCTTGATAACGATACCGGTATCGTTACCGGTATCGTTATCATATCTTATAAAATTTTTATGGTTTTGTCAATCAGGAATTTTCGGTTCAACGCCCATAGACCGAAATGCAGTTATTGCTAGAGGCTGTGATTGGGTCCCTCTTCCAATTCCCCCAACGTTCGATGAGATGTAATCCGGCAATGCGCGCCATCAGGTCAAGTTCAGACGGCCAGGCATACCGTGTGACAATTGGCGAGAGTTGCACGCCGTGGCTCGAAATGGTGACGTGGTTTTCTTCAAGTACTTGCGTAATGGGGTTATACCTTGCCATGTCCAGGCGCACGTTGTCTACTTCGATGTCTTCCAAATCAACATATTGATTTCTTCTTAACCGGCAAAATTCAGTTGGCATGCCGCCTTCAATGACAAAAAAACCTTTCTCCGTTAGATGCGCCGCTACATTCTCGAAGCAGCGAACCTGTTCATCTTGGGTGAGCAAATTAAATAAAGTGTTGAAGACGATATAAATCAAGTCATAGGTATCGGGAACTGCGACATCAGCAAAATTTCCTGATGTAATGGTGAGCTGCTCGCCGCCAGGCTTCACGCGCAATTTGGCAATCATCGAAGGCGAGAAATCAATCCCATCCACATGAATGCCCTTTGCGGCTAAAGGAATCGCAATCCTTCCGGTGCCAATGGCAAGTTCGAGTGCTCGTCCACCTTGCGCGAATTGTTCCAAGAATGCGACAGTGGCTGCCTCATCCCCGCGTATCGCGTCATGATCATATCCTTCAGCGACATCATCCCCAAAGCTCATTTCTGGTTTGTATTTATTCATCTGATAATCTCCTGAACGAAAGATGCCTTACTGTGAAATTTTTTAGGCCCTTGGGAGTTGGCGTGGAAGTTCCCAGGGACCCATCTTTTGATGTCTATTCTATTTTGGCAACGTCAGATAGGGGAGTCAGTCCCCACAGCGTTATCGCATTCCGGACATGGTGGCGGGGCTAACCAACCACCGTTAGAATGTGTGAGATTTGATCAGCTACCCCCTTAATCAGATGTTCATCCTAACCCGCATAAAGCGGAACGACCAGCGCACTAA
>CAZSFD010000006.1:0-48545 GCA_964606085.1 uncultured Anaerolineaceae bacterium
AAAATATCCCTTGTGATTGACCTTTACGATAGCGAACACTACGAGAATAGTGGGAACTACTATACCAATCGCCGTCCACTAACCCCCTTAAATAAAATTAGCCCACCTTCGTACTAGGAGGATACCCTCCAACGACATGAAGTCGGCGTTCATACGATGCAGGCTAATCTTATTATAGCTATCCTTTTTGTCCTGTCAACAAACCCATGCCCAAAATCAGCAATCAAAAATCAGAAATCAACAATCGCAAATTCACATCTCAATCCAGCCTCGATTCCTACGTCTGGGGCATCTGCAACATTCTGCGCCGCTTCAACTGTGCCGGGGCGCTGCAATACGTTCCCGAATTGACCTGGATACTCTTTCTGCGCATCCTCGATGACAACGAAGGCCAACAGGCCGATGCCGCCGAAGCCGTGGCCGCGCCGTATGCCCATTCGCTCGAATCCCCCTATCGCTGGCAGGATTGGGCTGCTCCCGATGGCTGGAAGCGCACCGAACTGCAAAACGGCGCATTGGGAGCCTTCTTCGGCTTCGTCAACGGCGAACTGCTGCCCTATCTCAAGGGCCTGCGCGACCGCCCCAACGCCAATCCCCGCCAGAAAGTGATCAGCGAAATTCTTTCCGGTGTCGAACGCGTGCGTGTGGATACCGAAAAGAACTTTCTCGATGTGCTGGATAAAGTCCACGAAATCCGCCACGAGAACATAGATACCACCCACATCTTCGCCCTCTCGCAAGTCTACGAGGGCCTGCTGCTCAAAATGGGCGAAAAAGGCAATGATGGCGGCCAGTTCTTCACCCCGCGCGAAGTCATCCGCACCCTCACGCGTGCCGTCAACCCCCGCCCCGGCCAGACCGTTTACGATCCCTGCTGTGGCACGGGCGGCTTCCTGGCGCAAGCCTACGAATACATGAACGCCGCCCTGGGCGAAACATCAACCCCTGACCAGATCGAAGCCCTCAAACATTCCACCTTCTACGGGCGTGAAAAAGAAAACCTGATCTACCCCATCGCCCTTGCCAACCTGGTTCTGCACGGCATAGATGAACCCCACCTGTGGCACGGCAACTCGCTTACCGGGCAAGAGACCTTCGGCGGCCTGTTTCAAGGTGCGCCTGCCCTCTTCGATGTCGTCCTGACCAACCCACCCTTTGGCGGCAAGGAAGGCAAAGAAGCCCAAACCCGCTTCGCCTACAAAACCGGCGCAACCCAGGTGCTTTTCTTACAGCATGTCATAGACAGCCTGAAACGAGGCGGCACGTGCGGCATCGTTCTCGATGAGGGCGTGCTGTTTCGCACCAACGAAACCGCCTTTGTCCAAACCAAGCGCAAACTGCTCGATGATTGCGACGTGTGGGCCATCGTTAGTCTGCCGGGGGGTGTCTTCACCGCCGCCGGTGCAGGCGTCAAAACCAACCTGATTTTCTTCACCAAAGGCCAGCCCACCGAAAAAATCTGGTACTACGACCTCTCCGACCTCAAAGTCGGCAAAAAGACCCCCCTCACCGCCGACCGCTTCGACGATTTCTTCCAACGCCTGCCCACCCGCTCCGACTCCGAGCGTAGCTGGACAGTCACCCGCGCCGAAATCGAAGCCCGCGGTTACGATCTGAAAGCTGTCAACCCCAATGCAAAGGCCGATCAAGATACCCACACGCCCGCCGAATTGTTGGATGTGATCGAGCAGAAGGGGGAAGAAGTCCGGGCGGCGTTGGCGAGGTTGAGAGTCGGCAATTGAGGCCAGTTTTCTCTGGAGCGTCTCCTGACACAGTGCGGAGTGAAACGAATTCGCTCCTGCATAATTTCCTTATGACAAGAAAAACTTCGCTCTTTAATGGAGTGTGGACTTAAACGCTGAGTTTTGAACAGCGATAATCAAAATGGGCAGTGACTTTTGACCAATAACGGTCAAAAATCACTGCCCATTTTGATTATCCTGACAGAGCATGAGCATTTTGATCGAACACAAGTGATACCCAGGCCCCAAAAACAGAGAATACGGTCTTGCCTCCCATTTCCCTCATTGGCCTTGATTCTTGTCGTGGTTCGCACCGCCGGGCGGGTAGGGTATAGAGTGGGTGTGCTTCTAGCCACGTTAGTGAAAGAGCGAGTTTCTGTATAATATTTATACTTGTATAACGTTTATACTTTATACAAGTATAAATATAAAAAAAGCACACGTCAAGGTGAACGTGTGCTTTCATTCGCTGATTTCGCTTCGTGAAGGGTCGTGCTTACTTTTTCCCTCAGTTGCTTGTAAATAACCCGATATTGCTGTCTTTTCTATGAACAGAGCATGGCCCACTTTCAAAGATTTTAATTTGCCTTCCCTGACAAGCCGATACACGGACAGAACATGAAAGCCTAGTTGCTCTGCCGCATCGCGTGCTGTCATGTAATCGGCCAGATCGGGCATGTCAAACCCATCACCCTCTTGGGTAAAGTCAGGAAGTGCAAACTCAAATTTGCGTTTCCGATTGGTAAAAAACGAGTCAGGCATCATCGTGTATGCTCCAATTCCACGACCAATGCCCGACACGGTAACGGTAGAGAGCCATCGAAGGGAGTCGAACCCTTGACCCGCCGCTTACGAAGCGGCTGCTCTGCCGACTGAGCTACGATGGCTGGCCCTGTTTTGAGCGAGCGGGATTATACCAGCGCTTTGGCCGATGTGGCAAGACAAAATTTTGATATACTCCCTGGCATGAACATCGCCATGCTCTCCTACCACACCTGCCCCCTCGCCACCCTCGGTGGCAAAGATACCGGCGGCATGAACGTGTACGTGCGCGAACTCACCCGCCAGCTCGGCCAGATGGGCATCCATGTAGACGTGTTCACCCGCTCACAAGATGAACACGTCCCGCACGTCTCCCACGACCTCGGTTATGGCAACCGCGTCGTCCATATCGCCGCCGGGCCAGAAGTGCCGCTGCCCAAGCAAGAATTGGCCGCTTACCTGCCGCAGTTCGTCCAGGGCATTCGGGAGTTTGCCCAGGGCAAAGGCATCCAATACGACCTGATCCACAGCCATTATTGGATGTCGGGCGTGGCCGCCCTGGATTTGAAAGCCGCCTGGCACACGCCGGTGATCAATATGTTCCACACGCTGGTTTTGATGAAAAACCGCGTCGCCCGCAAACCCTCTGAAATCGAAGGCGCCTATCGCCTCGAAGGGGAACAGAAAGTCCTCAAAGAAGCCGACCGCATTGTGGCCGCCACCCCGGCCGAGTTGGCCCAATTGCAGTGGCTTTATGGCGCAGATACCCGCCGCATCGTCATCGTCCCCCCTGGCGTAGATTTGTGCCACTTCTACCCTATTGACGAAGACGAAGCCAAAGAATTTATCGGCGTCACCTGCTCCGATCACATGCTGCTCTTTGTCGGACGGGTCGAACCCTTGAAGGGCCTGGATGTGCTGCTCAAAGCGCTGGTAATCATGCGCCAGAGCGGCTTTTTCCAGCATTACCCACTCTGCCTGACGGTCATCGGCGGCGACCCCAATGCCGGCCCCGACCAGATGAGCGCCGAAATGGCCCGCATCCAACGCCTCTACCGCCGTTATGGCCTGCAAGACCTGGTGGTCTTCCTCGGCAAACGCGGCCAGGATACCCTGCCCTACTACTACTCCGCCGCCGATGTCTTGGTGATGCCCTCCCATTACGAATCCTTTGGCATGGTGGCCCTCGAAGCGATGGCCTGCGGCACGCCCGTGGTGGCCTCGCAGGTGGGCGGGCTGGCCTTTTTGGTGCAAGATGCCGTAACCGGATACACCGTCCCCTCCGGCGACCCGGCCGCCCTGGCCGAACGCCTGACCGCCCTGATCAGCGATGCCAGCCTGCGCCGGCAGATGGGCGAACAGGCCGCCCAGGTGGCGCGTGGCTATGGCTGGGAGAAGATCGCCGCCCGCATGATCGCCGTCTATGCAGAAATGCTCGAAATGGCCCGCGTGGGCGAAATCACCCGCCACCTGATCTGACCGGGAGGCCCAATGACCCTGCGCAACGACCGTTTGCGTGGCTGCCTGCTCGGCCTGGCCGTGGGCGATGCGGTTGGCACCACGGTGGAATTTCGCCCGCGCGGCAGCTTCTCGCCGATCACCGATCTCACCGGCGGCGGGCCATTTGGCCTTAAACCTGGCGAGTGGACGGACGATACCTCCATGGCCCTCTGCCTGGCGGCCAGTTTGGTCGCCTGGGGCGGCTTCGACGCCCAAGACCAGATGGATCGCTACCTGCGCTGGTACGAACAGGGCTACCTGAGCAGCACCGGGCGCTGCTTCGACATCGGCAACACCGTGCGCCAGGCCCTTTTGCGCTACCAGCAAACCGGCGACCCCTTCAGCGGCTCGGCAGACCCTCGCAGCGCTGGCAATGGCTCGATCATGCGCCTGGCCCCGCTCGTGCTGTTCTTTTACCCCGATGCCGAGGCCATCTGGCGCTACGCCGCCGAAAGCTCCCGCACCACCCACGCCGCCGCCGAATGCCTGGATGCCTGCCGCCTGCTCGGCGACATCCTCTGCCGGGCCTTGAGCGGGGCCGGCAAGGCAGACTGCCTGTTCGCCACACCGCCCGACCGCCTGGCCTCCGCGGCCATCCAGACCATCGCCCGCGGCGCATACCGTGGCAAGGCGGCGCAGCAGATCACAGGCAGCGGCTACGTCGTTGCCAGCCTGGAAGCCGCCCTGTGGTGCTTCTGGACGACCGACAGCTACGAAACCGCCATCCTCGCCGCCGCCAACCTGGGCGATGACGCCGACACGACCGCCGCCATCTGCGGCCAGGTGGCCGGGGCTTTCTACGGCGAGACCGGTATCCCCGCCCGTTGGCTTGAAAAGTTGGTTATGCGAGAAGAAATTGCCAGGTTTGCAGAGCAATTAACACAAAGGCACAAAGACGCAAAGGCGCAAAGTTTTTCTTAACTTTGCGCCTTTGCATCTTTGCGTTCAATCCTTCCACCCAATCAAGGAGCTCCTATGTCTGATCCCACCCTATCCAACCTCGAAAACGCCGTCAACACCCATTCGGCCCCCTCGCAGCTCAAAATCACCGACATGCGCCTGGCGGTGGTGTGCAGCAACTACGACTACCCGATCATCAAAATTGACACCAACCAGGGCGTTTACGGCATCGGCGAAGTGCGCGACGCCGGCCACGCTGAAAACGCCTTGCAGTTCAAATCCATGCTGCTCGGCCAGAACCCCTGCAATGTGGACATGATCTTCCACGCCATCAAGCGCTTTGGCAACTGGGGGCGCGAGGGCGGCGGCGTTTCGGGCATCGAACTGGCGCTGATGGACCTGATCGGCAAGGTCTACGGCGTGCCATGCTACCAACTGCTCGGCGGCAAATACCGCGACAAGGTGCGCATCTACGCCGACACGCCCCAGCCCACCGACCTGACCCCCGAAGGCTACGCCAAACGCGTGCTGGGCCGCAAACAAATGGGCCTGACCTTCATAAAATTCGACGTTGGCCCGCACCTGCTCGACGGTTACGAAGGCGGCTTCATCGGCCAGCCGACCAAATACGAACTGCCCATGTCGTGGCGCGGGCGCGCCCCTGGCACGGGTCCCGTGGTGACGATCAGCGACCGTGGCATCGAGCGCATGGCCGAAGTGGTGGCCGCCGTGCGTGACGCCGTGGGTTGGGAGACCTCGCTGTGCATTGACCACTTCGGCCACGGCATGATGACGATCAAAGAAGTCATCCGCCTGGGCTACGCCCTCGAACCCTACGGCCTGGCGTGGATGGAAGACCCCGTCCCCTGGGCCGACGTGGACGCCCACAAAGCCGTTACCGATGCCGTGGGCGTGCCGGTGGCCGCCGGCGAGGAACTTTACCTGTGGGATGGCTTCCGCCCGTTCATTGAGCAGCGCGCCGTAGACATTGTCCACCCCGATCTGTTGACCTCCGGCGGGATGGCCGAAACCAAGCGCATCGCCGATTACGCCGAGCGTTATGGCATCCCCACGGCCCTGCATTTTGCTGGCTCACCGATTGCCTTCATGGCCAACCTGCATACTGCCGCTGCCCTGCCCAGCTTTGTGGCCCTCGAACATCACGGGTTAGATTTACCCTTCTGGGAAGGCCTCGTCACCGGCCTGCCGGCCAACTACCTTGAGGATGGTTACGTCACCGTCCCCGACAAGCCCGGCCTGGGCGTTGACCTGAACCTGGAAGGCATCCGTGAGAACCTGCGCCCGCCTTCGGGCCTGTTCGAGCCGACCGACGCCTGGAACACGCCCAAGCTCGGCTTCTGGCAGCCGGATCGCCGGTGGGATAAGTAAGTCCTCGCCGGTTGAGCTTGTCGAAACCCGGTCTCGACAGGCTCGACCGACGATTTTTTCAAATGTAACATTCCCCAATGCAAAGACATCCCAGGTTGTTGAAACCTGGGATGTCTTTGCATTGGGGAACGTTCACCGGGTGGGTTAGATGGCTTTGACCGTGTTGCGCACCACCAGGCTGGTGGCAACGCGGGTGGTGATGGCGGGCTTGCTGGGGTTTTGGGCGCGGGCGCACAAGTGATCGACTCCGATGATGCCCAACCAGGGGATGTTGACATTGATCGTGGTCAGGGCAATGGCCTGGGCCAGGTCTATGTTGTCGAAACCGATCAGTGAAAGATCGCCGGGGATGTGGCGGCCTGATAATTGGGCGGCGTGGAGGATGCCGATGGCGCAGTCATCGTTGGTGGCAAAGATGGCCGTGATATGTGGGGCGCGTGTGAGCAGCCTTTGAGCCGCTTCACCCGCCGCGGTGCGCAGGGCGGGGGTTTGTTCGAACTCGCCTTCGCCCAGGTTGTTTTGCCGCATGGCATGGCGAAACCCAGACAGGCGTTCTCCGTGCGAGGGGTGCGCCTGCGGGGTGGCATCGCCAATAAAGCCAATGGCCCGATGCCCCTGGTTGATCAGGTATTGCGTGGCGCTCACTGCACCCCCAAAGTTATCTGCCAAGACGCTATCGAACGGGGCGTTGGTGTAACTGTCCACCAGGATAACCGGGCGGCCCAGGAAAATTTTTTGCAACAGACTGCTTTGCTCAGGCGCAATTGCCCCGGCGAGCAGAAAACCGTCAACCAGGGTGTCGTGGACGATTGGCGGCCATACCAGGGGACGTTTTTGGGCGTCTACTTCGACGCTGGCAACCATCAGGCTGATATCCTGGCGCAGGCACTCGCTTTCTACGCCCTGCTGGATGGCCGCGTAAAACGGGTTCACCGAGAGCGGGTCGCCCTGGTCGTGAATTTTGAGCAGGCCGACCGTATGCAGAGATGAGCGGGCGTTATCGCCGCTCTTTTCTTTGATGATCGGATAGTGCAGGGCCGCGGCTGCTTCGATGATCCGGGCGCGCGTGGCGGGCGCTAAATTGCCCTGGTTATTGAGCGCCTGTGAGACGGCGCTGATGGAGACCCCGGCAAATTCGGCAATATCTTTGAGGGTGGCATTTTGTGACATGGGTGAACTCGTTTGGACAGAATGTTTTTATTGTATCAGGTGTATCCTGGCCGGAATGGTCTGAACATAATTCTGTGCTTGACAGGCGCATGTAATTCATCTATTATCTGTAATTGTATACTAAAATTTTACTGTCGTTAGTAAAATTTATACCTATTTGCCCTGGCTGGGCAACCCCTGACCAGGAAGAAATTTCATTTGGGAGAAAAGGAAAATGGCAAAACAACGTTCGACTTATCAAAAAATGTTTCCGTTTTTGGCCGTTGCCATCTTGGTGACGGCCCTGGGCCTGTTCTTTGCAATGGGCCTTTCAGCCATCTCTGCCAGGGCTGCCAGCCCGGCGGTGCTGCTGGCCCCGGCGGCTACCGTCATCGCCGAGTATGACTTCGAAGATAACACCACGCAGGGCTGGTTTGGGCGCGGCAGTGCGGCTGTGGCGGTGACCGACACGCAAGCGGTTGGCGCGTACAGCCTGCTGACCAGCAACCGCACGCAAAACTGGGAAGGCCCCGGCGTGAACGTGACGGCGCTCTTGCAGCCCGGCGCCACCTACGCGATCACCGCCAGTGTGCGCCTGGCCGCCGGTTCGCCCAACAGTCCTATCCAGATGACCATGTACCGCAACCAGGGCGGCGACAATTGGGATTGGATCGCCACGACCAACGATGTGACCGATGCCGCCTGGGCCACCGTTCACGGTACATACAGCGCCCTCACCGGCCCCGCCACCTACCTGGAACTCTACCTGGAGAGCAGCAATGCGACGGTATCCTTCTACATTGACGAAGTTGTCATTGTCGAAATCGTCCCTCCCCCGCCGCCTTCCGACCCAAACGAGATTGCCCGTTATGACTTTGAAGATAACACCACACAGGGCTGGTTTGGGCGCGGCAGTTCAGCCGTGGTAGTGACCGACACGCAAGCGGTTGGCGCGTACAGCCTGCTGACCAGCAACCGCACGCAAAACTGGGAAGGCCCCGGCGTGAACGTGACGGCGCTCTTGCAGCCCGGCGCCACCTACGCGATCACCGCCAGTGTGCGCCTGGCCGCCGGTTCGCCCAACAGTCCTATCCAGATGACCATGTACCGCAACCAGGGCGGCGACAATTGGGATTGGATCGCCACGACCAACGATGTGACCGATGCCGCCTGGGCCACCGTTCACGGTACATACAGCGCCCTCACCGGCCCCGCCACCTACCTGGAACTCTACCTGGAGAGCAGCAATGCGACGGTGTCCTTCTACATTGACGAAGTCATCATCTCCGAACTCGTCGCCCCGCCTACACCAGATTCAGTCTATGATTTTGAAGATGGCACCACGCAAACCTGGTTTGAACGCGGCGATGAAACAATCACTGCGACCACAGCCATGCCGCATAGCGGCAGTTACAGCCTGCTGACCACAGGCCGCACCGCTACCTGGAACGGCCCCGGCCTCGATCTGCTGCCCATCACCGACCCTGATGCGACCTACAACATTGATTTGTATGTGCGCCTGACGGCTGGTTCGCCCGCCAGCGAAATTCACGCCACGGTGGCCCGCACGATTGACGGGAACACCACTTACCAGATGGTGGCTGGCCAGACCAATGTCACCGATGGCGGCTGGACGCATCTGGCAGGTACGTACACATATAGTGGCGACCCATCCAATTTGGTGCTTTACGTCGAGGTGACCGATAACACGACCGCCGATTTCTACCTCGACGATGTCACCATTGCTGCCGAAACCAGCGAGCCGCCGCTGCCCATTCAAACCGACATCCCCTCACTCTACCAGACACAGCCATTCTCCATTGGCGCGGCGATCATGCCCGATCTGCTCGATAGCGTGCGGCACACCGAACTGCTCACTCGCCACATTAACATCATCACGCCCGAAAACGTGATGAAGTGGGATTTTATCGAACCGACCGAGGGCGTTTTTACCTTCGCCGAAGCCGATAAAATTGTCAACTTTGCCGAGGCCCACGGCATGGATATGCACGGCCACACCTTCGTCTGGCATATTCAGACGCCCGATTGGGTCTTCGAGGATGCCCACGGCAACCCGCTCACGCCGACCGTCGAAAATAAGGCCCTGCTGCTCGGACGCATGGAAAACCACATTCGCGCCATGGGCGCTCATTACGCCAATACCGTAGACCTGTGGGATGTGGTCAATGAAGTGGTAGACGAAAGCCAGCCCGACTGTCTGCGCCGCTCGCCCTGGTACGAGATCACCGGCAGCGACTACATCACCCGCGCCTTCGAGATCGCTCACGAAGTTGTCCCGACGGCCACCCTGATCATCAACGATTATGAAACCACCAACCCGGTCAAGCGCGCCTGCCTCTACAACCTGATCCGCGACATGCGGGCCAATGGCGTGCCGGTGGAAGGTGTGGGCCATCAGATGCACATCAACATCCAATACCCCTCGGTGGCCGACATCGAAGAAACGCTCGAATACTTCGCCGACCTGGGCATCGAGCAGCACGTCACCGAGTTGGATATGAACATCTATACCAACGATTTGGATGACTACGGAAATGACATCCCGCTCGAAGTGTTGATCGAGCAGGGCTATCGCTACCGCGATATCTTCGAGGTTTTCCGCCGTCACACCGATCAACTCAAGACCGTCACTTTATGGGGGCTGGCCGACGACCGCTCATGGCTCAATACCTCCCCCGTCACCCGCACCAATGCCCCGCTGCTCTTCGACCGCCGTCTGCAAGCCAAGTATGCCTATTGGGGCGTGGTAGACCCCTCGCAATTGCCCGTGCTGATCAAAACCCGCACCGCCCCGCAGCGCACGATGACCATTGACGGCCTGATTGAACCTGAATGGTTTATATCCCCCTTCGGTGAAATTGCCGGCAATGGCCAGATCACCGCCAGCTTCCAGACCACCTGGGATGAAGATTACCTGTATGTGCTGGTCGAGGTTGAAGACCCCACCTTCGATGCCATTTCCGACACCGTCGAACTGTTCATAGATGAAAACAATGCTGGTGGCGTCAGCTATGATGGCGACGATCGGCATTACACCCTCTCCACTACAGCCGCCACACCCGCTATCAACAACGCTTTCACCCCTCGGCCCGGCGGCTACTTCGTCGAAGCGGCCATTCCCTTCAGCGCGGCAGCCGTGGCCGGCCAGGAAATTGGCTTCGACATACGCATCACCGATAGCAGCGCCCCCGGCAGCCCCATCTCCTGGAACGACCCCACCCACAGCCAGCATACCACGCCTGATAACTTCGGCACCGTTGTCCTGTCTGACCCCATCCGTTTCACCAATGCCCACGAAACCGCCACCCTGCCCGTGGTAGATGGCGAAGAAGATGCCGCCTGGAGCAGCGCCGAAGAAATTGCCACCGAAACCTGGGTGATGGGCAGCAGCGGCGCCACCGCCCGCATCAAAACCCTGTGGGATGGCGGCCAGCAGTTGTTCGTCTACGCCGTCGTCTCAGACACTTTGCTCAGCAAAGCCAGCGCCAACCCCTGGGAAGAAGATTCGCTCGAAATCTTCATAGACCAGAACAACGGCAAGACGATTTCTTACGAGGCTGACGATGGCCAATACCGCATCAACTTCGACAACGAACAAAGCTTTGGCGGTGCGGCCTCTGCCGCCACCATCGGCAGCGCCACGCGCCTCATCCCCGGCGGCTATGTCGTCGAGGCGGTCATCACCCTCACCGCCGTCACCCCTGCCGATGGCACGCTGATCGGCACCGACTTCCAGGTCAATAACGATCAAGATGGCAACGGCACGCGCGACAGTGTAGTCACCTGGAACGACCCCACCGGCGAAACCTGGCGCAACACCTCCCGCATGGGTATTCTGCGCTTTGTCGCCCTCGATGAACCACCCGTCGTCACCTACGCCCTCACCGTCACCCTGGCGGGCGATGGCGCTGGCGTGGTCACCAGCATCCCCGCCGGCATTGACTGCGGCGTCACCTGCACGGTCGAGTTTACCGAAGGCAGCGTGGTCACCCTCACCGCCACCGCCGAAACCGGATCCACCTTTACCGGCTGGAGTGGCGAAGGTTGCAGCGGAAGCGGCACCTGTGTCGTTACCATGTCGCAGGCCCGCCATGTCACCGCCACATTCGAACTCCTGCCTGTAACCTATAAGGTTTACCTGCCGATCATCGTCAAATCGTCCAATCCATAGGCTTGTAACGCAAGTCTGAGACTTGCGCCACAGGCAGTTTGAACAAGGCCGCACCGATTGTGTTCCATCGGTGCGGCCTTTGCTCAATTGGCGTGATCGTCGTTTCGGATGTACACTTTGGATATGACCCCACCTGCTGAGCTACCCATCCAAACGACCGGCCCGCTGTTCGAGGCCGTACAGGCCAGCCGCATCTTCCCCGATGCCAAAACCTTCCCCGATTGCACGGCCCGGCGTGATCCCGCCGAAATTGCCGCTGCCTTCCACACCACGCTCGAAAAATTCGTTCACCAGCATTTCGACCTGCCGCCCAGCGCCAGCCCCGCCGCCCCGCCGCCCGCCGCCAGCATGGCCGCGCACATAGATAACCTGTGGCCGCTGCTGCGCCGCCCCGCCGATGGGCAAGATGATCGCAGCTCGTTGATCCCGCTGCCCTACCCCTACATCGTCCCCGGCGGGCGGTTTGGCGAAATCTATTATTGGGACAGCTACTTCACCTGCGAGGGCCTGGCTGCCGCGGGACATCTCGACCTGGTGGAAAGCATGGTGCGCAACTTCGCCTACCTGGTCGAACAGATCGGCCATATCCCCAACGGCAACCGCAGCTATTACCTGAGCCGCTCGCAGGCGCCATTCTTCTGCAATTTGCTGGCATTGCTGGCGCGCGCCAAAGGCCCCAACGCCATCTTGCCCTACCTGCCCTCGCTCGAAAATGAATATCGTTTCTGGATGGACGGCCAGCAGCGCATGGCCTTCAAGCGCAGTGCGTTGGCCGAAAAGCGGGTGGTGATCGTAGATGGCGAAACCCTGGTCAACCGCTATTGGGACGTGCAAAACCAGCCCCGCCCCGAAGCCTTCTGGCAAGACAGCGAACTTTTTCAGCAAGTCGGGCCAGAACGCAACCCCGAACTGTACCGCGACCTGCGCGCCGCGGCAGAATCGGGCTGGGATTTCTCGTCGCGTTGGCTTGGCCCCGACCGCAAATTGTCTGGCATTCAGGCCACGCAGATTGTCCCACTGGATTTGAACTGTCTGCTTTACCAGATGGAAGTGCAGTTGGGCGAATGGCTGCGCCTGCTCAACGCCCCCGATGCCGAGGACTACGCCGCCGCCGCCGAACGCCGCCGCGCCGCCATCCAACGCCTGTTTTGGGATGCCAAACGCGGCTGGTTCTTCGATTACGCCTGGCGCACCGGCAAACAGACCGACGTGTGGTCGTTGGCAGCCGCCTACCCGCTCTTCTGCCGTGCTGTCAGCCAGGAACAGGCCAACCGCGTGGCCGAAACCCTGGCCGCCAAATTCCTCCAGCCCGGTGGACTGGTGACCAGCCTGCACGAAACCGGCCAACAGTGGGATTGGCCGAATGGCTGGGCGCCGCTGCAATGGGTCGCCATCCAGGGTTTGCGCGCTTACGGCCACGAGGCGCTTGCCCGCCAGATCGCCACCCGCTTCGTGGCCCTGGCCGACAAGGTCTACCAATCTACCGGCAAGATGATGGAAAAGTACAACGTGTGCAACCTCGATACCCCCGCGGGCGGCGGCGAGTACCCCAACCAGGATGGCTTCGGTTGGACGAATGGCGTGGTGCGGGCGTTACTGCCCTGGCTGAACGCATCGTAGGGGCGCTGACTTGCATAGAACCCGTGGCGCAAGTCTCTGACTTGCGCTATGGCGGTCGGCCCGTTTTCATCCACAAGGAACCCCCCATGAACCTCCTCATCACCGGCGGCAAAGGCAATGTTGGCCGCGCCGTCACCCGCTACCTGGCCGAACGCGGCCACCACCTGACCGTCCTCGACTGCGACGATCAGGCCGACCTGCCCGGCGTGCGCTATGCCTCCTGCGACCTGACCCACTGCGCCGACCTGGCCGCCCTGGCGCGTGGCTGCCAGGGCATCTTACACCTGGCGGCCATCGCCAACCCCAGTTTTGCCCCCGGCAGCGAGGTTTTCCGCGTCAACACCATCAGCACCTACAATGTCTTCGAGGCGGCTGCCCAGGCAGGCATTCGGCGGGTGGTTTGCGCCAGTTCGATCAACGCGTTGGGTTTCAATTTTGGCGTCAAACCCTTCCAACTGGCCTATTTCCCGGTGGATGAAGCCCATCCGCTCGTCACCACAGACCCCTACTCATTTTCCAAGCAGATCACCGAAGAGATCGCCGCCTACGCCTGGCGGCGCGACGGCATTTCGAGCGCCTGCCTGCGACTGCCCGGCGTGTACGATCCCCAGGCACACTTGCACGGCTTTGACCCGCGCACCCTCCAGCACTACCGCCACCTGCACCAGGGTCTGGCGGCCATGCCCGAAGCCGAAGCGCTGTCTCTGGCGCAGCAGGCTGTCACCGTCTATGATGAGCGCCGGGCGGCGCGTGCCTTTGAACAATTGAACTACTTCGCCACCGCCGGCCAGCGCGCCGACAGCCCCTACCTGATGCCCATGGGCGGATTCAGCGACCTGTTCGCCCTGGTCAGTACGCTGGATGCGGCCCAGGCGTGCGAAAAGGCGCTGCTGGCCGACTACGACGGCAGCCACCCGCTCTTCATCGTCGAGGCCGAAAATGCCGTCGGCGTGGCAGCAGAGACGCTGGCACGGCTGTACTTTCCGGCGGTAACGGCGCGCACGCGCCCCCTGCAGGGCCGTGAGCCGCTGGTAACGTGGCAGCGCGCCCGGCAGTTGATCGGCTATGAGCCGGGGTATACACGGGTGAGTTTGTTGGCTGGGGCGGTTTGATACAATAGGCCATCTTTTTCGCAGGAGCAGCCCCCATGCACATCAACCAAATTTTCAAGCACTACCCGGTCACTTTCAGCTTCGAGTTCTTCCCGCCGCGCACGCCTGAAGCGGCGGCCACCTTACGCGAAACCATCGAAGACCTGGTACCGCTCCAGCCCGCCTATGTCAGCGTCACCTACGGTGCGGGCGGCTCGACCCGCCAACTGACCCACGACCTGGTCGTTTCGCTGCAACAGGAAACCTGTCTGAACGTGGTCTGCCACCTGACCACGGTTGGCTCGACCCAGGCCGAAATCCACCATATCCTCGAAGCCTACACCGCCAGCGGCATCGAAAACATCATGGCGCTGCGCGGCGACCCGCCCCGCGAGCGCAACGCGCCGCCCATCCCCTTCACCCCCACGCCCAATGGCTTCGCCAACGCCACCGAACTGGTCGCCTATATCAAAAAACATTTCCCCCACATGGGCATTGGCGTGGCGGGCTTCCCCGAAGGCCACCCCGGCACGCCCAACCGCCTGAAAGAACTGGACTACCTGAAAGCGAAGGTGGATGCCGGGGCCGATTACATCTGCACGCAGCTTTTCTTCGACAACCACCACTTTTACGATTTTCGCGAGCGCTGCCTGCTGGCCGGAATTACCGTCCCCATCCTGGCGGGCCTGATGCCGGTGACGAGCATCAAATCTATGCAGCGCATGGCCGAGCTTTCGGGCGGCACGGTGTTTCCGGCCAAGTTGCAGCGCGCCATGTACCGCGCCGAAGACGCCGACTCAGCCGAGCGCGTGGGCATTCACTGGGCCACCCACCAGGTGCTTGATCTGCTCGATAACAACGCCCGCGGCATTCACTTTTACACGCTCAACAAATCAAAAGCCACCCGTCAGATTTACGAGTGGCTGGGCCTGCGCGGCGGGTAGGCGCAAGGCGGCTACTTTGCGGCGCAATCGAGCAGGGGCAAGCCATCTACCGGGGTGCAGTTTTGCGCTGCCCACTGCATGATCTCACTTTGGCTATTTTGGGGGGCTTGCGGCTGGCGGTTATTCGTTGGCCCGCCAGGGCCGCCAGCGGGCGGGTTGGCCGGTGGGCCATCGGCGGCCAGCACGAAACGCACCTGCCCTTGGGCAACCATCTGTGTGAAATCAGCTACCGAAAGGATCGCATCGCTGCCATTGAAGCCGCCCAGCGCCATCACCGGCTGACCGGTCAGCAAGATCAGCGGCGAGGCCCGTTGGGCGTTGGCCGTCGCCACGATGTACACGGCCTCGCCCTGGTTCGCCAGCAGATAATCGGCCAGCGGCGACGCCCCCGCCAGGTTATCGTTGGCGGCCCAGGTGAGGTTGGCGCTTTCGAGCAGTTCTGGCCCGGCGTAGGGCAGCCCGGAGTGACCGCCGTAGACGACCGGGATCAGCGACCAGGTCAGTGGGGCGATGCCGGCGGTCAAAACCAGCAGCACGGCTATCCCCTTGAGGGCGGTCTTGCGCTGCCGAAAGAGAAACCCCACCACCCCCAGCATTGCCACGAGTAAAAAGATGGACGGCAGCAGCCAGATTGCAAACTCGGTGAATGCCGCAACAATGCCAACCTGCGTGGCCGCCACAACCACCCCCGCCAGCGGCAGCCCCAAGCGCCGCCAGCCGCCCATCTGCCAGGCATCAGCCAGGCGCTTCAAGCCCGCGCCGGTCAGCGCGGCAATCGCCGGAGCCAGCATCAACAAATAATAGCGGTGGAACAGCCCGGCGTAGCTGAAAAACAGGGCCTGCGGAACGAGCCAGGCGGCCCACAGCAAGGTAAAGCGTAATGATGATGAGGGGGTGATGGGGTGAGAGGGTGAATGCGTGACGGGGATCAGGCGCGGGGCGAGGGGAATGAGAAAGATGAACAGCAGCGAGAGCGGCAAGAACCAACTGATCTGCCCGGCGAGTTGGCGGTTGAACAGGCGCAGCAGGCCCGTTTGGCCGGTTTCGTTGCCCATCCCGCCGGAGGGCGGCTGGCCCGACGGGTTATCAGGCTGCGCGAAATTGCCCGCCGGCGGCTGACCAGGGGGGCGGTTGCCTTGCGGCGGCCTCACGGGCGGGTTTGCGTTGCGCGGCGGCAGGCTGCCCTGGGGCATGGTCCTTGCGCCGGGGGCGTCACCCACTGAGGCCCCAAACAGGCCGGCAATTTGCCCCAGGCGCGTGGCCCCGTTGTGTCCGAAGATCAATTCCATCACCGTGTTGTTGTTGCTGCTGCCCACATAGGGACGGTGTTCGGCGGGCGTCAAATCTACGGCCAGCGGCCAGGCCAGCGAGATGGCGGCGATCACCAGCGAGGCCAGGGCCAAATGGGCGATGCGCCGCCGCCAGGTGGTTTGGGCGGTGAAGAAATAGACCAGGTAAAAGGCGGGCAGCACCATATAGGCTTGCAACATCTTGATCTCGAAGCCCAGCCCCACCAGCAGCGCGCACAACAGCAGCCAGCGCAATTGACCGCGCTCGGCAGCCAGCAGCACCGCCCAGGCCGCCAGCAGCAAAACCAGCACGAGAACGCTGTCCATCGTGTTATTGCGCTGCGCCGCTACGCTGATCGGCGTCAACGCCAAAGTCAGCGCGGCCACAAGACCGGCATTCACGCCAAAACTGCGCCGCACGAGGGGGTAGATCAGCGCCACCGCCAGCACACCCGCCAGCGCCTGCGGCAGAATCAGCGCCCAGCCGTAAAAGCCGAAGATTTTGGTGCTGAGCACTTGCAGCCACAACCCCAGCGGGGGTTTGTCAATCGTCACAAAACCCGCGGGGTCGAACGAATTGAACCAGAAGGCGTGCCAGCTTTGGCCCATGCTGTACACGCCGGCGGCATAATACAGGTTGGCATAGCCTTCGATGGCGATATTCCCGAAATTAAGCAAGATCGCCAGCAAGATGATTAACAGGAAAGCAATACGTTGCCAGGTAGAAGATGTCGAATGGTTTATCACATGATTCCCAATTCGTCAAAAGCAGATTTTCCCCATTTTGCCATAGGGTTACAAAAAGCTGATGAAGCCATTGTAAACTATTTGTAATTTGCCAGCCGCGCTATAATTGCCCGAAACTTCCTACCCGCAGCCCTAACCCATAGAAAGCGGAAAAAACTGCAAAGGAGCAAAGATACAAAGTTGCAAAGAAAACCCGAATCGATCTTTGCCTCCTTGCGCCTTTGCCCCTTTGCAGTTGAAAAACCTCTGCGCAAAAACAAGAAACTCACTTGTAAGATACCATGACCCTCCAACTCAACCAACGCGAACTGATCATCCACCTGCCCACTGGTGAATACCACATCAACCCCATTCGCTCCCGCATCAACGGCCACCGCATCATCGGCCCGGTAGATTATGGTTGGGCGCGCTACGCGGAAGGGTTGAATGTCGAAGGTGGACAACCTGCCAACTTGCCCCCTGCAACCTTTACCTTTGGCGGCGGCCCGCTGGCTGGCTCGCGCATCCCCGGCACGCGGCGGCTGGTGTTTTGCGCCTATTCGCCGGCGTGGGAGGGGTTTTACGTTTCCTCGATGGGCGGGGCGGCCTATATCATGCACCGCGTGGGGGTGGATTTCGTGTGTTTGCAAGGCTGCGCCCGGCAGGATGCGGTGCTGATTCTCAATCACAACCACGGCGAAATCAGCGTGCGCCTTGAGCCGATCAATCCCGATTTAATCTGGGCCGGTTACGCCGACCCCGATGGCAACCCGTTGCTCGGCTTCTACGCTTTGCAGCAATACGTTTTCGATAAATATGGCGGGGAATATGACGGCGATTGGGTGCGCGTGTTTGCGGTTGGCCCGGCGGCGCGCAACACCACCGAGGGCATCATCGGCAGCAACCACGTCAAAAAGGGCCGCATCACCCCCATTGATGATTGGGCCGGGCGCGGCGGGCTGGGGTCACGCCTGCTGCAAACGCACCGCATCGCCGCCTGTATCTTCGGCGGCGACTGGGAAGACCCCGACCTGAAAGACTCGAAGGAAATAGACGGCTACTTCCAGCAGTATTATGGCGCAAGCATGATGAAGGTGGATTTGGGTGCCACCGAGAAATACCGCTACGTGCCGGGATTCCAGACCGGCGGCACGCTGGGCGT
The DNA here is from genome assembly GCA_964606085.1 of uncultured Anaerolineaceae bacterium. GTDB lineage: Bacteria > Chloroflexota > Anaerolineae > Anaerolineales > UBA4823 > CAIQJJ01. Next base: position 18,467 of record CAZSFD010000006.1, read on the forward strand.
CAACCTGCACACCGGCGAAGACAAGCTCTTCAGCTTCAACTACGCCTCCATCTACGAAACCGACGAGGCCCGCCTGGCGCAGCAGGAGCAGTTCATCGCCGCCCATTACCTCAGGCAGTTCAACGAAGAAAGCATCGAGACCAAAAACTTCGCCCACTGCGGCGAACCCTGCTCGGTGGCGTGCAAGAAGTACGTGGGCGTCTACAAGAAAGATTACGAACCCTACCACGCCCTTGGCCCGCAAATCGGCGTTTTCGACCAACGCGCCGCCGAACACATCAACCACTTTGTAGATGCGATGGGCTGCGACGCCATCCAAATGGGCGGGACAGTGGCCTGGATGATGGAGTTGATCTGGAAGGGGCTGGTCAACCCGGCAGATTTTGGCCTGCCGGGGCGGGAGGCGATGAATTTCGATTTTGCGCCGGGAGAAGATGAAAAGAAACGAGAAACGCGTGAAAAGGGCTTCGACGTTGTGGCCGACTCGGCCCGCAACGCCGCCTACGCCCAGCAAGTGGTCGAGATGATCCTGTTCAGCGAAGCAGGTGCACCCTTCCGCCAGGGAATGCGCGCCGCCGCGCACGCGCTGGCAAAAAAGGGCCAATCTGCAATCGAAAATCAGCAATCGCCAATTCACTACGCCGTCTTCACCTCCCACGGCGCAAATGGCAACATGGCCCCCAACCAATACTGGGTTCCCGGCATGCTCGCTCCCATGCCGATGATGGGCAAGTATTTTGTCTATTATGGTGTGGATTACGTGCCGCCGTTCGAGTTGGGCCAGAAATGTGTCGAGCGTATGGTGTACGAGCTGTTCAGCGAGAACACGGGGGTGTGCCGCTTTCACCGCAAATGGGTGGAGGCGATTGTGGACGAGATTTTGGCCGCCCACTACAAATATCCCGTGGACTACAAAGGCCATCAGTTCGAGCTGGCCCGTCAAATCTACACTGCCGAGGGCGAGGCGGCGCAGATGTGGGAATCGGAGCGCACAATAGACATCGTGTGGAAATTCCTGGAAAAATGGGAAACGCACGGCCTGGCCAACGAGAGCCTGCACGAATGGGTGCGCCGCTTCCGCCAGGATAAGTGGGCGGCGGCGCGGGACTACTGGCAGGAGGTCAGCCGGGGCATCGCGGCTGCCTTCGCCGCCGGAGCCGCAGCCATCCCCGAGGTCAGCGCGCCCTATCAGGCTGCCAGGTTGGATGTGATGGAAAAAAGGTGATCGGGAGCGATGGAGAGCGGGAGAATCGGAGCGAGGGAGATGAGGAGAACCTGGACAATGGACACGGTTATCTATCACCGAAAAAAGCAATCACGAAAAACGCGCTTCTCCTCTGCTCCCCCGCTCCCGCGCACCCTCTCCCTCCTGCTCCTTGTGCTTCCCATGCTGCTCTTCGCCTGCTCCACGCCCACGCCGGTCGTCATCGTCGTCACCGCCACGCCGCTGCCCAGCGAGACGGCCGCCAGCGGGCTGCTGGCCACCTTCACGCCCACCAGCCAGCCGAGCGCCACGCCCCTCCCGCCCACGGCGACCCCTGAGCCCCAGGCAACCGCCACGCCGGCAGCCAGCGCTACGCCGGTTCCAGCGCCTACGGCCAGTTTCATCACCTGGGATGAAGCCGCCGCTCACGTCGGCGAGGAGATCACCCTGTGTGGCCCGGTGATGGGCGCTCACTACGCCGAAAGCAGCCAGGGCAAACCCACCTTTCTCAACATCGGCGAACCCTACCCCAACCCGGCCCGCTTCACCGTCGTCATCTGGGGTGATGACCGGGCCAACTTCCCCGGCAAGCCCGAAGAACTCTACACCGACCAGGAAATCTGCATCACCAGCACCATCGAAGAATACGACGGCGCGCTGGAGATGGTGGTCAGCGAGCCAGCGCAGATTGTGATTCAGTGAGAAGGTGTCAGGTGACACTTCTTAGGAGCCTCCCATGTCCCAGTTGATCGCATCCATTGATCAAGGTACGACTTCCACCCGCTGCATTATTTTTGACCGCGGCGGGCAGATTGCGGCCTCGGCGCAGAAAGAACACACGCAGATTTACCCGCAGCCGGGCTGGGTCGAACACGACCCGCTCGAAATCTGGCAGCGCACCCAGGCAGTGATCCGGGCGGCGCTCGCCCAAACTACCGGCACACCCCAGGCCATCGGCATCACCAACCAGCGCGAAACGGCGGTGGTGTGGCATCGGCGCACCGGCCAGCCCTTGCACAACGCCATCGTCTGGCAAGATACGCGCACCAAAGCGATTTGCGACGCGCTGGCCGCCGAGGGCGGGCAAGACCGTCTGCGAGCCAAGACCGGCCTGCCGCTGGCAACCTACTTCGCCGGGCCAAAGGTGAAGTGGCTGCTCGATAACGTGCCTGCCGTGCGCCAGGCCGCCGAGCAGGGCGACGCCCTCTTCGGCACGGTGGATAGCTGGCTGGTGTGGAATCTCACCGGCGGCCCGCATGGCGGCCTGCATATCACCGACGTGACCAACGCCAGCCGCACGCTGCTGATGAACCTGGCGACGCTCGATTGGGACGATGACCTGCTGGCGCTGCTGGGCATCCCGCGGGCCATGCTGCCGCGCATCGTCGAATCGAGTGCGGCGGAGCCGTGGGGCTACAGCCTGGCCAATGGCCCATTTGGCGCAGCCATCCCCATTTGCGGCATCCTCGGCGATCAGCAGGCCGCCCTGGTGGGGCAAACCTGCTTCTCCGTTGGCGAGGCCAAGAACACCTACGGCACAGGCTGTTTCATGCTGCTGAACACCGGAACGGAGATTGTGCCATCGCAACACGGCCTGCTGACCACCCTCGGCTACAAGCTGGGCGATCAACCCGCCGTCTACGCCCTCGAAGGCAGTATTGCCATCACCGGGGCGCTGGTGCAGTGGCTGCGCGACAACCTGGGGCTGATCGAAAAATCGGCCGATGTGGAAGACCTGGCGAAGACCGTGCCCGATAACGGCGGCGTGTACTTCGTGCCGGCTTTCTCCGGCCTGTTTGCTCCGCACTGGCGCTCGGATGCGCGCGGGGTGATCGCCGGGTTGACGCGCTTTGCCAACAAGGGCCACCTCGCCCGCGCCGCCCTCGAAGCCACCGCCTTGCAAACGCTCGATGTGTTGGATGCCATGCGCCAGGATTCAGGTGTGGCGTTAACCTCGCTGAAGGTGGATGGCGGAATGGTATATAATGAATTACTGATGCAATTCCAGGCTGATCTGCTGGGCGTGCCGGTGGTGCGCCCTCGCGTCGCCGAAACCACTGCATTGGGGGCCGCTTACGCCGCCGGGTTATCCGTCAATACCTGGTCGAACCTGGAAGATCTGCGCACCAATTGGCAAATGGATACGACCTGGCATCCCAGCATGGCGCAGCAAACCCGCCGACAAATCCTTGCCGATTGGCAAAAGGCCGTGCAGCGGTCTTTCAGTTGGGTTGAGTAATTTCACAACATGTTACATCGTATGGTGCGTTGGGGCAGCAGAATGACATCCGGGCTGTTTTTGGGGGTTTATGGCTTGAGTCTCTTTGGATTCAGCCTGTTGATCGTCAACCTGAAGTGGGTTGATAGTTTGCTGTTCGTTTTCGTCGTCCCCATTTTATTGGCAGCGTTTTCTTTTCGTCGCTGGGTCTCTTGGGCGGCGACGTTTTTGTTGTTGGTTTGTTCATTGTGGGTCACGGCCAACATTTCGAGCGATTTTACAGCATCGTTCAAGACCATTGGGGTGATTGGAATTTGCCAGGTTGTCGTCATCGAGGCCTTTTATCGGCTGCGGCAGGCGCGCAATCGCAGCGAAGATATGCTGCGCGCCAGCGAACAGCAATATAAGCTGCTGGTCGAGCAAATCCCCATTGGCGTATACCGCACCGATCATGAAGGGGTCATTTTGCACGCCAATCGCACCCTGGCCGCCATGCTTGGTTTTGACAGCCCACAAGCGATCATCCTGAAAAACAAAGCGCAAGATTTTTACGCAGACCCCGCTCAGTTTGCACAACAACGTCAAGATTACATCCAGGATGCCACCCATGCCCACGAAATCCAACTGCGCCGACGCGATGGCAGCCTGTTCTGGGTGCGCGACACGGCACGCGCCGTCTGCGATGAGACGGGAAATCTGTTGTTTGTAGATGGCGCCCTGGAAGACATCACCGAGGGCGTGCAGATCAAAGAAGAACTGGAGCGCGAACGCAGCCTGCTGCGCACCCTCATTGACAATTTGCCCGACCGCATTTATGTAAAAAACCTGCGCGGCGAAAAGCTCCTTTCCAACCCGGCCGATCAGCAGGCGGTGGGGGCTGTTTCGGAACAGGAGGTGCTGGGCAAGACCGATTTCGACCTGATGCCGGAAGAACTGGCCGAACGTTTTTGGGCCGACGACCGCCAGGTGCTGCAAACCGGCGTTCCGCTGATCAACCGCATGGAGCCTGGCCCAACCCCCTACAGCGAAGAAAGCTGGATTCTGACCACGAAAGTGCCGCTGCGCGATGCGCATGGCAAAATCATCGGCCTGATCGGGGTTGGCCGCGACGTTACCGAACGCCGGCAGATTGAAGAAGCGCTGCACAAAGCCAACGATAAGCTGACCGAATGGGTGAACGAGTTGGAAAAACGCAACCGCGCAGGGCGTATGCTCAATGAAATGGGCGAACTGCTGCAAAGCTGTCACTCGGTTGGAGACGCCTACGAGGTCATTGGGCAACTGGGCAGGCGTACTTTTGAGTTGCAAAGCGGCGCCTTGTACATCATCAATAACTCGCGCAACCTGATGGAAATTGCCTCCTCGTGGGGTGTTGAAACGGACATGCTGCTTGGCGAGCGGGTGGCCCGTCCCGACGATTGTTGGGCGCTGCGCCGGGGGCGCGTTCACCTGGTGACGAAAGAGGAAGACCGCCTGCGCTGCAAGCATATCGAGAATGATGGCACGCACCTGCCTTTTAGCCCCACGATCTGTGTGCCGATGGTGGCGCAAGGCGAGACCCTGGGGGTTTTCCATGTCCGTTTCACCAACGAGCAGCAAGCCCGGCAGGATGAGCAATTGGTTATCGCCATTGCCGAACGCGTTGCCATGGCCCTGGCTAACCTCAAACTCAGCGAAACCCTGCGCGCCCAGGCCGTGCGCGACCCACTGACCGGCCTGTTCAACCGGCGCTACATGGAAGAGACCCTCGAACGCGAAGTGCGCCGCGCCATTCGCTATCGGCGTTCGTTGGGCGTGATCATGTTGGACATTGACCATTTCAAGCAATTCAACGACACCTTCAGCTATGCCGCCGGTGACACCCTGCTGCGCGAGTTGGGCAAGACCCTCAAAGAGAATCTGCGCGCCGACGATGTCACCTGCCGCTATGGCGGCGAAGAATTTATCCTCATCTTGCCCGAATCATCGCTCGATGATACCACCCGCCGCGCCGAACAACTGCGCCAGGCCTGCCGGGCCATGCAAGTGACCCATCGCGGCGAACCGCTCGGCCTGGTGACGATCTCGCTGGGCGTGGCGGCCTATCCCGAACACGGACAAACCACCGAAGACCTGCTGCGCGCCGTAGATACGGCCCTGCACAACGCCAAATCGGGCGGGCGCGACCAGGTGATGATTGCCGAATCCTGAAACGAATGCACAAATTACAAACCGAAATCCTCGTCATTGGCGGCGGCGCAACCGGCGCGGGTATCTTGCGTGACCTGGCCCTGCGCGGCTTCCAGGCCATCCTCGTCGAACGCCGCGACCTGACCGACGGCACCACCGGGCGCTACCACGGGCTGCTGCATTCGGGCGCTCGCTACGCCGTCAAAGACCCCCTGGCTGCGCGTGAGTGCATCGAAGAGAACCGCATCCTGCGCCGCATCATGCCCACTTGTATCGAAGACACCGGCGGCTACTTCGTCACCACGCCCGGCGACGACCCCGCCTACGCCGACCGCCTGATGGCTGGCTGCCAGGCGGCGGGCATCCCCATCGAAGACGTGCCTATCGCCGCCATGCTGCGCCGCGAGCCGCTGCTCAACCCCGCCATCACCCGCTGCCTGCGCGTCCCCGATGGCGCCGCCGATTCATTCCTGGCCACGCGGCTCAATGCCCGCGATGCCGAGGCGCATGGCGCACTCGTCTTACGCTATCACCCCGTGCAAAACCTGCTGATCAGCCAGCAGGGTGCAGAAAAGCGCGTCACCGGGGCGCTGTGCCGCGACCTGGTGAGCGACGAAGATGTGCAAATCAGCGCCGACCTGGTGATCAATGCCGCCGGCGCCTGGGCGGGCAAAATCGCCGCCACGGCGGGCATCACCGTGCAAATGACGCCCGGCAAGGGCGTGATGCTGGCGGCCAACCACCGCATCGTCAACACCGTGATTAACCGCTGCAAAATGCCCGGCGATGGCGATATTCTCGTCCCCGCTCACACCGTCGCCGTCATCGGTACTACCGATGTCAAAGTGCCTGACCCCGATCACTTCGGCATCGAAGCCTGGGAAGTGGATTTGATGCTCAGCGAGGGCGAAAAGCTCATCCCCGGCTTCGCCCAGATGCGCTTCCTGCGCGCCTGGGCCGGTGTGCGCCCGCTCTACCAGGAGACCGTCCTGCCGTCCAACGCCCAAAACCGCGACATCACACGCGCCTTCGTCCTGCTCGATCACGCCAGCCGCGATGGCATCCCCGGCCTGCTCACCATCACCGGCGGCAAGTGGACGACCTACCGCAAAATGGCCGAAATTACCGTCGATCGGGTTTGTGAACGCCTCAACACGCCGCGTCCCTGCCGCACCCATCTGCAGCCAGTCGAAGATCGAAACTCGAAACTCGAAGCCCATCATTACCTGGGGCATCGCCTTGCCGAAGTTGAACACGGCAAAGCCTATGGTCAACTCGTCTGCGAATGCGAATTAGCCACCCTGGAAGATGTGCGCCAGGCCATCACCGCCGGGCAGGCCCACAGCCTCGACGACATCCGCCGCGAAGTGCGCCTGGGCAAGGGTCCCTGCCAGGCTGGTTTCTGCACCCTGCGCGCCGCCGGCATCCTCCATTCGTTGGTTGAGGGGCAAACGTTGTTTGCCGTCGAAACCAGATTGAACACCAACGCCGCGCTGCGTGATTTCCTCGAAGAGCGCTGGAAAGGCGTGCGGCCTGTATTGTGGGGACAGCAGCTTCGCCAGGAACGCCTGAACGAACTGATTTACCTCAACCTGCTCAACATCTCCGCCCTGCCCGGCCCGGCGCACACCCCCTTGGCGGCCGCGCCCTATGCCGCGCCCGCCCCAGCCACCGAACGCCCGCCCCAGTCACCCACGGTCGTCGCCCAGGCCACCATCCGCAATCAGCCAGCCCCAGGCACTTCCAGCGATGTCCTCGTTGTTGGCGCGGGGCTGGCGGGGCTGTTTTGCGCCTGGCAGTGCGCCAAACGTGGCCTCAAAGTGAAGCTGATCGCCAAAGGCGCCGGGACCACCCATTGGGCCTCTGGCTGCATTGATCTTCTCGGCTATTTCCCGCTCACCCGCCAACAGCCGGTGGCCTCGCCGCAAACCGCCCTGGCCGAACTGCGCCAGGCCGCCCCGCGCCACCCCTACGCCCTCTTTGGCGAAGCGGCCCTGGCCGAAGCCATTGCCGACCTGCAAGCCCTGTGTGAGACGGCTGGCTACCCCCTGCCAGGCGGCCTTGAACGCAACTGGCTGCTGCCCACGGCGGCCGGGTCGCTGCGGCCCACCGGCCTGGCGCCAACCAGTTTCATCGCCGGCGACGCTCACCGAACCGAGGCCATGCTGATCGTCGGCTTTGCCGGCTTGCTCGATTTTTTCCCCCACTTTGCCGCCGCCAACCTGTGCGCGCAAGGCCTCCCTGCTGAGGCTATCTTGCTCGACTTGCCCACCCTGAACCAGCCGCTTGCCGTCAACGGCATGAAGCTGGCCCGCCTGTTCGAAACGCCCGCTTTCCGCCGCGAGGTGGTCGAGGCGCTCAGGCCGCACCTCGGCCAGGCGCAGCGGGTGGGCTTCCCGGCGGTGTTGGGGCTGAAAAACGCCCCGGCAGTCCTGGCCGATCTGCAGGCGCAGCTTGGCCGGCCCATCTTCGAGATGCCCGGCCTGCCGCCATCCATCCCAGGCATTCGGCTGTACGAGCTGCTCACGGCGGCCATCCGCCAGGCCGGCGGGCAAGTGTTCGAGGGGATGCAGGCTATCGGCGGCGTCACCGCGGCCAACGGGCGGCGGCTGGAAGCGATCCAGACCGAAAGCGCCGGGCGGCCCACCCGCCACCAGGCCGGGTGCATCGTGCTGGCAACCGGGGGCATCTTGGGCGGCGGCATTCTCACTCGCGCCGATGGGCAGGTGCGTGAGGCCGTGCTGGGTCTGCCGGTGACTGCCCCCGCCTCGCGCCTGGACTGGCTGGCGGAGCATTTCCTGTCTGCCAGCGGCCAGCCCATTTTCCGCGCCGGGTTGCTGGTCAATCAGCACGGACAGCCGCTCGATGACGCCGGGCAGCCTTTTTTCGAGAACCTCTATGCGGTTGGGAGTTTGCTGGGGGGCTGTGATCCCGTACGTGAGCGTTCGCTCGAAGGGCTGTGCCTGGTCAGCGGGCTGCATTGCGCCCAGGAGCTAACGAAAGTGAATGGCAATGAAAGGGTTTGCGTGTAAATAAGCAGTTTGCGGTAAAATTTCAGCCGTGAACGCCGACCAACGCCTGGCCCAAGCCACCCAACAAACCGCGGGAGAATTACGCAGCATTGCCGAGTCGAATGTTGCGCGAGATCTTTCGCACCTTTCTTTACCAGAGATCAAACACCTGAGCGACCTGATCGCCCAGGTGATGCCAGCCGGTAATGTGCCAGCGATGATCTTGAGCGGCCTGGTGCGCATTACCGGGCGGCGGCAGTTGGCCGATGTCACCCGCCGCGACATCAACATGCTGCTCAAAGGGGTCGAACAAGTGCTGGATACGGCGGTATACAGCACTTTTTTTGCCGGGCCAGCCGCGGTGCTGTGGGGGTATCGCAATATGCTCACCCTGGCGGGAAAATCGCCTGAAGATTTTTTCCCCGAAGGCGCCTGGCAGTTTTACAGCGAGTATGCCTTGCGCGAAGATACGGCCCGGCATACCCTGGAAAGTTACGGCTTCGATGCCGAACTGACTCGCCACGAAATTCGCCTCTCCCAGGTCAACCGCCTGACGGCCTGGGTGATGGCCTGTATCTCCTGCTTGCATCAATACCCTGAACTGCTCAAAAACGAATGGCGTGAGCGCGTCTATACCAGCCTGTTGCTGGAAGTGACGGGCGATCAGTACCACGAAAAAGCCAATCCCTTTGCACGCTTTTATCGCAATTGGGAAAAACAACGTCCCTACGCCCGCGGCAGCGACGCCGCCCCCAACGAAACCTACGCCCTCTACCGCCGCCGCAAATTTGACCAATTGCTCGAAGAAGCTCTGGAAAGCCTGGCTCCGGCGCAGCACCGCGAGTGGGTGATGCGCGTTCACGAGGCCAAGCAAGTTTCTCTGCCGGCCTACCAGCGGCAAATGACCATCCTGGCAACCCTGATGCCCGATGCGTACAGCGAAGCCCGCCAGCCGATCCCACTCGAACAGGCCCACATCGGCCTGATCTGGCAGGGGCGCTATGCCCTGATCCCCATTTGCAAACCGGGTTTGATCTTGCCGCCGGATGTCAATGCGGTGCGCACCCAGGTGGCCGAAATCATCAACCAACCCATGCCGCCGTCAGACCCACTCCTGCCGCTGGCGCGTATGCGGCGTTCGGCCTGGCCGCGCCTGTATAAACACCTCGATACCCCGGCACGCGCAGAAATAGATGCCCTGCAAAGCGCGCCGATCCTGATCAATGCCGATATCCGTCCGCGCAGTCAGCCTTTGGCCGAGCTGCGCCAGGCCGAACGTGGCATTGGCAGTCACGCCATGACCATCTTTGATACCGGCGAGACCTTCGCATTTGACCTTTCGCACATCTTTTTCGATGGCGTGTGGGGCGCTGCGCTGGCTGAAATGTTGACCAACGAAGCCCTGGCCTGGGGTGTTTATTTGCACCAGTTGCCCAAAAACAGCGTGCCAGCTCCCAAACCGCGCCGCCTGTCAATCCAGTTTTCCTCTGGCGACCTGGAAATCATCGCCCAGTCCCCGCGCGCCACCACCGAAGTCAGTGTTGAAAGCGATGCCATCAACATTCAAGCCATCCTGACCCTGCGCAAATTGCTCGAACGCCGCAACGAACGCATTCGCCTGACCGTGAACGATCTTTTACTGTTGTATCGCGGCATTCATGCGGTGTTGTACCAGCCCAACGACGCCCTGGCGCAGGCGCTCAGAACCGCAGCCGATGAAGGTGGCCCGGTAGGCGCTGCGGCCCGCACCGCCCTCGATGCCCTGGCCGCCATTCGCACCACCAACCCGGCGGTGCTGATCCCCATTGATGCCAGCCAGAAACAGCCGCGCGACCGCATCTACCCGATGAACTTCGAGGTGCCGCTCAAAGAGCTGGACATGATCAACCTTCATGCCCAAACTTTGCAGGCTCTCCACACCTATCAAACCACCACCGGAAGGCGCGACCAGCCCTACGCCCAATTCGACAAGCTGCAACGCCTCTACCTGGCTACCCTGGCCGGTTTTGGCGAGGTGGTGGCCAAAGCCAAGGCCATTGCCGCCTCTGGCGAAGACCCTTCAGTGGGCGTCCTCAAGTTGGTGGGGGTGCTGCCGGCCCCGGTGCAGCGCCTGCTCGAAACCATCCCGCAGCGCTCTGATATGCTCAACGACATTATCCGCGGGCGCGAGGTGTTCTCCAACCTGGGGGCGGTTGCCAAGAGCAGTTCGCTGCTCCGTTTCATCACCGCCAAAGATGACAACGAGCAGAAATCGCTGGCCTGGGGCGTGATGACCGATGCGGCGGGCAACCTGCACATTGCGCTGCGCGATTTTCGCCCGCATGTGGGCATGTTAATGTCGGCTCGCCGGGCTGACCTGGCCGCCTGGGTGGCCCGCGATTACCTGGATTCGTATGTCACGGGCCTGAACGATTACGTGCGTGAATTGCGCCGCATCACCCTGGCCAGCCGCGAAACACAACTTTCTCCACAACCATGAAAAACGACGATCCACTCATCGGCATTCAACTGGCTAATTTCCGCGTCGAGCGCCTGTTGGGGCGGGGGGGCATGGCGCGGGTGTATTATGGGCGCGATGTCAAACTCGACCGCCCGGTGGCGATCAAAATCGTGGATACGCGGTATTGGGGTGAGCAAGATTATGCCCGCCGCTTTGTCGAGGAGGCGCGGTTGATTGCCTCGTGGCGGCATGAAAATATCGTCCAGGTTTATTATGCCGATGATAAAGATAATGAATTGTATTATTTCGTGATGGAGTTTGTGGATGGGCAAGACCTGGCGCAAATCCTGGCTGACCGCCTGGAACTCGGCCAATTAATGCCTCACGCCGATGTCTTGCGTATCGGCTGGGCGATTGCCCGGGCGCTCGATTACGCCCATCGCAAAGATGTGGTGCATCGCGATATAAAGCCCTCCAACGTGTTGGTGGCGAAAGATGGCCGGGTGGTCTTGAGCGATTTCGGCCTGGCGCTGGATCAAAAGCGCGGTTCACACGGCCAGGCTTTTGGCACGCCGCACTACATCTCGCCCGAACAGGCGCGCCGCTCTTCTGATGCAGTGCCGGCCTCTGATTTATATTCCTTCGCCGTCATCTTGTACGAGATGTTGACCGGGGTCATCCCCTTCGATGATCCCTCCTCGACCAGCATCGCCCTCAAACACCTCAGCGAGCCGCCGCCGCTGCCCAGTTCGATCAACCCGCACCTCAACGCCGCTACCGATGCTGTGCTGCTGAAAGCGCTGTCCAAGCAACCCGAAGACCGCTTCCCCAACTCGCTGTCGTTGATGCGCACGCTCGAAAGCGCCTTGCAACTGAAAGAGCCGGTTGGCAATGCCGAAGCGGTTCTGCCGCCGCCGCCGGCCCTGGCGGCCCCGCTAGCCATCAAACCTGCCGAAAAGCGCATTTCGCTGGCCGAACGTTCGGCCCAACTGGCCGCCGAACGCGACCCGCTTTCGCTGACCCAGCCAGGGGCGCGCACCCGCAACGAGAGGCGTAATCGTCTGCTGGGCCTTGCTTTGCTTGGTTTACTCATCGTTGGCCTGGTATTGGGCGCATGGTACGCCAGCCAGGTGGGTGGCTTTGCGGCGGCCATGGCCTTGATCGGCGGCCCTCAAACGCCTACGGCCACTGCCTCATTGCCGCCAACCAGCCCGCCAAGCCAGACGCCCACCTTCACGCCCACGGCCACCGCTACCCCGGTGGTCGTGCCAACCCACACGGCCACGCCCAGCCACACCGCCTCGCCGCTGCCCTCCGACACAGCGCCGCCTGCCACGGTCACCGTGCGTGTGCGCCACACCGCCACCCGCCCATCACGCACCACCACGGCCTCACCCACCGCTGCCGCCACGTCGCTGCCAACCGAAACCGCCCCGACCGCTGAAACGCCAGCCGCCAGTCTTACCCCCACCCTCGAAGCGGCTGCGCCGTTGCCAACGGCCACCCGCACGCCTGCTGAGGCTGCCTCCGCCACTCCAGAACCCTCGCCTACCGCCACCATCGCCGGTATGCCTTCGCCCACGCCCAGCAGTTACTTCGTGTTGTATTACGATTACAACAGTTTTTACCTGCTCAATAAATCGGGTGTGCCGGTTGAATATGTGCCATTTGCCTTTGAGCGCCTGGATGCCTATGGCGTTGTGGTCAACCGCTTCGATGGCAAAGAATGGGCCAAATACGCCCAGCGCCTGCCCGATCAATGGTGCAGCCGCCTGGAAATTTTGCAGGCTGAACCTTACCTGAACCCCTGGCAGTGTTTCAACCTGTATGGCGCTACGCGCAATCCGCCGCGCACCTCCGAATGGATTTTTTGGACAAAGAAAAGCGGCAGCAGCGAATTTCGTATTCTGTGGAACGAGGCAGAAGTTGCCCGTTGCCCCACAGAAACAGGCGTGTGCGAGTTTTGGCTGCCCCAACCTTGAGACCCGCCGGGTAGCTGGTTGGATTAGGAGAGCGTGAGCGTGGGGAACTCCGCTCTCTTTTTGTTGGTGGTTTGCGGTATGATCGCTAAGGAACGGTGGAAAAATACGTTACCTGATCCAGCATCATTTTCCTGGGCTTTCCAGGCAGCTTGCGGTCAGTTATTTTTTGCCCGTTCCGAACGGAGGTTCAGATGATCACCCTGGACGAACTGATCCGAATCGGCGATTACGAATGGGAGATTCCCGCCAGTTATCGCCACGATATGCGTGTGCCGGTGCGCCTGTTTGCCACCCGCAAGATACTCGAAGCTGCCCTGGAAGACCGCTCTGTCGAACAGGCGGTCAATGCTGCCACCTTGCCGGGGCTGGTGGGGCGTGTGTTGGTGATGCCCGATATGCACCAGGGCTATGGCTTTCCCATTGGCGGCGTGGCGGCCACCCGCCTGCCAGATGGCGTGATTTCGCCGGGCGGAATCGGCTACGACATCAATTGTGGTGTGCGCCTATTGGCCTCTTCTGTAGATGTAGACCAGGCCGCTCCTTTCCTGGATGATCTGGCAACGGCCTTGAATGCGCGCTGTCCCAGCGGCGTGGGCGAGAAAGGGGCGCTCAAATTGAGCGATAGCGAACTGGATGCCGTCTGCCAGGATGGCGCGCGCTGGGCATTGAAGAAAAAACTCGCCAGCGAAGCCGACTTGCGCCGCACGGAGGAAGGCGGGCGATTGGCCGGGGCCGACCCACAGCAATTATCGAAGCGGGCGCGTGAACGTGGCCGCCCACAGCTCGGCTCACTGGGCTCGGGCAATCATTTCATCGAGGTAGATGTCGTGGAGCAGGTGTTCGCCGACGCATCGGCGCAGGCCATGGGGCTGCGCCCGGGCTGCCTGGTGGTGCAAATCCACTGCGGCTCGCGTGGCCTGGGGCATCAGGTCTGTACCGATACCGTAGACACGTTCCAACAAGCCGCCAAACGCTATGGCATCCACCTGGCTGACCGCGAACTGGCCTGCGCGCCGCTCAACTCGCCCGAAGGACAAGCTTACCTGGCCGTGATGCGCTGCGCGGCCAATTATGCCTTCGCCAACCGGCAGATTTTAGCGCATTCGGCGCGCCAGGCTTTTGAAGATGCCCTGGCGGGGCATGTCAAGAACTGGCAGCTTCATCAGGTGTACGACATCGCTCATAACATGGGTAAGATCGAAAAGCACACTATAGACGGCCAGGAGATGGAAGTGTGTGTCCACCGCAAAGGGGCCACGCGCGCCTTCGGGCCGGGTTCGCCCGAACTGCCCCCCGAATACCAGCCGATTGGTCAGCCGGTGCTGGTGCCGGGCAGCATGGGAACGGCCTCGTGGGTGCTGGTTGGCACCGCGAAGAGCATGGCGCAATCCTTCGGTTCAAGCTGCCACGGTGCCGGGCGGGTGATGAGCCGTCAGGCGGCCAAGCGCGCAGTGCGTGGCGAGCAATTGCGCCAGGAGCTGCTCGCCGGGGGCATTCATGTTCGCGCCGGGTCGCTGGCGGGTCTGGCTGAAGAAGCCCCGCAAGCCTATAAAGATGTAGACCTGGTGATTGAAGCTGTGGTGGGCGCAGATATCGCCCGCAAAGTGGCGCGCTTGCACCCGCTGGCCGTGATCAAAGGCTGAGGAACCCCCCTTTGCCAGACGGCGTTGAAATTTTACAACCATCCCAACATTCTCAAAGGAGAAACGAGTATGAAGAAAACCACTTATCTATCGGTCTTGTTGACCCTGGCCTGGCTGCTGGCCGCCTGTGCCCAGGTGACACCGGCGACGCCCGGTCTGCCTACCCAGCCTATGGAAACGCCCTCAGACGGCCAGGCGTCCCCCTACCCCTATCCCGCCTCAGACCAGCTCGGTGCGGCGCCCACGGTCGAGGCGGTTGACCCCTATCCTGCGGTGGAAGAGCCGCTCACGGCCAGCCCCACGCTCTCGGCTGAGCAACGCCTGAGCCAAAAACGCCTCAACACCCAATTTGCCCCCGAAGCTGGCGATGCAAAGTGGGCGCTTGGCCCGGCATACCTTGACATGGATGCCGAACAACTGCTGACCGTCACCAGTGATTCAACCCAGGTGCAGTTCCGCCTGATCGGCCATGTGCCAAACCCGTGCTATCAGTTGCGGGTTGTGGTGCATGAACCCACCCCGGAGAGCCAGTTGGTCATCGAAGTTTATTCGGTGGCCGACCCCGAAAAAATGTGCGCCGATATGCTGCAACCCTTCGATGAAACCATCACCCTCGACAACATCCCCGCCGGGAAATACACTGTGACCATCAACGATCAGAAATGGGGATCGCTGGAAGTGAAATAGGCGGCAGCGCCTGTGTAACCGTGACAGCCGTCTGGCATGAAAATGCCGGGCGGCTGTCACTTTTTGGGCCAGCGCGCATCTAAACTCTCGAAAACCGATTGCTAAGGAGTGTCACCATGCCTTTGTTTGAATATCAATGCAGTGAATGTGGAAAACCCTTTGAAAAGCTGGTGCTGGGTGCGAGCAGCGCCGCCCAGAACATCCTCTGCCCGGCGTGTGGCAGCAGCGAAGTGCGCAAGAAGATTTCATCGTTTGCCACGAAATCGGCCAGCGCGGGCGCTTTTTCGTTGGGCAGCGCCTCATCGTCCTCGTCGTGCAATACGGGGGGCGGCTGAGGGATTCGCCATTGATTTGCCCGTGTGGCAAGCTCACCCTGAAAGCAAAACGCCGCAGCGAGTTCACCGCTGCGGCGTTTTGCTGTGTCGGCTGGCATGGCCGAAAAGGTTTTACATGTGAATGGCCTGGCCTTCAGCGGCGTGGGCCGCTTCCATCAGCACTTCGCTCAGGGTGGGGTGGGCATGGACGTTGCGGGCCAATTCGAGGGTGGTCAGTTCGTTGGCGTGAGCGAGGGTCAATTCGGGGAGCAGTTCGGTCACTTCGGGGCCGATCAGATGTGCGCCCAGGATTTCGCCATATTTCTCGTCTACGATCAGTTTGGCCCAACCGGCGTAATCGCCCAATCCGAGGGCCTTGCCGTTGGCCTGGAAGTTGAAGCGGCCAACTTTTACGGTGTAGCCGCGTTCTTTGGCCTGGGCTTCGGTCAGGCCGAAGGAGGCCACCTGCGGCTGGCAGTAGGTGGCATGGGGCATCATCTCGTAATCGAGCGTGTGTGTTTCGACGCCGGCGATATTTTCGGCGCATACCAGGCCCTGCGCTGAGGCCACATGCGCCAGCATCACCTTGGCCGTCACATCGCCGATGGCCCAGATGCCGGGGACATTGGTCGCCATGCGCTCGTCAATTTCGATGGCACCGCGTTCGCTGAGTTTGACGCCGATCTCTTCCAGGCCGAGGCCGCGCCCATTGGGGCGGAAGCCGATGGCCACCAGGGCTTGTTCGGCTTCGAGAGTGGTTTCGCCGCTCTCCGCGGCCACTTTGACCTGCACGCCCTGTTCCACCGCTTGCAGCGAAAGCACTTTGTGGCCGGTAAGCAGGTTGATCTTGTTCTTCTTGAGCGCTTTGGCCAGTTCGGCGCTGACTTCTTCGTCTTCCAGGGGGACGACACGCGGCAGCATCTCGACCAGCGTCACCGTCACGCCATACGCATTCCAGATGGTGGCAAATTCCACCCCAATCGCTCCCGCGCCGATGATGACCACCGATTGGGGCAGCTTCTCTTGTAAGATGGCTTCGGTGTAGGTGATGATCTTTTCGCCATCCACGGCCCAGCCAGGCGGCACGGCCACGTTGGCCCCGGTGGCAACGACGATGTTTTTGGCCTTCAGTTCATTGATGTTGCCATCTTTCCCTGTCACAGTCACCGTGTCGCGTCCCGTCACTTTTGCCGCGCCGAGATGGACGGCGATATTGTTCTTCTTCATCAAAAACTCCACCCCTTTGGTCAGGCGGTTGGAGACTTGCCGGCTGCGTTTGACGGCTGTGCCATAATCGAGCTTGAGGTTGTCGAATGAAAAACCCAATTCCTTGCCGCGTTCGCGCAAGGTATGGGCCACCTCCGCATTTTTTAATAAGGATTTGGATGGCACACACCCCACGTTCAAGCATACACCGCCCAGCCATTGTTTATCTACGATGGCTGTTTTCAGCCCCAATTGCGCGGCACGAATGGCGCAGACATAGCCGCCTGGGCCAGCACCAATTACCACAACATCATAGTCACTCATAGTTCAGTCCCTTTTCTTCCATGAAAATCGGATAGTTTCGGCCAATTATACCGGATTGAAAAGCGTGCATACTGTGAGAACGTCTTCTGGCATGATCCAAAATGGCCTTTCTCGCGAACGATAGAGGTATACTTGGGCAAATCTACGATGACAATACCGGGAATTGTCTCATCATCTCCTGAGACTACGGAGGGTTGTAATGTTTACACACGATGACAACGAAAAATTATTAAAACGCGATCTCGATACCGCCGAAGCCCTCAAAGCGGATATTCAACAGCTTCCCCCATGGGCAGAACAGATCAGCCAGGCCATGCCCGATTGGGGTTTCGAGATTCACTGTATGCGCTGGCTCGAAAAGCTCGACTCACTCCTGTATGCCATTCGTGATGCCACCGTTTACCCCACCTTCCTGGGTACTTATGACGATACCCCGGGTTACTTGCTGGATGGCATCGAACAAAAATCGGTAGCGGTTCAGCGCTGGCTTGAACGTGCGACATTGACCGAAGATGCCTTCGTCCATTATGTCTTTCAAACCCTGGGCGATCACACCGCCCAAAAAGACGAAGCTGCACGCTGCTTTGTCGCTATCACGCGTGCATTCGTCGAAGACCAGAACCCTGAAGGCGAGGTCAAAAAACTGGGCAAAACCTGGCGGGCGAAGACGAATGAAAACGGCATTCTCAAATACATGTTCGCCGGCGATGGGCTTGACCAGGGCCTGTTTGGCGGTTCCAGCTATTGGCTGCTGCATCGCCTGAACGTGATCATCCGGCTGATTGGCGGCGATGCCTCGGATATCCAGGATATTACCGGTTCGGGCAATTACGAACTGCGCAATGTGCTGCGCGATGCGCCTTTGCGCATGCATGTTACCCTGGGCTATCTGTGGGGCATTCACGCCTACCTGAACGGGCGCGAAGTGGAATGGTTGCGCAAGGAGAAGCCAAACCTGGCCGGCGCGGCGATCTTCGCTTACACCTGCCTGGCCCGCTCAACGGCCGAACGCGCGGTGGCACGCTGGCTGGCCGCCAGGTTATTTGTGACCACGCGTTTCTGGTATCAGCGCGCCCTCGTCTTTGCGGCCCAAAAGCAGCGTGTGACCAATCCTTACCTGGATATCCCCGAACTGGGCCTTCAGCATTGACCGCCTGACCGACGGATAAAGATGATATGGATACGAAGCCCCGGATGCACCCCGGGGCTTCGTGTTTTATGCACCCTTGTTGCCAGAGAAGGGCCGCTAACATCTTGGATATGGCTTGTTTACGCGTTTTGCATACAAATGATGCTAAAATGATCGTGTCGTACGAGATGGAACGCCTGGCAAACCACCCCTATTAGAGGCCGCCTATGCTCAACTGGCTTGCACCCAAGTTAAACCTCGATGCGCTCAACCGTCTGAGCAAATATAACCTCAGCCCCAGGGAACTGGATCAGTTCAAAGCCTACGTGCAAAGCGCCGATGACCAGGCGCTCTATCGCCTCAACCCGCGCTACCTGGCCAAACGACTCCAATGGAGCGACACCCGCACCCTGGATGTCCTCACCCTGGCTGTGGCTGAAAACTTGTGGAAACTGGAGTGGGATACCTTCTGCCCAGGCTGCGGTGGCCTGTTGCAACAGGCAGATGGGCTGGGCCATATCGCCGCACACCAGGTCTGCCCGATGTGCCAGTGGGAAGGCGACATCATTCTGGATCAGATGGTGACGGTGTACGCCAGCCTCGACCCGGCTGTGCGCAAACTCAACACCAACCTCGCAGGAAATGATGCCTTCCGCAAGCAAGTGGACGCCGAATATGGGCCGGTGTTGGCGCTGACCCTGGTCAACCGCCCCCTGTTTCGCGAGGTTCTGGGCGATCAGGTGCTGCCACACAACCAATCGCTGGGGGTGCAACACCTGGCTATCTTTTTCTCCGATCTGAAAAGCTCCACTGCCCTTTACCACCGCCTGGGCGATGCAACGGCCTATCCATTGGTACGCCAACATTTCCTGGCCATCTTCGCGGCCGTCGAATTGCACGGCGGTTCAGCCGTCAAGACCATTGGCGATGGCGTGATGGGCACCTTTTTGACGAATGCCGCGGCCCTGCTGGGGATTGTCGAAAGCGTGCAGGCAATTGGCGAACTCAATCAGCAGGCCGGGCTGCGCGGCGCAAACCGCTTGTGCCTGAAGGTGGGGCTGCACGCCGGGCCGTGCATCGTGGTCACGCTCAATCATCGCCTCGATTATTTCGGTTCCACGGTCAATATCGCTTCGCGCCTGAGTCACTTATCTGAGGGGGATGACCTGTTGATCAGCGAAGCCGTGCTGGAAGATGCCGAGGCCGCTCGCATTGCCCGCGGCCTTGGCCAGGCCGAGAAACTCTCCACCACCTTGCGTGGCTTCTCGACGCCCATGAACATCCAACGCATTCGCTTGAGCGGGTGATCTTCGCTCGCTAATTTTTCGCCGCCGATAGGTTCAAGCTACGGGTGTAATGCAGGCGGGATTATCGTTGGCGGGGCTGTTGACCAGGCGTGAGACGGGGTAGGCGACCATCGCTTCGGTGGGGTAGGGCTGGATGAGCGGCAGGAGCTTTTCGGGGCGCTGCTCGGCGGGGTCGAGCCAGGTTTGGTAGGCACCGCCTGGCAGGATGACGGGCATGCGGTTGTGGATGGGGGCCATCAGGGTATTGGGTTCGGTGGTGATGATCGTACATGATTTGATTTCGCCGCCCTCGCCGCCGGGAGGCGTCCACCATTCCCACAGGCCGGCAAAAGCGAAGGGCTGGCCGTCTTGCAGGCGGATGTAGATGGGGGTTTTGCTTTTGCCATCGGCGCTTTTTTGCCATTCATAGAAACCATCGCTGAGAATGAGGCAGCGGCGGCGTTTGAAGGCGCTGCGGAAAGATGGCTTTTCGGCCACGGTTTCGCCGCGGGCGTTGATCAGTTTGCTGCCGATGGTTGAGTCTTTGGCCCACGAGGGAATCAGCCCCCAGGTGAAAAAATCCAGCCGATGTTTGCCATCGTTGGCGACGACGGCCACCGGCTGGGTGGGGGAAATGTTATAGCGGGGGGTGAAGGTGGCTTCTTCGGGGACGTGCAGCCAGGGAAAGGCGGCGCGCAGTTGGGCAGGGTCAATGGTCAGGGTGAATCTGCCGCACATGAGGGGCTCCTTTCATCGCAGTAGGCGCTCGATGGCCGCCATGCCGGCTTCGAAGGTGTTGCCGAGGTAGTTGCCTGAAACATGGATTTGCCATTCGGGTTTTTTGGCAAACACCCGCCCGCCATAGGCGACGATGGGCTTGCCCGTGCTGGCGGCTTCGGGCAGGAACTGCGGCCAATCGGCCAGTTCGCTGGCGGCCATTTCGGTCATGGCGACCAGTACCACCATCGCCGGGCGGGTATCGCGGACGAACTGGGCCAGATCGGCCAGCGGCACGGCCTGGCCGAGGTAGATCACCGGCCAGCGGCGGCGGCGCAACAGCGCGCCCAAGATGAGCAGGCTGCCTTCGTGCCACTCGTTGGGGGCGCACGCCAGCACGATGGGGGCGTGATCCTGGGCGGGCGGGCCGCTGACCATCCACAGGAGCAGTTTTTGGCGCAGATAGTTGGTGGCCAGGTGTTCGGTGGCGACGCTGATCTCGCCGCGCTCCCAGGTTTCGCCCACTTCGGCCATCGCGGGGCCGATCACGTTCAAAATCAGGTTTTCCGGCGAGGACGAGGCCAGCGCCTCGCCGAGAATCTGGTCGGCCTGGCCCAGGTTACGCCGGATCAGCGCGGCGACGAGTTGCTGCGTATGACTGGCGTTCACATCGTGAGAAATTTCAGGCAAGGGCATTTCTTCGACAGCAGTTTCAGCGCTGGAGGCAAATTGCCCGCTTTCTTCCTGGTAGCGCAACGCCTGGATCGCCTGCGAGGTTTGCATTCCCTCGTCAATGCGTTCTTTGACCCAGTTCAGGCGCATAATATCCTTTTCGGAATACAGCCGATGCCCACCCGTGGTGCGCCCCGATTGTGGGAAGTCGTAGCGGCGTTCCCAGGCGCGCAAGGTGGCCATCGAAATGCCGGTCATGCGCGTGACGACGCCAATGTTGTACAGTGGCTCTGCGTTGTTGGTTGCCGGGGCTTGGGGGATCAAGCTCATCATAAATAAACACTCCTTTTGCACGTTTAGTTTATCATCCTTTGAGATCATTGTCAAGAAATCTTCATAAAATATGTACAAAATGTTGACAAAGGGGGTGGGCGGGAGTAGAATCAGTAGGCAGTAGGCAGTAGGCAGTAGGCAGTAGGAGTTCCTTATGAAAATAATTATTCCCGGCGGAACGGGGTTGATTGGACGGGCGCTGGCTGGCGAATTGCTGGCCGCGGGACATTCTGTGTTGGTGCTGACGCGTCGGCCTGAAGCGGCGCGGCTGCCCGATGGCGTGCAGGCTTTGGCCTGGGATGGCCGCAGCGCGGCCGGTTGGGGCGCGCAAGTGGATGGCGAGACGGTGATCGTCAACCTGGCCGGGGAGCCGGTGGCGGGCCGCGGCTTTTTCCCGGCGCGCTGGACGCCCGAACGCCAGGCGTGCATCCGTCAGAGCCGCGTGGAGGCCGGGCGGGCCGTGGTGGCCGCGGTGCAGCAGGCCGCTCACAAACCCCTGGCCGTGATCCAGGCTTCGGCGGTGGGCTATTATGGCCCGTCGGATGCGCCGCGTGTGACGGAAGATCACGCCCCTGGTCGTGATTTTTTGGCCTCGGTGTGCCTCGATTGGGAAGCCGCCACGGCCCCGGTCGAGGCGTTGGGCGTGCGGCGGGCGGTGGCGCGTATTGGCGTGGTGCTCAGCCCGGCGGGCGGGGCGCTGCCGCGCCAGGCATTGCTCTTTCGCGGGTTTGCCGGCGGCCCGCTCGGTTCTGGGCGGCAGGGATACCCGTGGATTCACCTGGCCGACGTGACCGGCGCGCTGCGCTTTCTGGCCGAAAACGCCCAGGCCGTCGGCGCGTTCAACCTGGCCGCGCCAAACCCGGTCAGTAATGCCGATTTTGGCCGGGCGCTGGGCGCAGCACTGAAGCGGCCCTATTGGCTGCCGGCCCCGGCCTTTGCCTTTCGCCTGGCCTTTGGTGAGGTGGCTACCATCTTGCTCGATGGGCAGATGGCTTACCCGCAGCGTCTGCTGGCGGCGGGGTACGCATTTCGTCACCCGCAACTGGCCGGGGCGCTGGAGGATTTGTTATGTTGACCTATCGCCACACGTTTCTTGTGCGCGCCTCGCTGACGGCGGTGGCATGCTTTCACGCTCGCTCGGCCAGCATGGCCGCCATCACCCCGCCGCCCATTCGGGTGGCGATGCCCGATGCCCCCGAAGTGCTGCGCGAAGGCGACGAAATGCCCTTTACGCTGTGGATCGGGCCTCTCCCGCTGCGCTGGCGGGCGGTCATCGAAGATGTCAGCGAGCGGGGTTTCAGCGACCGCCAACTGAGCGGGCCGTTTCGAGCGTGGCAGCATCGCCACACCTTTACCGTGGTAGATGCCGCCACCACCGCAGTGAGCGACGAAATCCGCGCCGAACTGTGCCTGCACCCGTGGTGGGGGGTGATTGGCCTGGGTATGTGGCTGGGACTGCCGCTGCTGTTTGCTTACCGCGGTTGGAAAACGCGCCGTTTGCTGGAGCGTGCTTGAATGAAGATCATCGTCATCGGTGCGGGGATGGGTGGGTTGGCGGCGGCGGCAGCGCTGGCCAGGCGCGGCGCTGACGTGACCGTGCTGGAAGCGCACGTCTACCCCGGCGGGTGTGCGGGGACGTTTTACCACCAGGGCTATCGCTTCGAGGCCGGGGCGACGCTGGCGGCGGGGTTTTACCCCGGCGGGCCGATGGATTTGCTGGCGCAAGCGGCTGGCATCGAGGCCTGGCCGGTTCATCCGGCTGATGCGGCCCTCACCGCCCATTTGCCCGGCGGCCTGAGCATCACTCGCTATGGAGATGCGCGCCGCTGGGACGAATACCAGGCCGCTTTTGGCCCGGCGGCTGAGCGCTTTTTCGCCTGGCAGGAATCCGCCGCCGATGCGCTGTGGCCGTTGGCGCTGCGACGTCCGCCCTGGCCACCAAACACCCTGGCCGAACTGCTGTGCCTGCCGGCCTACGCCCACCCCGGCCTGCTGCCCTTCGCCGCCGATGCGCTGCGCCCGGCGGCCATTCACCTGCGCGGTGCGCCCGCAGTGCTGCGCCTTTTTGTGGATGGTCAACTGCTGATCGCAGCCCAGGCCGAGAGTGAGCGCGCCAATGCGCTCTACGCCGCCGCCGCCCTCGACCTGCCGCGCCGCGGCGTGGCGCATGTGGCCGGCGGCATGGGGGCGTTGGCTGAGAGGCTGGTGCAGGCCATTCGCACGCATGGCGGGCAGGTGATCTTCCGCCAGGAGGTGACGCGCCTGGCCGTCGAGCCGGGCCGTCCGATCCGGCTGGAGATGAAGCGCGGCGAGCTGTTCCACGCTGACCGGGTGATCGCCAACCTGACGCCGTGGGATGTGCGCCGTTTATTGGGCGAGGCGGCCCCGCCGCGCCTGGCGCGCCTGCCTGACGAGCCGCCAGGTTGGGGGGCGTTCGTCGCTTACGTGGGGGTAGATGCCACCGGCCTGCCCGCTGACCTGCCGCTGCATCAGCAGGTGATTGTCCGTCGCCCGTTGGGCGAAGGCAATTCGCTGTTTCTTTCGCTCAGCCCTGCCTGGGACGCGACGCGTGCGCCCTCGGGCCAGCGGGCGCTGACGATCAGCACGCACACCGCCCTGGGGTCGTGGTGGCGGTTGTATGAACAAGACCGCCCGGCTTACGAAGCCCGCAAGCAAGCCACGCTCGATGCGCTGCTGGCCGCCGCCGAAACTGCCCTGCCGGGCCTGCGTAGCCGCGCCCGGTTGACGATGCCTGGCACGCCGCTCACCTTCGCCCATTTCACGCGCCGGCACTTGGGCTGGGTGGGCGGCTTTCCGCAGACGAGCCTGCTGCGCACCGGCGCGCCGCATTTGCTGCCGAACCTCTGGCTGGTCGGTGACAGCATCTTCCCCGGCCAATCGGTGGCGGCGGTGGCGTTGGGCGGGCTGCGTGTGGCTGCGCAGGTTTTACCAGGCTGATGGGGACGTATCTGTGGTAAAATAATTGCATAGATTCGGACTTGCGTTCAAAAAAAATTGCCGCCATTCTGTAACAGGATGGCGGCTTTTTTTTAGGCCAGGCCCGCCCCACCGGCTACCCGCTTGTGCCTTCACGGTGGATAGTTGTGAAATAGAAATAAGGATTTGATATGGATGCAAAATTGTATGTTGGCAATCTGTCTTACTCGACCACCGAGAGCAGCTTGCGCGAGTTGTTTGGGCAGGCCGGTACCGTGGTGAGCGTGGATATTATCAATGACCGGGATACGGGCCGCCCTAAGGGCTTTGCCTTTATCACGATGGCGAATCAGCAGGAAGCGCAGGAAGCGATTAAGGTGCTGAATGGCAAAAGCGTGGATAACTTTATGCTGAAAGTAAGCATTGCCAAGCCGCGCGAAGAACGTCCGATGCAGAACAATAACTTTCGTCGTCGGCGCTAGTAATCCTTTTTTGTTGCCCTGGGCCCTGGGGAGGTCTTGGGGCAGCAGCCTGGCAGGTACTCGGAAACAGGAGGCAGCCTATGCGATTCTCAGTAGGTAGTATTGTCATTCACGCCAGTCACGGTTTGGGAGAAGTTATCCAAATCGAAAAACAGCTTGTCAATGGGGCGCTGACCGCCTACTATGTGGTGAAAACGGCCACGCTGACCGTGTGGGTGCCTATCGAAGATGACCTGGAATGTAAAAATCTGCGTGTGCCGATGGATAGCGCCGAGTTTGAAAATCTGCTGCAAATCCTGAGTACCCCTGCTGAACCATTGCCAGATGAGCGTAAAGAGCGGAAGAGCTATTTGCTGCAACAACTTACCAATGGCAGTATCGCTTCGGTGTGCCAGTTGATTCGCGACCTGTTGGGATATAGCCGTCAAAAGAAACTCTCCGATGATGATCGATCCATCTTGGAGCGCGCCAAAAACACCTTGTTGACCGAATGGGCCACCTCGTTTTCCATTCCAATGGCTGCGGCCCGTAAATTGATGGGCGAGCGTTTGCCCGACATTGGATAGCCCCATGGCGACCCTGGCAACAAAAACCCCGGATTTGTTCTTCCGGGGTTTTTTGTTGCCTGACCGTGCGTTTCGGAATTCTTGTATACTTATGCCATGAACCCACAAGCCTTCATCCAAAAATGGAAAAAATACCCAACTTTGCACTGTCGCGAAACAGGCGTGTTCGCCTGCTGGACTCGCTCGGCGATCAATCGCCGGGCAGGGGGTGATGGGCAAACGGTGTATGACCCCGGCGATTGATCGCCGGGCGGAGATGTCTTATGCTGAACTATCTACGACATGCTACCGGGTACGGCTTCCTGGCCGGGCTATTTTTCTCGCTGGCCTACATCGCCTTCGTCATCCCCTTCACCGGGCTGATGATGGTGTTGACCAATGTCCCCGTGGGCCGGGGGTTCGAGGCCATCATCGGCGCGGGGATACTCACCGCTTGCGCCTGGCCGTTTTCGTTCTGGCTGGGCGTGCTGCCGGGAGCGGCGCTTGGCACGCTGGGTGGGGCGCTTTTTGGCGGGTTATTGGCCCCCTGGCGGGATCGGCTGACGCCGCGCCAGGCCGCCGTCATCGCCGTCGCGCTCACGCTGCTGGTGCTGCTGCCCATTCATGGCCTGTTTGCGCCGGGTCTGCTCGATGAGCATCAGGTTGGCCTGGCGCGTTATGGCACGTATGGCTTCTGGCTGGTTGGCCCCAGTATTTTTGCCGTCCCGGCGGCGGCCTGGGCGGGGTGGATGTTGCAAAAGAAGCGCCTGGTCGCGTGAGATAGGATACGTTTGAAAAAAGGGGAGTATAATTAGGAGAACTTTTATCAACTTACTCTGTTATTGTTCCAATTGTAGAGGCCAAGATATGGACCCCACCGAACTCTTCCCCTGGTTATTTGGCGGCAGCATGGTGTTCACACTGGTCATCGTCATCATAAGCGTGTGCCTTTCGGTGGTGTGTACGGTCGTACCCATCGGCGCGGTGATCTGGTTCATTATGAAGCGCAGCAAGCAGAGCCAGGCCATGCAGCAGGCCAGCCTGAGTTGGCGCAGCACCACGGGCCGCGTGGTCAAGTCACGCGTCGAGGTTTCGGGCGGGGAGCATTCCAGCGTTTCACCCTATGTGCTGTACGAATACGAGGTCAACGGGCGCGCCTACCAAAACGCGCAGATTCGCGCCGGCGATCAATTCATGCGTTCGGGCAGTTCGCGCGACGCCTACGAAACCGTCGATCGCTACCCCGTCGGCCAGCCGGTGACGGTGTACTACGACCCGGCCAACCCGATCAACGCGGCATTAGAGCGGTAAGAGAGCGTTTTCACCGCGAAGGCCGCGAAGGCTTCGCCAGCAAGGTTTTCCTTCGCGCTCTTCGCGTCCTTCGCGGTAAATTGATTTTGACCGAAAGATGAACCCCTTAAACCAACGCCTGCGCCAGACCTTCTTCTTCTCCGCCAGCGACCTGCGCGCCAACCGCTCCGGGCAGTTTTCGCCGCGCCAGCAGGCGCGCTTGCAGGCCAGCGGGGCCAGCATTGGGCTGAGCCTGATCGTGTTCACGCTCGTCATGCTTGGCACAATTGGCGTCAGCGTGGTCATTTCGCTCGCCTCCGGTGCAACGCCTGATCTGACGAATAACGAATCACGAACAACGATTCTCGTTTTAGCTGGCGTCATCGGCCTGGTCATCGTCTACGGCTACTTCTCCAGCCGCAAGCACATCGCTGCCACGCGCGCCAAAACCTTCAAGGTGG
Source organism: uncultured Anaerolineaceae bacterium (assembly GCA_964606085.1). GTDB lineage: Bacteria > Chloroflexota > Anaerolineae > Anaerolineales > UBA4823 > CAIQJJ01. The sequence continues at coordinate 45,517 of CAZSFD010000006.1, forward strand.
CCGAGGGCGTGGCGCAGGTGGGAAAAATTCGCGCCGATGCCGCCCACTTCGAGATCAAGATCGGGCGCAACCGCCTGCGCCTGCCGGCCCAGGAGCAATTCGACGCCTTCGAGCCAGGCACGGCCTACCGCATCTACTTCGTTCCCGGCCCGATCCCCACCATCCTTTCGGGTGAGATCATCGGCACAGAAGCCGAAGCCGACCTGCCCGATGACCCCGAAGCCCCGCTCGAACAGGACGTGATTTTGCGCCGTCACCAGGCCGGGCGGCCAGTGGTGATCGTGCTGGCGCTGCTGGCGCTGGGCATCCCGCTGGTGGGCGTGGCGGCCTCCACCTTGCCAGGCGGGCTGAGGGCGTTGGTGATGTTTGGCCTGCTGGCGGCGGCGATCCTGTTCGTCTTTTGGGCGCTGCGGCGCATGTCAAAATGATCACCACCACCGAAAACCTATTGCTTTACCCCGTACTTTTCCACAGGAGTTTGACCATGAACCGTTTCTCTCCCTCGCGTTTGTTCAACCTGCTGGTGGTGGCGGCGCTGCTGTTGAGCGTGCTGCCCTTCCAGCCCCAGCCCGCCGCCGCCGAGACCGACGCCCCCGAAGCGGCGGCGTTCAATTCGCTCTACCTGGCTGGCACCACAGGCTATGTGAGTGTACCCAACAGCAACGAACTGAACTACCTCTCTGCCATCACCATCGAAGCCTGGGTCTACCGCAACAACACCTTGCGCAGTGAGACCATCGTGGGCAATGGCTGGCAGGATTCTTACTGGTTTGGCTTCACCACCAATGGCAAGCTGCGCTTCATTGCCGACGGCGGCGCACTGGTAGATAGCGTCGGCACCGTTTCGGCGGGCGCGTGGACGCATGTGGCCATCACCTACAACGGCAGTCAGCGCAACTTCTACATCAACGGCGCCCTGGATACCAGCACCAACGCCTCGCCCGGCGCTATCACCCCAAACACCGACCCCCTCGGCATCGGGCGCGACGCCGACCCCTTCAGCAGCAATTATTTCGACGGCATGATAGACGAAGTGCGCATCTGGAACGTGGTGCGCACCCCGGCGCAGATTCAGGCCGGCCTGTTCCAGCCTTACACCACCCCTTACCCCTCCAGCCTGATCGGCTATTGGAAGCTGGACGGCAACACCGACGATGAAACTGGCGACCACGATGGCTCGCTGCAAGGCGGCCTGGGGTCAGCTTCGTGGGGCAACGCCGGGGCCATCCCGCACGATATTCGCATCCCGCAGGTGGCCAACACGCCCACCCTCGACGGCCAATGCAGCGATTACACCAATGCCCAGGTCGTCACCGCCGAGGGCGCCGAGGTCTCGTTGCAGCACACCGCCACCGATCTGTGGGTGTGCTTCCACTTCTACACCAACAACGAGGGTTACACGCGCGCCAACCTGCTGCTAGACCCCAACCACGACCGCCTCGACCCTGCCCAACCCGACGATTTGCGCATGACGGTTAATAATGATGATTCCATCGCATCCTATGCCGGTACCGGCGGCGGGGGCTGGGTGGTCACCGATACCTTTGCCACCGAGTGGGACGGCGAATGGCACATCACCGGCGGCGAGTTTCCCTACCACACGGCGGAATTTCGCGTGGCGCAATCGCTGTTGGGCGAATGGGGCAGCGTGATTGGCCTGGCGCTTGACCCCTACATCCCTGGCCCGCTGTTTCGCGATACGGCTGGCATGTGGCCGGCGCTCTCGGCCAGCACCCTGCCTTCCACCTGGAGCAGCGCCACCCTGGCCGGCACCGGCCCGGCGCGCACCTTCACCGGCAGCGTGCAGTATCAGCCGCAAAATCTCAACATCAACCCCAGCGGCATTTACGGGGCTAAGGTGGAACTTTACGGCTACGAGACGAACGGCTCTGAAGCCCTGGTCGCCAGCGATACCACCGACACGGCGGGCAATTTCAGCCTGTCTACCACCGACGATTTCACCCGTCACCGCCTGGAACTGGCCTCCTACCCGCAGGGCTACGTCCCCAGCGATGCGATGGTAGACCCACCCGCTGTCAAGCTCGACCTGCGCACGCTCGATTACGGCGATGCCGGCGGCGGCACCTACCCGCTCAACCTGTTCTTCCTCGGCGACCCTGTGCCGGGCAACCTGGCCGCTCCCTATGGCCCGGTGTTCCTGATTGTCGCCGCGCAGTCGGTGATTGATGACGGCGCCCTCGAGGAATTTCGTAATTTCAAGGTTCAGCAAGGCTACGCGGTGACGATCCGTTCCGTCGAATACGCCGATGCTAACTATCCCGGCGCCACCCGCCTGGAAAAAATTCGGTCAATGGAGCAGGAACACCTGATCGCCTACGGTAACCGCTTCCAGTTTGTCATGCTGGTTGGTACGCACGATACCATCCCCTTCGCCAAAATCACCCCCTACGCCACCGGCGAGTCTCCAATTTGCGCCAGTGAAGAACCCAAGAATTACAAATACTCCGATTGGCTGTACGTGGATTTGACCAGCACCCCCAATACCAACGGCAACGGCTGCGCCCTCGATGGCACCCTCACCAAGCCCGATAAGCTGGTCAGCGGATACACGCCCGATAGCTTCGCCTACGACCCCACGGTGGCCCTCGGGCGCATCCCCTTCGACGACCCCAACACCGTGCGCCAGGCGCTGCGCAACAGCATCGGCTTCGAGAAGCAGTCGGAGAGCTACAAGCTGGATGCCCTGGCGGGTATGTCGTTGGTGGCGCTGAAGGGCTACTTCGACGGCGAAATCTGCGCCGATAACTGGGGCGATCACTGCGTGCCGCCTTCTTCCAACGCCGAGCGCAGTTACGACACGGCGGAACTGTCGGAAGAGATGCAAACCGACTTCCTCAATATCAACGGCTTCGACGTGACCGAACTCTACGAAAACGAAGCCGCCATCGCCGGCGGCATCCACACCTCCTTCCCCGACGACCTGACGCTGATGAACGTGCGTGAAGCCCTCGACGAAGGCCGCTTCGGCCTGGCGGTGATGAGCGGGCACGGCAACTCCACCGGCGTCT
>CAZSFD010000006.1:48555-99058 GCA_964606085.1 uncultured Anaerolineaceae bacterium
CAACAATGGCGTGGTGGATGTCAGCGATGGCAGCAGCACCGAGCTTTCAGAAACGCAGTTCTTCGACATCAACGGTGTGCTGGATAACGTGGACGCCGAAGGGCCGCGCGGCAGCGTGTTCGTGCTGCTTGCCTGCTCCAACGCCACGCCCACCAACCCCAGCAACCTGGCGGCCACCATCCTGGCTGATGGCCATGGCCCGGCCTCGGTGGCGGCGTTGAGCGTGGTGACGGTGGGTAGTTGGCTGAGCGAAAACGACGGCAACGTGGAGAGCATCGGCTACTACATCACCAAGCGCCTGGTCAGCAATGGCTACCGCCTGGGTGAATCGGTGTGGTGGACGATGGCCGACCTGCTGAAGAAGGGCAAATCGGGCAGCGGCGGCGTGGCCTACGACCTCTACGGCGACCCCACGCTCACCTTCTATGGCAACCCCGGCGGGCAAACCAGCCTCGACCCGTGGCCGATGGGCCGCCGCACCCCCTCGGGCGATGGCTACCTCAGCCTGCCCGGCCCCACCGTCCCCAAGCAGCTCTGGGAATATCAGACCGGCATGCACACCGCCGACACTTACGGCCCCACCCCGCTGGTCAGCGCGGATGGCGAAGTGATCGTGGCCGCCGAAACCTACATAGACGTATTGCGCAACGGAACGCTCTTCCAACGCCTGAACCTGGATGACTACGTTTTCGGCAGCCCGGCGCTCTCTGCCGACGGCACGATCTACGTGATGGATCAAGACGCCAACCTCTACGCCTTCGCCCGCCAACGTCTGAACTATGGCGGCAATACCTGGCTCAGCGACCTGCGCTACCGCCGCTGGAAAGTGGATTTGGGCGAAAATCCGCAGGCCAGCCCCACCATTGGGGCCGATGGCTATATTTTGGCCGGCGTGGGCGGGCCAACCGCCAGTGACCCGCGCCTGTGGCTGGTGCGCTCGGATGGCGTGTTGTTCTCCTCCTGGGCGCTCGACCACAACCCGGCCAACTACGCCACCACCGACGCCAGCCGCGTCATCTACGTCACCACCAAAGGCGATGACGGCCACATCTACCGCTTCACCCAGTTCTGCGATACTTTCGTCAACCCCGATGTCTGCCCCTACAATAGCTGGGTCGAGGCCACCATCCCCGATGCCTTCTACACCCCCCCGCTGCTGGCCTACGGCTCGGTCTACGCTGGCGATGTGGATGATACGCTGTATAAATTCAACAAAGACACCCTGGCCGTCGAAGCCACCTTCGTGGCCGACAGCGCCATTCAGCTTGGCCCCATGGCCACCCCCAATGGCGATATTCTCATCATCAGCGGTCAGGGCGTGATGTATAGCCTGAGCAAAAATCTGGCTACCGTGCGCTGGCAGCGAAACCTGGGCTACACCTCCATTTATGGCTTCCCGGCGGCTTCCAGCAACGCCATCTACCTGGCCTTCGACGGCTATCTGCACGCCTTCAGCCCCAGCAGCGGCGCATTGCTGTGGAAGCGCAGCCTGGGCGGCGAGATTTCGTATGCCTCGGTTTCGGTTGGCTATGGGCGTGAAGTCTACGTCCAGGGCGTGACCGGCAAAGTGCTGGCCTTCGGCGAAGGCTGGGCGCAGCGACCGGGGCGCATCCTCGCCATCCCCGGCCTGGCCGCCGTCGCCGCCCGCCCGCTGATGACGATTGAGATTCAGCAAACCGTGGAACTGACCCCCGCGCTGACCCTGGCCCCCACAGCCATCCACGCCGACATCACCGCCCTGCTCTTACAGCGCAGTGAAGACGGCGGCCCGTGGCAGGATGTGGCCGTGCTGCCCCCCGGCACGACGATCTACACCGACACCAACATCAGCGACGACGCCAGCTACCTCTACCGCGTGCAAAACCTGATGAGCGACGGCAGCCACTCCGACTTCACCACCACCCTCGAGGTGGCCCAAAGCCTGCCCGACGCCCCCGGCGCGCCCACGCTGAACAGCGCCACGGCGGCCTCCTCCAGCGCCATCGAATTGGCCTGGACGCCCTTCGCCGGCAGCGTGGTGGAAAACTACATCGTTGAGCGCGCCGCCAATGCTGGCGGGCCCTACACGGCCATCCTCACCGTCACCAGCGAAACCACCTCGCTGGTAGATAGCAGCCTGACGCCCGGCAGCACCGCCCACTACCGGGTGCGCGCCGTCAACGCCACCGCCACCAGCGGCCCCTCCAACGTGCTGAATGCCACCACCTTCACGCAAAGCCTGGCCGCCCCGCAGAACTTCGCCGCCAGCAAGACTGGCAGCGGCCAAATCACCCTCACCTGGACGCCCGGCCCGGCTGGCGCCACCGCCGTGATCGAGATCATCACCTTCGGCGAGAGTGAGTACAGCCCGCTGACCAGCCTGGCTGCCAACACAGGCACGTTCAGCCTGCCGATGGGCGAAAACGGCGCCTACGACTTCCGCCTCAAGTACGTGCAGGGGGCGAACGAGTCGCCGTATGCTTACACCAACCAGAGCGTGGTCATCGCCGACCCGTTCAGCATCTACCTGCCGGTGATTGTGCGCTAAGCAACAACACCAAAAAAGCTGGCTGCCATGAGCAGCCAGCTTTTTTTTTCGATGAATATCTGATTGACCATCTCGCCGCTTTGCGTTAAGATTTTCCTATGACCGGCACACCTATTCATTATCAGTGGAAATGGAAACTGCGATCTTCTCCCGAAGCGCTCTGGCCGCTGGTTTCTGACACCAACCGTTTCAACCAAGATACCGGTCTGCCGCCGATCTACCACCTTCCCGGTGCAGCCCGTTTTCCGGCGCGCCGTCTTGGGTTTCGCATGTATGGCGTGCAGGTCGAGTGGGATGAGGAACCCTTCGAATGGTTCCATCCGCATCAGTTTGGTGTGCTGCGGCGTTACGTGCGCGGGCCAATCCACGAAGTGCGCGTGCAGGTCAATCTGGATGCCTGCGATGGCGGCACCCACCTGACCTACCAGGTGTGGGTTACGCCGCGCAACGTCTTTGGAAGCCTGGTCATCCCCTTGCAGGTGGGGTGGTTGAACGCCCGCAGCTTCGATCGGGTGATGCGCCGCTACGATGCTGCCATACAGCGCGGTGAAATCATCTCTGAAAGCGGTGCGCGCCCTCATCTGGCTGCTGGCAGCATAGCCCGCATCCAGGATGCGCAGGCCGCCCTGGCCGCTTCCACCGCCCCGCGCGCCATCGAGCGCCTGGTCGGGCTGCTGACGACGGCAGATGATCTCACCCTTTCCCGCCTGCGGCCCTATTTCCTGGCTGACCTGTGGGGGATGCCGCGCCGCGCCGTGTTAGAAATGTTCTTGCGGGCCACCCGCGCTGGGTTGCTTAACATGTATTGGGAACTGATCTGCCCCAGCTGCCGCGGCCCCGCCAGGCGGGTAGATACGCTTGCACAGATTCAAAGCAATATCCACTGCGAAAGTTGCAACATAGATTTCAATGTCAACTTCGAGCATTCCGTCGAACTGACCTTTCGTCCCAACCCGGCCATTCGCCCATTGCCTAACCAGCTTGTCTTTTGCGTGGCTGGCCCACAGGTCTCCCCGCATGTGGCTCTCAAGCAAAACCTGGCCCCTGGCGAAAAGCGCTTGCTGCAGCCCTTGCTCGACCCCGGCCGCTACCGCCTGCGCACTGTCGAGCAAACTGGGGCGCAGCATCTCTGCGTGCAAGCGAATGGCCTGCCTGCGCTGACCGTGCGCCTTGAACAACCCTGGCCCGAAGCCGAACTGACCATCGCCCCGGCCCCACAGATCACAATCGAAAACACCACTCATCGTCCAATCACCGTGTTGCTCGAACGCACCGCCTGGAGCGACCTGGCTGCCACCGCCGCCGATGTCATCACGTTGCAAATTTTCCGCGATCTGTTCAGCCGTGAAGCCCTGCGCCCTGGCGAACAGGTTTCCGTAGGCAGCCTGACTCTGCTGTTCACCGACCTGCGCGAATCCACCCGCCTTTACCGTCAGATTGGCGATGCACCCGCCTTTGGCCGGGTGATGAGCCACTTCGACGTGCTGCGCACCGCCATTGCCAACGAAGAAGGCGCCATCGTCAAAACGATGGGCGATTCCGTCATGGCCGCCTTTCGCCACCCGGCAGCGGCCTTGCGGGCGGTGTTGGCCGCCCAACGCGCCATCCCCGAACCGTTGCAGATCAAAGCCGGCATCCATCACGGCCCGTGCATCGCTGTCACGCTCAACGAACGGCTCGATTATTTCGGCACCACCGTCAATCTGGCCGCCCGCCTTGTCCACCTTGCCAGCGGCGGCGACGTGATCATCTCGGAAGCTGTCGCCAACGATCCCGAAGTGGCCGCCTGGCTGCGCCAGCAGGCCAATGCTCTGCACGTCGAAGCCTTTGAAGCGCCACTCAAAGGCTTCGAGACCCCCTTCGTGTTGCGGCGGCTGGCCTGGAATCAACCCATCCCCCAAGAAGCTCTGGCATGACCTTTCCCCTTCTCTCTTTTCTCCTGCTCCTCCTCGGCCTGCTCTTCCTCCTCAGCGGCCTGGGCTTGCTCAAATTGGGCAAATTCATCCCCCGCGAGGCCAGCTCGCTCTTCACCGGCGGCGTGCTGTGCCTGATCGCCGTTATCGTCTTCATCCTGGGGATCGCCTTCCGCCCCGCCCCCATCCCACCGACGCCCACCCTTGCCCCGCCCACGCTGCCCCCCACGCTTACGCCCACCGTCCCCACGGCAACATCCACCCTCATCGCCACCCCTACGCTCACCCCCTCGGCCACCTACACCCCCACCGCAACGATCACGCCCACCCCCACCATCGCGCCCACGCCCGATTGGCTGCGCCTGACCGCCGCCGATGGCATGGAACAGGTCTTGATCCCCGCCGGAGAATTTGTGATGGGCAGCGAGGGCGGGCGCGATTTCCCCCGTCACACAGTTTACCTGGACGCCTACTGGATTGACCGCACCGAGGTCAGCAACGCCCAATATGCCCTGTGCGTGGCCGCCGCGGCCTGCACGCCGCCACGCGTGGCTGCCTCAGCCACGCGCCCCGAATACTACGGCAGCGCCGAATTTGCCAACTTCCCCGTCATCGAAATCAACTGGGCGCAGGCGGATGCCTACTGCCGTTGGGCCGGGCGCAGCCTGCCAACCGAAGCCCAGTGGGAAAAGGCCGCCCGCGGCCTCGACGAGCGCCGCTACCCCTGGGGCGATCAACGCCTCGACCGCGAAGCAATCAACTTCGGCAATGGCTACGGCGACACCATGGCCGTAGATGCCCTGCCCGGCGATTGGAGCTACTTCGCCGTGTGGATGATGGGCGGCAACGTTTCGGAATGGGTGGCCGATTGGTACAGCGCCACCTACTATACCGATTCCGCGCCGCGTGGCAGCGTAGCGCAAAACCCCACCGGCCCCGCCAGTGGCAGCACCCGCCTCACCCGCGGCTCCGCCTGGAGCAGCAGCGATGCCCCCGCCTCCGGCGCCCGCGTCGACCTGCGCTACAGCACCGCCGCCAACCTGCAAACCGACTACATCGGCTTCCGCTGCGCCCAACCCGCCGCAGACGCCCCCTGACATGCCCGTACCAGAGCAGGTTGAGCCTGCCGAAACTCCTGGTCTCGACAGGCTCGACCGACGCAACCATCCTATCCATTCCAACCCTTTTCTAACGGAGACCCTCCCATGCCCCTCACCTTTGACCTTCCCCTCGCACAACTGTATACCTACCCCGGCCGCAACCCTCGCCCCGCCGATTTCGACGCCTATTGGGATGCCGCCCTGGCCGAAATGCGCGCCCTCGACCCGCAGGTTGAACTCGTCCCGGCGCAATTCCAGGTGCCCTTCGCCGAGTGCTTCCACCTCTATTTCAGCGGCGTTGGCGGCGCACGTGTCCATGCCAAACTGCTGCGCCCCAAAAACGCCCCCGCCCCGCACCCCGCTGTACTCATGTTCCACGGCTACACCGGCGATTCTGGCGACTTTGCCGATAAGCTCAACTACGTGGCTGCCGGTTACACCGTGGCTGCCCTCGATTGCCGCGGGCAAGGCGGCCTCTCCGAAGATGCCGGCGGCGTGATCGGCAACACCCAGCACGGCCACATCATCCGCGGCCTCGATGACGCCCTGGCTGGCCGCCCCGAAAAACTGCTCTACCGCCAAATCTTCCTCGATACCGCCCAACTGGCAAAAATCGTGATGGAAATGCCCGAGGTGGACCCCGCCCGCGTCGGCGCAACCGGCGGCAGCCAGGGCGGCGCGCTGACGGTGGCCTGCATCGGCCTCGAACCGCGGGTCAAGCGCGCCGCGCCGGTTTTCCCCTTCCTCAGCGATTACCGCCGGGTGTGGGAGATGGATCAGGCCAAAGATGCCTACTCCGAACTCAAGGAATACTTCCGCCACTGCGACCCCCGCCACACCCGCGAAGACGCCATCTTTGAGGCGCTCGGCTACGTGGATATTCAATTCCTGGCGGCGCGCAGCCGCGCCGAGGTGCTGTGGGCGGTGGGCCTGATGGATACGATCTGCCCGCCGTCCAGCCAGTTCGCCGCTTACAACAAGATCACCAGCCCCAAATCGCTGGCGATCTACCCCGATTTCGGCCACGAAGGGCTGCCCGGCCTGAACGATCAGATTTACGCCTTCCTGATGGGGCTGTAAGGCAATGGACACGCAACCAACCCCTACGGCGCTGATCACGGGCGGCGGCCGCGGCATTGGCCGCGGCATCTGCCTGGCGCTGGCGCAGGCCGGCTGGCGCGTGGGCATCAATTTTCGCGGTGACCAGGCGGCTGCCCAGGACACGCAGCAACAGGTGGCAGCCGCCGGTGGCGAGGGCCTGCTGCTGCAAGGCGACGTTTCCAGCGCCGCCGACCGCGCCCGCATCCTCAGCGACCTGCTCGCCCGCTGGGAACGCCTCGACTTGCTGGTCAACAACGCCGGCATGGGCCCGCGCCAACGCGTGGATTTGCTCGAAGTGACCGAATCCAGCTATGACGAGGTGATGGCCGTCAACCTGAAAGGGCCGTTTTTCCTGGCACAGATGGCAGCCAAAATCATGCTGGCGCAGAAATCTGGCACGATTGTCAACATCGGCTCGATCAGCGCCTACACGGCCAGCCTTAACCGCGGCGAATACTGCATCTCGAAGGCGGGCCTGGGCATGATGACGGCCCTTTTCGCCTCCCGCCTGGCCGATGAGGGCGTGCGCGTCTACGAAATTCGCCCGGGCATCGTCGAAACCGACATGACCGCCAATTTCCACGCCAAATATGACCCGTTGATCGCCGAGGGCCTTGTTCCCATGCGTCGTTGGGGCCAGCCCGAAGATATTGGCCAGGCCGTGGTGGCCCTGGCGAGCGGGGCTTTCGCCTTCTCGACCGGCGATGTGATCAATGTGGATGGGGGGTTTCATCTGCGCTGTTTGTAAACGATTTTTCCTATGACTATCGGCCAATCCCCCCCCCGCCTCGACGCCTACGGCAAAGTGACCGGCGCTGCGCAATTCCCCGGCGATGTGAACCTGCCGAACCAGGCGTACATGAAAATCCTGTTTGCCCGGCGGCCGCACGCCATCATCCGGGCTGTGGATACCCGCGCCGCCGAAGCCCTGCCCGGCGTACTCGCCATCTTCACCGCTGCCGATGTGCCGAACAACGAATACGGCCTGATCGTGCGCGACCAGCCGGTGTTGTGCGGCCCCGGCAGCAGCAAGCCCTACGCCGAGCGCGTCCGCTTCGAGGGCGACCAGGTGGCCGTCATCGTGGCCGAAAGCGAGGCAATTGCCGCCCGTGCCCGCGACTTGATCGGCGTGGATTACGAAGATTTGCCCGTTGTCAGCGATATGCTGGCGGCGATGCAAGAGAACGCGCCGCTTGTCCACCCCGAACGCGACTCCAATGTGTTGTGCCACTACCGCATCCGCAAAGGCGATGTGGAAGCCGCCTTCGCCCGCTGCGACGTGATCGTCGAGGGCGAGTATCGCACGCCTTATCAGGAACACGCCTACTTGCAACCCGAAGCTGGCCTGGGTTACATGGACGAAGAAGGCCGTGTGACCGTGATCGTGGCCGGGCAGTGGACGCACGAAGACCAGGAGCAGATTGCCCATGCGCTGGGGCTGCCGCGCGAGCAGGTGCGTGTGATCTACCCGGCGATTGGCGGGGCGTTTGGCGGGCGCGAGGATATGTCGGTGCAGATTGTGTTGGCGCTGGCCGCCTGGAAGTTGAAAGCACACGGCATCGAACGCCCCGTCAAGATCATCTGGAGCCGCGAGGAATCGATCATCGGCCACCACAAACGCCACCCCTACATTTTGCGGGCCAAATGGGGCGCCAATAAAGAAGGCAAGCTGCTGGCCGCCGAAATGGAACTCTTCGCCGATGCGGGCGGGTATATGTACACATCCACCAAAGTGCTTGGCAACGCCACGCTGATGTGTACCGGGCCGTACGAAATCCCCAACGTCAAGGTAGATAGCTACGCCATCTACACCAACAACATCGTCACCGGCGCTTTTCGCGGCTTTGGTGGGCCGCAGGGGGCCTTTGCCGCCGAGACGCAAATGAACCGCCTGGCTGAGGCGCTGGGGCTTGACCCGTTTGAAATCCGTCTGAGAAATGTGCTGGGAGAAGGCTCGCTGCTTTCGGTGGGCACGCCGCTGCCGAAGGGGGTGAGCATTGGGAAGGTGATTGAGCAGTTACAAGTTGAAAGTCGAAAGTCGAAAGTCAAAGAGCCTGCCCTGAGTTTGCCGAAGGGTCAAAAGTCAAACTTTCCCGACCGGCCTTCGACATTGCTACGCGGCTTCGGCATGGCGGCAGCCTTTAAAAACGTGGGCTTTTCGTTTGGCGCGCCGGAGCAGTGCATGGCCACGGTGGCGCTGCATGGCGCGCAGGAGATCGAGCGCGCCGTGGTCTATCACGCGGGGGCTGATTGCGGGCAGGGCGCGCACACGGTGATGGCGCAAATGGCCGCCGAAGCGCTCGGCCTGCCGCTGGCGCAGATCGAACTGGTGGTTTCTGATACGGCGCTGACGGGCGATTCGGGCAGCGCTTCGGCCTCGCGGCTGACGTTTATGGCGGGCAACAGCATTCGAGGGGCGTGTGCGTTGGCGCTGCAAAAGTGGCAGGCTGAGGAACGCCCGGCAGTGGCAACCTACCAGTATCGCCCGCCCCGCACCACCCCCTACGATCCGCAAACCGGGCGCGCCGAGCCCAACTTTGCCTATGGCTACGTGGCCGAGGCCGTGGCGCTCGAAGTGGACTGCGAAACCGGCCACATCCGCCTGCTCGACGTGATCTGCGCCGACGATGTGGGCAAGGCGGTCAACCCGCAGCAGGTACAGGGGCAGATCGAGGGAGCCGTGGTGCAGGCGGCTGGCTACGCTATCCTCGAAAATTTCATCACCCACGGCGGCCACGTCGTCACCGACAAGCTCTCCACCTACCTGATCCCCACCGTGTTGGATGTGCCAGAGCGGGTGCACTCGCTGATCCTCGAATACCCCGACCCCATCGGCCCGTGGGGGGCGCGCGGCATGGGCGAGATGCCCTACCTGCCGCTTGTTCCGGCGGTGGTGGCCGCCCTGCACGATGCCACCGGCGTGTGGTTCACCGAGTTCCCGCTCACGCCGGAGCGCGTGCTGCGCGGGTTGGGGAAGATTTGACCTTGATGGTCTGAAAATAGACGCAGGTAGGGGCGCACGGCGTGCGCCCAGGTTTGGGCCTCGTTGCGCCAAACCTGGGCGGATGCCTGTCAGGGGCAGATACCCATCCGCCCCTACATTACCCATTCGTCGCAGCTACGGGCAAATGGCTGGCATGGCGGCTGCGTAGCTAACCAAGCGACACGCCCGACACCAGCGCTGCATCTCGGCCAAGCAGCCGCCGGCGCACCAGTTGCCAATCTTCTGCCTGCAAGATGGCGATTTGTTCGGCCTCCAGGCGCAAACGCGTCTGCCCGTCGAGCGTGAACGAATCCTCGAAGGCGTTCAGCAGCGTCTGGCAGTCGTCATCGGCGGCCAGGCGGTTGATCGAAACCTTGCCGCAATCGGCGCACAGGTGAATCAGCATCAGTTCGCCCGTTTTGTCGTCGGCAGCATATTTGTTGCGGCTGCGCTTCACGCTCAGGCCAATCGGCCGCATCGGCGATTTGCACGCCGCCAGCCGGTCGCCGGGTTTACGCCAATCCATGTGACGTGACCACAGGCAGTAAGGGCAGTGATTACGGTTATAAACACCCGCCAACAGCGCATCTGCCGAAACGAATTGACCGCAGTGCGCGCAGCGGAAATCGAGGTTATGGGGGTTGAACACACCGGTGGACGAAATGTCGAACCAGTGTGTGGGAGCGAATTTCTTGTTCTTCATACATTACGAAATCTCATCTCTCAGCCTGGCGTAGCTGGCGTACCGACGCGGGCTGATCTGCCCGGCGGTGACGGCCTGGCGGATGGCGCAGCCAGGCTCTTCGTCGTGGCGGCAGCCCAGCCCAAAGCGGCACAGGCCGATGAACGGGCGCATCTCCGGGTAGGCATAGGTCACCTCGTCGGCAGTGGTATCCCACAGGCCGAACTCACGCATCCCCGGCGTATCTACGATAGCGCCGCCAAAACTGAGCGGGAACATCTCCAGATGCGTGGTGGTGTGCTTGCCCTTCCCCGTCACCTGGCTGACTTCATTGACACGCAGGCCCAGGCCCGGCTCCACTGCGTTAAGCAGCGAGCTTTTGCCCACGCCCGATTTCCCCACCAGCACCGAAAGCCGCCCTGCCAACACGCCGCGCAGTTCATCCAGCCCTTCCCCGCTGACCGTGCTGGTCAGCAAGACGCGGTAGCCGATCTGGCGGTATGTTTGCACTTCTTCAGTTAGTTCGGCGGCCTCGCGTTGGCGCAGCAGGTCGGTTTTCGTGATCACGATCAGGCTGGATAGTTCGAGCGTTTCGGCAGAAGCCAGGTAGCGGTCGAGCAGGTTCCATTTGGGGGCCGGCTGGGCGGCGGCAAAGACCGGGATCACCTGGTCTACATTGGCGACGATCACCTGCTCGAAGGCGTGCGCCGTGGGCATCGGTTTGGCCGATTGGCGCGCCAGGCGGTTGCGCCGTGGCAGCACCTCAAAGATCAGCCCGCTGCCATCTGGCGTGACCAGGTAGCGCACTTCGTCGCCGATAGCCACCGGGTCAATCACATCCAGCTTTTGCACATCCTGAACAATGTGCCGCAGCGAGTTGGGGTCTGCCGTGGGATAGATCAACTGCTTGCGCAGGCGGTTCGACAGCGCGCAAACGATGACCTGTTCAGCGCCATGCACGGTGTAATGGCCCAGGGTCTTTTTGTAGACGATGCCGGTATGGTATGTATAGGGAGTTTCCTCGCAAACGTCGGTTTCGCGGGAACTCGTTGTTGTTTCTGTTGGTGTGAAAGCACAAAGGTCAAAATTCATGGGTGCGGTTTCCAAAATAAAAAAGCCACGGAAAAGCATCCCGTGGCTGCAAATACGCTCAAAAGGCTGTTCAAAACCTGCGCTCGGCAAACCGAAAACACAGGTGGTTTGTTAAACAAAAAACCACGGGGCATACTCGCACCCGTGGTTGCTGGTTTGGTTTGGAAACCGCGTTGGCTGTTATGCCAACGCCATCACCTGGGCGCGCGTATGCACATTGATTTGGGCCAGCGATACCGATTGTTTTTGCATACAACGCACTCCTTTCTATCAAGATGGGTCGAACGGGCAAGAGTTTATCACCATCACGCGCCAATTGTCAAGCGCAGGCCGCTGAAAACAAAAATTCCAAAATGGATGGAGTACAATACGGGCCGAGGAATCCCCCGTCGTTATGAAAAAATTCTCCTTTTCCTGGCCGCACCGCGACAACACAATCCCCACCAAAGAAACCCAACTCTTGCGGCTGAACCGGCTGCTGGCCGACCTGGTGCAAAGCAACGATCTCACCATCACCTTGCAGGCCATTCTCGAGGCCGTTCAGGTGTCCTTGGCTGGCGATGCCAGCGCGCTCTACCTGCTCGGCGAAGATGGTCGAACGGTGGTAAAAACACATTTGTATGGCGTAACGGCTGCCTATGCCGACCAGATCGCATCCAATTATCACGGTTTACCCGGCGAAGACCTTTTCCAGACGCGCCAGGCCATCTGCATCGAGAACACCGCCCACAAAGACCATTATGAGCGCTTACAGTTCGTGCGTCAAAACGGTTGGTTGGCCTTGAGTTTGTTTCCCATCCTGGTCAAGGAACAGGCCATCGGCGCCATGGTGGTTTACTACCACCAACCCCACCGCGCCAACGAACAGGAACGACAGGTGGGCATGGCGTATGCCTCCATTTCGGGGATGACCCTGCAAAACGAGCGTTATGCCGCCCAATTGCGCCAGGATGCGCTCAAACTGGAGCAGCGTGTTCAAGCGCGTACGGCTGAACTGCAAATGGCGAAAGAACGCATCGAAGCGATCTTATCTTCGATGCCCGATGCAATTTTTGTGCTGGAAAAAGAAAAAAAGCTATCGCTGGTCAACCGCGCCGGCCAGGAGCTGCTGGCCCAGGCGCAAGAAGCCGGCTGCGACCTGTTTGCCGATAATTGGCTGCGCCAGCTTTATGAACAACCTTCCCCCTCAGAGAAAGACGTTGTCCAGGTGAAAGGGCGCGCCTATCAGGCTTTGGCCTCGCCATTACACGCCAGTGAGCAAGACCAAGGGCAGGTGATCGTGTACCGCGATGTCACGCGCTTCCGCGAGCTGGATCAACTCAAAACGCAGTTCGTTTCGGATGTTTCGCACGAATTACGCACACCCCTGGCCAACTTGACCCTCTATCTCGATCTACTAGCCAATATCCAGGACCCGGCCCGGCGTGAAAATTACCTCCAGGTTTTGCAGCGCGAAACCAGCCGCCTGACCCGCCTGATCGAAGATTTGCTGACCATTTCACGCCTGGAGGCCGAACGCGTGCAGATCAACCTCAAAACCCTGGAGGTCAACCGCCTGCTGTCCGAATTAGCCTATGATCGTGGGTTGATGGCTTCAGGCCAGGGGTTGAAACTGGTCTATGACCCTGGCGAACAATTGCCCCCTGTCCAAACCGATCCGGCATTGCTCAACCAATGTCTCTCGAACTTGCTGACCAATGCCATTAACTACACACCCCCTGGCGGCCTGGTACGTTTATCCTCTCGGCTGGACGCCGGGCAAAGCGCCTGGCTGCAAATCAGCATCAGCGACAACGGCGTGGGCATCTTGCCGGAAGAAATTACCCAGATATTCAACCGTTTCTATCGCGGCGCGGCCAGCCGCCAAACGAACGCGCCGGGAACTGGCCTGGGGCTTTCAATTTCAAAAGAAATCATCGAACGAATGGGGGGAAGAATAACCGTAGAAAGCACGCCAGGGCAGGGCAGTACGTTTACGATCTGGCTGCCCACGCACTACTGACCCAACCGCTTGCCCCCAAAATCAAGTCCCCTGCTCCCACGACTGCCAGGCGATCATCAGCGAGCGTTGCAAAGCCTGGCACTCTTCAGCAGGCAAAAAGCAGCCACACGCCGCGGCCATCACGCGCTCGCGCAGCGCATCCAACGACAACCCCCCAGTTTTTTCGCAAGCCAACTTATATTCATCGCTCAGGCGAATTTGTGAAACGCTCGGATCGTCCGTGTTGAGCGTGACATTCAAGCCATCTTCCAGCATTTGCACGATGGGGTGTTCAGCCTGCGGCGCAACGACGCCCGATTGGTAATTGCTGGTGATACACACCTCGAACAGCGTGCCGCGCTCGCGCGCCAGGGCGACCACACGCGGGTCTTCCACCACGCGCACGCCATGCCCGATGCGTTCAGCATCGAAGTGCAAAATCGCATCCGACACATTTGCCGAACCACCCCACTCCCCGGCATGGATGGTCATACGCAGCCCGGCCTGGC
The DNA here is from genome assembly GCA_964606085.1 of uncultured Anaerolineaceae bacterium. Classification (GTDB taxonomy): domain Bacteria; phylum Chloroflexota; class Anaerolineae; order Anaerolineales; family UBA4823; genus CAIQJJ01. Next base: position 62,444 of record CAZSFD010000006.1, read on the forward strand.
GCGCTTCGCGGAAAATGGGCGCAAAGGGCAGGGCCGCATGATCCGCTTCGCTGCCGGCTAAATCGAGGCCGATGATGCCGTTGCCGCGCCGTTCGGAGGCCAGCAGGGCCACCTGTTCGGCCAGTTCCAGGCTTTCATGGCGGTTGACACTGGCGATCAGGCGCACCTGAATGCCAGTATCCTCCTCACCCTGGCGTGTTGCTTCGCAAACCCAATCCATCACCGCCGCCAGTGAGAAGCCCTGGGCTTTGCTCAGGGCCACTGGGGTAAAGCGCAGTTCCATGTAGCGCACGTTATCTTTGGCGGCGTCTTCGATGGCCTCGCGGGTAATGCGGTTGATCACCTCGGGTGAGCGGTAGAACAGGCGCAGCGTCTCAAATTTGGAGAGGAAATTTTGGAACGTATACGGTTCCTGTTTGTTCACCTGCACCAGCGAACGCAACTGCCCCGTGCTGGAGACATCCAACCCGTGGGCGCGGCCCACTTCGATCATCGTATTCAGGCGCAAAGAGCCTTCCAGATGGCGGTGAAGCTCAACCTTCGGGATGGCCTGGTAAAAGGATGGGTGACGGGTGGGGAGTGGTGCGCGTTTCACGGGGGGATCAGCCTTGTTCTGATGGGTGGATTTTACCACGCGGCGCAAGTCAACCGGCGTTATGGCTCGAAGGTCACTTCTACCGTCATGCCCCAGCGCAGACGGGGATCGGGGTCGATCAGCAGGATGCGCGTTTCATACGTCACATCGCCCGATTTTTCGGCGTACCATTGGGCAATCGTCTCGACCGTGCCGACCATCTCCAGTTCGGCGATGGCATCGGGGGTGACGATGACCGATTGGCCTTCTTGGATGTCCACCACTTCATTTTCGGTCAGGTCCTTGGTTTCCACATACCAGGCCGAGAAATCGGCCAGCACCATCACCACCTGGTTGGGCAGGGCTTCCTGGCCTTTGGAGATGCTGATCTTGACAATCGTGCCGGCGAAGGGCGCTTTCAGGTCGAGGTTGGCCAGGGCGGCTTCGGCGGCGGCGAGTTGGGCGTTGGCGTGATCCAGGCGGGCCTGGGCCAGAGCCAGGTCATCGGGGTCGGGGCCGTTGGCGCGGGCGTCGCGGGTGAGGATGGCGTCGTCGAGGGCGGCCTGGGCCAGGTCGAGCTGACCTTTGGCGGCCTCGCGGTTGTTCAGCAGGCGGTCGTAGTCGCGCAGGGCGGCGTCATATTGATCTTGCGCCTCGTCGAGATCGTCCTGGGCATTTTTGCGGTCAGTGTTGTCGCGGTCGAGCGATTCGTATTTGGCGAACTCATCTTCGGCGTCTTCGAGGTCATCTTGAGCGTTTTCTTTGCTCACCTGGGCGTCGTCAATCTCCTGTTGGTAGTCATCGGTGTCGAAATCTTCGTACGTTTCCTGGGCCTGGAGCAGCGCTTCGCGGGCCTGGGTAACGGCCAGTGCGGCGTCGGCGTAGGCCAGGTCGGCCTTGTCGTTGAGATCGTCTAAGGCCTGCTGCGCCTGGGTGCGTTCAAGCTGCGCCGCGGCCACCTGGGCTTCGTAGGTCTCGCGGTCGCCGAGGCGCGCCAGCACCTGCCCGGCAGTCACCTCATCGCCCTCGGCCACCAAAATCTCGGCCACCTGGCCGGGGGCGGTGAAGAACAGGCTGGCGTCATCTTGCGGCACCACCCGCCCCTCCACCACCGTCCCGCCTGTAGACGTGACCGGGACATAGGTGGGTGTTGGCGCGGCTGCGCCGGGCAGTCTGTCGCAGCCGGTCAACAATAAAATAATCATCAAACTGAGAATGAAAATGTGTTTCATGAAATGTTCTCCTTAATGTAGCGAGCGTGATGCGTGATGCGTGTGTGAAGGTTTCAACCTTCAACCTTGTAACCTTCCAACCCGCTCACTCATACGCCAACACCTCGCGGATCGTCAACCGGCTGGCGTTGCGCGCCGGGCCGACGCTGGCTAATACCGACAGCACCAGCACCACGCCCAGCCACAAAAACACGCCCAACGGCGTAAACGTGAATTCGGCGGCCACGCCAAACAGCGCCAGGTTGATCGCATTCGACATCAGCGAACTGATCGGCAGTGAGAGCAGCGTGCCCAACACCCAGCTCATCAGGCCGATCAACACGCCTTCGACCATCACCAGGTCAATCACGGCCCGGTCAGAAGCGCCGATGGCGCGGATGATGCCGATTTCACGCGTGCGTTCGAGCACGTTCATGCTCAGCGTGCCGGTGAGGCCAATGCTGCCGACGAGGGCGATCAGCAGGGCCATAATCATCAGGAAGAAGGTGAGGATGTTCAGGCCGTCGGCGGTGGTATCGGTGAGCGACTGCCCGGCTTCCACTTCGGCCACATCGTAGCCCCTGGCCTCCAGCGCCTGCTCAGCCGCCCGGCCGAGGGCCTTTTGCTCGTCGAGGCTCAGGTTGGCGCGGTCGGCGGTGATGCGGTAGATGTTGGAGCGGTTTTTCTGGTGGATCACATCGGACAGGTATTCGTAGGTGGTGTAGCCCAGGTAGCCGCCGCTCTTGCCGCTGAGTTGGAAGAAACCCACCACGGTTAAATCTTCTTCTTCACCCAAAATCTTGACGCGGATGGTGTCGCCCAGTTGCAAATCGGGGAAGGTTTCGCGGAAGCGCTCGTTGAGCGTCACCGCGGCCTGGTCGCCGGGGATCAGCCAGCGGCCTTCGAGCCGGGATGGATCGGGGTTGACCAGCGGGCTGCCGCCGGGCGGGGCCAGGAAGCGCACCATCTCGCCGGAAGAGCCGTCGGGCATCACCAGCTCGCCAGCGGTAGCGGCCCAGGCTTCCACGCCGCCCACGCCCGGCACGCTGCGCAGCAAATCTTCTATCTCTGCGATGCGGTAGGTGCTTTTGAGCGTCAGGTTGACATCGGCAGTAAAGTAGCGCCCGATGCTGGCGATGTAGTTGGTCAGTGAACGCTGCACGTTGAAGGTGCCGATGAAGATGGCCCCGCCGAGGGTGAGCGTGAGCAAGGTGAGGAACAGGCGGCTTTTGCGGCGGAAGGTGTTGCGCAGCGAGAGCATGGTGGGCCGCGACAGGCCGCGGATGCGTTGCAGCGTGCGGGTTGTCCAATCGTGCGGGTCGGGCGGATTGGCCTGGCTGTAGCCGCTCATCGCTTCGACGGCGGATACGCGTGTGCCCTGGATGATGGGGAGGATGGCGGCGGCTTGCGGCACCACCAGGGCGATGATCAGTTGAATGCCGATCACCGGCGGGACGATGCGAAACCCCTGTAACTGGGTGTTGATGGCGGTCGAGAACAGGTCGAGCAAAGCATAGGCGGCCTGGCTGGAGAGCGGCAGGGCGATGAAAAACGCTACCACGCCAAAGATGAAAATTTGCAGCATGTAAATGCCGATGATCTGCCCGCGGCGAGCGCCCACCATCTTCATCACGCCAATCTGGTGTACCTGCTGGTTGAGCAGCGCCGACAGGGTGTTGGTGATCAGAAAGGCGCTCAGGAACATCACCAGGAAGCCCAGCAGCGCCAGCACCGCCGAAATCGCGTCTACGTAGACGCGGTTGGGGTGGTTATCGGAGGCGCGCGCTACGGTGCTGTAAACGATAGCGCCGCTGCCCTCCACGGCATCGCTGACGCGGTTGGAGACGGCGCGAATGTGGTCGAGATCGGTATCGTCGCCGGTGACGGTGACGTAGAGCAGGTTGAGTTCGTTGGGCTGGCCGAGCCATTCGGCGGTGTCGAGCGTGATGTAGCCCTGGATGGGGGCCAGGAAGAAGCCGCCGCCGCCGGTCGCGCCGATGGTCTGGTCGTTGGTGACGCCGCTGATGGGCATCTGGCGCAGGCGGCCGCCGGGCAGTTCAATGTCCATCACGCGTTGCCCGTTGGCGTTCCATTCCAGCGGCAGGTCGCCCTGCTTGTAGGCATCCACGGCGGCCTGGCGGTTGGCGGGCGGCCATACGCCTTCGATCAGCCGCACGCGGTTGATTTGTTGCTCGTCAATCTCAGGAAAAGCCTGAAATTCGATGCTTTTCCACTCGCCGCTGGCCGAACGCACCCGCAGCGAGAACGAGCGCACCCCTTCGGCCAACGCCACGCCCTCCAGTTTGCGCACGCGTTCTACCAAATCCTGGTCGAAGGCATCGGCAAAGACGAGGATATTGGCCGGGTTGACGGCGCGATAGCCGGTTTCCATGTCTTCGCGGTTGATGATCAGCATATTCATGATCAGCCCCACGGCAAACAGGCCAACGGTGATCGAGGCGACCACCAAAAACGTGCGCACCTTGTTGCCCCACAGGTCAGTGAGAACCTTCTTCCAGCGGGGGCGCATGGGCGGGCGGATCATCGCCACCGCCACCAGCGCGGGCGGGTTTTACGGGGCGGTTCGGCGGCCTGGGGCTGCGCTTGGGGTTGGGCGGGCGGGCGGGCTTTGACCGCTGGCATGGCGCACAAGGCGGCGCTGCGCTGTTGTGCGGCATCGCGCAGGGCGTTCTCAGCGCCGGGGTTCTGCCCCAACCACTGGCTGAACTGGCCGAGGGTGACGCACAACATCTCCACCGGCCCGGCGGCTTGCAGGGTGAGATCGCAATCTTCGGTTTCGAGCATGTCGAGCTGGCTGAAATACTGCCCTGCCGCCAGCATTCCCACGGCTTGAGCGTTTTTGCCGCGCCCCTGGCGCAGCACTTCCACCTGGCCTTGCTGAACGATGTAGAGGCCTTCGTCGAGGGCGGCCTGGCGGGCGATCACGTCGCCGGGGTCGTAGCGGCGAGGGGTGACCAGTTTGGTGAGTTGCAGCATTTGGGGGTGGGTGAGGATGTGCAGGGCTTCGGCTACGCGTTCGTGGACCAGTTCGCCGTCGGCGATGAGGATACGCCGGGCGGCGCGGCGGGCCAGCGTGGGGTCGTGGGTGACGATCAAAATCGTCTTGCCCTGGGCGGCCAGGTCGGCGAAAATCTTCAACACAATTTCGGCGGTACGCGAATCGAGGTTGCCGGTGGGTTCATCGGCGACGATGATGGGCGGGTCGTTGGCGAGGGCGCGGGCGATGGCGGCGATCTGCTGCTGGCCGCCAGAGAGCGCGGCGGGGAGCTTATCGGCCATCTCTTCGAGGTCGAGCAGGCGCAGCAGGGCATGGGCGTGTTCTTCGCGTTCGGCCTGCGGGTAGGCGTTGGCGTAATCCATGGCCAGCAGGATGTTTTCGAGGATGCTCAGGGTGGGCAGCAGTTGGAAGAACTGGAAGACAATCCCCAGGGCCTTGCCGCGCCAGACGGCCAACTGGCCTTCGTTCATGCGGTGCAGGTGGGCGTTCTCCACGCGCACCGCGCCCGAGGTGGGGTGGTCTATGCCGGTGAGCATGTTGAGCAGGGTGGATTTGCCGCTGCCCGATTTGCCCATGATGGCGGCGAAATCGCCGCGCCCAAAGGTGAGATTGATGCCTTTGAGGGCGTGGTATTCGCCGGCTGAGGTCTTGAAGATTTTATGCACATCCTTCAATTCGATCAGCGGGGCTGCGGGCGGGGCGAGGGAGATGGTGGGGTATTGCATTACAATGCTTCAAACTGCGGCTGGTCAGTAATTTGACCGTCGGCGAGCCAGATGACGCGCGAATAGCGGTCGAAAAAGCTGGGGTCGTGCGAGACCATCAAGATGGTTTTGCCCTGGCGCACGAGGTCTTCAAAGATGCAGAAGATGACCTCGGCGGTGGCGGAATCAAGCCGCCCGGTGGGTTCGTCGGCGATGAGGATGGGCGGGTCGTTGGCGAGGGCGCGAGCGATGGCCACGCGTTGCTGCTGGCCGCCCGAAATATCGGCGGGGAGCTTGTGGGCGTGGGCTTCGAGTTCGACGGCGCGCAGCAATTGCATGGCCCGGTCGGGGCTGCGCAGGGGACGGTAGACGCCAGCGAAATCCATCGCCATCATCACGTTATCGAGTAATGAAAGCGTGGGCATCAGTTGAAAGGACTGAAAAATCACCCCGATATTGACGCCGCGCCACCTGGCAGCCTGGTCTTCGCTGAGCTGGTGTACGGCCACATCGCCGATCCAGATTTCGCCGGAGGTCAGGTGGTCTACGCCGGTCAGCAGGTTGACCATCGTACTCTTGCCCGCCCCCGATTTACCCAGCACGCCGACAAACTCGCCGGGATAGATTTCGGCGTTGATGCCTTTGAGCGCCAAAAAATCGCCAGCGGGGGTTTTGTAGGCTTTGACCACCTGTTGCAGGTTGATCAGGGGTTGGGTGGAAATGAAGGGGGAGGGAGGCATGACAGAAAATCAGCAATCAAAAATCGAAAATCAGCAATGGGGGTGCCCCGTGGGGCAATTATAGCACCGGCATTTGGCGCAGGATGCCGCCGGACAGAAATGATAGCAGAGGATTGTGCAGAATTTGTGGAGAAGTGATTGCGCGGCTTTGCAGTTGATCCTCTACCAAAAGCGCCTGCCGAATGGCAAGCGCCGGATTATGGAAGTGTTCGAGTTGTGCGGACTGCAAGATGGGCGCTACCTGCTGCAACCCCTGATGCGCTACGACGCCGAAAGCGACACGATGCGCTTAACCGGCGTGCAACCGACCTGGCAAGCCGAATAAGAACCAGCCCAGCAGCGTCATACCCATTTGAAAGATGCCAAAATGGGCCGCCAGCCGCCAGCGCGAGCGGCGGTCGCTGGCTTTGCCGCCCGTGCCAACGCCCAGCGAAACGGCGAAAGCATCCATCGCCAGGCCAACGGCAAGCAAGAAAGATGTGGTCAACGATGCGACCATTTCCATGAAGTTAACTCCATCACGCGGCTTGCAGCCGCAACCAAAGATTTCACCGCGCAGGGCGCGAAGAACGCAAAGGTTTTCTTCGCGCCCTGCGCGGCTTCGCGGTTCAAATAGCTTCGCGGGTGTGATAGTTGCTCAAAGGGGATACGATACAAAAGACCACCGGCGAAAACCGGTGGTCTGGCATGGGCGTCACCATGGGTTGGGAGCGAAGGCCCGCTTATTTTGCATATTCCACGGCGCGCGTCTCACGGATAACCGTCACGCGAATCTGCCCCGGATATTGCATGGTCTCTTCGATGTTCTTGGCGATATCGCGTGCCAGGCGAATCGAGTCGAGATCATCAATATCTTCCGGCTTGACGAGGATGCGCACCTCGCGCCCGGCCTGCAGAGCGTAACTCTGGCTGACACCCTTGTACGAATTGGCAATATCTTCGAGCGAACGCACACGCTTGAGGTACTGCTCCAGGCTCTCGCGGCGCGCCCCGGGTCGTGCGCCCGAAATGGCATCGGCGGCCTCGACGATGACCGCTTCGACCGATTCCTGCTCTACTTCGTGGTGGTGCGAGGCGATGCAATTGATCACCCGCGGGTTGACGCCATAGCGCTTGGCCAGGTCGGCGCCGATTTGAGCGTGCGTGCCTTCGGTGTTGTGGTCAATGGCCTTGCCCAGGTCGTGCAGCAGTGCCCCGGCCCGGCAAATTTCCACGTCTGCGCCCAACTCAGCGGCAATGACGGCGGCCAGTTGGGCCGTTTCGACGGCGTGGGCCAGTTGGTTCTGCCCGTAGGAGGTGCGATATTTCAACCGCCCCAGCACTTTGGTGATCTCCGGGTGCAGGCCCGGCACACCGGCATCATAAGCGGCCTGCTCGCCTGCCTCGACGATGGTCTTATCCACCTCGCGCTGCTCTGTTTTGAGGATTTTCTCCACGTGGGCGGGGTGAATGCGGCCATCCAGCACCAGTTTGGCCAGGGCGCGGCGGGCCACTTCGCGGCGCACCGGGTCGAAACACGAGATAGTGACCGCTTCGGGCGTGTCATCTACGATCACGTCCACACCGGCCATCTGCTCGAAGGCATTGATATTGCGCCCGTTGCGGCCAATGATGCGCCCTTTCATCTCATCGGAGGGCAGTTCGACGAGTGAAGTGGTGACTTCGTTAACCGATTCAGATGCCACACGTTGGATGGCCCCGGCAATTAACTCGCGAGCGCGGCGGTCGCCTTCCTCGCGGGCTTCCGCTTCCACCTGGCGCATGATGCGGGCCATATCGGAGCGGGCTTCCTTTTCCACTTCGGCCAGCAGCACCCCGCGGGCATCCTCCACGGTCATTTGCGAAATTTTCTGCAGCTCTTCCATCTCTTGCGCGTGCAGTTTTTCAATTTCTCCCGCACGGCGATCCATCTGGCTCTGACGCTTGTTGAGCGCTTGCTCGCGTTTTTCCAGGCGGTCGGCGCGGGCATCCATTTCGTCGCGGCGGCGCTGCAGGCGGTCTTCCTCGCGGCTGAGTTCGGAGCGGCGGCGGCTGAGTTCCGTCTCTGCTTCCTGGCGAACTTTCAGGGCTTTATCTTTGGCCTGCAGCTCAATTTCTTGGGCCTGTTCTTTGGCCGCAATGAGTAATAAATCCGCTTCGTCGCGCTGCTTTTTCTGGTAGGTTTCGAGCTGATAGCGTTTGAACGCGTAGCCAGCCGCGCCACCAATCGCCAGCGACAGGACAGCGGTAATCAGGACAGCGATTACGATTTCCATAGTCTTAATTTACCTCGTCAAGTTATTCTGTTTTTGTCTGATTGTCTTGCCACACGCGTCGGACAACCGACGCGATGATGTCATAGTCGAAGCCGCGCCGGGCCAGAAAGGCGCTCAACTTCTGGCGAAATTCGGCCCATTCAAGGGCGTGCAGCCTGCGGCTCTGCTTGCCGGCGGCCTGGTAGGCGGCCTCTTCCTCGTCAACCGCATCAACCGCCTCGGCAATCTCACCTTCGGCCAGGCCGCGCTGGCGCAGTTCTGCCGTCAAAGCCCGGCGGCTGCGCGGGCGCGCGTTTTCGCGCGCTTCAACAAAACGCTGAGCAAAACGAGCATCGTTGATCAGCCCGGTTTCTTGCAAGCGGGCGACCACCTGGGCGATCAACGTCTCGTCGAACTGGCGTTGGCGCAGCTTGCGCTCGATCTCCGCCGTCGAGCGTTCGCGGCGTTCGAGCAGGCGCATGGCCTGTTGCATGGCGGCTTCGCGTTGGTCTTTTTCGAGTAGTTCAGCCAATTGCTCGTCGCTCATTTCCTGCCCAACATACAGCCAGGCCGCGGTAATGTGGTAAAGTGCGCAGCGATATTCGCCGTCTACAAAAACGTTGATGCGTTGCTTATTGCGTTGTTGCACCGTGAGCGCGGTGATTCTTCCCATCGCATCGCCTTAAACAAACACAGCCGCGTCCCTGCCAGGGGCCACGGCTGTGAAAACGGCTGACGTTCTCGGATGAAAACGGAATTTTTGGATAGGGAAAATCAGACTGACGAAATGATTTCAGCCTGAAAAATTATTTGAAAATCTGTTGGCTGCTGGATACCAGTCATAAATGGTCTTTCGTTCGACTTTTCTTCACAACAGTTGACAGACCAACCAAATCACAAAAACCGTACGGTTTCACTGAGACGAGCTATTTCATGGCCATGGCCGCCCATAAAAGATGCTAAAACTGCGGCCAACCTGAAAGCGCCTCCCCTTGCAGTGAGCGCTTTCAACCAGGGAAAAAATCCTTCCCGGCAGGAAGGATTGAGAATGCAGGATGTATTGAAATTATACTTGATTTAGGCAAAACGAGTGTGAAAATTGCGGAAATGTAGGGCGCAGGCGAAAATATCTCCAGGCTGCCAGGCGGTATAATCGTGCTGCCATGAGATCCTTGCGCCATTTTCCTTTGCTCTGGCTGCTTTTTTTGAGCGCCTGCATACCGGCCACGGCCTTGCCATTGGCTACGGCCATCCCCCCCACGCCAACCCTGCCGCCCCCACCGAGCCGTACCCCTGTCCCGCCCACGCCCCGCCCGCTCGATGCCACCATTTCCATCTGGCATGCGTGGGATGAAAGCCAGGTGGCCGCCCTCGACCAGATTTTGCGCGCCTACCAGGGGGCTTATCCGAACGTGCGTTTCAACGTTACCTACGTGCCTGCCGAAAACCTGCGCCAGCGCTATCGCCAGGCTGCCTACAACGGCAGCGGGCCGACCATTCTGTTCGGCCAGGCAGATTGGGGGCCAGGGTATGCCAAAGAACGCCTGATTGCGCCGCTGACCGCCCTGTTCACCGATGAACTACAACAAGCGCTGCTGCCGCCGGCGCGCCAGTTGGCCGTTTTCCAGGGCCAGTGGATTGGGCTGCCCTATGCGTTGAGCGGTGTCGTGTTGTATCGCAATCCAGGCATTGTCGCCGCGGCCTCCCCCGATTTTGCGGCGCTGGTGGCCGACTCGCAGGCCGTCACACGCGGCGGCACGGTTGGCGCCGATTTGGAGCGTGGCTTGATCTATTCGGGCGGCCATCTCTATGGGCTGGGCGGCAGCCTGATGGATGAAAATTGCAACCCAACCTTCAACAGCGAAGCTGGATTGCACTGGCTGGCCTTGTTGCGCGATTTTTCCCAGGCCGGGCCGGTGGAATTGAACACCAACCGCGACCTGCGCCTGTTCAAAGAGCGCACGGCAGGCATGATCGTCGAGGGGACGTGGAAGCGCACCGAACTGACCCAGGCGCTTGGCGCGTCTGAGGTGGTGATTGACCCCTGGCCGTCAACCGATCAGGGCGCAATGGCGGGGTTCGTGTGGGCGGAAAGTTTGTATCTGAACATCCATGCCACTGGCGACGAACTCATTGCCGCGCAACGCCTGATGACCTATTTTGTCAGCCCCGAAGTTCAAACGTTGCTGGCCGAAGTTGGCTTCATCCCCGCGGTAACCCATGCGCAGCCGCGCGACACGTTGGTGCAGCAAGCGCAAACCGCCCTGGCCGGCGGCGCAGCCTACCCCATCTGCCCTGATCGCGAGGCCTACGGCGATGCCCTGGCCGCCATGCTGTATGCCGTCTTCGCGCAAAACGCCGACCCTGCCACCGCGTTGCAGCAGGCCGCCCTGGAGATTGAGAAAAAATTGGTGGAGCTGCGCACGCAGCGGTAGCGCTTACGGCAGGTGCAGTGTCCCTTCGATCACCATCACGGCGCTGCCGCCAACTTTCACCGTTGCAATGTCTTGGCGCGGCCCGACCACTTCCACCGTGCCGATACCCGGGCGCGACATCCAATGGCCTTGTTCGGCCAGGAAGGTAGGGGATTCGATCAGCCCATGATGCCACAGGTACGCGCCCATACCGCCGGTGGCCGAACCTGTGAACGGGTCCTCGAAGACATCGGGCGGGGTGACGAAGTGGCGGGCAAAGGTGTGGCCTTTCTCGATGCCTTGCAGGCAAAACAGGTGAACGCTGAAAAAATCACCCTTTTCGTGCAGGGCGGAGAATTTGGGCATGTCGGTGACGATGCGGCGCAGCGGGTCGAGGCCACCCAACGGGATGAAAAGCTGCGGCGTGCCGGTGCTGACGGTCTGGATCGGTGCGTCGGGCAGCAGATCGCTGGCGGCCAGGCCGAAGATGGGCAGCACTTCCTCGGGGGCGTAGGTGCGCAGGAATTGCGGTTTGCGCTGCGACATGACGACGCGTTCCACCTTGCCGCCGCTGGCGAAAATTTCGACATCAATCGGGCCGTCACGCAGTTCGAGCGGGATTTTGGCGGTTTCGCCATCCAGCACCAGCCGTCTGGTTTCGACCAGGGCGTAGACGGTGGCGATGGTGGGATGCCCGGCGAGGGGGATTTCTTCGGCGGGGGTGAAATAGCGGGCGCGGAAATGCCCATCGGGCTTGCGCCAGACGAAGGATGTCTCGGAGAGATTCATCTCTTTGGCGATGGCCTGCATGGTGGCGTCGGGCAGGTCGGCGCAGTCGAAGACGATGGCGCACGGGTTGCCGCCGAGGGGATGGTCGGTGAAGGCATCTACTTGCATGAAGGGATAGGGGGGCATGGGGTAGGGTCTCCTGATTTGTGGGGTTATGGGGAAAGGAGCGGTTGCAGCAGGCCGAGCAGTCCGCCGCCCAAGATCAGCCAGGTGGCGTTGATTTTGTAGCGCCACAGCAGGAAGAAAGCCGCCAGACAGATGGCAATCGTCAGCGGATTGATCAGCGAGGCCTGGCCCAGTTGCAGCGTCACGCCGGCCATCAGGCCGAGCGAGGCGATGTTGACGCCATCGAGAAAGGCCCCCGCCCAGGGCGAGCGGCGGATGCGCGGGATGAGCGGGTTGCTGATGGCGACGAAGACGAAGGCTGGCAAGAAGATGCCCACCGTCGCCACCAGCGCCCCCGGCACACCGCCCAGCAGGTAGCCGATGAAGGTGGCCGTGGTGAACACCGGCCCCGGCGTCACCTGGCCGATAGCGATGGCATCGAGCAATTGCTGGTCGCTCAGCCAGCCCAGGTGGGTGACGAAATCGGCGCGCAGGAAGGCCAGCAGCACGTAGCCGCTGCCATACAGCACCGAGCCGATTTTCAGGAAAGTGAAAAACAGGCGCGCCAGGCTGAAGGGGATGGTGGCCGCCAGGGCGGTCGCGGCGGGCAAAGGCAGGGCGAACAGCGCAAAGGCCGTCAGCGAGTGGGCAAGCGGTGGCAAGCGCCGGCGGTTTTTGACCAGCATGACTGCCAGGCCGCTGATCAGCAGCAGCGCAATCTGGTTGACCTCGAACAGGTAAGCGACCAGCACAGCCAGGCCCAGCGCATATTCGCCCCACTGTTTGAGCGCCTTCTTGCGCAGATCGAGCAGCGCCAGGACGACGATGGCGATCACCACCGGCTTGATGCCCACCATCAGCCAGGTGGCTTGCGGCGCGCTGCCAAACTGCTGGTACACTGCCGCCAGCGCCACCACGATCAGCATGGCTGGTAAGATGAAACACGCCCCGCCGACGAGCAGCCCGGCCCAGCCAGCGCGCACAAAGCCGACATGAATCGCCATTTCGGTCGAGTTGGGGCCGGGGATCAGGTTGACCGCGCCGAGCAGGTCAAGGAAGTGTTGCTCGTCGAGCCATTTGCGGCGGCGCACCACCTCATCGTGCAGCAGCGCGATGTGCGCGGCTGGCCCACCAAAGGCGGTAAAGCCCAGTTTGAGAAAGAGCGCGGCGACCTGGAGGATGTTTGAGGTGGGGAAAGTGTTCATTGTTCAAAATAACTTGAGTTGCTGCGGTTCTTTGGCAGGGGCGAACAGGCTCATATCCATCGTCAGTCCATATTTTTGGCAGGCGGCGTTCAGCACCGACCACAAGGCGCGCTCGTTGGGGGTCGGGCAGTTGTAGCGCGGGCCATAGCGGGCTTCGTATTTCGCCCGCAACCCCGGAAAGCGCCGGTCGAGCTGTTCGTAAAAGTATTCGCGCTGGCCGGTGCGCAGGCTCATGCCGATCCACGGGACGATGAATTTGCCCCCGGCTTCGGCGGTGCGGCGCACGATGGTGGTGATGTTTTCGGGGTTGTCCTCGATGAACGGCAGCACCGGCATCATCAGCACGCCGGTGAGTACCCCGGCCTCGGCCAACGTCGCCATCGCCTCCAGGCGGGCGGAGGGGTGCGGCGCGGCGGGTTCCACCTGGCGGGCGAGTTCGTCGTCGGTGGTGGTCAGCGTGAAGCCGACGGAGGCGCGCGTGGTGTGAGCGATCTCGCGCAAAATTTCCAGGTCTTTGAGTACCAGGTCACTTTTGGTGGTGATGTGCGCCGGGAAGCGGTGACGGGCGATCACTTCGAGGGCCTTGCCGGTCAGCCCGAAGCGTTTTTCGGCGTAGGTGTAGGGGTCGCTCATCGCCCCTGTGCCGACTGTCCCCTTCGTGCGTTTGCGGGCGAGTTCTTTTTCGAGCAGTTCAATGGCGTTGACCTTGACCAGCACTTCGCCGTCGAAATCGGCAATCTGATAGCACTCCGAGCGCGAGTCACAATAGATGCAGTGATGCTCGCAGCCGCGGTAGATGTTCAGGTTGTATTTCACGCCAAACCAGCCCATTGGGTTTTTGATCGAGATGAGCAGCGTTTTGGCTTGAATTTCGCGGTAGATCATAGGACGATAATACTGCAAAGTGGCAAAAAGGTGGAGGCGTTGTTAAGTGGGGTATGATTGGAACATTTCAGAAGGAGAGCCTATGTGTACGATGATCGCCAAACAAATCCAAATCCACGCCAGCGGTAAGGCGGGCGGCAACTGGTTTGCGGTGAAGCAGGCCAACGTGTCTTACGATCACCCCTTCGATTTGCCGCTCGAACACGCCCTCAACCTCGATTTCGTCAACGAGGCCCACGGGCCAGGCGCACGCGTGGCCGTTGAACTGACCGTCGAATCGGCGCGGGCGCTGGTGGATACGATCCAGGCGGTGCTGGCGCAGGCCGAAGCGGGCGGTTTCCTGGAAGGGTAAGATGCCTCCAACACTGATCCGCCACGCCGACTTTGCTTCTCGTTTTGTTGCCGCGCGGCACGTCGAAATCTGGCTGCCGCCCGGCTACGCCGAAAGCAACCAGCCCTACCCCGTGCTGTACATGCACGACGGCCAAAACCTGTTCAACCCGGCGGAATCCTACGCTGGCGTGCCGTGGAGCGTAGACGAGGCCGCCGCCCGCCTGGCCGCAGCCGGCCAGATCGCCGCGCCGATCATCGTCGGCATCTGGAACACGCCGTTGCGCCGCCAGGAATACCTGCCCGCCAAACCCTTCGCCCTGCCCGGCGGCCAGGAAATGCGCCAGGCTATGGACAAGGTCTACCAGGGCGAGCCGCTTTCGGCTGCGTACCTGCGTTTCGTCATTGAGGAAGTCAAGCCCTTCGTAGATGCCACCTACCGCACGCAGCCTGACCGCCAGCATACCTTCATCATGGGTTCGAGCATGGGCGGGCTGATCTCGCTCTATGCGCTGTGCGAATATCCGCACGTTTTTGCCGGGGCGGGCTGCCTTTCCACCCATTGGCCGGTGGGCCGCGAACTGTGGGTAACCTATTTGCGCCAGGCTTTGCCGAAACCGGGCAATCACAAGTTCTATTTCGACTTCGGCACCGAGGCCCTCGACGCCGAATACGAACAATACCAGGTTCAGGTAGATGCCGTCTTTCGCCAGGCCGGTTTTCGCGCCGGCGTAGACTGGGTGACGCGCAAATTCCCCGGCGATGACCACTCCGAGCGCGCCTGGCGCGGGCGCGTTCACATTCCACTGGCTTTCTTGTTCGGGCAAAGCTGAACAGGCACCTGTTTTTCGGAGGAAAAGCATGACGATCACGATCCAGGCCATTTTCATTGGCCAACCCCAACAACACACCGATGAGCGCGGTGAATGGCGCTCATCCATCTATCGCGCGCCCGTTAACGGGCCAATCTTCCTCGGCGAGCGCGCTCTGGCAGGCGATGAAGTGACCGACACCAAACACCACGGCTCGCCAGCGCAGGCCGTTTGCTGCCACGATCAGAGCCACTACGATTATTGGAATGAGGTCTACGCCTTGCACGGAGATGCCCGCCTCGGCCCTGGCAGCCTGGGTGAAAACTGGACATTGACCGGCGCGCCCGAAGCGGCGCTGTGCGTGGGCGATGTGTACCGCGTCGGCCAGGCGGTCATTCAGGTCACCGCGCCGCGCTATCCCTGCGGGAAGCAGGAGCGCAAGCTGCGCCTGCCCAATTTCGTCCAACGCAGCAAAGAGACAATGCGCACCGGCTTCTACCTGGGCGTGCTGCAAACCGGACTGGTGGCCGCCGGAGAAGCCTGGGTGCTGCAAGCACGTCCGCAGCCCGAATTTTCGTTGGAACGGATCAACCAGGTCATTCTCAAAAACGCTCCCCTCGACCTGGTCGCGCGTGTCCTGGCGCTGCCCGAACTGGACGAAGGCAGCAAGAAGATGATCCGGGAGCTTTATCATTGAAATCAGGTAAAATTAGGAGCGTTTCTGTCCGTTTTGTCATTCGCGAAAGGAGCTTGAGATGGAATACACACGACTTGGACGAACGGCGTTGAGCGTCAGCCGCCTGTGCCTGGGGACGATGAATTTTGGCCCCCTGACCACCGAGCCTGACAGCTACGCCATTATGGATAAGGCCCTCGACCTGGGCATCAATTTCTTCGATACCGCCAACGTCTACGGCTGGAAGCTGGGCGAAGGCGTCACCGAGCAGATTGTGGGGCGTTGGTTTGAGCAGGGCGGCGGGCGGCGCGAGAAGGTGGTGCTGGCCACGAAGGTGTACAACCGCATGGGCGAATGGCCCAACACCAGCCGCCTTTCGGCGCTGCACATCCGCCAGGCGTGCGATGCTTCGCTGAAGCGCCTGAAGACCGATTACATTGACCTGTATCAGTTCCACCACATTGACCGCACAGCCCCGTGGGAAGAAATCTGGGAAGCGTGCCAGGTGTTGGTGCAGCAGGGCAAGGTGATCTATGTCGGCAGCAGCAACTTCGGCGGCTGGCACATTGCCCAGGCGCAGGAACAGGCGCGCAACCGGCACTTCATGGGCCTGGTTTCTGAGCAAAGCCTGTACAACCTGAACGCTCGCATGATCGAACTCGAGGTGGTGCCAGCGTGCCGCGAATATGGCCTGGGCATCATTCCGTGGAGCCCGTTGGCGGGCGGCCTGCTGGGCGGCGTGCTGCAAAAGATCGAAAGCGGTCGGCGCGCCGGCGAAGGCGTGCAAAAGGCCCTCGAAAAGCACCGCCCGAAGATCGAAGCCTACGAAGCCTTCTGCAAGGAACTGGGCGAAGAACCTGCCGACGTGGCGCTGGCCTGGCTGCTGGCCAACCCAATTGTGACCGCCCCCATCATCGGCCCGCGCACTATCGAGCAGCTCACCGGCAGCTTGCGGGCGCTGGAGATCAAGCTCTCGGAAGAAGCGCTGAAGAAGCTGGATGAAATCTTCCCTGGGCCGGGCGGCGAATCGCCAGAGGCGTATGCCTGGTAAGGGTTAGGGTTTTCTCACCAAGATATTCACAAGGCGCAGCGAAAGCTGCGCCTTGTGCTTTTTGCTGCAAATCTATGCAACTTTCTTTTGTGTATGGCGTAAACGGAGTATAATGGTTATGACGCACTGCGTCATAATACCAACATCTACCCCAAAAAAGGAGTGACTGCCATGACCGAAACAACTGAATCAACCCCCGAACCGATCGAGAAAACCCCCAACGAAGGCGAACGCGGGCGCTTCACCGAACTGGCCCGCAAGGTAATGTTTGCCGGCATCGGTGCGGCTGTGCTGGCCCAGGAAGAGATCGAAGCCTTCGTCAAGAAACTCGTCGAACGCGGCGAACTGGCCGAGAAAGACGGCGAGGGCCTGCTGGCCGAAATGCACGCCAGGCGCCGTGAGCGCATGAGCAAGGTGGAGGAAGAAGTCAACAAGCACGTTGGCCGGGCGCTCGAACGCCTCAACATCCCCAGCAAAGATGAGATCGCCGCACTCAACGAAAAGATCGCCGCGCTGAATGCAAAGCTCGATGAGATGAAAAAGGGCGAGTAATTGCTGGTCAAACGCTACCCCAACCGCAAACTCTACGACACCGCGGCCCGGCGTTACATTGCCCTGGCCGACATTGCCCAAATGTTGCGCCAGGGCGCTGAGGTGCAGGTGGTGGAACATGCCACTGGCGAAGACATCACCGCCGCCACGCTGGCGCAGGTGATCAACGAGCAAGAAAAGCAGCGGCCAGGCTTACTGCCCGGCGATTTGCTGGCAAACCTGGTGCAGGCAGGCGGCGAAACCGCCGCCCGCCTGCGCGACGCCCTCGATTTTCCCGCCCGCGTGGATGCCGAAATCCGCCGCCGGATGGAGAAATTGGTCGCCCAGGGTGAGCTTGCGCCCGAAGAAGGCGAGCGCCTGCTGGCAAAATTGTTGGCGGTCGAGATGCCCGCCGGTGGCCTGGAAGGGCTGGTGGGGCGCATCCTGGCGGAGCAGGGCATTCCCACCCGCCAGGAAATTCTGGCGCTGAACGAGCAATTGGACGATCTGATGCGAAAATTGGGCGAGTAGTTTTTTTGTTGGTTTCGACAGGCTCAACCAACGGCTGCGGGGCTGGTTGAGCCTGTCGAAACCGGCCTGCAGATGGATGCGAACCTGCCCTTAAGACGGGTTTCACCAGCGAAAAGGGGGGTATACTGGTAAAACCTGGAGTAAACACATGCCTCTGCTCATCATCACCCATCTTTTGAATACCCTCTTGATGATCGGCCTGGGGATTGCCCTGGGCGTTTTCTTGACCCGGCGCTTCCACCTGCCCTGGCGTCTCTATTGGATCGGCGCAGCCACGTTTGTGCTGTCACAGGTCGGGCATATCCCGTTCAATGCGGTCATGCTGCCCTGGCTGCGATCCATCGGCATGCCAGTGCCGCCAGAGATGACGGGCATCGTCGCCGTGGCGATCTTCGCCGGGCTGAGTTCGGGCCTGTTTGAAGAGACCGCCCGGTGGATCATGTACCGCTGGGCCGTCAAAGACGCCCGTTCGTGGCGCAAGGCGCTGGTGCTGGGGGCCGGGCATGGCGGCATCGAAGCGATCATCTTCGGCGCGCTGGCCGGTTGGGCCTATTTTCAGGCGGTGGCCCTGCTGGGCGTAGATGACCTGGCAACGCTGGTCGCGCCGGAGCAACTGCCGCAGGTGCAGGCATTCATGGATGCCTATTGGTCTGCGCCGTGGTACGACACGCTCTTGGGCGCGCTCGAACGCCTGCTGACGCTGCCAGTACACCTGGCGCTCTCGGTGTTGGTGTTGCAATGCTTCACCCGGCGGCAATGGGGCTGGTGGTTGTGGGCGGTGCTGTGGCACGGCAGCGTCAACGGCATCGCCTATGTGGTGCTGCAAACGACGCACAACGCTTACCTGGCCGAGTTGACCGTGGCCGCCTTCACCCTCGGCAGCTTGCTGATCCTCTGGAAGCTGCGCCAGGATGAGCCGCCAGAAGACGTGGAAATTGCTTCCGAACCGCAGCCGGTACTCCCGCTTGATATTGAACCCATCGCTGAAACGGATGATCACCTGGAAAGTACAAAATTCTCATGATCCACACTGAAAATCTCACCAAAAAATTCTCGACCACTCTGGCCGTGGATAACTTGAGCCTGGATATTCGCGAAGGCGAGGTATTCGGCTTCCTCGGCCCGAACGGTGCGGGCAAGACGACCACCGTGCGCATGCTGACCAGCCTGATTGCCCCTACCAGCGGCCACGCCACCGTCAACGGCTTTGCCGTCGGCAAGCAAGATACCGAAATTCGCCGCTCGGTGGGCATTCTGACCGAATCGCCGGGCATGTACGACAACCTGAGCGCCGAATACAACCTGCTGGTGTTTGCCAAACTCTACGAGGTGCAAGACCCCGCCGGGCAGGTGGAAAAATATCTGCGCATGTTGGGCCTGTGGGAGCGCCGCCAGGACGAAGCCGGTACCTTCTCGAAAGGGATGAAGCAAAAGCTCGCCATCGCACGGGCGCTGCTGCACGAGCCGAAGATACTCTTCCTCGACGAACCCACCGCCGGCCTCGACCCCGAAGCCTCCAAGCTGATCCGCGATTTCATCGAAGAACTGAGCCAACAGGGCCGCACCATCTTCCTCTGCACGCACAACCTCGATGAGGCCGACCGCCTGTGCGACCGAATCGGCGTTTTTCGCTCGCGCCTGCTGGTGGTAGATGCGCCTGCCAACCTGCGCCGTCAGTTGTTCGGGCGTAAGGTGGTCTTTCACCTGGGCGGGGCCGGCGAAACGTTTGTCACTGCGGTATCTTCCCTGCCCTTCGCCCGTGACGTGAAGGCCGTAGAGAACAAACTCCTCGTCACCCTCGATAACCCCGAGGAACAAAATCCTCACATCATTCGGGCGCTGGTGGCGTCTGGTGCGGATGTGCAATTCGTCGGCGAGTTGCGTCATTCGTTGGAAGATGTCTATTTGCAGTTGGTGAACAAATAGGCAAATGGGCGAATGGGCAAATGGGCGAGGAACGAGGATGGGATGAGATGATTGAGATGATAGATAACGAACAAAGCCACAACGAATTGTCATTTGTCGAATGGCAGAAGCAGGTACCTGAGACGATTCGACTGGAGAAATATTGGTTGCTGATCGCTTACCAAAAAGGGCTGTATCTTTATGATTTGCTCTGGCAAGACACGAATACCTGGTTGAAAGATGGTCGTGGGTATGCTTTGACGAAACAAATCATTGCCAGTGCCGATTCGATCTGTGCGAATATTGAAGAGGGCTATGGCCGTGGGTATGGCAAGGAGTTGTTGTATTTTTATCGGGTTGCACTGGGTTCTGCCCGTGAAACCAAAGGCCGTATCTATCGTGCAAGAGCCTTTTACCCATCCGATGCGTTAAACCGACGTATCGCCCTCGCTGGTGAAGTGGTGGCCCTTCTGATCACCGAAATCAACCGTCAAAAACGCCCCTGACTTGCTCATTTGCCCCTTTGCTGATTTGAAAGGCACTTCCTATGTCCAAAATCCAAACGTTAATTTTGAAAGAATGGGCCGAGGTCTTCAAGAACCGCATGGTGGTGTTTACCATTATCTTCATGCCCTTGTTGTTCGCGGTGATCCCCTTGATTATCCTGTATACCATGCGCGGCACGGCTACCGCCGAGATGACCAGCGAACTCCCGGCTCAATTGATGCAATTCTGCGCCGAAGGTTTGACCAGCGGGCAGTGTTTTCAGGTCTACATGGTCAGCCAGTTCTTGATCATGTTCATGATCACCCCCATGATCATCCCCGTCAACATTGCCGCCTACTCGGTGGTGGGCGAGAAGACCACGCGCAGCCTCGAACCGCTGCTGGCCACGCCGATCACCACGATTGAACTGCTGATTGGCAAGAACCTGGCGGCGGTCATCCCGGCGGTGCTGGCGACGTTGGCCGGGTTTGTTGTCTTTGCCATTGGCGCCGCCATTTTGGCCGAAAGCCGCGCCCTGCTTTCGGCCCTGCTCGACCCGATGTGGCTATTGGCGGTGCTGGTGGCCGGGCCGCTGTTGGCGGTGCTGTCGGTCAATTTCAGTTTGATGGTGTCGTCGCGGGTCAACGACCCCCGTGTGGCCGAACAGCTTTCGGCCGTGGTGATCCTGCCTTTGCTGCTGCTCTTCTTCGGCCAGATCACCGGTTTTCTCTTTTTGAACACCCGCCTGATCTTGTTGATTGTCGCCGGCCTGCTGGTGGTAGATGCGGGCATGGTGTACGTGGCTGTGCGCTTGTTCCAACGCGAGATGATTTTGACGCGCTGGAAGTAGTGCCAGGAGCAGGTGGCAAGGTTGAAAGCTGAAGGTGAACAATGACCAAAAACAAGTGGATAATTTATTTGAGCATTGTGATGTTGATGGCATTGCTGGTTGGGCCTGGGACGGCGCAAAGCGATGGACTGACGATAGGCATGAGCCGCGATTTTGGCTATGCCTCGGGGACGGGTGACATCCAGGGCAATTTCTCGATCAAGGTCGAAGGGCCTGAGAACCTGGCGAACGTGGTTTTCCTGATTGATGGCGAACCGATTGGCGAAGACAGTGAAGCCCCCTTCAGGCTGCAATTTGTCACCGACAACTACCCCAATGGCGTGCATGTGATCAGCGCCGTGGGCTATTTATCGGATGGCACGCAACTGACCACGAAGGAAATCCGCGCCAATTTTGTCCCCGCCGGGGAGGGGATGAAGGTGGCGGGGGCAATCATTGGTGTTACCTTGACCCTGGTGGTGGGCGCGTTTGTGCTTTCGTTTGTGTTGACGATGGCCTCCACGCGCAAAAAGGGCGCGTTGCCCCTGGGGACGCCGCGCAATTATGGGATCAAGGGCGGTACGATCTGTACAAAGTGTGGCCGGCCCTTCTCGCTGAATTTATTGAGCTTCAACCTGGTGACTGGCGTGTACGATTTCTGCCCCCACTGCGGCAAATGGCAATTCGTCCGCCGCCTGCCGATAGACGTGCTGCGCCAGGCCGAACAAAACGAACTGACCTGGGGCAAACCCGCTGAACCGATTGCCGAAGAGAGTGAAGAAGAAAAGCTGCGCAAGCAGTTGGACGCTTCGCGGTATCAGTGATGGGGTGAAAAGGTGATAGGGTGACAGGATGAGTCACCCCTGCACCTTATCACCCTTTCACCAAGTCACCCACTCACCCTGCCTCCCCATATAGCGCAGCGTGCGCCGAATGCCTACGGCCTCCGCCGCGGCAATGGAGCGCTCGATATTCTTGCCCACCTGTTCAGGGCGGTGAGCGTCGGAACTGAAGATCACCCGTTCGCCGCCCATCGCCACATACCAGCGCAGAATTTCTATGCCGGGGGTCAGGCGGCCCAGCGGGCGGGCGATGCTGGATGCGTTGATGTCCAGGGCAATTTGGTGGCGAATGCAATTGGCGAGGATAGGGCGGATCAATGCCTCGTAATGGGTTGGATCGTATTCCCCATAAACTTGAAATCCGATGCGGGCGGCGATGTCGAGGTGGCCCAGCACGTCGAAGCCGCCGACGCTCGCCATGCGTTCCACTTCGGCGAAGTACAGGCGGTAGGCTTCGTCCGCCGGGCGGCGCTCGAAGTAGGCCGGGTCGAAGATGATCTCTTCGCCCAGCCAATGCACCGAGGCGATGATCAGGTCGAAGGGGTAGCTGGCGAGTAATTGCGCCACCGGTTCAGGATCGGTGTGCGGCTCGCTCAGTTCCAGCCCGGCGCGAATGGTTAGCTCCTTGGCAAAAAGCGCCCGGCAGCGATCCAACTCGCTCGCCCAGGCATCCAGGGGGAACTGGTAGCGCAACGCTTCTTTCGGATTGACGTCAAAATGCTCGGTGAAGCAAATTTCGGGGATGCCACGGGCGATGGATGCCCGGCACATCTCCTCCATGGGGGTTTCATTGTCGCCGGAATATCGGCTGTGCATGTGATAATCGTGGGGAATGTTCATCGTTGGATTTGGATGGCGCTGCCGCTTTCGTAGCGTTTGAGGCCGCGGTGGAAGATGAAAATTGCCAGCCCCAGGAAGATCGCCGCTGCGGCGCCCAGCAGCAACAGGCGTTCCCATGAAAAGACACGCACGAACTCGGCCGGCACCGCCCCCACCAACATGGCCGGTACGATGGTGAAGAGCAGAAAACGCGCCGTCTGGTCGAACAGGCTGGTGGGGTAGATGGAAAAGGTCACGATGGCGTTAATGGCCTGCGTGCCGATCAGTTGGGCGTTGCCCAGCCAGAAGGCCAGGCTTTGCGTGATCACCAAAAAGGCCAGAAAGATCAGCGCCGAAAATACCACCCCCAGGCCAAAGCGGGCGAATGCCGCCAGCGTGACCTGCCCGGCGAAGAAGAAGCTCAGGATGCCGTAGGTCATATCGCCCAGCCCGCTGAAGCGGCTGTGACTGGCCAGGGCGTGCAGCAGCACCGGGCGCGGCAGCGAAAGGTAATAATCGAGTTGCCCATTGGCGATCACATCACCGAGTTGGATGGCGTTGCCGAACAGCACCATCGCCAGGCCATACGAGCACGCCACCAACCCGAAGATCAAAAACATATCGGGCAGCCCCCAGCCGCCGATCTCGTTGAAGCGGTCGAAGAAAATTACCCAAAAGATGAAATAGACGCCGTTATTGAGCATCATCCCCACCACTTGCAGGATGAACGAGGCACGGTATTCCATCGCCGAGATCAGGTTGGCCTGCCAGAGGGCCAGCAGGAATTTGAGAGTACGGTACATGGTTCTTCTACGCGTCAAAGCATTCGGTTATTTTCTCGATGGCTGGGTTTAGGTGAAAGGCGACCACCGAGCAATAGTGTTGGTCGAGCCTGTCGAGACCCGGTTTCGACAAGCTCAACCTGCGCGCTTACCCGCAATGGTGTTGCCAGAATAGCGACTGTTATGGATAAAACGCACCACAGTATCCACCCCCAACGCAAAGGCGGTGGGATAGGCTTCATAGTAGCCGCGCCATTCGTCGAAATAGCCCAGGAAAAGCGCTAAAGCCATGAGCGGCAGCAGTGTGCAAAGCAACGCCTGGCGCAGGAAAAGGGGTTTTTCAGGCCAACGGTAAAACAGCAAACCGGCAATCAGCCCAAAAGTGAGCAGTCCACTGAAATTCCAGCCGCGCGTGAACAAATCAAGATTGTGCGCCAACTGAAATTCCACGAATGACCCCGGATTATGCCAGAAAACCAGCGTGATCAGCCCTTTGACGCCCAGGTAAATGGCGATCAGCCCGGCCAGCCAGCCGCCAAACTGCCGCGGCGAGGCGCAGTACTGCCG
Organism: uncultured Anaerolineaceae bacterium; assembly: GCA_964606085.1. GTDB lineage: Bacteria > Chloroflexota > Anaerolineae > Anaerolineales > UBA4823 > CAIQJJ01. Next base: position 86,485 of record CAZSFD010000006.1, read on the forward strand.
CCCGGCCAGCGCAAACAGCGGAATCAGCAGCACGGCGGTCTCTTTGTTGAAACAGCAAAACACGAAGGCGACGAAAAAGACTCGCAGCCGCCCGGTTGCCAGCGCATACAGCGCCAGCGTGAACAGGAACAATTGCGCCGGGTCGTAGGGGAAAGACGTGTAACGGAAGAAGGCGGGTAAGCCCAGCAGCGCCCCGGCAGCCAGCAGAAAGCGGCGGAGCGGCGTATCTTGCAGTTTGTAAAGGTACAGCGTGTAATGGGCGGCGGTGTGGGCGAACCCGGCAAAACAGGCCAGCAGCAGCAGGGAGGCTGCCAGGTATTCATACGCTGCCGCCGGCTCCCAAACCAGCGCTTCAAATATGCCGCGTGGCCCATCATGCTGCCATATCCAGCCAGATAACGATTCTTTGACGCCTGGCGGCGTGACCGCCGTGATGATGTGGATCGTGGTGGGCAGCAGCGTGCGGTAGACGAAGGGCTTGTAGGCCGTGCCATTGACCATATCGAGAAATTTGCTGCGGTAATACTGGTTCAGCCCCGAATGAACCCCCTCCACCGGGCGCACGAAGATGGCCAGCACCCACAGGCTGACGGCCAGCAAGCCCACGCCATAGGCCAGGCGTCTGGCGTTCATGCGGCCTCTGCCAGGCGGGTTTCGGCCAGGCGGATGTAGGCTTCGTCCACTTCGTAGCCTACGTAGCGCCGCCCGGCCTGCTTGGCCGCCAGGGCCGTGCTGCCGCTGCCCATGAACGGGTCAAGCACCACATCGCCAGAAAAGGTATACAACTGGATCAGCCGGGCGGGCAGTTCGAGCGGGAAGGGGGCCGGGTGGCCGACTTTCCTGGCCGATTCGGGATTCATCGTCCACACCGATTTCGTCCACTCCATAAACTGCTCTTTGGAAATGGTGTTTTCCTGCCCGGCGGCCTTTTCCCGGCCAAACGCCCCCTTGCAAAAGACGAGAATGTACTCGTGTGTGTCGCGCAGCACCGGGTTGGCCGCCGATTGCCAGCTCCCCCAGGCCATCGAAACGCCCGCCCCGGCGCCCTTCTGCCAGATGATCTCGCCGCGCATCAGGAAACCGATCTCGATCATCAACTGCGAAATGTAATCCGAAAGGGGAATGTAGGGCCGCCGCCCCAGGTTGGCCACGTTGACGCAGGCCCGCCCGCCGTGTACCAGCACGCGGTACGTTTCGGCAAAAACACGCCGCAGCAGGCCCAGGTACTCATCCAACGAAAGCTCCTCGTCATATTCCTTGGTCACGTTATACGGCGGCGAAGTGACCATCAGGTGTACACAGGCATCCGGCAGGGCATCCATCTGCTCGGCGCTGGCGTGGATGATGCGGTTTTCGCAGGCGGCGGGCAGAGGCGCATCTGGCCTGGTGCGCGGCGTTTCGCCGGGCAGACCATCGTAGAGCCGAGCGCTGTAGTATTGCGAGGCGTCGTGGCTGATGCGGCTGCTGGTGCCGAAGCTGCTGGTTTGGGTTTTTTTCTCGGGTTTGCTTCCTGACATCTTTGCCCTTGTCTGTGGCGCTATCGAAGGGTTGCGATGAAATCGCCAACCGCCTGCAAAAATTCGGCGGGCTTTTCCTCGTGCGGCACATGCCCGCATTCGGCGATCACCACCAACTGCGCGCCGGGTATTTCACCGGCCAGTTTGATGCTGTCTGCCGTTGGCACGATGCGGTCATCATCGCCGGTGATGACGAGGGTGGGCGGGGTTAATTCGTTCAGGCGTTCGGGCAGGTATAGCGGTTCGGCGGCCAGGGTGAACTGCCACAGGGCCACGTCCCAATTGTCGGCTTGCAATGGCAGCGTGTAGCCAGCCCAGATTTCATCGGTCAACTTCGATGGATCGTGCCAGGCCGAGCGGCCAAAATCCAGCCCGGTTTCCTGGAAGCGCCGCACCACCAGCAGCCCCAGGCGCTGCGCCTGCGGGGTGTGCAAAATCCAGTTGAGCGCGGCCGGGCGCGAACTGCTGGTGGTGTATATCGCCGGGTCTACCAAAATCAACGCCTGCACCCGGTCGGGGTGTTCAAGCGCCGTCAGCATCGAAACCGTGCCGCCGGCCGAGTTGCCCACCAAAATGGCCTGCTCTACCCCCAACGCATTCATCAGGCCAACGGTCAGCTTGGCCGAAAAGGCGGTGGTGTAGGGGTTTTCGCCCTCCCAGGTGAGCGGTCGTTCGGTCAGGCCAAAGGCGGGCCGGTCGAAGGCAATCACCGTGCCGATCTCGGCCAGCGGAGCGATGACCTCGCGCCAGCTATACACGCTGGAAGCGAAGCCGTGCAGCAAGATGAACACCGGCTCACCCTGCCCGGCCTGCTTGTAATGCACCTGCACGCCTTCAATCTCGATGAAGCGGCTGTCGGGGTCGGCAAGCTCGGCAGGGGGGCGGGTGTTGGCGAGCGGGGGGATGGGGATGAGGAAGGGGCCGATGAGGAGGATGAGCAGCAGGACGGCCAGGAGGACGAGGGTGATTTTGAGCAGTATTTTTATCATGCGGAAAGTATACTCCGAGCGGGCACAAATTGCGGATTTGGCCCGCCCGGACATGAATGTCCGGGCTCGTGAGCAGCGCTGGATAAATCCAGCTTGACGCGTCGATAGCGGCGCAAAGCCCGATTGATCGGGCGCCGTTGATTAGCCCGGCGATTGATCGCCAGGCGGGAAATCGTGACTCAATTCCCTGCCGAAACCTTCTCTCGTGTGACACTTCCCCCCACCGGCAGCAACACATGGAACGTACTCCCCGGGCATCTTTGCTCGTCACACCCGCTGCTTTCCACCCAAATGCGCCCCTGGTGCGCCTGCACAATGCCGCGCGCAATCGCCAGCCCCAGCCCCGGCCCGCCGCCCTTGAATGACAGCTTACCCGAAGAGTGCAGCGCCACTTTGCCGGTCTGATAAAACTTCTCGAAGATCAGCTCGTGGTAGGCCGGGTCTATGCCAATGCCGCTGTCTTGCACCAGCACTTCGATGCAGTCGCCCAGGCCCTTTTCCCAGCGATGATGGGCGTAAATGACGATGCGTCCGCCATCGGGGGTGAATTTGACGGCGTTGTAGATCACGTTTTGGAAGACCTTGAGCAGCAACGATGAATCGCCGGTGATGCGCGGCAGCGTGTTCAGGTCTTTCTGTTCGATGGTGATCTGGCGGCTTTCGAGCGCCCCGCTGATGTCGGCGCACACGCGGCGGATGATGGCCGGCAGGCTGACCGGCTCAGCGTGCGGCGTCATCACCTGGTTTTCGATACGCGCCACATCGAGCATACTGTTGACGATTTCGTGCAGGCGGTCGGTACCTGAAAGGACGCCGCGGATCGATTCGAGCAGGTGGCCCTGCGAGCGGATGGCGGGGTCGGCTTCGAGCATGGAGGTGTAGCCCTTCATCACCGTCAGCGGCGTGCGCAGCTCGTGGGCGGCCACGCTGATGAAGTCGGATTTGTGGCGATCCATGCGTTCGAGCGTTTCGAGGGCGTGCTTGAGTTCCTCGGTGCGCTGCTGTACCATGCCTTCGAGCTGCTGGTTGAAGCGGGTCAGTTCGTCGTAGAGTTCGGCGTTTTCGAGGGCGATGGCCGCTTGCAGGGCAAAGGTGGAGGCCAGCAGCGAGTCGTCTATGCTGAAGGCGGCGGTATCGCGGCGGGTGAGTGAGATCATGCCGATCACGTGGTCACGCGAGAACAGCGGCACGCCCATCCACGAACGGTTGAGCGGCAGCCACGAAACCTGCTGCCAGCCGCTGGTCTGTGTCACGTCGTCAATGATCACCGGGCGGATGCCGGTGGCCACCTGGTTGTAGACATCGCCCTCGCGAATGGAAACGCGCAACTCACGGGCGCGGCGGTCATCGGGGAAGCCCTTTTGCGCCACGATGCGCAGCGAGTCGCCTTCTTGCAGCATCAGCGAGCCGCGCTCGAAGGGCACCACCACCGCCAGTTGCGCCAAAATGCGCCCCGGCACCTCAGCCAGTTGCCTGGCCCCGGCCAGTTGCCGCCCGGCTTGCAGCAGGTTTTCGGCCACCCGGCGGCGTTCCTGCTCGGCCAGTTGCATGCGGGTGTTTTCGATGGCGGTGGCGGTCAGCGAAGCCAGCATTCTCGCCAGGCGCACTTCTTCAAGCGTAAAAGGCATAGTTTGCAGCGCACGGGCGAAGGTCAGCGTGCCCATGCCGCTGCCCAGGCCCTTGAGCGGCGCCACGATGTGCGATTCGGCGCTGGTATCTTGCAGGAGCATCACCGGTTCGCTCTCGCTATCCTCCACGTCAACCGGTTGTTCGGCGCGGCGGCCATTGAGCAATACCACCTGGTTGGTGCGAAAGGCCACACCGCCCAAGCCATTATTCCATGCCTTGTAATTTGTTTCCATCACCCCCACCACGCGCCCGTTGTCAAATTCAAACAGCACGCGCCGCCGGTTGGGGTCAATCAGGTGGATTTGCACCCGCTCGGCGCGCAACAGCAGGTTGGCTTGCTCCTTCACCTGCTGGCAAATGCGCAAGGTGTCGCTCGCCGTCAAAATCTGATGGATGGCGGTGTATACTTCGGCAAGCTGATCAAACCGGGGGGATGGGAGGGGCGTTTCGCTCATCGGTTCACCATACACGGTTATTTTAATTCTGATCCTTTCGACGCGCCAACGAAATCCGCATTAAGATAAATCTTGTTCGTTGAGCCTGTTGAAACCGTGCGTTTTGGCAAACTATCTGGTTTCGACAAGCTCAACCAGCGGCGCGTTGGTTGAGCTTGTGTAAGCGCTTACGCCTTGCGGTATAATCGCCCCTGTTATTGCTTACCCGTTTTCACCAGAAAGGATGTTCCCATGCCCAGTATCGTTTATTATGGTTCCCCGCGCCAGGCGCACCTGAAAGCCAACGAAACCCTGCCCGCCAAGCTCGACCTGATCCTCGACAAATTGCATATCCGCGAACGTGTCAAAGGCGAGCGTGTGGTCCTCAAGCTGCATACCGGCAACAATATCGGCTATTCCACCATTCACCCGGTCTTCGTGCGCAAAGTGGTGCAGGCCATTAAAGATGGCGGCGGCCAGCCCTTTGTGGTGGATGTCAATTGGGACGTGGCCGGCGCCGAAGAACGCGGCTACTCGCCTGAGGTGCTGGGCTGCCCGGTGTACCCTGCCGCCGGGCCAGATGAAAAATACATCTACACCCATCCCCGCACATTCCGCAACATCACCGAATGGCAGGTGGCCGGCTTCGTGCAAGATGCCAGCTTCATTGTCAATTTCGCCCACGCCAAAGGACATCCTTCCTGCGGTTACGGCGGGGCGATCAAAAACATCGCCCTCGGCTGCATGGGCGGCAAAACCCGCAGCGAAATGCACGACACGATGCAGTTCGACCCCTACTGGTTCGCCGACCGCTGCCCCGATGATGCCGTGCGCCAGCAGGTGATCGAATCCTGTCCTTTCGGCGCTTTGGTGCAAGATAAAGCCGACCCCAAGGGCGTTCACATGCACTACGAACAGTGTAACCAATGCGGGCGCTGCCTGAAAGTGGCCCCCGAGGGCAGCCTGAAAATTTTGCCGAGTAACTTTTACGCCTTCCAGGAAGCCTGCGCCATCAGCGTGGATGTCACCCTCTCCACCTTTGCCCCTGGCAAGCAGGCGCACCTGTGCCTGGCCACGCACATGACGCCGCTGTGCGATTGCTTCGGCTTCACCAGCATGGCCATCCTGCCCGATACGGGCGTGTTCGGCTCCGATGACATCGTCGCCCTCGACCAGGCCGTGCTGGATATGACCGCCAAAACGCCCCTGCTCGAAGAAAACATCCCAACTGCCATGGAAGTGCATACCCGTCAGGGTCACCCGCTGCGCTGGCTGCACGGCCCGCTCAAAGACCCCTACCTGGCCCCGCAATATGCCGAAGCCCTCGGCCTGGGCAGCCGCCAATACGAGCTGGTAGATGTATTCCCGGTCGTCAAGCTCGAACGTTCCACGATGGATTACATCCAGGCCAGCTAATCAGGTCGCTTTCATAAAAAGAAGCCGCCCACAAACTGCTTGTGGGCGGCTTCTTGCTTATTGCGAAGCCCCCTCGACCTGACAAATCGCTACCTGGGCGGCTTGCAGAAACGCCAGGGCATTCGGATCAGGCCGGTAAGCCAGGTGGTAGACCAGGCGCGTAATGCCGGCATTGATCAACGCTTTGGTGCAGTTGATACACGGCATGTGCGTCACGTAGCAGGTGGCATCGCGGGTGGAGATGCCATGCAGGGCGGCCTGGATGATGGCGTTCGTTTCGGCGTGGATGGTGCGCACGCAGTGGCCGTCCACCATCAGGTGGCCGGATTCGTCGCAGTGCGCCTGGCCGGTGGGCGAGCCGTTGAAGCCCGTGGTCAAGATGCGTTTCTCGCGTACCAGTACGCAGCCCACATAGGCGCGGTCACAGGTGGAGCGCTCAGAGACCGCATAGGCAATTTTCATGAAGTAGGAATCCCAATCGGGGCGCATGGTCATTTCCCTTCGGCGCGTTGTTTGATGCCGAGCAGCATCTTGCGTTCCATCAAAAATGCGCCCGGTTCGAGAAAGAGCCGCATGTAAAGCCAGTTTTGCGGCGTGGCGTTCCAATCGCCGCGCCAGCGTTCCACCAGGCGGGTGCTGGTTTCGTTGACGGGCGTCAGATACCAGGCCCAGGTGACGGCCAGATAGTCGCCGGGGTTCATGGTGGGGATGGCATCTGGGTCGAGGCGGGTATCGCCATGCAACACGAGCATCTTTTCCGGTTCGAGCAGGGCCACCGGGATGCCGAAATTATCGGGCGAGAGCGGCACCTGGTCGCCCACTTTCAAACCCTGGTATTCCGGTAAGATTTGGCGGGCGTTGTGGATGTTCAGGCCCATCAGGTTTTCGATCCAGGCGTAGCTGTAAAAGCCGCCGCGCCCCTGGCCGATCTGCACCAGCCACGGCCACACCTGGGCAACGGCGGCCTGAATGGTAATGGCGTGGGTGGCGTTGAGTTGGGGTTCGGGGATCAATTCATCGCCGGGGTAAACCCGTTTCAATTCGTCTTCCTGGCAGCCCCAGCGCAGGTGCCAGGGGCGCGCCAGCAGCGAATACGCGGCCACCAGCGCACCGCCCGCCGCGGCAATGCCGCCCAGTGTTGTCAAAAGTGATGGTTTCTTTGCCATAGCGACCTCCTCCAGATGTCTTATTTTAACCGAGTCCCCGTTAATCTTATGCCACCATTGGGGGATTGATAATTTATGATAACTTTATGATGATTAAACAATCCCCGCCAGACGTGTGATGTATACTCAGAACACGAGGAACGGGGTAGTCCCCCGTTGAATAGGATGACCACACGCATACGCATGGAAAATTTACTTCGCGACGAACTGACCGGCGTTTATTCGCGCGCTTCGTTGTACGACCGTTTGCGCGAGGAGATCGAGCGTGCCAGCCGTTATAACAATCGTTTTTCCGTTCTAATGTTAGATGTGGACCACTTCAAAAGCGTCAACGACGCCTTCGGCCACACCCAGGGCGACCGCGTGCTGAACGAGTTTGCCCGCCGCCTGCGCACCATGACGCGCTCCACCGACCTGGTCTTCCGTTATGGCGGCGACGAATTTATCGTCCTCTTCCCCCACACCGAAAAAACCCAGGCCGTCAAATTAGGCCAGACCCTGCTCGAAGGGGTGTCTTCCGTACCTTTTTCGAGCCAACCCCCGCTCACCCTCACGGTCAGCATCGGCGTCGCCACTTTCCCGGAAGATGGCGAAACCCCCGAAACGCTTTTCGATGTGATTGACCAGCGCCATTACCGCGCCAAGCGCGCCGGTCGCAATTGCATGTTCAGCGAAGACATCTTACTGCCCGACGAAAAGGCCGGCAACATTCCCGAAGAGCCGCCGCGCCTGATCGAACGTGATTTGCAGCAGCAAACGCTGTATACCTTTTTGGATGACCTGCCCGAATTTAAGCGCGGCATCCTCACGATCAACGGCCCGGCGGGTTCAGGCAAGACACGTTTCCTGGCGGAGGCGCGCAAAATTGCCCGCTTGCGCGGTTATGTGGTCTTGAGCCTGAAAGGCTCACCAGCGCTCAAAAACCGGCGCTACGGTGCGTTGGATATTGGCCGCCGCGAGTGGCTGGAACTGCCCTCTCCGGCCAGCGGGCAGGCAGTGTTTACCGCAGCGCTGTTGCAATTGCTCCACGCCAAAAACCACGCTGGCATCTTGTTGGCCGTTGATAGGCCCGCCGAAATTGACCCCGCCACGTTGGACATGATCCATGCCCTGTTCACCTCGCCCGGCTTGCCCTATGTTGGGCTGGTATATACCAATGGCGATAACCACGGCCTGCCGGTCAGCCTCGATTTGCTGGGGACGGTTGTGCCAGAAACGCCGCTGAGCGAGACGGTCAACCTCGAGTCGATCTCGCTGGCGGGGCTGCGGGTGTGGGTGCGCCACGCTTTGCATTGGGAGGCTTCGCAGGAATTTCTCGATTGGCTGTACGGCGAAACCGCTGGTTTGCCAGCCTTGATCCAGGCGGGCCTGGGATACATCGTCGCCGAGGGCATTGTCCGCCATGGGCCGCACGGCCAGGAATGCCGCCCCGATTTCGCCAGCTTGCCCCTGGCGCGCGAACTGGCCCATCACACCGCGCCGCCGCATCACAACCTGCCTCCCGAAGCCACCGCTTTCATCGGCCGCGAAGAAGAAATTCACCACGTTAAGCAGCTTTTTCAGAACCACCGGCTGATCACCGTGCATGGGCCAGATGGCCTGGGCAAGACCCGCCTGGCCGTTCAGGTGGCGCATGAGAGCCTGGATATCTTTAGCGATGGGGGGTATTTCATCCACCTGGATATGCTCAAGCAAACGGGCAAGCGTTTTCTCAACCAGTTGACCGAGCAGATTGGCCGGGCCGTGCATTTCACCTCGCCCGACCAGGCTGACGCCAGCCGTCTGTTCGATTTTTTGAGCCAGAAGCGCTTGCTGCTCATCCTCGATGGCCTGGAAACGCCCGATGAAGGGGTGGCCGCCTGGCTGAACAAGCTGCTGGCCCAGACCGAACACCTGGTTTTGCTGGTCACCTCGCGCCAGCGCCTGGGGCTGCCGGGCGAAGGTGTGCTGGATTTGCGCGGCCTGCTCTTCCCCAAGGCCGATCAATTCGATGATCTGGAAGAGTACAGCGCTATTCAGTTGTTCCTGTCGGTTGCACGCAGCCTGCGGCCTGATTTTCGCCTGAATGAGAGTAACCAGCATGATGTGGCGCGCATTTGCAGCCAGCTTGAAGGCATGCCCTTGGGCATTGAACTGGCCGCATCGTGGGTGCAGGCGTTCTCGTGCCAGGAGATCGCCGACCGCATCGAGAACAACCTGGCTTCGTTGGTCAGCCGGGCGCAGGGTGATCATGGCGGCCTGTTGGCCGTGTTCGATTCGTTCTGGCAACTGCTCTCGGAGTATGAGCAGGGCGTGTTGAGCAAGCTGGTGCAGCTCAAGGGTGAGTTTAGCGCCGATTCTGCCCGTCAACAGGCCGGGGCTTCGATGTTCTTCCTGGATGCGCTATCCAGCCGGGCCTTTTTGCATCGCACCTGGCAGGGGGGGTATGCCATGCACGAGCTGTTGCGGCAGTATGTGGTGGGGCATAATCACCAGGGGGGGCAAACGAGCCAATAAGTAAATCGGCCAGAAAGCAAAGAGCCTGCTGTCTTTTCAGAGAGCAGGCTCTTTTTGTAAGGTGAAACAGATTTCGCTTACGGAACGGTTTGCAAGATCGAAACCGTGCCAGCGGCTTCGATAGCCTTTAACTGCGCCTGGCGGGCCAGGTTGGTGGCATCGGCCAGGATGCGCAGGGCTTCTTCGGGGTTGTGGAAGCCCATGCTGTTTTCGGCGGCGATGAAATCCCAGCGCAGTTGGGCTGCGCGGTGCAGTTGGCGGGCTTCATCGAGTTTGGCGGCGTCGCTGCCGGTGGCTGCCACGGCGGCGGTGAGGGCGGCGATGGCGTCAACCAGGGCATCTTCTGTGGCGATCATCGTGATATGCACCTGATCCTGAATTTCGGCGACGCGGGCGACCACGTAGGCGGTGTCGGTGTGGCATTGACCGCAGGCCAATTCGGCGTTGAGCAGGGGGCTGTGAATATCGTGCATGGAGTATTTCGCCGCGCCGTCACGCACGTAGGGCATGTGGCAGTCGGCGCACGAGACGCCCGCCAGGTAGTGGGTGCTGTTGGCGCTGTATAGCTCGTACTCGGGGTGCTGCATCTTGATCATCGGCGTGCCGGTGGCGGGGTATTCCCAATCTTTGAAGCCCAGGTCGGCGTAATAGGCGGCGATGTTTTCGATGCGCGTGCCATCTTCCCAGGGGAAGGTGAGGTATTTATCGTCGCCGGCGAAATAGTATTCCACGTGGCAGTTGGCGCAGACCACGGTGCGCATTTCCTGGCGGGTGAAGGTTGTCCAATCTTTGCCTTGCGCTTCGAGGGCTTCTGCCAGGGCCGGGTTGGTGACGATCAGGCGCATGGTGTTGGCCTCGTGGCAGTTGGCGCAGCCGATGGTGTGATCGATCTGTGTTCCCATGTCGCTGAACAGGGTTTTGCCGTAGTCGCGCAGCCCCATTTCATTCCATAGGCGCGGGTTATCGGCTGATTTGCACGAGTAACACGTGGCAGGCGATTTTTCGTTGATGCGGTCAATTGCCTCGACATCTTTGAGGGCGTTGCCGTGGCCGCGGTCTTCGTTGTATTCTTTGCTAAAGGCCATGCCCGCGAAGAGGGTGAGCAGGCGCGGGTCGGCTTCGAGTTTGGAATAGGGCACCGAGCCGCCGTAGGTGGTGCGGGTGTTGTTGGTCTCGGTCTTGAGGAAGGATGAGTATTGGTTGGGGAAGTTGACGCCCCATTTGGCCGAGTCGGGTTCGATGGGGGCGACTTCGGTTAACGGCGTGACGCCGCGATAGGCGGCGGGTTGGCTGTTGATGTAGAGCATCACGCCGATCAATGACCCGGCCAAAGCCAGGATGATGACGATCAGAATGATGTAGGGGATGAATTTTTTCATTTGTTGCTCTCCTGGAAGGGATACGTGGTGATGCCGCGCGCGCCATGGGCGGCGCTGCGGTGGCAGTCGAAACAATAGCGGTCAAATTCTTGCGCGCCAGCCATGATGGTGCTGACGGTGTGTTCGTGGCAGCGCACGCAATTTTCTTGCACCACTTTTTTGGATTCTTCTTTGGCGCGAATGGCATCGGGGATTGCGCCGAACACGAAGGCGGTAACGTGATGATAACCCGATTGCGCTTTGACAATGTACTTGGGGATCAGGGCGTGGGGCGTGTGGCAGTCGTTACAGGTGGCCGCGGTGTGATGCCCGCCGTGCAGCCAGTTTTCGTACACGTAATCCATCACATGGCAGTTGTTACAGGTATTGGGGTCACTGCCCATGTACGCGGTGAAATTGGTGACGTACAGGCCAACGCCTGCCACGGCCAGCAGGGCGATGATGCCAATAACAATGGTGAGAAATTTCATGCGGCCTCCTCAAAGATTAATGCCCGATGAATTCTAAACCAAAAAGGTTTGAATTGAACAGGACTTAAGTTACATCGGCTTTTGATCGCCTGCCTTGATTTTGCGCTGGAATGGTTTACAATACCTATATCTGCGTAAGCGCTTACGCAAACACGGGTGTAACGCACTTTTTGGTTGAACCACGTTACCTTTTGCCCTTCTTCTCGCTTCCCTTTCGATGAAAACTACCATTTACACCATTGCCACCCAAGCGGGTGTTTCCATCGCCACGGTTTCGCGCGCCCTCAACAATGGCCCGCGTGTCAGCGAAGCCACCCGGGCGCGCATTTTGCAAATTGCCCAGGAATTGGGCTACCAGCCCTCGGCCTCGGCGCGTAACCTGGCGATGAACACGACGGAGACGCTGGCGCTGGTCTTGCCGCAAATTTCAGGGCCGTATTATTCCGAGTTCATCCGCGGAGCCGAGGGCGTGACACGCAAATATCAATATCATCTGCTCATCTACAGCAGTTGCGACCTGGATGCGGACGATTCGCTGCTGCGTCTCCTGCCCGCTCGCACCGATGGGGTCATCCTGGGGACTTTTTCCAGCACCTTCGACTACGTGCGCGAATTACACCGGCGCAGTTTCCCCTTCGTGCTGCTCGGCCACATCGTACCCGATCTGCCCGTCAATGCCATCAACCCCGATAACGAAAACGGCGCATATACCTTGACCCGCCATCTGATCGAAGCACATCAATTTCAGCGCATTGGCTTCATCCGCGGGCCGGAATATCGCGCCCACAGCGGTGAGCGGCTGCGCGGCTATCAACGCGCCTTGCAGGCGGCGGGCATCCCCTTTCAGCCTGAACTGACCGCCCAGGGTGATTTCGACGAGGCCAGCGGTTACGCCGCCGCCCGGCAATTGCTGGCATTGCCCGAACCGCCGCAGGCCATCTTCGCCGCCAGTGATCAAATGGCGATGGGCGCCCTGGCGGCGGTCAACCACCATGGCCTGATTGTTCCCACCGACCTGGCCGTCGTCGGCTTCGATGATATCCCCGCCGCGCGCTACCTGTATCCGCCGCTGACCACG
>CAZSFD010000007.1:0-95206 GCA_964606085.1 uncultured Anaerolineaceae bacterium
CAGGTAGACGAGCAGTTGCGCGGCGTCGAAACCAGCCTCAACGATATTGTGGCGGGCATCCCCAACCTGCCCGACCCGCGCACGCCCTACGGCAAAGATGACAGCGAAAACGTGGTGCTGCGTACCGTGGGGCAACTGCCGGAGTTCGACTTCGAGCCGAAGCCGCACTGGGACCTCGGCCCGGCGCTGGGCATCATTGATTTCGAGCGCGGCGTCAAGATCACCGGTTCGCGCTTCTACGTGTTGAGCGGGGCCGGGGCGCGCTTGCAGCGGGCCATCATCGCCTTTTTGCTCGATCTGCACATCCGCCAGGGCTACACCGAGCAGTACACCCCCTTCATGGTCAAGGCAGCTACGCTGTTCGCTTCGGGCCAACTGCCCAAGTTCCGTGAGAACCTCTACCACGACGCCGAAGAAGACCTGTGGATGGTGCCAACCGCCGAAGTGCCTCTCACCGGCCTGCACGCCGACGAGTTCCTCGAAGAAGCGCAACTTCCCATCCTCTACACCGCTTACACGCCCTGCTTCCGCCGAGAGAAGATGAGCGCCGGGCGCGACGTGCGCGGCATCAAGCGCGGCCATCAGTTCGACAAAGTGGAAATGTATATGTTCTGCAAGCCCGAAGAGTCGAACGACCTGCTCGAAAAGATGCGCCAGGATGCCGAAGAAAGCTGCGCCGCCCTCGGCCTGGCATACCGCGTCAAACAGCTCTGCACCGGCGACATCGGCTTTGGCGCACACATCACTTACGACATCGAAGTGTGGGCGCCCGGCTGCAACGAGTGGCTGGAGGTCTCGTCGGTGTCGAACGTGGGCGATTTTCAGGCCCGCCGCGCCAACATCAAATACCGCCCGACCGATGGCGGCAAGGCCCGCCTCGTCCACACGCTCAATGGTTCGGGCCTGGGCATGCCGCGCACGCTGATCGCCGTACTCGAAAACTACCAGCAGGCCGATGGCAGCATCCTCGTCCCCGAAGTGTTGAAGCCGTGGATGGGTGGGGTGGAAAAGATTGGTTGATGGTTTGATGGCTGGGGTGTTTTGAGTGAGCGAAAGATGCTCAAAACACCTCAGCCATTTTATTCAGTAAGGTGCCGTATAATGACGTTATGGACGAAGTCATTTTTCGCGAAGTCACTCTCTATCTGGATGCTGCACGCGAATCACTTGCTGTGGCGCGCTTGAATCTCAATAATGACTTTTATGCCGCAGCGATCAATCGCTCCTATTACGCCATTTTCTATGCTGCCAACGCGGCCCTGACCATTCGCAAACTTTCGCGAGGCAAGCATAGTGGCGTGTTGGCCGTCTTCCGCCAACAATTTATCAAAACCGGGCTTTTACCTGCGGAACTCAGTGAAATTTACGGACAGGTGATGGAAGATCGCCATGAGAGCGATTACGAATTGTTCAGCGCCACATCGAAGGAAGATGCCGAGATAGATTTCGCCCAGGCGCAGCGTTTTGTAGATTACGTTGAAGCCTGGTTACGGAAAGAAGGGTGGTTATGAATCTAGAAAGTTTGAGCCTGGCAGAACACCATGCCTTGCAAGATTTTGTCGCCTATCTGCGCCAAACCCACCCAGATCAAATTCAGTTGATCGCTTTGTTTGGCTCAAAAGCGCGCGGCGATAGTCAACGATATTCGGATGTAGATGTTCTGGTCATTTTACGCCAGGAAAACCGCCCATTGCGTCGCCTGATCTTAAAACAGGCAGCGCGCATCTCACTGAAGTGGGATGTCTTGCTAAGTCCGCGAGTGATTGGTGCTGAACGCTGGTCACAAATGCGAGGCTTTTCACTGTATCAAAACGTGGTGCGCGATGCCGCCGGACTGGAACTGGTGCGAGGAGAACTGGCCTTCAGCGCATCAGCATTGGCCGTTTGATCCAATCGTAAACTTCTTCCTATGACCCTTCTCGAAATTCTTACCCTGATCATTATGCTCGTCGGCCTGTTTGGGCTGGTGATCCCGATCTTCCCTGGCGTGGAGATTGTGTGGCTGGCAGCGCTGACCTTTGGCCTGATTGATGGCTTCAGCGCCTTAGGAGCGATCCTGTTCGCCGGGATCACCCTGTTTGGCCTGGTCGGGCTGGTGATAGACAATGTGCTGATGGCGACGCTCACCCGTCAGAACGGCGCTTCGTGGGTTTCGATCTTTCTGGCCATGCTGGCCGGGCTGATCGGGACGATTATCTTTCCACCCATCGGCGGGCTGATCGCTGCGCCGTTGATTGTGTTGCTGCTGGAATACCGCCGCCGGCGCAGTTGGCCGGAAAGCTGGCAGGTCGTGAAAGGATTGCTGGCCGGCTGGGGGCTGTCTTTGCTGGCACGCTTCGGCATCGGGCTGGTGATGATCATTCTGTGGCTGGTGTGGGCGTGGCAGGGGTAACCACCCGGAAATGAAAACGAGCAGGCTTACGCCTGCTCGTTTTCATTTCCGGGTGATCTTCAATTGGCTGGCGGCGGGATCGGCAGCGCATCTACGGCAGTGCCCACCCACTTGTCGCCCTCATCAATCAACATCACCGGGATGTCGTCGCGAATGGGGTATTTGCGCCCGCAATCTTTACAGATGAACCAGGCTTCTTGGTGGTAATCCAGCTCGCCGCCGGTGGTGCGCACACAGGCGGGGCATCGCAGAATTTCGATTAAATCTTGGCTGACCATAACTTCTCCTCAACGGGTTTAGAGTCCCAATGCAATTTTTAGTCGCCGATCCAGTTCAGCAGCGATACTTTGAGATGCTACACCTAAAGTTCTCTCTACAAGTGATTTATGGATCAACGCAATTTTATGGGTGCGAAACACAGAACGATATTTCAAACCGGTTTGAGCAAAGCCTGGATGAGATATTTCAAGAATAAAATCCGTTGGCAGTATTTCGGGCGGCATAGCCAAAGAAATAAATAGACACAAAACATCATCCAATTTGCTCATCAGCGCATCTGGGGTAACAATCACAGCCGGGCGCACCTTTGCGCCGCTCTGATCGGTGAACGGATAACGCACCAACACTACGCTGCCGCGTCGGATGATTCCACCGGCCATTCGACAGATTCTCCATCTCGAATCGTGTATACGTTCTGTTCGGGGGTGTTCAACCAATCAAAGCCGCCAGCCTGCATGACGAACTGGAGCATTTCCTTTGATGGAATGTCATCCAAAGAAACAGGTTGTTGCCTCCACTGGCGGCACGCCAGCACAAACGCAGCGAAGGTTTCCACTTCGGCTTGCTCTTGGGGGGTCATTTTTTGCAAGAGACGAGTTAGGTCGTACAGCATGGCGCTATTTTACCATCCCACCTACGGCTCTGGCGTGGGCGTGGGTTCTTCTTCAGGTTGGGGGATGCCCTCGCTGCCGGGGCCATATTGGTAGCGCGCCTGCCAGGGTAGATAGTGCGTGTTGAAAGTATCGCTGAAAAGCACTGCACCGCCGCGCGTCACGGTGCGGGTGACGGCCACATCGGCCCCCTCGGCGGCCCAATCCACCTGTTTGATCTCGTTCTTGGCCAGTTCGGGGTTCTCCTCGTAGAGCGGTTCGGGCGGTTCGACCAGATTGCGCGGGCCGGTGGTCGTCCAATCCACCGTGCGGCCGTCGTCTGTCGAGTAGAACTTCCAGGTCAGCGTGCGGGCGGCCTCGTTGACGTAGGTTTCCATCAGCAGCCAGGCATCGGAATTATTGGTGAATTTGAAATCCACCACGGGCGCGAAAACGGTCGCATCCAGCCCGGCCAGGTCGGGGTCCACGCCGCCGCTGGGGGTCAGTTCGTAGTAGCTGACACGGTAGGCGTGGGCGTAGCGTTCGTCCACCGGATAGCCGCCGAAAAAGGCGGTGCGGAAGAGCGTGGTGCTGACCTGGCACACGCCGCCGCCCACGCCCTTGATCGTGCGGTCGCCATAGATGATCAGCGCTTCGGCATAGCCGCTATCCAGGCTGACATCGCCGAGGACTTGCGCCATCGAGAACGTTTCGCCGGGGGCCACCAGCACGCCGTGAAAACGCGCCGAGGCCGTGGTGATATTTTGAATGCGCGGCCCGCTCGAACCGTAAAAATAGGATGTATACACGCTGACCACCTGGCGGATGCCGAGTTCTTCAGCCGTCGAGGTATCCAACGCGCCAGGGTTGGTGACGGTAATCACCAAATCCACGCTGTGCTCGCCCGCCAGCAGCTTTTCGTGGATGGCGGCCAGCGTGGCGTCCACATCCAGGGCGCGGCCAATCACCGCCGGTTGGAGCAGTTCGAGTTGTTGGGTTTCATCATTGAACGTGAAACGCGGGTTGGCGGGGAGGCGCTGGAGGCCTGGGGCGTAGCCTTCGAGCGTTTTACGCAGCGGCTCGGTTTGCAGGCCCACCTGGTAAAAGGCGGGGACGTCGGCGGGCGTCACCTTTTGGATGGTGAGCATGGCGGCCAGGGTGGCCTGGTCAATCGTCCATGGGCCGGGGTCGCCGCTTTGGGCATTGGGCACACTGAGGGTGAGTGGGGCGCTGAGGATGCTGCGGGCCAACTCGGCCTGGGCGGAGGCATCGAGGATCACCGGGGGCGTTTCGTGGACGATGAGGGGGATAATGGCATCGGTTTGGATGGGGAACTGCTGGCGCAGGCTGGCGAGGGCGGCGGCGATATCGAGCGAGCGGCCCACCTGCCCGGCGCGTACGACCACTTCCAGGCCGTCCATTTGCAGCGCGGCGTCTATCACGGGCCGGTCAATTTGCGCGGCCACGCCTTGCAGGTAAACCTGGGCAAATTGTTCGGTGTAGAGGGCAAAAGGGGCGATATTCAACCCCACACGTTGCGCGCGCCACTGCTCGCTCAGGCGTATCCAAGGATGACCGCTGCGTCCAACATTGTAGGCGGCCTGGGCGCTCGCTGGGGCATCCAACATCAGGCCCAGGTTGCGCGGCGTGGTCTGCCAGATGGCAGAACCCTCTTGAAAGTAGATGTTGCCCTGCTGGTCGTAGGTCAGTTGGGCGGTCAGCAATTGGGCGGCTTCGTCGGGCGTCAGGCCACCCACCCGCACGCCAGCCACCGAAACGCCCGGAAAGATGCGTCCATTGTAGGCCGCGCTATAGGCCAGGGGAATGCAGGCCAGGGCCAGGGCAAAGATGACGATCCCCCCCAGGAAAGTCAACAAAAGCTGTCCCAGGCGAGAAGGAAGCGCCTGGGCTGGAGGAAGGATGATGGGCTGGGTGGGTTCAATTGATGGATTCATGGGGATTCCCTTGCGAAAATTATACCAATTTGATGACGAGTATAATTAGACCTATTCTTGCACCTGGAGGTTCCTATGCCAACCCATACAGATAACAATCATGCGGCCAGCCCCGCCGAACAAATCGAACGCCGCCGCGAGCGGGCGCGCGAAGAAATTCTCAAGATCGCCAACAAGGGCAGCCACCCGGTTTTCAGTCAGTTCGAGGTCAAATCGGTCAGCGGGCGGGCTTACCGGGTGGAGATTCGCTCGCTCGACGAACTGCAAAACTCGTGTACCTGCCCCGATTACAAAACCAACCTGATCGGCACCTGCAAGCACATCGAAGGTGTGCTGATCTCGCTGCGTCAGGAATATGGCGAAAAAATCGAAGAATTTGCCAAGGAACGCCCGCGCGGCGCCCAAATCTACCTGCATTACGCCGAAGATGTGACCGTGCGCGTATTGGCCCCGCAGCTCGACAGCTTCGCCATTCGAGATTTGATTAATCGCCACTTCGACCCCTCCGGCGTGATGGTTGGTTCGCCCCTACAGATACTTCCCGTTCTCTTCAACCAGATCGAGCAACTGCCGCCGCGCTACCGCAACCTGATCGTGGTGGACGAAGCCGTGCGCCAGTATCTGGAGTTGCTGCAAGACCGCCAGGAAATTGCCCAGCAAAAAGAATGGTTCCTCGACCAGGTCAAGCGCGGCGCACGCACCTTCGACGTGCTTTCCACCAAACTCTACCCCTACCAGCAGGAAGGCGCCATGCACCTGGCCTTTGGCCGCCGCGCCATGCTGGCCGACGACATGGGCCTGGGCAAAACCGTCCAGGCCATTGCTGCCGCCGCCCTGCTCAAAGAGATGCGCGATATTCAGAAGGCGGTGATCATCTGCCCGGCCTCGCTCAAACACCAGTGGGCGCGCGAAATCCGGCGCTTCACCTCGCTCTCGGTGACGGTGGTGCAAGGCGGCCTGCTCGAACGCCGTAAACTCTACCGCGAGCCATCGTTCTTCAAGATCATCAACTACGAACTCGTGCGCCACGATTTCGATGAACTGCTCAAACTGCGCCCCGACCTGATCATCCTCGACGAAGCCCAGCGCATCAAAAACTGGCGCGCCAAAACCGCCCAGCAGGTCAAAGCCCTCAACAGCCGCTACGCCTTCGTGCTTACCGGCACGCCGCTCGAAAACCGCATTGATGAGCTTTACAGCATCTTCCAATTTCTCGACCCGCGCATCCTCGGCCCGCTGTGGCACTTCAATGATCGCTTCTACGACCTCGAAAAGCGCCCCACAGGCACCTACAAAGTGCTCGGCTACAAAAATCTCGACCAGTTGCGCGCCCTGATTGGCCCCTACGTGCTGCGCCGCACGCGCGACGAAGTGCTCAAAGACCTGCCCCCCCGCACCGACAACAACTACTTCGTCGAAATGACCGACCCGCAGTGGAAGGCTTACAACGAGTTCCGCGAAACCCTCGCCAAGCTGATCGCCAAAGCTCAGCGCGCCCCGCTCAGCCCCAAGGAGCGCGAAATCCTGTTGATGTGCCTGATGAAAATGCGCCTGATCTGCAATGCCCTGGCCCTGCACGACAAAGAAATGCCCACCAAAGACCACGAGCGCACCGGCCCCAAACTGGGCGAACTGGAAGAAATTTTGCTCGAAGACATCGCCTCCAACGGCCACAAAGCGGTCGTCTTCAGCCAGTGGGCCACCATGCTGGCACTCACCGAGCCGGTGTTGAATCGGGTCGGCCTGGGCTACGTCAAGCTCACCGGCGATGTGCCCAGTTCCAAACGCGGCGAACTGATCGAACAATTTTTCAACGACCCCAATTGCCGCGTCTTCCTCTCCACCGATGCAGGCGGCGTGGGCCTCAACCTGCAAGCCGCCAGCCTGGTGATCAACCTCGACCTGCCCTGGAACCCCGCCGTGCTGGAGCAGCGCATCGCCCGCGCCCACCGTCATGGGCAGCCCTCCAGCGTGCAGGTGATCAACCTCGTCGCCAAAGACACCATCGAAGAGCGCATGCTCGACACCCTGGCCGCCAAGAAAAACGTCTTCGCCAGCGTCTTCGGCACCGAAGAAGCCCCCTCCGCCTTGCGCTTTGAAGATATGGGCCAAAGCCTGCTGCAAAAATTGGGCGATCTGCTGCAAAAGCCCGCCGAAGTGGAACTGGATTTGGCCCCGGTTGCTGAACCTGTTGCCGAAGAGCCTGCTGCCCCGCCGCCTGCCCCCACCCTGAAGGATTTCGCCGCCCTGCTGGTGGATCGCCTGCCGGGCAAGATACAACTTGTGCGTAAGGCTCCCGCACTGCCCGGCGTGTCCGGCGAAGCCATCCTGGTCGTCGTTTCGGGCGCGCCCGCCGAACTGCGCCCCATCGTGGAGAACTGCCTGGCCGAACACTACCTCGCCAACCCGCCGCAACTGCACCTGATGGATACCGAAGGCTTCCGCGCCATGTCCGCCTTCATCCCCGCCCTGGCCGCCCCGCCCGCTCCCGAAGACGTGGCCTACCACGCCGTCAGCATGCCCGCCGCCGCCGATGACTCGGCCCAGCGCGACGCCCGGCGCAAGAAAGCCGCCACCGGCCTGGCCTTCGCCGAAAAACGCCTGGCTCTGGCCGATGTGCTGCTCAAAGGCGGCTTCCCCGAAGAGATGACGCGTCCCCTGCGCGAGGCCCTCGGCTGGGGTCTGACTTCGCTCCTGGCCCTGCACGCTTCGACGGCGCTCAGCGAACGCGACCCTGCCGCCGACCTGCCCTCGCCGCGCCTCGTCCAGGCCGAACTGGTCGAGGCCGGCCACCTGCCCGCCGACCTGGCCCTCAAACTGGCCCAGGTGCGCGACCTCACCGCCCCGCCCGAACCCGGCGAAGACGCCCCGCCGCTCTCCGCCGCCACGGGCGAGAGTTTGCTCGCAACCGTGCAAGCGCTGGTGGAGATGGTGCAGGAGCAGGTGGTGATGGTGAATTTGTAATGCCCCCTCGCCTGCTCCTCGCCCCTGCCGGGCACGGCAAGACCGAACACCTGATCCAGCACATCCGGCAGGTGTTGGCCGCCGAGCCGCTCGCCCCGGTGATCGTCCTTGTCCCCAACAGCATCCAGGCCGGGGGGTTCCGCCAGCGGTTGGCCGCCGCCGGGGGCGCGCTGGGGGTCGCCGTCCACACCTTTCACACGCTCTACGCCGAACTGCTGACCCGCGCCGGCCAGCCCATGCCGTTGCTCACCGACCCGGTGCGCGTCCGTTTGCTGCGCGCCATTGTAGATCATCTGTGCCAAACGGGGGAAATTCACCACTACGCCGCCCTGCGCGACAAACCCGGCTTCATCGCCGCCCTGCGCAACACCATCGAAGAACTGAAGCGCGCCCGCATCACCCCCGAAGATTTCAGCCGCGCCGTGAGTGACCTGGAACCGCGGCTGCGGGAAATTGCCCTGGCTTATACTGCCTACCAGGACTGGCTGCAAACGCATCGATGGGCCGATAACGAAGGCCGCGGCTGGCTGGCGGCCATCGCCCTCGAGCAGAACCCATCCCTGGGGGCCGACACGCGCCTGCTGGCCGTCTCCGGCTTCGACGAGTTCAACCCCACGCAGCTGGGCGTGCTATCGCTGCTGGCCGAACGCGCCAAAGAAACGATCATCACCCTCACCGGCGACCTGGCCCGCCCGGATCGCCCCGCTCATTACCGTTTCCACCGCGCTCAATCCGCCATCTTCGATTGCCTGCATAGCCACCCTGAAACACTCGGTTCTGCATCCCAACTCGCCCCCGCCCTCGCCCACATCGAAACCTGTCTCTTCGATGCTCAATCAGCAATCGAAAATCAGCAATCAGAAATTACATTCATTGAATGCCAAACCCGCGCCGCCGAGGCCCGCGCTGCGCTGCGCTGGATCAAAGCCCGCCTCGTGCGCGACGGCCTGGCACTCTCAGACATGGCCGTGCTGGCACGCGACCTCGCCCCCTACCGCCCCTTCCTGGAAGAAGCCGCCGAGGAATTTGGCATCCCGCTGCGCGTGGTGGGCGGCTTGCCGCTGATCGAGAACCCGGCGGCAGCGGCGCTGCTCGCCCTGCTTAGCCTGCCCGTGGACGACTGGCCGCGCCGCGCCGTGGTGGAGGCGTGGAACAGCCCCTACATCGGGCAGCCCGGCGGCACTGATCTCGACGCAATCTCCCGCGCCGCCAAAGTGATCGGCGGCCTCGGCCAGTGGCGCGAAGCCTTCGACCTGGCAAAATCCCGCCAGCCCGCCTTCGACCCCGAAGCCGAAGACCAGCCCGCCCCGGCAAACAACATGAACCTTGAGCCGCTCGAAACCGCCTTCGAGAGCTTTGTGGCCCTGCTCACCCCGCCTGCCCATGCCTCGGTGCGCGACTACGTGGCCTTCGTCGAAACCATCCTCGGCGACGACCCGGTTTTCTCCCCACCCCCCGCGGAAGAAGGGGCAGGGGGTGAGGGCGGCTTGCGCTTTGTGGCGAACGCCCGCGCCAACCCTGCCACTGCCGAACGCGACGTGGCCGCCCTACGCGCCTTCAAAGATGTGCTGCGCGGCCTCGTCCTGGCCGAATCCGTCGTCGGCGAGAATACCCTCACCTATGCCGATTTCTTCGCCGACTTGCGCGGGGCAGTGGAAGCGGCAACCTTCTCGCTGCCGGCCCAACCTGGGGTGATGGCGGCTTCTGTGTTGGATGGGCGCGGGTTATCTTTCCAGGCGGTGGCGCTGCTGGGGCTTTCCGAAGGCGAGTTCCCCAAACCCGAACGCGAGGATATTCTGCTGCGCGAACGCGACCGTGAGAGGCTGCGTTCACGCGGCCTGCCGCTGGAAACCCGTCTGCACGGCGACGAGGCGACCTTCTTCTACCAGGCAGTGACACGCGCCCGTCAAAAGCTGCTGCTCACACGGCCCTACCTGGCCGAAGACGGCCAGCCCTGGGAGCCATCGCCTTTCTGGCAGGCCGTCCACGCATTGTGCGGCAGGCCCACGCCGCAACGTGTGCGCCCTGAGGATAGCCTCGATCCCTGCCAGGCCGCCTCGCCGGTGGAATGGCGTGAGGCGGCTCAGGCGTTCGACGATCACATCCAGCGCGGCGTGGCTGCGCTGCGGGCGCGTCTCGATCCCAAAGCGGATGGGCCTTATGAAGGTGATACTTCGACAGGCTCAGTACAGACTTTTGATCTGAGTGATCGTTTCGGGCCAGATTTCGGCTGGAGCGCCAGCAAGCTCGAAAGCTACGGCACCTGCCCGTTCGAGTTTTTTGTGGCCTACGGGCTGGGCCTGGAAGTGCGCGAAGAACCCGAAGAAGGCTACGATGTGCGCGCCCTGGGTTCGATGCTGCACGAGATTTTGGAAAAATTCTACGGCGGGGCAAACCTGCACGCCACGGCGCAGGAAGTATTCGCGGCTGCCCCCGGCCAATATGGCTTCCGCCCGACGCCGCTGTGGCAGCAGCAGCAAGCCGAACTGCTGCGCCGCCTGGAAGAGACGGTGGCCGCGCTGGCCGAGGCCTCGCAGGGCTGGCAGCCCTTCAAGCAGGAGGCCAAATTCGGCATGGGTGAACCGTCGCTGGTATTGGAGACGGAGGCCGGCCCGGTGCGCCTGCACGGTTATATTGACCGCATAGATATTTCTGCCGAGGGCAATTTGCGGGTGATGGACTACAAAGCCGGCGGCTCGGCCATCACTGCCGCCCACCTGCGCCAGGGACGCCGCCTGCAACTGCCGATCTACGCCCTGGCGGCCCAGCGCGCCCTCGGCCTGGGGACAGTGACGCACGGCTTTTACTGGCACATCCAGAAGGCCGAGGCCAGCAGTTTGAAGCTGGAAAAATTTGACGATGGGATTAACAGCGCCTTTGCCGTGGCCGTGGCGCATGTGGGGCGGCATGTAGCGGGCATCCGCACCGGGCGTTTTCAGCCCCAGCCGCCCGCCGATGGCTGCCCGCATTACTGCCCGGCAACGGCGTTTTGTTGGCGGTGGAAGAAATGATAGAATCCATTCACAATCCGCCAGACCAAGGAAGTGTGCAATGTTGGTAACGCAAAAAATACAAGCTTATCTCGAAAAATTACCGCCTTCTTATCAGAATGAAGTGGTTGATTTTCTGGCATTTTTGCTGGAAAAAGCAGAACGCCAGGAAGATAAAACATGGCATGAAATGTCATTGGCTTCGGCGATGCGCGGCATGGAAGACGAACCAGAGGAATATTCCGTGGATGATTTAAAGGTCAGGTATTCATGAGCCACCCTGGAGCGGTTGTTTTGTACCGTTTTCCACAAACCAACCAGCAGGCTGGGAAAATTCGCCCGGCCGTTCTGTTGGGCCGGCTGCCGGGTGGTTATGATGACTGGCTGATTTGCATGGTCTCGTCACAATTGCGCCATTATTTGCCTGATTTTGATGAGTTGGTTCGATCTGGCGATGTTGATTTCGTTGCCAGCGGGTTACGCAATGAAAGTGTGATCCGAGTTGGCCGCGTGGCCGTGGTTGAAGAAGCGATTTTGTTGGGGGAAATTGGCCGGATTGCGCCCGAACGTTTGAAACACATCGTAAGCCGTCTTGCAGATTGGCTGGTCCGGCAAGCGACATAACAGGTCGTTATGTCGCTCGTATCCCCTGAAACCTTCCTCGGCCAGCAAAAAGACGCCGTCTTCAGCGAAAGAGCGGCCATCGCCGTCACTGCCGGGGCGGGGTCGGGCAAGACACGCTCGCTGGTGGGACGCTACCTGCGCCTGCTCGAACGCGGCTATCCGTTGCGTTCGATTTTGGCGATCACCTTCACCGAGAAAGCCGCCCGCGAGATGCGCGCCCGCATCCGCGCAGAACTCACCCGCACGCAACAATCTACAACCAGCAATCCACAATCAGAAATCGACTCCGCCCGCATCGGCACCATTCACAGCCTGTGCGCTGAAATTTTGCGCCAATACCCCGCCGAAGCCGGCCTCGACCCGGCCTTCGCCGTGTTGGAAGAGGGCCTGGCCGCCGCCCTCAAAGCCGAAGCGATAGACGCCGCCCTGGCCTGGGCCGCCGGCGATGTCGAAGCCGCCGCGCTCTTTGGCGTGTTCAAAGAAAGCGAGCTGCGCCAGGTGTTGGCACTGCTGCTGGCGCGACGGTTGGATCTTGCAGACTTCCGAAGTCTCAAGCGAACCGAAGGTTCGCCGATTTCGGAAGTCTTACGCTACCTGGCCCAACACCTCGACACCCCCGCCTGGCGTGACCCGCTGGACGAACTCGCTTCCCTGGCCGCCAAAAATCCCGACGACAAACTTGAACTGGCCCGCCGCGACGTGCTGGCCCGCTGGGGAGAAGCCGAAACCGCCCGCACCACCGGTGAATGGGACGCCGTGCTGACGGCTCTCACCGCCCTGCGCAAAGCCACCTCCACCCAGGGCCAAAAAGCCAACTGGAACGCCGCCGACCTCGACGCGGCGCGCCAATCCATGGGCGAAATCCGCCAGTGGTATGACGAAAATCTCAAATTCCTGGCCGAAAAATCCCGCTTCGCCCTCGATGCGCAAGTGGCCGCCCACCTGCCGGCCCTGCTGCGCCTGTTCGAGCAGGTGTTGGACGAGTACCAGCGCCGCAAAGATGAGCGCCAATCGCTCGATTTCGACGACCTCGAAGGCCGCGCCGCCCGCCTGCTGACCGAACACCCCGCCGTGCGCGCCAGCCTGCAAGCCGACCTGCGCGCCGTCCTCGTAGACGAGTTTCAAGACACCAACGACCGCCAGCGGCAGATCGTCTACGCCCTGACGGGTTTTACATCAGGGCAGAATTGGACGCGGGCAAACGCGGAAGACGCGGAAAAAGAAAAAGTCCGCGTCTATCCGCGACCGTCCGCGTCCAATGATTTACAGGTGGTTGATTTATTCATCGTAGGCGACTCGAAGCAATCGATCTACAAATTTCGCGGCGCCGATGTCTCCGTCTTTCGCCAGGTGCAGGCCGACATTCAAACGGCAGGCGGCCAACATCTTGACCTCGACCTGACCTTTCGCTCGCACAAGGCCCTGCTCGAAAGCCTCAACACCCTGCTGGCCCCCGTCCTCGGCGAGACCGACGACCCCGCCCGGCCCTACCTCGTCCCCTTTGCGCCGCTGCGCCCGCACCGCCAGAAACCCGCCCGCGACGCAATCCAGCCGCCCTACGTCGAGTTTCACCTCGGCCTGGGTGAAGACGCCGAACAGGGCCGCCAAATTGTTGCCGCGGCCCTGGCCGAACGCCTGATTGCTTTGCGCGCAGCCCAGGGCTTTGCCTGGGGTGAGATGGCGCTGCTCTTCCGCGCTTCCAGCGGCTTCCCCGCTTACGAAAGCGCCCTCGAAGCTGCCGGCATCCCCTTCGTCACCGTGGCCGGGCGCGGCTTCTACGACCGCCCCGAAATTCGCGATCTGCTCAACATGCTGGCCGCCATCGCCGACCCCGCCGACGACCTGGCCCTGGTGGGCCTGCTGCGCTCGCCCGCTTTCGCCATTTCGGATGCGGAAATCTACCAGCTTTGTTTCTCAAATCTACTGAACCGCGAAGAACGCGAAGTTGATGCAGGTTTTCTTGGCGCTCTGCGCGGTTCAACATTGCCCGCCCACATCCGCGTTTACAACATTCTCGACGAATTGCGCGCTTTGGCTGGCCGCGCCCCTGCCGCTGCCGTACTCAAACGCCTGCTCGATCGCACCGGCTACCGCGCCATCCTCGCCTGTGCGCCCAACGCGGCCAGGATGCTGCGCAATGTGGAAAAGCTGCTCGCCGACGCCCACCGCAGCCGCATCATCAGCCTGCCGGGATTTTTGGCCTACGTGCGCACCTTGCGCGACGTGGGCCTGCGCGAAGGCGAGGCCGCCGCCGATGCCCAATCCAGCGGGGCCGTGCAATTGATGACCGTTCACAAGGCCAAAGGTCTGGAATTTCCGCTCACCGTGTTGGCCGATGCCTCGTATGAGCCGCGCCCACGCAGCGCCAAAGCACAGATCAGCCCCGACGGCGTGCTGCTCGACCTGAAGGAGGACGATTTCCACCCCACCGCCTGGCAGATCGCCGCCCGCCACGAGGACGCCCTCGAAGACGCCGAAGACCGCCGCCTGCTCTACGTGGCCGCCACGCGCGCCAAAGAGAAATTACTCATCTGCGGGCATGTCAAGGCCAAGAAGGATGGCGGGCTGAGCATCCCTGGCTGGCTGGGTAAGTTGGGCCTGGAGCAATTGCAAATCGCCGTGGATGACGCCGCGCCCAGCCAAACAGCCTTCGACGAGTTGGGCGTGGCCGTGAGCGTTTACCCGGTACCGCTGCCTTTATCAGATACAGATACAACCCGTGGCGCAAGTCAACGACTTGCGCCACGATATGCAAGCGATAACAAAAATCTGACATCCGACTTGATCGCTCCGGTCACTGCTTCTGCCCCTGCCGTAGACGAAAAATCCCGCGCCCACGAGAGCGACCCACCGCGGCGGGTCTGGCGCATTGTGCCGCATACGCAGCGGCCGCACGCCCCGGCCTGGGTGGTGGGCAAGCTCGTCCATGATGCCCTGCGCCGCTGGATGTTCCCCGATGCTGGGGAGCGCTTCGATGACTTCCTGCGCCCGATTGCCCTCGAAACCGGCCTCACCGACCCCGGCGAAATCCGCGCCGCCCTCCACGAAACCCGCCGCCTGCTCGAACGCTTCCACGCCCACCCGATCTTCACCGAACTCGATGCTGCCGAGCGCCACCACGAAGTGCCTTACTTCACCCCCGCCGGGCGCGGCATTATAGACCTGCTCGCGCGCGCTGGCGATACCTGGACGATCAGCGATTTCAAGACCGACCGGGCCGACTCAGAAGAACACGCCCGCACCCTGGCCCAACAAAACGGTTATGATCAACAAGTCGCCCGTTACGTAGAAGCCATCCAAAGCCAGTTGGGGGTCAGGCCGCATGCCCGGCTGATCTTCCTGAATATCCACGGCCACCCGGCCATTTTCGACTTGTAAGCAGACCCTAATCCATGCAAGGAACCAATGATCCCGCAACGCACGCCTGAACAACAACGCAATTTCCGCAACCTGTATTGGGACATCTTCTGGATCGGCGTGCTGGTTGGCACGACGCTCTCATTTCAGGGCGTGTACGCCGCCCGGCTGGGGGCCAGCGGTTTCCAGGTGGGGCTGATCGGCGCCGGGCCAGCGCTGGTGGGGCTGCTCTACACGCTGCCCGCCGGCCTGTGGGTGGAAGGCCGACCGCTGATCCGCACCGCCTTCTTCGCCGCCTTTTGGATGCGCCTGGGCTACCTGCTGCTCTTCTTGCTGCCCTGGGTGCTGGGCGAACAGGCGCAGGTGTGGGGGCTGATCGCGCTGACGCTGCTGGTCACGCTGCCCGCCACGCTGCTCAACATCTCGTTCAATGCGCTGTTTGCCAATATCGTACCGCCCGAATGGCGCGGCGAGGTGGTAGCCAAACGCAATGCCCTGATGGCCGTCAGCATCACCCTCAGCACGCTGGTCAGCGGGCAAATCCTCGACCGGGTGGCCTTTCCGCTCAATTATCAATTGGTGTTCCTGCTCGGCGGGATCGGGGCGATGATCAGCACGGTGTACGTGGGCAAGCTGTTTTCGGCCAGCGAGGTGGCCCCGCTGTCACACCATTGGCGTGAATTACTGCCCGCACCGGCGCAGCGCGGCCTCCGCCCTGCCGTGGGCTGGCTGGCGGCGCTGTTGTTTCCGCCGCGCCCGGCAGGCAAGGCGCTGGTACGGCTCGATCTGCTGCGCGGCCCATTTGGCCTGTTCATGGCGGCGTTCCTGTTTTTCTACACTTTCCAGTTTTTCCCCAATCCGCTCTACCCGCTGTTTTACGTCAACGAACTGAATTTAAGCGACAGCGCCATCAGCCTCGGCACGGCGCTGTTCAACGCGGTGATGACGGTTTTCTCACTGGCGTGGGTGAGTAAGATGGCTTATCGTTTTGGGCACCGCCGCTTGCTGATCGGCAGTACGCTGATGAGCAGTCTGTACGCCCTGCTGATGGCGCTTTCCGACGGCCCGGCGTGGTTCTGGCTGGCCTCGCTCAGCACTGGCGGCGTGTGGGCGGTGATGAACGTGAGCATCCTCAACCGCCTGATGGAACGCGTCCCCGAAGATGACCGCCCGGCGCACATGGCGCTGTATAACCTGGCGATCAACATCGGCATCCTGGCCGGTTCACTGCTCGGCCCGCTGGCCGGCGATTGGCTCGGCCTGCGCCCGGCGATGTGGCTGACGGTGGTGATGCAGGTGCTGTCGGCGGTGTTCTTCTGGTTGGTGGGGTGAACGGGTAAAATAACCCCATGAGCCAACTTCCCCCTGACCTTTCCCGCATTCTGTTGCCCGAAGAGACCATCCAGGCACGCGTGGCCGAGTTATCTGCCAAAATTGACCGCGATTACGCCGGCGTGGAGAGTATTCACCTGATCGGCATTCTCAAGGGTGCATTCATCTTCCTGGCCGATCTGGCCCGCCAGTTGCAAACCCCGCATGTGGTCAACTTCATGTCCATTTCGAGTTATGGCAAATCCACCACCAGCGGCGAGGTGCGCATCCTGATGGATTTGCCCGAACCCATCGAAGGCCGGCATGTCATCATCGTCGAAGACATCCTCGATACCGGCCACACGCTCGAATACCTGTGTCACACCTTGCAGGCGCGCAACCCGGCCTCGCTGAGAACATGCGTATTTGTGCGCAAGCTGCGCACAGCCGCCAACGCCCCGCTGCACTACCTCGGCTTCGACATCCCCGATGTGTGGGTGGTAGGCTACGGGCTGGATTACGCCGAGAAACACCGCACATTGCCGTATATTGCGGAAGTGAAACGATAGCCTGAGCGTGGGATATAATCCCGCCATTGGAGGCCGCCATGACCACCTGTGAAGCGCAAGTGATTGACTCAACTCACCTGGAACTGACCGAAATGCTCTTGATTCCACCCGGATCGAAAGTGCGGATTTCCATTCAGCCGGTGGACGGAAAAGAAATTGCCGATGAACCGGGGTGGTATTTGGTGGCTGCACAGGGCCTGGAAGCAGCTTATGGGGAAAATGAACCCGATTATTCGACAGAACAGATCAAGGTCTTCAATCCAGATTATCAGCCATGAATGAGGGGGATGTTTTACTGACACCGATGCCCCAGGCAGATGGAAGGGTCAAGAACCGCCCGGTGATTTTCTTGCGCGCCATGCCGCCTTTTGGGGATGCCTTGATCTGTGGGATCAGCACGCAGCTTCACCAACTACACCCAGGGTTCGATGAGTTGATCGATTCGACCGATGATGATTTCGCCGATAGTGGCCTGGTATCCCCATCGTTGATCCGGCTTGGTTATCTGGCTGTCTTGCCTCGCAAGAGCATTATCGGCAGCATTGGGGTTATTTCTCAAAAGCGTCATCGCCGCTTGTTGCAAAAACTTGCCGAGTACTTGTTCGATTCCCTACGATAGCAACGTATGCCCCTCTTCTGGCTCTCGATTGCCTTCATCCTCGGCATTCTTGCCGCCAGCCTGCTCCCACCCTACACCCCTGCCTGGCTGGCGTTGGCCTCCATCAGCCTCCCCCTCGTCATCATCGTCCAATTCCTTCGCCGCCGCGCCCCTGCTCCCCGCCTCCCCCGCTTTCTCTCTCCCCTCCCCATCCTTGCCATCACCGCCTTCGCCCTCGGCGCGGCACGTTATACGGCCAACCTGCCCGCCCTCGCCCCTGGGTACATCGCCTGGTACAACGACCTGCAAACCCCGCTGGTCATTGAAGGTTTGATCGTCGAGCCGCCCGATGTGCGCGACGGCTATACCAACCTGCGCGTGGAAATCTGGCAGTTGCACCTGAAAGACGACCCGCGCTTTCAGCCGGTGCAAGGCACCCTGCTGGCCCGCGTCTCGCCAGATGGCGACTGGCGTTACGGCGACCACATCCGGCTGGAAGGCCGCCTCGAAACACCCCCCGCCAACGAAGAGTTTTCCTATCAGCAGTACCTCGCCCGCCAGGGCATCCCCAGTTTCATGAACCTGCCGCGCGCCAACCTGATCCAGCACGGTCAGGGCAACCCATTCCTGGCGCGCATCTACGCCCTGCGCGAAAAGTCCTACGCCACCATCTATGCCTTCTACCCCGACCCCGAGGCGGCGCTGCTGGCAGGCATCCTGCTCGGCAGCGACAACGGCATCCCGGCAGATGTTCAGGGGGCGTTCAAAGCCACCGGCACCACGCACCTGATCGCCATTTCAGGTTTCAACATTGCGATCATCGCCGGCATCTTTACCACGACATTTGGCAACCTGTTTGGCAAACGCTGGGGAACGCTGCTTTCGATTTTGGGAATCATCACCTACACGATCCTGGTCGGCGCGACGGCTTCGGTGGTGCGGGCGGCGATCATGGGCTGCCTGGGGATTTTTGGGCGGCTGTTCATGCGGCGGCAGGTGGCGGTCAATAGCCTGTTCATTACGGCGCTGATCATGTGCGCGGCCAACCCTTACACGCCGTGGGATATCGGCTTCCAGCTTTCCTTCGCCGCCACGCTCGGATTGGTGTTATACGCCACCCCGCTCAACGAGTGGCTGTTGAGCAAACTCACCCCCCGCTTTTCCGCCAATACTGCCCGCCGCATCGCCGACATCGCCAGCGACGTGTTCCTGCTCACCTTCGCCGCCCAAATGCTCACCATGCCGCTGATCATCTACCATTTCGGGCGCGTTTCCTTGAGTTCGTTCATCGTCAACCCGCTGGTGCTGCCGGTGCAGCCAGCGCTAATGATTTTGGGCGGCTTGTCGTTGATTTTCGGGTTGTTGTGGCTGCCGGTGGGGAAACTGCTGGGCGCGCTGACGTGGCCGTTGGTGGCCTACACCATCCGCGTCATCGAAGCCTTCGCCGGCATCCCTGGCGGCAATTTCGACCTGGGCGAGGTGGCCCTGCCGCTGGTGATTTTCGCTTACCTGCTGATCTTCGCTGCCACGCTCCAACACCCCCTGACGGTGCGGATCAAACCCCTGCTGAAACCTTCCACCGTCTTATCCGCCCTGGCCCTGCTGACGGTTTTGACCTGGCGCACGGCCCTTTCCGCCCCAGATGGCCGTCTGCATGTCACTTTGCTCGATGTAGGGTTAGGAGATGCCGTTCTCATCCAAACCCCTTCTGGCCGCAACGTGCTGGTAGATGGCGGGCCGTCACTCTCACGGCTCTCACAGGCCCTCGGACGCCGCCTGCCGCCCTCCGCCCGCACCTTCGACTGGCTGGTGGTGGCCAACCCCGCCGATGAGCAAATCACTGCCGTGCCGCGCCTGCTGGATCGCTTTACCATTGCCAATGTGCTGTGGGCCGGGGCCACCCACGGCAGCCGCGCCGCCCGCGATTTACAGGCCGCCCTCATCACCCGCGGATTGCCGCAAACCCGCGCCGAGGCCGGCCACACCCTCGACCTGGGCGGCAGCGCCCGCCTCGACGTGCTGACGGTTGGCCCACGCGGGGCAATCCTGCTGCTGACTTATGACCGGTTTCGCCTATTGCTGCCACTTGGGGCCGATTTCGACGCCCTCGAATCGTTACGCATGGGCGATGACATTGGCCCCGTCAGCGCCCTGCTGCTGGCCGATAGCGGCTATATTGCCTCCAATCCCCCCGAATGGATCATCAATTTGCGCCCGCAGGCCATCCTGCTCAGCGCCGCCCCCGAAGATCGCCGCGAACACCCCTCGCCCGAAACGCTGGAGGCCATCGCCGGCTACACCGTCTTACGCACGGATCAAAATGGGTGGATTGAACTGGTCAGTGATGGGCAGCAGATGTGGGTGAACGTGGAGAAGAACACCCCGCAGAATATCATAATTCCCTAACCCAGATAAACCGGAAAAAAACTGCAAAGGTACAAGGGCGCAAAGAAAATTCAAAAACAACTTTGCTCCCTTCTATCTTTGCAGTTCACTGAAAAAAGACCTTTCACCACAAAGGACACGAAGTACACAAAGGAATTCTCAAAAGCGAAATTCAATCTCTTGAAGCGCAGCGCAAGATAAATTCAAAAAAACTTCGTGACTTTTGTGTCCTTCGCGATCAGAAAAGGTTTTTGCAGTCAAGTCAGCGTAACAATCCACCCCAAAATTTCTTTTGCCCCGCCTACCCTGTACGGCTTGGGGGGGCTGGACTGCCATCCTTGCCAGCTAAAAACAAAACGCCTGATTAGTTCAAATAATCCGTCAGGGTCAACAGGCAGCCTTGTCTCCAAAATTCTCATGCTCTACAACTCCAATTTGTGCGCAATGCTCATATGCTTTACACCCTCTGCCTATGCCACTTACAAGTGTTACCAGAATCGTGGGTATTGTTGTCTACAAATCCAGTGCCGTCGCGAAGCAGGCTGGTAGCCAGTCGGCAGACGTTAGGAAAAGGATAATCCAGATGAAGCGACGCAAGAATTTTGCGGCCATCACGCTTTTATAAAATCATCCGGATCAATATCAGCTTGTTTGAGAATGGCGCGCAATGTCCCCTCGGGTAAGTCGCCAGGATGATTGGGGATGGTGGTGTAACGGTTCGTCTTGGGGTTGAACCAGATTTCATGGCTGCCAGCCGCCTGGCGATAGAAA
Source organism: uncultured Anaerolineaceae bacterium (assembly GCA_964606085.1). GTDB lineage: Bacteria > Chloroflexota > Anaerolineae > Anaerolineales > UBA4823 > CAIQJJ01. Next base: position 20,786 of record CAZSFD010000007.1, read on the forward strand.
GCGAACCCAAAGCTACGCAGCTTTTTGACAACCTTGGCATATTTGAAACCAGCCAATCTGCCCATCTCAACCCACCGGCACAATCAGGGGATAATCGAATTCATCGGCCAGGAGCGGGAAATTCACTTGCGATTGCGCTTCAATTAACTTACGCGCCACATCACGGGCAATTTCCAGTGTCTCGGCAACCGTTCTTCCCTGGGCCACCAGTCCTTGCACATCATCCGACGTTGCCAGATAAACCCCTTCGGGCAATTTTTCAATGTGGATATTGATTGTTCTTTCCATTACACGCCTCCGATAAACTCATTATACAGGCTTTGCTCCGCTTCCTTCTACGGAACACGCTCCACACCCCACGCTACCCACTCATCTCACTCCGCACCGCGTTATACAACGTCTCTGCCTTCAACTCATTCAGCGTGTAGCACGGCGCTTTCAGGTGTTCGGCCAGCGCCTGCGCCAGGCCCTGGTCAAAGGCAGCGTGTTCCATGTTGATCACGATGCTGCGGATCGACTCGCTGGCGATCTGCTCGGCGAGTTGATGGGCTTCTTCCTGCGGCGGCAGCGTGCCCATCGAGACATTGCCCGCCCCATCGGTGAGCAGGATCACCAGCGGCTCGACATCGGAGTGCAGGATTTTTTCGCGTTGGAGTACCTGCTGGGTGAGGAAAAGCCCCGCCGAAAGGGGCGTTTTGCCGCCCACGGGGATGTCGGTCAGGGCGCGCTGGGCCAGTTGCACCGAGTTGGTGGGGGGGAGGACGAGCGTGGCGCGGTCTTTCTGGAAGACGATCAGCCCGACGCGGTCGCGGCGCTGATAGGCATCCGTCAGCAGGGATAGGATAGCGCCCTTGGTGGCCGACATGCGCTCGGCCACAGCCATAGACCACGAAGCATCCACCACAAACAGCACCAAATTGGCCGTCTGCTTCACCCGCACCTTGCGCTGCAAGTCAGACATTTCAATGGCAAACGCCACCTCTTTGCGCTGCTCTTCCCGATCCGGTTGGAAGGGGGCAGCGGCGCGCAAGGTGGCGTCGAAGGCGATGTCGGTGGTTTTGCCGTTGGCCGGGCGGGCCTGAATATAGCGGCCGCGTTTGCGCTCGGTGTAGGTGCGAGAGCGCCGACCGCCGCGGCGGCGGGTCATTTTGTCGAGGTCGGTATCGAGTTTGCGCGGGTCGAAGGTCTCGCCGACCTGCACTTTCTTGCCGCCATCCCACCAGTAGGCATTGCCCGTGTCGAAGACCGATTGCTGCGAGGGGCTTTGCGTGTTGTTCTGGCTGGCGTCATCATCTACGAGAATTTGGCTGGCCTCGTTTTTTTTTCCTCGGATGGCTGGCCTTCCTCGCTGGAAGGCTCCGGTTCGCCAGTGGTGGCTGCGCCCTGAAGCTGCTCGATGCGCTCTTGCAGTTGTTCGGGGGAGATGTCGGCACGTTGGAAAGGCCCCTGGCGGATGCGGTGCGGTAGGGCCAGTTCGGCGGCCAGGGCGATGTCGCGGTCGTTGATCGCTTTGCGGCCTTCGAAGGCGGCGTGGGCACGGGCGGCCTTGAGGATCACCAGGTCGGCGCGGTGGCCTTCGACATTGAGCGAGGCGGTGAGGGCGGCGATGGAGAGCAGGTCACGTTGGCTGTAGGCCACGTGTTCAACCAGGTCGCGGGCGCGTTCGATCTTCTGCGAGAGTTCCTGTTCCTTCGCAAGCCACTGCTGGCGGAAGGCTTCGGCGTCGGCTTCGAAGGCCAGGTTGTATTCCATAATTTTGACGCGGTCGCGGGCGTTATGGATGCCGGTGATCTCCACCGAGAGGGCGAAGCGGTCGAGCAACTGCGGGCGCAGGTCGCCTTCTTCGGGGTTCATTGTGCCGACGAGGATAAAGCGCGCCGGGTGAGCAAACGAAATGCCCTCGCGCTCGACGATGTTCATACCCATCGCCGCCGAGTCGAGCAGCAGGTCTACCACGTGGTCGTCGAGCAGGTTGACCTCGTCAATGTAGAGCAGGCCGCGGTTGGCAGCCGCCAGCACGCCAGCATCGAAGTGGCGTTCGCCTTTTTTGATCGCTTTTTCGATGTCGAGCGTGCCCACCACGCGGTCTTCGGTGGCCGAGACGGGCAGGTTGACGAAGGGCGTGGGGCGCATCTCGACGGGCAGGTCGCCCTCGGCGTGGCGTTCCTTGCATTCGGTACACCAGGTGGTCGGGCGGTCGGGGTCGCAGCCGAAGCGGCAATCTTGCACGGTGCGCACCGAGGGCAGCAGCGCCGCCAGCGCCCGCGCCGCGGTAGATTTGGCCGTGCCGCGCTCGCCGCGGATCAGCACGCCGCCGATGCGGGAGGACACAGCGTTGAGGATCAAGGCGCGCTTCATGCGTTCTTGTCCGACGATGGCAGTGAAGGGGAAGATTGCGGGCATAGGGGGAAAGTGGCAGGTGGCAGGTCGAAGGTCGAAGGTCGAAGGTCGAAGGTCGAAGGTCGAAGGTCGCGACTTTTGACCTTTGACTTGCAACCTTCAACTTTCTAACCTTCCAACCAAATCGTAACCGGGCCGTCGTTGGCGATCTGGACGAGCATGTGAGCGCCAAATTGGCCGGTTTGGGTGGGTAGGCCCAATTCTACCAGCAGTTGGGCGAAATGCTCGACCAGCGGGCGGGCAATTTCGGGCGGGGCGGCGTCGGTGAAGGACGGACGGCGGCCTTTGCGCGTGTCGGCGTAGAGGGTGAACTGCGAGACGACCAGGGCTTCGCCGCCGACATCACGCACGGAGAGGTTCATCTTGCCCTGCTCATCTTCGAAGATGCGCAAGGCAGCAACTTTTTCGGCCAGGAAACGCGCCTGCTCGGGTGTGTCGTGTGGCCCGACGCCGAGCAGGATCACCAGGCCGCGCCGAATGGCGGCGATGACCTTGCCATCTACCGTTACCGAACCCGAAGTGACCCGTTGTAAGAGTAAACGCATGGCGCGGCCTCCGCTCAGCCAGGGGTGAAGGGTCGTTCAGTCGTCGGATTCATCTGACTCCGAGGACAATCGCCGGCGGGCTTCTTGTTGCAGCAGGGCGGCTTCGTCGCGGTAGCTCAGGCGGGCCAGAGCCTCTGGCACGCTCAGCCAGGCCACTTCGCTGACTTCGTCGGGCGTGTCGGAGGTGATGGCGTGGCTGGCCGGGCCGCTGGCGTGCATATTCCAAAACAGCACCACTTTGGGCTGCTCGCCGACCACATAATAGAGCAGGCCAGCGAAATCATCCAGTTGGACGGCGAGGCCGGTTTCTTCGGCCACTTCACGCCGGGCAGCGTCTTCCCAGCGTTCGCCATTTTTCAGTTTGCCCTTGGGCAAAGCCCAATCGCCATAGCGAGGGCGGTGAATCAGCAAAACTTTGAGTTGGCCGCCTCGCCTGCGCCAGACCAGGCCGCCAGCGGCGCGGATGAGATTGTGGGAGATTTTGCTCATGGCGTGATTATATCTCGTCTGCGCGCTGTGCTTTTCATCAGACTTTCGAGAAACCTTCACAAGTTCTTCACATCTGCGCTGTATGATCGGGGCATAACGGTTTTCAATTCAAGGAGCTTGAAATATGTTGAAAAAACTACTTCTCATCAGTCTTATAGTAATCGTTGTGGTGGCCCTGGGGTTGGGCGCGGTCGGTTACGCCTATGCCCAGGAGAATGACCCGACGGATGGGACGGCCACGCCCTCCTGGGGATGGCACGGCGGCGGCATGGGCAAACACGGCGGCATGATGGGCCACGCGGGTGGCAGAGCGGGCCCGCTGCACGAATACATGCTGACGGCGCTGGCCGAAGGGCTGGAGATGGCCACCGAGGCCTTGCAGGCCCGGCTGGATGCAGGCGAGACCCCCTACCAGGTGGCGCAAGCTGCCGGGTTGAGCGAGGAGCAAATCACCGCCTTATTCGACGAAGCCCACTCCCAGGCCCTGCAAGCGGCGGTCGAAGCCGGCGCACTGACCCAGGAACAGGCCGATTGGATGGCGCAACGCCACCAGCAAATGGGCGAGCCGGGCGCTGGCGGCTGCATGAGCGGTGGACACGGACGCCGCGGCGGTCGCGGCGGCTGGCAGACACAGCCATAAGCATTCATAGCCGCATTGTTTTTTGTTGCGTACGCAGCCGCATGGCTGCGTACGCTATTTAAGCGAGTTGGCAGCGAGCAATTTCTGATTCTTTCGAGTACAATCAAAATAGGTGCTGAATAAACCAGACATAACAAAAGAAAATCATTATGTTAGCAACCATTCGAGTTCCAGAAGAAACGTATCAATTGCTACAAAAAAGGGCAGCGCAAATCCGCTCTACTCCTGATGCGGTTGCTGAGACGATTTTGCGCCTGCAATTGGATAACTCGCCGCATATTGAGCAGCGCCCAACAACCAGCGGTATGCAAGCCTATATTCGCGACACGCGGGTTGCGGTTCGCCATGTAGCTGCTTTTCTCAATGCAGGCCATTCTGCCGAAGATATTCACCGTGAATTTCTGCCCCAAGTATCCGTATCCGCAATCTATGAGGCAATTTCTTATTATTATGATCACCTGAGCGAAATTGAAGCCGAGCTAACCGCTAATTCGCCTGAGGCGATTAACGTTCAGTTGCAAGAAAGGCTTACATCGCAACAATATGCTTTATTGACCGGGAAAACCCCGTGAGTACATTCGATGAATGCACATCGCTTTTTACTCGATGAGCATATTTGGGCCGGTTTGATCCATGTGGGACAACGCGTGGGGGCCGACATTTTATTGGTGCAAACACAACTTCCCGAAGGAACCCCGGATAAGGATGTTCTGGCATTTGCCGCCAGCCAGAAACGCACGCTTCTTACCAGTAATGCGCAGGACTTTGCCCCACTGGCGATTGAGTGGTTTTTGGCCGAGCGAGAACACTGGGGGATTGTGATCGTGCCAGGCCAAACACAGCGAACACTGTTGAGCCGGGCGATAGAAAATATCGTCAGAAACCATTTTCCAGAAGATTTCCGCAACACTTATCGCTTCATCCCAGAGTTTGTTGAATGACTACGATCTTGATCATCGAAGATGAACCCGACCTCGTGCGCGTCCTGCGTTCTTACCTCGAACAGGCCGGATTCACCGTCCACACCGCCGGGCGCGGCGATATAGGCCTGATCGCCTGGGAGCAGAAACAACCCGACCTGGTGATCCTCGACCTGAACCTGCCGGGCATGGATGGTCTGGACGTGGCCCGCGCCATCCGCCGCAAGGCCAGCACGCCGATCATTATGCTCACCGCCCGCGTCGAAGAAGCCGATCAACTGGTGGGGTTGGAGTTAGGTGCAGACGATTACATCACCAAGCCTTTTTCGCCCCGCCTGGTGGTGGCGCGTGTACGGGCGCTGCTGCGCCGCGCCGAGGGCGGCAGCGCCTCGCGCCTGTTGCGCGTGGCCGACATCGCCATTGACCTCGACGCTCACACCGTCACCCGCGCCGAACAACCCATCGAACTCACCCCCACCGAATTTAATCTACTCGCCACCCTCGCCGCCCAGCCGGGCCGCGCCTTCAGCCGCAGTCAACTGCTCGAAGCCGCGCAAGGCGTGAACACATCTGGCGTTTCGTTTGAAGGCTACGAGCGCGCCATAGATGCCCATATCAAAAACCTGCGCGCCAAACTCGAACTCGACCCCAAAAAGCCGCGCTATGTCGAAACGGTTTTTGGCATCGGCTATCGTTTTATCAAAGTGCCTAACTCGCGAACTCCTTGCACAAACAACAAGGATTTGCTGGATTAGCGCCCTGCTCTTTCCGCTTTATGCGGGTTAGGATAGACCCCATGCGCTTACGACTTTTCCTCGCCTTTGCACTGGTCGTGATCATCTCTACCGCAGGCGTGGTGCTGCTGGCGCACCAGGGAGCGGCCCGCGAACTGAACTCCTATCTCTTCGGCGGCGGAATGTACGGCGCAGAAAGCATCGTCAGCACGCTCGAAGAATACTATCGCAAGAATGGCTCGTGGAATGGCATCGAAGCGCTGCTGCCGATGACGCGCGGCATGATGGGCCGCGGCCAGCATGGCAATGGCATGATGGGCAGCCCGTTGCGTTACCGCCTGGCAGACTCGGCCGGCAACGTGATTGTGGATACAACCGGCGATAGGGGTAGTCAATTGACCCCCGATGAACAACAACAAGCCATCCCGCTCGAAGTTCGCAACCAGATCGTCGGCTACTTACTGCCCGGCGCAGGCACGCCCTTCACCGATGCTCAAAGCCAGGCCCTGCTCGACCGCTGGAACCGCGCCGCGCTCGTGGCCGCGCTGATCGGCGGGGCGCTGTCGTTGCTTTTAGCGCTGGTCTTGGCCTATGGGCTGCTGCGCCCGGTGCGCGACCTCACCCGCGCCTCCGCCGCCCTCTCCGCCGGCGACCTCACCCAACGCGTCCCCGTGCGCAGCGCCGACGAAATGGGCCTCCTGGCTCGCACCTTCAACCAAATGGCCGACTCGCTGCAAAGCGCCGAAGAGACCCGCCGCGCCCTCACCGCCGACATCGCCCACGAGTTGCGCACGCCCCTGGCCGTCCAGCGCGCCAACCTCGAAGCCATGCAAGATGGCGTTTTCCCGCTGACCCCCGAAAACCTGCAACCGGTTCTCGACCAAAACCTGCTGCTCACCCGCCTGGTCGAAGACCTGCGCACCCTGGCCCTGGCCGACAGCGGCCAACTGCACCTCGAACGCACACCCACCGAGTTCGCCACCCTTATTCGCAACGTGGTTGAGCGTTTCACCCCATCGGCGGCCTCGCGGCGGGTGCAGCTTTTCGCCGAACTGCCCGAAGCGCCGATCCGCTTTATCCAGGTTGATCCACTGCGCATCGAACAAATCCTCAACAATCTGATCTCCAATGCCCTGCGCCACACCCCCAACGGCGGTTTGATCACCTGTCACCTGGCAGATGGCAACCCGCTGGTCTTTACCATCCATGATAGCGGCCCTGGCATCCCGCCCGAAGCCCTGCCGCACATCTTCGACCGCTTCTACCGCGCCGATAAATCGCGCAGCCGCACCGAAGGCGGCTCTGGCCTCGGCCTGGCGATAGCCCGCCAACTGGCCGAAGCCCACGGCGGCACGCTCACCGCCGCCAACCACCCGCAAGGCGGCGCCCTGTTCACCCTCACCTTGCCCGCAGCATAACCTGAACGGGCGACCCTTCCTTGCATGGCAGAACATCCCACGGCCCGATACCTTTGCCAGACCGTGGTTCAATCTGCTCTGGCGGGTCGTCCCTGGCTTATAAAAACACTGTCCTTACCGTGAAACCCAACAACATCACCCGCCTGCTCGACTCGCGAAAAATCGCCTACACGGCCTTCGAACTGAGCGCCGAGAAGCACAGCGCTCTCGAAACCGCCCAAATGCTTGGCGTGCCAGCAGAGATCGTCTTCAAGACTATCGTTGTGACGCGCGAAAGCAAGGGCAAACCCATTTTGGCGGTCATCCCAGGCCCCTACACAGTAGATTTGAAGCTACTAGCCAAAGCCGTTGGCGAAAAGAAACTGGTTATCCCCACTGAAAAAGAAGCTGAACAACTCACCGGTTTGCAGGCGGGCGGCATCTCGCCTCTGGCCCTGCTCAACCGCGGCTTCCAAATGGTTCTCGACGAAACCGCCCAACTTTTCGACGAAATTCACATCTCCGGCGGCCAACGCGGCCTCAACCTGCGCCTGCCTGTGACCGCCCTGGTCGCTCTGATCGATCCGCTGATCGCCGAAATCAGTCGCGAAGCATAACCGTTAGAAGTAAGTCAAAGGTCGAAAGTCACAGGTCAAAAAACTTGCTTCTGACCTTCGACCTGCTACCTGCCACCCGCCACCCGCCACGCCTCCCCATTCTCTTCCAACAACGCTTTCAGCCGCGGATGCTCGGCGTAGAAGCCGCGATACCTGGGTGGTATTTGGGCGGCGATGCGGCACATGATTTCGTCGGTGGCGGCTTTAAGCTGCGTATCGCGGTCGGCCTTCTCGTCGAGCGGGGGCAGCGTGTAGGCTTGGCCCACGTTGGCAATCGCTTTCGGGCGGCGCAGGCGTTTGAAGGCGGCCTGCACGGCGCTATCTTCCGTCCCCCACACCCCCACCGGGATCACCGGAACCCCCATCTTCAACACCAAATAACTCGCCCCCAGCTTGCCTTCGATCAGGGCTTCGGTTTTGCTGCGCGTGCCTTCGGGGGCAATGACCAGCATGTTGCCGGCCTTCAGGCGTTTGAGCAGTTCGCGCATCGTTTTGAAATCGGCGTTGTCGCGGTCAATCCACACCCCATTCAACACGGTCATCGCATAGCTCAAGCCCGGCACTTTTTTGTATTTATCGGCGGCAATGATGGTGACGTCTTCGCGGTTGAGATAGGTGAAGGGCAAAAAAGCATCCAGGCGGCCCAGGTGGTTGCCCGTGCCAACGCAAGCGCCGCTGGCGGGGAAGTTTTCCAGGCCGTAGACCTTGATGTCGGTGGTCAGGCCCATGACAAAGCGGATGATCGAACGGAGTGTTTGTGGTTTCATGCAACCCTCGCAACAGAGATTTTCCATCTGCGTACAGGATGTAGCGCTGTGATTTTAACCCAAAAAGGATGATCCCCATGACCATATCCATCCATGAAGATACGCTCTCTGTTGATGAAATTATCGCCAACGCCATGAACACTTTGGCGCGCCTGTGGTGGGATTGCGCCATGACCCTGCCCGGTGAGCAGCCCCTTCGCAGCCGCACCGAGCAAAGCGCGGCCGAAGCTGAGATGGATCGCTTCTTGCAGTCCGCTCAGGCGGTGCTGAGCAATCCACCGCACAGCCAGGCCGAACAGATGGCCGTGCGAGAACGCCTGTTTCCGGTGGCCCGCCACGCCGCACAGGTGATCTTCGGTCTGCAAGCGGCTCACCTCGACGCCCTCGGCATGGACGATTTCGCCGAAATTGCCATCCAATTTTCACGCCAGGCGCGCCAGTTCGACCCGGCCATCAGCTTCGCCGATATTTACCAGGCCGCCCGCAACGTCATCACCACCAATATGCTGCAACGCCTGTGGGGGATGCCCGTGCGACTCAACCCGGCCATTTTTGCGTATAGTATGCTCTACCCCTATACCGATAATTACCTCGACGACCCGGCCCTTTCACGCGCCGAAAAGCGCGCTTTCAGCCAGCGCTTCAGCCTGCGGCTTGAAGGCGAGGCCGTGCAGCCCGCCAACGCCCACGAAGGGCGCATTTTCGATTTGGTGGGCATCATCGAAGGGGAGTACCCGCGCCCCGCTTTCCCCCAGGTTTTCGACAGCCTGCTCGCCATCCACCGGGCGCAGACGCGTTCGCTGGCGCTCTTGCAGCCTGGCGCCGCCCCCTACACGCTCGATGTGCTGGGCATCAGCCTCGAAAAAGGCGGCACGTCCACCCTGGCCGATGGCTACCTGATCAACGGCCACATCACGCCTTTACAGGCGCAATTTGCCTTTGGGCTGGGCGCGTTTTTGCAATTGGGCGATGATCTGGAAGATGTGCTGGACGACCGCCAGGCCGGCATCCAGACGTTGTTTGCCCAGGTGGCCGGCCACTGGCCGCTGGACACGCTCACCAGCCGCACGATGCACTTTGGCCTGCATGTTTTCGACCTGCTTGACGACCTGGGCACGCCCCCCGAATTGTGCGAATTTGTGCGCCGCTGCACGTTCCAACCTTTCGTCAGCGCCATTCACCGCGGGCGCAGGCTGTACAGCCGGGAATACCTGCGCCAGGTGGAGCAGCGCTCGGCCTTCCGCTACGGCCATCTCGACCGCCAGAACCGCTGGCTGCATCGCTGGCAGAAATCCTTGGGGGCGGCGCTGGAAGGCGTTATGTAAGTGTTCTACCGATAGCCATAGCGCGCCATCGCCACCGATTGGATGGTCATTTCGGGGCTGATCTCCATTTCGAGCCAGGCCAGTTCTTGGCGCAGGGCTTCGAGCTGGGTCGAATCGACCAGGAAAATATCGGGGTAGAGTACGCCCTTGAAGAAGGGCCTGAACCTGGCACTGCCTGAGAGGGCCTCGAAAACGAGGGTGTCGTAGCTGTGCAACACGGTGATCTGTGACAATTCCACCTTGCGCCCACCCTCGGCCCACGAACGCAAGGCCAGCGCCAGCAAACGCGGCATTTCGGCCATCAGGCGTTCGTTCAGCAGGCGCAAAAGCTGGTCGGGCTTGCGTTTGGCGGCGATGGCGGCGCGCACGCTGTTGGCGGTCAGCCGCCAGTGGCCTTCGGGGGTGGGTTCGACCCAGGGGGTGAGTTGTGCTTCGATCAACAGGTCGCGGGTTTTGCTTTTCAATTGCAGCAGGCCATCTTCGCTGGCGGTCAGGCACTTGGGCAGCGCCATGCCATAGTTGAGGCGCGTGATGCCCTGCGGGGGGTGGCTGTATTGGGTCGGGTCGGTCAACAGCAGAAAACGCTCGCCAATCAAGGTTCCTTTGAGACCTTTTTTGCCGAAGGGCCCGTCGCGCATGGCGCGCTGGCGGGCTTTTTCGTTATCAAATTCGAGCAGGCTGGCGCGGCGGTAACAGGTCATGCGTTCGCGTAAGCCCGCCCACTCGGTCAGTTCAACGACCACGTTTTGCGGCAGGTCGGTGGCTGAACCGGCGCGCAGGCCGTCGAGCAGCCCCGCCAGCGTGGAGCCGCTTTCGAGACCGCGATAGACGGATTGGCGGGTAAGCAGGTAGTGGGCGGTATGCTGGTGGGCTTGCTGGCGTTCGGCGTGGCGTTCGATGAAGGCCAATTGCGCCGGGGTGGCCTGTTCGAGGTAGACGATCAGGTCAAAATTGGGCTGCACCACCCAGGTCGTTTGGCCTTCGGCAGATTGCAGGGAAACCGCCTCTGCCTCCGCTTTGGCCGGAGCAGAAGCAGCCAGGGTGGGATGGAATACGTCACAGCCCAGTTCGGTCAGGCGCATGGCGGCAACTCGCTCACCATCGCTGGCAAGTTCGACCACGCCGAGGAAATAAAGCCAGCTGCGCAGCGCCGCTTCGAGCCAGGCACGTTCAAGTTTGAGCCAGGCCGCCCGGCGCTGGGCGCGCCATTTGTTCTCCTGCTTGTCGTCATTCTCATAGCGCATATAGTAGGGGCGGGAGGAATTGCCATCGAGCGAAAAATATTCGCCGGCGCGGTGGTAGAGCGCCTGTTCAAAATCATCTACCGAAAAGAATGGATGGCCCTCGAGCGGCAAGGCGCTTAACCCCAGGGTCAGCATCAAACGCCCGGCCATGCGGTGTGTGCCATATTGATCGAACCAGCGGCTGGGTTCGGGGATTTCCAACCAGTTGGCTGAACGCACCAGGCCATAGAGCAAAATGCGCACCTGCTCGTGGACGGGCCGGTCGGCAAAGGTCATCAAGGGTTCGGCCAGCACCAGGCGTTCTTCGCTGGCGCTCATCAACCCCGAACGGGCCAGGGCATGCACCCAGGCTTCGGTGGGGTCGGGCATGGCAAAGCCATCGAGCGTGATGCCCGTTTCGGGCCAGCGCAGGGTTTTGCGCAGTTTTTTGATCTCGGTGGCGCGGATCAGGCCGGTTTTGGTCAGCAGCAGGCCGCCGATCTGGTCAACCGCCTGCAACACGCCTAACAGGTCAAGGGCCACAACAGCCGGGCGGCGGAAACTGGTGTGTTCGGGCGTGCCGATGGTGGGCAGGGTCAACGGGGCAACATTGACATAGCCAGAGACCTGGAGCAGCCGCAGGTCGCTCCAGATGATGTTGGAGGAGTATTCGGTGAAATAGGCGGGGTTGTATTGGTAATTGCTCAACACCAGGCCGCGTTTGAACAGGCGGCTGACCAGTTCTTTGGCATCGAGCGGCATTTTGCGGGCGTTGGTGGGCAGGTCGCCGCCGGCGGCAATCAGCCCTAAACCGAGTATCTCGTAATTCGTGGTGCCGCCCATGTAACGCAAGATAGCCAGGGCGTTGCGTTCCCAGGTAGGCAGCGCCTCGACGGCGGCCTTGACCTTGTAGGGGTCTTTCAGGCCATCCACAACGATTTTGGCCGCCTCGCCTTTCGATATATTCGACCTGCCGCCCCACAGCCGCGCCATTGCCTTCACTTCGGGGGCGTTGATCATATCGAGGTAGGTATCGAAATGCAGGCTCGTATCGTCCATCTACTCGATCACTTTCGGGGTGTGGCCCTGCTTGAGCAGGCGGTTGAGCAGCGTGTCGAACTGGCCGGGGGCCACGATGGCCACGCAGTCAGACAGGCGCGTGAGCAGATAGACCGCCGTGCGCGGGTCTGCGTACAGGTCGTCGAGAATGTGGGCGTCGGCTACTTCGATCAGGGGGAGGTTGTCGTGGAGGATCATGCCTGCAAAACTTCATCTTCATACAAAATTTCGTATTTGTAGCCCTGCTCGGTGAGGAAGCGTTGGCGGTTGGCGTTGAAGGTCTGGTCTACGGTGTCGCGGGTGACGATGGTGTAGAAGTGCGCCATCGCGCCGTCGCTTTTGGGGCGCAGGATGCGTCCGAGGCGCTGGGCTTCTTCCTGGCGGCTGCCGAACGTGCCAGAGATTTCGATGGCCACATTGGCATCGGGCAGGTCAATGCTGAAATTAGCCACCTTCGAGACGACCAGGCGCTTCACTTCACCGGTACGGAATTTGGCATAGAGCTTTTCGCGCTCGCGCACGGGCGTTTCGCCAGTGATCAGCGGGGCCTCAAGGGCGGCAGCAACCTGGTTGAGCTGGTCGAGGTAAGTGCCGATGATCAGCAGGTTTTCGTGGGCGTGACGGTTGATGATGGCCTTCAGCATCGGCAGCTTGCGCGGGTTGTGGGCGGCAATGGGGTATTTTTCGCGCTGGTCGGCCATGGCGTAGATCATGCGCCAATCATCATCGAGCGGGATGCGTACCTCGTGGCAGGCGGCGGTGGCGATCCAGCCCTGTTTTTCCATATCTTTCCAGGGCACATCGTATTTTTTGGGGCCGATCAGCGAGAAGACATCGCCTTCGAGGTTGTCTTCGCGCACCAGCGTGGCCGTCAGCCCCAGGCGGCGGCGGGCCTGCAACTCGGCGGTGATGCGGAATACCGGGGCGGGAAGCAGATGCACTTCGTCGTAAATCACCAGCCCCCAGTTGCGGGCGTTGAACAACTCGAAGTGGGGGTATTCGGCGTCGGCGCCTTTGGTACCACGCTTGCGATAGGTGAGAATTTGATAGGTGCTGACCGTGACCGGACGGATGTCTTTTTGCAGGCCAGAGTATTCGCCCACCTGGTCTTCGGTGAGGGTGGTTTTATCAATCAACTCGCTCATCCACTGGCGCACGGCCACGGTGTTGGGCGTGAGGATCAGCGTGGAGGCCTGTAACTGGTGCATGGCGGCCATGCCGACGATGGTCTTGCCGGCCCCGCAGGGCAGCACAATCGTGCCACTGCCGCCGCGCGACGAGCCTTCGGCATGGAAGACGGCCGCGGCCTCCTGCTGGTATTTGCGCAGGTTGAACGGACGCCCGCCCAGCGTAAGCGGGCGCAGTTCGATAGGCAGCGCCTCGCCCACCACATATCCGGCCAGGTCTTCGACCGGGTAGCCGACTTGCAAGAGCGCCTGCTTGATGTGGCCGCGCATCCCTGGCCTGACCAGCAAGCGCGTGGCATCGAGCTGCTGCCCGATAAAGGGCTGCACCTTTTTATGGCGCACAATTTCGGTGATGAGGATGGCGTCTTCGCCGACCAAAATCAGGTTTTCGCCTTCTTTGATCAGCTTCACCCGGCCATAGCGCCCCATGTAATCTTCGATGTCGCGCACCACATTGCCGGGCAGGTCATACTTGGCATAGTCGCGCAGCCCGCTGACGATCTGCGCCGCCGAAAAGCCTGACGAGGCCGCATTCCACAGCGAGAGCGGCGTAACGCGGTAGGTGTGGATGTATTCGGGCGATTTTTCCAACTCGGCAAAGCGCGCCAGCACGTCGCGAGCGGGAGTGTAGTTTTCGTTATTGACTTCGAGCAGGATGGTTTTGTCACCCTGGACGATGATGGGGTTGGATGCGTTGAACATGGGGGAGGGGGGTAAGTCGTTATTGGTTGTTAGTTATTCGATATTCGATATTCGATATTCGGTGTTCGAGTAACGAATATCGAATTATCGAATATCGAATTCGGCTGATTAAGCATTCATATCCATAATTTCAGGAGTATAGGCGTCGGCGAATTGGGCGATGGCCTGCTCGAAACGCGGCCAGTGAACTTGCGAGAGGGTGATGGTGCGCAGGGTTGTATCGGGTTGGAAGGGGCAGCGCAGTTCGGCCAGCGCCAGTCGGAAGGCGTCGAACGCTTCGGCGCTGGGGAAGGTGATGGTGATGGAGGTCTGGCGTTTGAGCGGCAGCACTTGTGGGCCAACGGGCTGCGCCGGGGCCGGGGGGATTTCTTTGGGGAAGAGGCTTTGGGCGGCTTCGGGAAGCGGCAGGAAGCTGGCTGACAGGTGAGCGGCAATCAGCGGAACGCATCCGGCGCTTTCGAGGCCGGCAGCCAGTTGCTCGGCGTGGCGCACCAGGGCCAGCCCCGGGGCGATGCGCTCGGCGATGTGGTCAGACACGCCCGGCAGGGTGAGATCGCCCTCGAACAGGCCGATATTCTCGTACAGGGTGAACTGGTCGGCGTGGCCGCTCCATTCTTCCAGTTCGGCCAGCACGTTGGGCGGCAGGTCGCGCCCGCTCATCTGGCGCAGCAGGGCAATCACGGCTAAATCGGGCTGGCGCACCAGTTCGGCGGCCACCAAGTCCTTTTTCAGGCGTAAGATCGTCACCGAGGCCCCCACCACGCCGCCAGGCTGCGAGATGGTTTCGGTCAGCGGGCGAAGCTGCTGCATCACTTTGGTGGGGTAAATTTCGGCCTCGACGATGACATCGAAGTTGGGCTGCACGGTGACGTTGGGCTGCATCGTCTCGCCGCGCATCAGACGCAGGAAGCGCTCTTGCACACGGAAGGCTTTGAGAACGCCGCGCTCAGGGCGCGCGCCCTCGTAACGGGCGGGGGCATAGGCTACATCCACAAAACGCAGGACAAGCGGGATGTATTCGAGAAAACGCTCGACGTAGCGGCCTTCCACACGCTCGAAGGCATCGGGGTCGCTTTCGGCGATCGGTTCGCGGTTGAGGTCCCAATCGGTGCGGCCTTCATAGAAGTTATCGTAGCGTTTGGACTTATTGCCCCAGCGGTCGGCTTTGATTTTTTCGGGAATGAGGAAAAAAGGGTGCTGCTGCTTCAAATGGGCAATCAGGGCTGCGGTGCTGTACCACACCCCTGGCTGACACTGCTGCAAGACTTCGAGCAAAAAGCGGCGTACGCGCACAAAGTCAATCGAGGGCATCACACCCACGGCTGAACCGCGCACCGCAAAATGATCCAGGCGGCCCAAAATGGCGGGGGTATAAAATTCGTTGCGCGGCGAGGGGTAAGCGCCGCCCGTATTCACTTCGTTGATCAGGATTTCGAGCAGCCGCTTTTCTTGCTCGGCGGGGGTCAGTTCGAGAAAGGCGTGCAAAACCTTCTCACTGACAGCAATGTAATTTTCAGTGAACGATGGTTCGCTGCTGGAGTAGCCGCGGTAAGTGCCTTTGACATCGTACCCGGCCAGCCCGGCCAGCCAGGCCAGGTGGTCAATGAAGTCAATCCAGCTTAAGCGCTGGCTGGCGTAAACGGCGTTGTCGAAGCGCGGTGAGCCGAGGGCTTTGTCGAGGCGGTTGAGGTCGGCCTGGGGAATCTGGTTGGTGCGCGTCATGCGTTTGACGCTGCGCGTGCGCATGTAATCGAGGTAGATCAGCAAGTCTTCAAGCAGGTCGCGGTCGTTGCTGGCAATGCTCAGGCCGTCAACGGGCATCTCTTCGAGGGCGAGGGGCGGCTTGCTCATGGGCGCACCGCCTTGACCACGAAGCCGGCCTTGCGTACGCTCTTCTCCACTTCGTTGGCAAGCCCGGCGGGGAAGGCGACAAACTGATCAGACAGGACGATCAGGTTTCCTTTCAGGTCACGTTCGAGCTGCACGCGCAGGCTCAGGTCGCGCACGCGAGCCAGGCGCAGGTTCAGGTGAACGATATTTTGGCCCCATTTTTCTTCGACCTGTACCATATTCTGCGCAAAGGCCGGGATGTGCTGACACAACCAGGCGGCCAGGGGTGACTGGCGTTCAGCGGGGGTCAGGCGGCCTAATTTGACCAGGCCAGGCACGGCGATCAGGTTATTGTGTTGCACCTGCAAGGCTGCCAGGCGGTTGATCTGCTCCAGGTCGGCCAGGGGGATGCGGCGCAAATCCACCAGCGCCGACTGGCCATCAGGGCCAGGCGTAAGGAACTGATCGGGTGTCAGAGCTTCGGCGGGTTTTGCGAATGGCAGCCGGTAATAGGTGGCGGCGCCCTCTTGCAGTCTTTCGAGCAAGCCCCAATGCCTGCCTGCTTCGCACATTTGGGCCACTGAAGGCATTTGCGCACCAAAGCACCAGGTGCGCAGCAACGGTTCGAGTTGGATAACCGTTACCCATTCATCGGGCTGCAAGGTTTTTAAGATGTGCGGTATCACTTCAGTTGGGTGTTTGACGGTGGGATCATTGGGCAGGATCACCCGTGAAGTGACCTGCCAGGCGCTGCGCTGCCATTCGACCAGCCCTGCGCCAGTAATGGGGCGTTCTCCCAGGTACAGCGTGCCGGCGACGAGGGTGAGCGCAAAGGGTTCTTTGGGCAATTGGCTCGAAACGATTGGCCCTCCTACCACTTCGAGCAATTTCTGCCGCACAATATTGGCGTTCACTTCGCCCTGGGCCTGGCTTTTGTGCGGGTGACGGATGAGCGGCGGCAGGTAAGCGACAAACTCGGGCGGGAAGCGGTAACGCCAGCGTTCCATTTGGACGCTTTCACCGCGCTGCTTGACCTCCGCCATCACCAGCACGCCTTTGCGCACCAGGTTTTGCTTGACACAGTCGAAGGTGGGGCGATATTGCTGGGTAAATGTGCCGGAATAATACTTTTGATCACTGCGTGCGCTGCCATAGAGCCGCTCGAAGAAACTGATGTCCACTTCTTGCGCTTGAAAGGCGAGCAGGTAGAGTGTGGCGATTTCTTCATCGGAAAGGGTCTGCATCACCCCATCCAGCCCGATGCTGGTGAGAAAGAAACTCTCGAAGGCGGCGCGTGAGGCGGTCTCTTTTTGTCCGAAGCCACGCGCCTTGCGAATAGCCTTGATGTCAGCCTCGGCCAACGTTTCGTGGCACATCTGGTTGAGCAAGCGAGAAAGTTCCATAAATCACAGTTCCTTAACAGGGCGATTGTAATAGATGGATGAGACGATGTCAAACAAAAAGAGCCAGGCGGCATGCCGCCTGGCTCTTTGGTTAATTTATCGGGTTGGGTGTGTATGTGGGCTTAAAACTCAAGACTGGGGGACTCGTTGCGTTTTTTCTGGCGGTAAACAATGCGTCCGCGTGTCAGATCGTATGGCGACATTTCTACACGCACCTTGTCACCCAATAAAATGCGAATGTAATACTTGCGCATTTTACCCGACAGATAAGCCAACACCTCGTGCCCGCTATCGAGGCGGACACGGAATTGAGTTCCTGGCAGCGCTTCGACGACGGTGCCTTCCACTTGAATTTTATCTTCTTCCTTAGCCACACACACCTCCAAATCTTTCTAAATTGAACAGGATCACTCCATCGCCTCACGTTGGCGGCGGCGAAGGCGGCGCATGGATTTTTTATCCGAGATGCGACGCAGTTCACTCTTTGACACGAACCAGCGTTTGCGGCGAATGGTGCTGAGCACGCCGCTCTTGGCCACCTTCTTGCGAAAGCGCTTGAGAAGTTGATCCTGGCTCTCATTTTGACGAAGTACAACAGTAGTCACGCGTATCACCTCCTTTCCTGCTGCCCGTAGGCATAAAAAAAGCCCGACCAAATTCGCAGACCCGGTCGAGCCACTTTTTATAAACTTTTCCTGGGGGAAATTTCTAAACGATGTTTACGCTCCAATCCTAGAGAGTTAATCGTTCCATGAGCCTGCGAATATGCAAAAATTATACCCCAAGCGCCAGATGGTGTCAAAAGCGAAATCATTGGGCAGGTAGCTATCAACTTTGCAACCTGCCTGCCCCTTTGCCTTGCATCTGCTTCTCGTGCAAGTATAATTGCCGCATCTTAATCTCGCTCACTGCCTCCTCATTTCCCCATCATGCGCATCATCATCATCTCTGATATTCATGCCAACCTGACCGCCCTCGATGCGGTTTTGACCGATGCCGCCAACTTCGACGCCGCCTGGTGCCTGGGCGATCTGGTCGGTTATGGCCCAGACCCGAACGAATGCGTTGACCGGGTACGCCAGTTGCCCAATCTCAAATGTATGTTGGGCAATCACGACGCCGCCGCCCTGCGCATGATTGACACCGAAACGTTCAACCACGAGGCCCGCCTGGCAATTTATTGGACACAGCAATCGCTCTCCACCGCCAGCATTCGCTTTTTACAATCGCTGCCTGAAAAAATGGTCAGCGACGATGTCACCCTGGCGCATGGCAGCCCGCGCCAGGCCGTGTGGGAATATCTGCTCGACACGCGCACTGCCACGGCCAACTTCACCCACTTCGACACGCCCTACTGTTTCGTCGGCCACACGCACCTGCCCGTGCTGTATTACCTGCCCGATGAAGCCACCACCGCCCGCCTGATCGTGCCAGATACCCCCGTGGAACTGACCCTTGCGCCACGCACCATCATCAACCCGGGTTCGGTCGGCCAGCCGCGTGACCGTGACCCGCGCGCCTCGTATGCCATTTTCGATTCGCAGCACCTCACCTGGGAATATCGCCGCGTGGCCTACGACATCATTGCTGTACAGGAGCGCATGCGCGAAGCCGGGTTGCCTGAACGCCACATCCAACGCCTGGCGGCAGGGTGGTAGTTAACAAACCCCCAACTTCTTCCCCACCATCGCGAATACTTCCAGCCCACGCTCAAGGTCGGCGCGGCTGTGGGCGGCAGAAATCATCACCCGGATGCGGGCCTTGCCGCGCGGCACGGTGGGGAAACCAAGCGACATGGCAAACACATCGGCCTCGAACAAAGCGCGGCTGAACTGCTGCGCCAGGGGAGCTTCCCCCAGCATGATCGGCGTGATCGGGGTGGTGCTGACGCCGATGTCGAAACCCAGGCGTTTCATCTCACCTTTGAAATAGTGTGTGTTCTCCCACAGGCGGTCTACCAGTTCGGTGGAGCTTTCCAGAATGTCCACCGCCGCCAGGCAGGCGGCCACGTCGGGAACCGTCATGGCCGAGGAGAACAGGAAGGGGCGGCCGCGCTGCCGCAGCCACTCGACGATCAGCGGGCTGCCCGCCGAAACACCCCCCACCACACCAAACGCCTTCGACAGTGTGCCAACCTCCACATCCACCTTGCCGTGCAGCCCAAAATGATCCACGATGCCGCGCCCGCCTTTGCCCAGGACACCTTCACCGTGAGCATCGTCCACCATCAACACGGCATCGTGCTTCTGGCAGGTGGCGTAAATCTGATCGAGCGGGGCCACATCGCCATCCATGCTGAAGACGCCATCGGTGATGACCAGTTTGCGCGGATACGTGTCGGCGGCCTCGGTGAGTACCCGGTCGAGGTCAGCGGGATCGCAGTGGGCGTAACGAATGATCTTGGCCCCCGACAGACGGCTGCCATCAATGATGCTGGCATGGTTTAACTCATCGGAGAAAATAGCATCCTCTTTGCCGACCAGGGCCGGGATGGTGCCCAGGTTGGCGGTGAAGCCTGATTGGAAGGTGATGGCGGCTTCGACGCCTTTGAAGGCAGCCAGGCGGCGTTCCAGTTCGAGGTGCAGTTCCATCGTCCCGGCAATCGAGCGCACCGCCGCCGGCCCAACGCCATAACGGCTGACGGCCTCCTGCGCGGCGGCCACGATACGGGGGTGATTCGCCAGGCCGAGGTAGTTGTTCGAGCAGAAATTCAGCACCTGTTTGCCATCCACCATCAGCCAGGCCCCTTGCGGCGAACCCAGCGTGCGGATGCGATTGTACAGCCCGGCATCTTGCAGGGCTTGCAGTTCGGTTTCGATCCAGGATAATTTTGTGGTCATAGGTTTCTCAGGAGATCTTGAATTGCTGATTGGCTAACTTTCATCATCGGCGGCTTGCAAGATACGAAGCAGTTCAACGATGGGCGATGACGGGTCGGGAGGGGATTGGTGGCAGCGGATGAGGGCGACAGCGCCGGGCGTGGCCCCGGCCGCGGCGGCCATCTGTGCGCCCCAGGCCGGGTGTTGTTCGGCCACCACAAAGATGCGCCGCCAACCGGTTGGCATGCCTTTCCCCCAGGTTTGGACGGCGCGCGGCAAGAGCTTTTTGGCGAGGACGATCCACGAGCGATCCCATACGGTCAGCGGGCTGCGAGTTTTGCCGGCATCGTGCAACAGGGCGGCAGTCAATAGATCGGGGTCGGTGTGGCCCTGGGTGATGATTTTGGCGAGGACATCCAGGCTGTGGGCCTGCTCGCCGGGTTGCATCTGCTCGAAGAGCGGCCAGAGCGCCGGGCCGAGCAGTTGTTGGGCCTGGGCCAATTCGTCGGCAGTGGGTGTGGCCCGCCAGGCCCGCTGGAATTGGCGCAGCCGATAGACCAGACGGGCAACCATTACCGCCCAGTCAACAGGCGGAAGATAGCCTCGGTGGGTGTGCGAATGAGCGCACCGAGGATATTGAGGCCGGCGAAGTTGCCCATCAGGATTAAGACCAGCAAAATAAAAGGGCCATAAGGCCGGATCGTTTCCCAAATACGCGCCCAACTGGGCGGCATGAGGTAATCGGCCACTTTATCGCCATCCAGCGGGGCCAGGGGGATCAGATTGAACACCATCAGGGCGATGTTGATCCAGATGTATTGGGCCACAAAGAGCAAGATGTAATAGGTGATTTCGCCGCTCGCCAGTTCTGGCACGTTCCACAGCACACGAAAAGCCACGGCCCCCACGATGGCCTGCAACAGGTTCGACATCGGCCCCGCCAGCGCCACCCACATATAGGCAGCGTCCGAATGGCGGCGCAGGGCATACAGGTTTACCGGCACTGGCTTGGCCCAGCCAAAACCGACAATGATCATCATCAAAGACCCCATCACATCGAGATGGGCGAAAGGATTGAGCGTCAGGCGGCCATAAAGCCGCGGCGTGTCATCGCCGAAGTAGTTGGCCGTCCAGGCGTGGGCAAATTCGTGGATCGGCAGGGCAATGAACAAGATCATTGCGTTAATGATGAGGGTCATTGGGTCACCAAACATAGGGGCACCTCCAGTGCGCAAAAATTATACCAAGTAACCCTGTTCAAACAGTGTGTTTTGCCAGCATGTTATAATCCTGTCCGTGCTGCCCGACTTACAACGTGATGATGTCGTAAAAATGCGCAAACCCCACCCGTGCGGCGGTTACGAATGGAAAGTAACTCGCCTGGGGGCCGATATCGGTTTGGAGTGTTTGACATGCGGGCGGCGTGTGATGCTCACCCGACGCGAGCTGGCTCGCCGGGCCAAATCTATCCAACCAGGCTCTCCCCCACAAACCCATGAATCTTCTTGAACGCCCGGCTCGCATCCTGTTCCTGTTTTCAGATACCGGCGGGGGGCATCGCAGCGCAGCCGAAGCGATTATCGAAGCGATGCAACTCGAATTTGGGGATCAATTTATCGCCGAAAAAGTAGATTTTTTCAAAGAATATGCCCCCCTGCCGCTCAACCAACTGCCCGATTGGTACCCTTACATGGTCAAACTGCCGCAGGCCTGGGGAGCGGGCTTCCGCCTGAGCGATGGCGACCGGCGGGCGCGCTTCATCAACGAGGCCGCCTGGCCTTACATCCGCCGCGCCGCGCAAAAATTTGCCGAACATGCCACTGAATACGACCTGATCGTTTCCGTTCACCCGCTACTGAACACCCCCATCTTGCGCGCCCTCAGCCGACCACACATCCCTTACATCACCGTCGTCACCGATTTGGTCAGCACACATGCCCTGTGGTATTGCCCGCGGGTAGATTTGTGCATCGTCCCCACCGAGGCGGCACGGCAGCGGGCGATCCACTTTGGCATGCCCGAAGAGAAGTTGCAGGTGGTGGGCTTGCCGGTGGCCGAACGGTTCTGTCAGCCGGTGGGCGACCGGGCGGCGCTGCGCGCCCAATTGGGCTGGCCGCAAGACCTGCCCGTGGCGCTGGTGATTGGCGGCGGCGATGGCATGGGGCCGTTGGGCCGCATTGCCCGCCGCATTGACCGCGCCGAATTGCCGCTCGCGCTGGCCGTTGTCACCGGGCGTAACGAAAAACTCAAAGAACGCCTCGAAAAATATCCCTGGTGCAACCCCACGCATGTCTACGGCTTCGTGCGCAATATGCCCGACCTGATGCGCGCGGCCGATGTGCTGGTGACCAAGGCCGGCCCCGGCACAATCAGCGAAGCCTTCAACGCCAACCTGCCGATCATCCTGTACAGCCGCCTGCCAGGCCAGGAAGACGGCAACGTGAAATATGTGATGGATGAGGGCGCCGGCGTGTGGGCGCCCTCGAATGAAACCGTGATTGCGGCGCTGCGTGACTGGCTGGCGCACCCTGCCAGGCGACAACAGGCCGTAGATGCGGCGCGGCGTCTGGCGCGCCCCCAGGCCGCCCGGCAAATTGCTCACATGGTGGCCGCATGGGTGGGGGCAAAAGACACCGTTCTGGCATGAGTACGCTCTATCTCGTCGCCACGCCGATTGGCAACCTGGAAGATATTTCGGCCCGCGCCCGGCGCATTTTGGGGGAGGTGCGCCTGATCGCCGCCGAAGATACCCGCCAGACGCGCAAACTGCTGACCCATTTCGACCTGCATACCCCGCTCGCCAGCTACCACGAACACAACAAACTCACCCGCCTGGATGCTATCCTGGCGGCCCTCGCCGCCGGCGACGTGGCGCTGGTTTCGGATGCCGGCACGCCTGCGCTGAACGACCCTGGCTACGAATTGGTGCGGGCGGTGCTGGCGGCTGGTCACACGGTCAGCCCGGTGCCGGGGCCGTCCGCGCCGGTGGCGGCGCTGGTGGCCTCGGGGCTGCCAACCGATCGCTTTCTCTACCTCGGCTACCTGCCGCGCAAAGCCAGCGAGCGCCGCGCCTTCCTGACGCCGGTGGCAGACCTGCCCTACACGCTCATTTTTCTCGAATCGCCCCATCGTGTCCTCGATGCGTTGGGCGATTTAGCCGCCATCCTGGGCGACCGTCCGATGGCCGCCGCCCGCGAGCTGACCAAGCTGCACGAGGAAATCGTACGCGGCCCGATCAGCCAGGTGTGCGCGCACTTCGAGGCCGAGCCGCCGCGCGGCGAGTTTACGCTGGTGGTGGGCGGGGCGTCTGCCAGCCGCGAGGAGGCCCGTTGGCCTGAAGAGCGCCTGCTGGCGGCCCTGCGTGAACGCCTGGCAGGGGGCGAACCCGCCTCGCAGATCGCCGTGGCGGTGGCAAAGCAGGCCGGTTGGAGTCGCAAGCAAGTTTACGAACTGATCCACCGCATGGAATGATCGGTGCCGATCAATTTTTGGAAGCAATCGCAATTCCCACCAAAATCAACGCTGCGCCACCCAATTGAATGGCCGCCGGGGCTTCGCCGAGCAAGAAGTAGGCCAGGATAATCGAACCGACCGGCTCACCCAGCAGGGCGGTGGCCGTAAACGAAGCCGACAGGTAGCGCAGCGCCCAGTTGAACGATGAATGGCCGAGCAGTTGGGGGATGAGGGCCAGGAGCAGGAACCACAGGTAGGTTTGCGGAGGATAGCCCACCGGCGACTGCCCGGCGGCCAGCATCAACCCAATCAGCCCCAACGCCGCCATGCCATAGACCACAAACGTGTAGCCGATCAGCGAGACCTTCGCCCGCACCCGCCGCCCGATGACGACATAACAGGCGGCCATCCAGGCACCAAAGAGGGCTAAAAAATCGCCAAGCAGCAGGTTTTTGGCTGCGCCGCCGGCATTGTCGGCGTCACTGAGGCCAATGACGATCCCGCCGGCCAGCGCCACGCCCATGCCAACCCACGCCTCGCGCGAAACGCGTTCGCGCAGCAACAGCGGCGAGGCCAGTGAAACCCACAGCGGCGTTGTTGTCACCAGCACAACCGAGCTTGCAACGGACGTGTATTCGAGCGAGGTGATCCACGCGGCGAAATGCAGCGCCAGGAACAGCCCGGCCAGCAGGGCCAGCGCCAGGTCGCGGCGGGTCAGTTGGCGCAACTCATGGCGGCGGAGCGTGAGGGCGATGGGGGTCAACACCACCCCTGCCAGCCCCAGCCGCCAGGCCGCAATCACCAGCGAAGGGGCTGCATCCTGGGCGTAGCGGATGAAGATGGATGCCGTCGAAACGGCCAGGATGCCGATGGTGAGGACAAGCCAGGGATGGATGCGGGGGGAGGCCATGCGAAGATTATACCCGCGCGAAAGGGCGAAAAATGCCGATGGTATAATGCCCGAACAAAAAAGCTGTATTTGGTTAAAGTACGGTTTCAATCCAGGTCTTTGTTAAATTTGAAAGACAATGAAAAAAATCAAAGATGAATCAGTAGTTGTATATTCCAGTGAACGCCCTGCAAATATGCCTTATTGGAATGAGATCGTTTGTGGTGACAGCGCCGAATTGCTTAAGCAAATTCCAGACGATAGCATTGATCTCATTATTACATCGCCACCCTATTTCCAACAACGCGAATATGATGGCGGCGGCATTGGCAATGAAAAAAAAACAGATGACTATATCACTGCTTTGTTGGGAATTTTTCGTCAATGCGTACGAACAATAAAGTCTACAAGAAGCATTGTTTTTAATGTCGGGGATAAGTATGAAGATAGCAGTTTGTTACTCATGCCTTATCGTTTTGCCATTGCAGCGACAGAACAATGTGGTGTCAGTTTGGTCAACCATGTTACATGGGTCAAAACAAACCCAACCCCTCGCCAATTCAGACGGCGTTTGGTTAGCAGCACTGAACCATTTTTCCATTTCGTTAAGTCACAAAACTACCAGTATGACATTGACGAGTTTCTCAGACCCCTTGATGAAGTGAAACCCAATGGAAATGGGAATGGCAATGGCGCTGGTGAAAACATCGGTAAAAAATACTTTTCGTTGATTGAGCAATCTAACCTGACCATGCCACAAAAAGAAATGGCACGCGGCGCATTGGAAAACGTCATTGAAGAAGTTCGCATAGGCGAAATTCAAGGATTCCGAATGAAAATCCGCGGTATTCACTCGGAACCATTTGGCGGGCAAGATGGCGGCAGAAAAATCCAGCTTGATAAAAATGGCTTTACCATCATACGCATTCATGGCAATCCGTTGAAAAAAGATACCATTATCACACCGGTCGAATCACTCAAAAACTGCCCGCACCCTGCGATATACCCGGTAAAAATCGTGGAAGAATTTATTAAATTATTAACTCGGCGAGGCGATATTGTGCTTGATCCATTTGTCGGGTCAGGCTCAACGGCGGTGGCTGCATTTCAGACCGAAAGAATGTATATCGGATTTGACATCAGCGAGGAATACTGCACATACGCCCGAAACCGCTTGCGAAATACAAAACACCAATTGTCATTGTGGGAGAAAAACAATGCCGCAGACACCGATTGAAATTTTAGAAACCGCTTATGGGCAAGCCCAGAAACAAGCACTAAACGATCTCGTTTTGGCCTTGCCTGACGATTGCGCCCAAAATTTGAAGCTTATTATCGAAAAAGCAGATGCACAAAAAGCAGTGTTAGGGGTTGTACTCACCTCGCTGGTACACAAAATTTATGAACCATCACAAGATGTTCGCTATCATCAGGATGGCATGGATCAAGGATATGCTGGCAGAACCTTTGATACGAAATACATCACACCATTTTTGCAAGAGCGATTTCCACACTTTGCAATGGCTGAAAGTGCCTGGTTAACCAGATCGCTGAAGCAGCCCCACCCTTACACATTCGATTATCCGGGGAAAATTCGCAATAGACTTTTGAAATCGGCTTTCCTCAGTATATTAGATCAAGTTGAGACAAATGCTGAACTTGCTCCCCAGTTGCTGATAGCTTTATTGGGCCTGATGCGGCAGAAATCAGCAATAGATGAAAACCTGTTTGAAAAAGTGCAAGTGCCTGGCAGGTTGACAATCTCTCGAATCATTGACGCGATTGTTCAGCATATTTATTACCGTTATCAAAAAGGGGTCGTTGGAACGGCCCGACTTCCAGTTCTGGCAATTTACGCAGTTTATCAACTCATTTTGTCAGACACGAATCGCTACCATGGCAAAACCCTTGCCCCGCTCACCGCACACACCAGTTCCGATTCGCGTTCACAATCCCTGGGAGACATCGAAATTCTTAACCCCGATGGTTCCTGTTTCGAGGCCATCGAGATCAAACACAACAAGCCGATCACGGTGGGCATGGTTGGGGTGGCCTACCGCAAAATCAAGCCCACCCAGCTTGACCGCTACTATATCCTGACGACCAACGATCCTAATTTTGATGATTACCCCGCCATCGCACAGAAAATTGAAGCCTATAAGCGGGTACATCCGTGCCAGATTGTGGTCAATGGGGTTGTGCCATCGCTGAAATACTATTTGCGCCTATTGAGCAACCCACCCGGCTTCATTGAAGCATACACCCAACAACTCCAAATGGAATACCAACGCGCCAGCGGCATCAAAGGGGAACATTTGCAAGCCTGGCAAAATATCTGCCGGGACGCGCTGACTCTGGCATAGCGGCATGGTGAAATTGAAGCCAGTGCGCGCCTGGTTGGTTTTGCCCCTGCTGATGGGGCTTGCGGCCTGTGCGCCAGGCTTAATCGCTACGCCAACGGTAAATTCCCCGATCACCCGGCAAGCCAACCTCACACCTACTTCGCCACCAACAACCATAACACCCACCCTCGCCTCAACTTACAGGGTCAGTGCTACGCCGGACGTGTCCCGCTCACACACCCCATCCACCACGGTCACGCCCGCTTTGCCCCCCACGCCCACCCGCGCAGCCTGCCTCGACCAGGGCGGACAGATGCAGGTGGCCCAAGTCGAAACCGACCTCCTGCCCCACCCGCTCGATTACCGCATCTACACGCCCCCCTGTTACACCCAACACACCACCACCCGTTACCCGGTGCTTTACCTCATCCACGGCCAATCCTTCGATGATTCGCAATGGGAGCGCCTCGGCATGGGCCAAGCCGCCGACCGCCTGATCGCCGCCGGCGAAATCGCCCCGCTGATCATCGTCATGCCGCGCGACCGCTTCTGGACGCAGCCCAGCCAGGATCGCTTCGGCGACGCCATGATGGAAGTGCTGATCCCGCTCGTAGACGAAACCTATCGCACCCGACCCGAACGTGAGCAGCGCGCCATTGGCGGCCTGTCGCGCGGCGGCTCGTGGGCGCTGCACCTCGGCACACGCTATTGGCAATCTTTCTCGGCCATCGGTGCCCACAGCGCCGCCATTTTCTGGGAAGACGCCCCCACCATACGCGGCTGGCTCGAAGCCATCCCGCCCGATCAGATGCCGCGCATCTACCTCGATGTGAGCAGCAACGACCGCCCCGAAATCAGCGAGTCCGCCCTCGGCATCGAACGCACCCTCACCCGCCTGGGCATCGCCCACGAGTTTTACCTTTTCCAGGGCTACCACGAGGAAGCCTATTGGAGCGCCCATGTGGAGCAGTACCTTCGCTGGTATGCGGCAGAATGGAAGTAAATCAAAAAAGGTATAATCGCCCCCATGACCACCATCACCCCCTCCCAAGTCCAACACATTGCCCACCTGGCACGCCTCGAATTGACCGAAGATGAAGTGGCCCAGTACAGCCAGCAGCTTTCGGCCATCCTCGAACACTTTTCGCGCCTGCAAACGCTCGATGTCAGCGCCACCGCGGCCAGTGACTCTTTGCCGCCAACGCCCCTGCGCCCAGATGTCGCTCGCCCCAGCCTGCCCCGCCAGGCCATCCTGCGCAACGCCCCCGCCGTCGAAGGCGAACAGTTCCGCGTGCCACCGGTGTTTGAATGATGACCCTCACCGCCTCCATCACATCCCTCCGCCGCGGCGAAATTTCCAGCCGCGAATTGACCCAGGCCAGCCTGGATCAGATCGAGCGCCGCGACCCATCGCTGCATGCCTTTCTCAACGTGGCCGCCGAAAGCGCCCTGGCCCAGGCAGATGAAGCCGACCGCCAATTGGCCGCCTGGCGCGCAGACCCCACCGGCGAACTGCCGCCCTTGCTCGGCGTGCCGCTGGCGGTCAAGGATGTCATCTGCGTCAAAGACCTGCCCTGCACTTGCGGCTCGCGCATCCTCGAGAACTTTGTGCCGCCCTATGATGCCACCGCAGTCACCAGGCTGCGCCAGGCCGGGGCCGTGTTCGTTGGCAAGACCAACACCGATGAGTTTGCGATGGGTTCTTCCACCGAAAATTCGGCATATGGCGTAACGCACAATCCCTGGGATGTGACCCGCGTCCCCGGCGGTTCGAGCGGCGGCAGCGCGGCGGCGGTGGCCGCCCGCATGGTGCCCGCCGCCCTCGGCAGCGATACGGGCGGCAGCGTGCGCCAGCCGGCCTCCTTCTGCGGTGTGACCGGGCTGAAGCCCACCTATGGGCGTGTCTCCCGCTATGGGTTGGTGGCCTACGGTTCATCGCTGGATTGTATCGGCCCGTTGGCGCAAACCGCTGAAGATGCGGCGCTGCTGCTCTCCGTCATCGCCGGGCGTGACCCGCTGGATATGACCACGCCCAACGTGCCAGTAACGCCGGTTAACCTGTCTAATGCTGCCTCGCTGGCCGGATTGCGTGTGGGCGTGCCAGAAGAATACTTCATCGCCGGCATTCAGCCCGATGTCGAGGCTGCCGTGCGCCAGGCCATCGGCGTGCTGGAAAGCCTGGGGGCGCAGGTGATCCCCATTCGCCTGCCACACACCGAGTATGCCGTGCCGGTTTACTACCTCATCGCCCCCGCCGAGGCTTCGGCTAACCTGGCGCGCTTCGATGGCATCCGCTATGGGCCGCGCGCCGCTGGCGATGGGCTGTGGGATGTCTTCCGCAACACGCGCGGCGAGAAGTTTGGCGCGGAAGTCAAGCGCCGCATTATGCTCGGCACGTATGCGCTTTCCGCCGGGTATTACGATGCCTACTATGGCCAGGCCCAAAAAGTGCGGGCGCTGATCCAACAAGATTTTCGCAACGCTTTCGCGCAGGTGGATGTGATCGCCTCGCCGGTGGCCCCCACCACGGCCTTCAAAATCGGCGCGCACGGCGATGACCCGCTGGCGATGTACCTCGAAGACGTGTTCACGCTGCCCGCTAACCTGGCCGGCGTGCCGGGCATTTCCTTCCCGGTTGGGTTTGATGCGCTGGGCCTGCCGATTGGGATGCAACTCATGGCTGCCCACTTCGGCGAAGATTTGCTGCTGCAAGCGGCGCACGCCTACCAGCAGGTGACCGATTGGCACACAAAAGCGCCTGCGGTCTGATTGCTGGCCGCTACTGCGTCGGATGAATCCGACGCCTGCTCCTAAAAACCCGCTTAAGCGGGTTTAAATGCGCTCAAACGCCGATTTCAATCGGCGGCAAAGGGGTGTTCACGATGCCCTCGCACTTCTCCATTCCCGAAATTTTGCATCTGCTTGAGCGCGCCAATAACATCGCCAGCACTTCACAGCTCGAAGCGCTGCTCGAACGGATGCTCGATTTGATGCTCGAAGTGTGCGCGGCCGATAGCGGCACACTCTACCTGCTCGATGGCGACGAATTGGAGTTTCGCCTGGTACGCGGCAAAAGCCGCGAACGCCTGCAAGGGCAGCGCATCCCCAAAGAGACCGGCATCGTGGGGGCCACCTTGCGCGAAGGTCACGCCATCGAAGTGACCGACATCGTCAAAGACCCGCGTTGGGCCGGCGGCCCGGCGGGGACCGATTCGCACAAATTACGCAAGGTCATCTCCTTCCCGCTGTTGTTACGCGGCGAGCCAGTGGGCGTGGTGCAACTCTTCAACTACGCATGGCCCGAACTGGCCATTGTCCAATTGCTCGGCAACCGCATGGCCTCCGAGCTGGAGCAGGCCCAATTGCTCGAAGCCAGCCGCGCCTACGGGCAGCGCCTCGAAGCGCTGGTCTCCATCATCCGCGAGATCAGTTCCAGCCTCGACCGCAGCAATATCTTGCAGATGATCATCGAATATGCCTGCCTGCTGCTGCGCGCCGACGTTGGCTCGCTCTTCATGCTGGATGAAGATACCGGCGAACTGGTCATTCAACAGGCGTCTAAAGATCAACAGACACTGCTTTACGGCCTGCGCGTACCGCCTGGCAGGGGCATCATCGGCCACGTCGTGCGAAACGGCAAGACGGTCATCGTCGCCGACGCCTCGCAAGACCCGCGGCATTATCCCGTCATTGATGAAATCACCGGCTACACCACCCGTTCGCTGATGGCCGTTCCGCTGCGCACGCAGCGCATCAACCTGGGCGCCGAACGCGGCGATTTCGAGCAGCGCATCATCGGCGGGCTGGAAGTGCTCAACAAAAAAACGGGAGTATTTACCCAGCAAGATGCCCGCCTGTTCGAGACGCTGGCCAACCAGGCCGCCACCGTGCTGCAAATTGTGGCGCTCTACCAGAACACCGAAGAACTCTTCCTCGACGTGATCCGCGTCATCTCGGCGGCCATAGATGCCAAAGACCCCTACACCGAAGGCCACTCGCAGCGCGTCTCCGATTTCGCCGTGGCCGTGGCCCGCGAAATGAACCTGCCCGCCGAAACGCTCCACCACATCCGCATTGCCGGGCTGCTGCACGACGTGGGCAAAATTGGCATCCCCGACAATATTTTGAACAAACCCGGCTCGCTGACCGGCGAGGAATATGGCGAAATGAAAAAACACCCCGCTATCGGCGCTCACATCATGGGCGGGGTGCGCATGTTGCAAACCGAGTTGGAAGGCATCTCGCAGCATCACGAGCGGCTCAGCGGCGCAGGCTACCCCCTGGGGCTGAAAAACGTTTCGCTGGTGGGACGCATCATCGCCGTAGCCGACATCTTCGACGCCGCCACCTCCGACCGCCCCTATCACCAGGCCGCCGATGTGCAAGATGCCTTCGCCCAGTTGATCGATCAGGCTGGCATCCACCTGGACGAAGCCTGCGTTTACGCCCTGATGCGCGCCTACGCCAAAAATGATATTCACACCCAAAAGGAAACTCAATGACCCTCCCCGCTCTCGCCACCGATTTTATGGACTGGCCCTGGTCGCAGATCGAACCACACGTGGCCGCGCTGCTCGCCCGCCCGCTTTCCGCCGCCACCGTCAACGATTGGCTGGCCGATTGGTCACACCTGGCAGCCCTGATCTACGAACGCTACCAACGCCTCTACGTCGCCAGCACCGTCAACACCGCCGACCCCGCCACCGACCGCGCCTACCAGCAATTCCTCGACGAAATCTACCCCCAGGCCCAGGAAGCCGACCAACGCCTGAAACAAAAACTGCTCGCCAGCGGCCTGCAACCGGCTGGCTTCGCCATCCCCCTGCGCAACTTGAAAACCGAAGCCGACCTGTTCCGCCAGGCCAATCTGCCCCTGCTCAGCCAGGAATTACAACTCGCCAACGAATACGACAAAATCAGCGGGGCGCAAACGGTGGATTGGCACGGGGCTGAGTTGACGATCTCACAGCTTGGCCCCTTCGCCCGCGACCCCCACCGCCCCACACGCGAGACGGCCTGGCGTCGCGCCGCAGAACGCCAGTTGGCCGACCGCCAGGCGTTCAACGACCTGTGGCAGCGCTTCATGGACGTGCGCTGCCAACTGGCTGCCAACGCCGAACGCCCCGATTACCGCGCCTACCGCTGGCAGCAAATGCTGCGCTTCGATTACACCCCCGCCGATTGCACCACCTTCCACAACGCCATCGAAAAAGTCGTCGTCCCGGCGGTGCGCAGGTTACACGAAAAGCGCCGCCAGCAGCTTGGCGTGGAGGCCCTGCGCCCGTGGGATTTGCTCGTAGACCCGCTGTCGCGCCCCGCCCTGCGGCCCTACCAGCACATCGCAGAACTTGAAAACGGCGCCGAGGCCATCTTCCGCCAGGTAGACCCCGCCCTGGCCGAATACTTCGCCATCATGCGCGGCGAAAACCTGCTCGACCTCGACAATCGCAAGAACAAAGCCCCCGGCGGCTACTGCACCGATTACCCCGTAGCCAAGCGCGCCTTCATCTTCGCCAACTCGGTTGGCCTGCACGAAGATGTCCAAACCCTGCTGCACGAGGGCGGCCACGCCTTCCACGCCTTCGAGAGCGCCCCCCTGCCCTATTTCCAGCAGAAACAGGTGCCGCTCGAATTTGCCGAGGTGGCCTCGATGGGCATGGAACTGCTCTCCGCCCCCTACCTGGCCGGCACCTTCT
This sequence comes from uncultured Anaerolineaceae bacterium, assembly GCA_964606085.1. Taxonomy (GTDB): domain Bacteria; phylum Chloroflexota; class Anaerolineae; order Anaerolineales; family UBA4823; genus CAIQJJ01. The sequence continues at coordinate 53,223 of CAZSFD010000007.1, forward strand.
ACACCCCCGAAGATGCCAACCGCGCCCTGGCCGAACACCTGGAAGAGATGCTGTCCTTCTGGCCCTACATGGCCGTGGTAGATGCCTTCCAGCACTGGGCCTACCAAAACCCCGCCGCCGCCCGCCTCCCCGCCGAATGCGACGCCTGCTGGACATCTCTATGGCAGCGCTTCATGGTCGGCGTAGATTACAGCGGCTTCGAAGATTGGGTGGCCACCGGCTGGCAGCGCAAACTGCACATTTCGCAGGTGCCGTTTTACTACATCGAATACGGCCTGGCACAACTGGGCGCGCTGCAAATCTACCGCAACGCCCAGGGCGGCAATGCCGCAGACCAGGCCGGCGCGGTGGCCGCCTACCGCCGGGCGCTCTCCCTCGGCGGCACGGTCACGCTGCCGGAGATGTACGCCGCGGCGGGGGCGAAGTTTGCTTTTGATGAGCAGACGTTGGGGGAGGTTGTGGGGGTGATCGAGGCGAAGCTAAACGGGTAGCAGGGCGCCTGAGCGTGTTCTGCCTGGATATTCCAGGCAGAACACGCTCATAACACGGCTGAGGGGGTTTTCTTCAGCTTGTGATTAATTTCACTAATCCTATCCAAATTGTCGCTTATTTGTTATAATTTTCACAATCGAGTTTGGCCGGGTGACATCCGCTCCGCGCGGTGTCACCCGCATCGGGCGCCCCGTGTCCAATCTGACGCGGAGCGTCAACCAGCCTTGACACCGTGGAACGGTGTCAAGAGAAGGAATGAGGTATCCCATGTCCACAATCCCACACATCGTCATCATTGGCGCTGGTTTTGGCGGGCTGCGCGCCGCCCAGAAGTTGGCCGGGAAGCCCGTGAAGGTCACGCTGATTGACCGGCGCAATTACCACCTCTTCCAACCCCTGCTCTACCAGGTCGCCACGGCGGGCATCTCACCGCACGAGATCGCCTACCCGGTGCGGGCGGTCTTCCAGAAGGACAAAAATATCGAGTTTTTGCTGGCCGATGTGGCTGGCGTGGATTTTACCGCCCAAATGGTGCAGACCAGCCGCGGCCCACTGGCTTACGACGCCCTGATCATCGCCGCTGGAGCCGCCGTCAACTTCTTCGGCAACGACTCGCTGGCGGAGAATGCCTTCACGCTCAAAGATTTGGGCGACGCCATCACCCTGCGTAACCATGTGCTAAACCAGTTCGAGCAGGCCGCCGGTGAAGATGCCGCCGAACGCTGCCGGGCGCTGCTGAGCTTCGTCATCGTTGGCGGCGGGCCAACCGGCGTTGAGAGCGCCGGAGCCTTCGCCGAGTTGATCCGCCTGGTGCTGCGCCGCGATTATCCCTGGCTGGATGTGGACGATGTGCGCGTGATCCTGCTCGAAGCAGCCGGCACCATCCTGCCCGGCTTCCCGGCCAATTTGCAGCAAACGGCGGTGCAAGCGCTGGCCGCCAAGCATGTGGAAGTGCGCCTGAACGCCAAAGTGAGCGCGTATGACGGGCAAACCGTCACGCTCGAAAACGGCGAGACCATCCCCGCCAACACGCTGCTATGGTCCGCCGGGGTGCGCGCCGCGGCGTTGATCGATCAATTGGGCGTGGAACAGGCCCGCCTGGGCCGGGTGAAAGTGACCCCCGAACTGAACATCCCCGGCCAGCTCGATGTGTATGTGGTGGGTGATGCCGCCTACCTGGAAAAAGATGGCGTTCCCCTGCCGATGATGGTGCCCGTGGCCGTGCAGCAGGCCGAAACCGCCGCCGCCAATATCCTGGCGAGGCTGAACAACCGCCCGGCGAAGGCGTTCATCTACCGCGACCCCGGCTCACTGGCGACGATTGGCCGCAATTCAGCCGTGGCCCGCCTGGGCAAGATGACCTTCCGCGGTTTTGCCGCCTGGCTGGTGTGGCTGTTCGTCCACCTGATCAACCTGGTGGGCTTCCGCAATCGGCTGATCGTGCTGATTGATTGGGCGTGGGATTATTTCTTTTACGACCGTGCGGTGCGCCTGATTACGCGCGAGTGACCGATGATGGTTCAGGGATAAACCTCGATGGAGAAAACCTGCGCCGGGTCGCCCTCGCCGCCGTTGCCGGGGCAATCGTTTGTGCCGATGTAGAGATAACGATAAGTCCCGTTGACCGGGATGACAATGCCGGCGTAGCCGACAACGGGGTAGTTGTCGGGTTCAGGCGCAATGTCGCCTAACGAACCGTTATTGCCCGCCTCGGTATCCCCCCAGTTGAAGACGCTGTTCCAACGCGCCCCGCCAGAATGTTCCAAATCGAGGAACACCCAGTCCATACAAAAACCGGAATCGCCCGAGTTGCCGCCGCAAGCGCTGAGATCGGGGACCGCCAGAAATTCATAGTAGATGATGTAACGAATGAAGGTATCGAAACCGAGGTCAATCTGGTGTGATTCGCCACAGGCCACCTCGCCTCCGCTGGGCAAGGGAAAGGTGAGTGGGGTGGCCGTGCCGGTGGGGGTTGGCGTCGGTGTCGCGGTCGCCGTCGGCGTGGCGGTGGGCGGGTTGCACCAGCCAGCCGTAGACGTGCGGCCGTCGAGGCTCCACACCAGGTTGCCGCCGCCCGACCAGGTGGTAGCGAACACGGCAACCTGCCTGCCGGGGGAAAAATCGGATGGCTGACCCAAATCGCCGCCGGGGATGAATTGGTTGTCTGAGGTGCCAGCCGCCAGCGTGACGGGGTAGGCGTTGGGGTTATTGTAGCCCCAGTAGGCGGTGCAAGTATCAACGCCAGGCTCCACCGTCCCTTCGAGGATGGGGGAAATGGTCACGCGAGTGGCGGTGGGCGTGGGGGTGAAGGTTTCGGTGGGGGTGGGGGTGATGGTGGGTGTATCGGTGGGCGTGGGCGTAAACGACGCGGTCGGGGTCGCAGTGGGGGTGAAGGTGGGCGTGTGCGTCCCGGTGGCTGTGGCTGTGAAGGTGGCCGTTGGTGTCGCCGTTGCGGTGGGCGTGGGCGTGTGCGATGGGGTGTGGGTGATCGTGGGGGTTGCGGTTGGGGTGGGGGTAGACGTGCGGGTGGTTGTGCCGGTGGCCGTCCATGTGGCGGTGCGCGAGGCCGTTGCCGTGGATGTGTTGGTGCGGGTGCGCGTGGCCGTGGCAGTGATGGTGCGCGTGGCGGTGGGCGTGTGGGTACGGGTGCGCGTGGCCGTGGCAGTGATGGTGCGCGTGGCGGTGGGCGTGTGGGTGCGGGTGCGCGTGGCGGGGGCGAGGCTGGTGTGAGTGGCCGATGGCAGTTGCGGCGGGCGAGTAGTCGTGGCAGTGTGTGTGGCGGTCGGCGAATGGGTTGCGCTGCGCGTGGTGGTCGGTGGAGGCGGCGTTTGCGTGGGCGTGGGTGAAGGGCTGGCCGTGGGCGTGTCGGTTGGCAAGGCCGCAACCGTGTCGGTTGGCAAGGCCGCAGCCGCGGTGGCGGTCGGGGTGAAGGCGGGGGCGGGTTGGCTGGTGGCGGTGTGCGCCAGTGGCGAAGGAAGCGTGGCGGTGGGCCAATAGGGGGTGCCGATGATGACCCATTCAGCGGGGAAAGGCGGCATTCGATCATCTTCACGAGAATCGCGGATAATTTCTGCGATCACCCGCGTCGAGACGGGTTGAAACCCGCTGCCTTCCCAGGGACGATAGCTGACCTCGATCTGCGAGTGAATCGGCCCGGCGCTGGCTGGCACAAGCCCAAGCAAGGCGATTTGCCCACAACAAAACAGGGTTGGCAAAATGATGAAAATGAGCAGAAACCAGCGCGCCAGGTCGCCGATGGCCGTGCGGCGGTCATCGGCAGCAGCCGTGTTTTCCCCCGGCGATGTGCGCTGGCGTTTCATGGGTGATCAAACCTTCAACGAGTCGGTGCGCGAAGCGGTGGGCAGGCAGATGGTGACGGTGCTGCCAATCGGGCCTTCGCCGCCGATCCACACTTGCCCGCCGATGCGGTCGAGGATGGCCTTGACCAGAGGCAACTCTAGGCCGGCGTTGTCTGGGCTTGCATCCAGGCGAACGATGGACTTCTCGAAGATGTGGGGCAGGTCTTTTTCGCTGACCGCCGGGCCGTCATCGCTGACATCCAGCCAGACCTGGTTGCGGTGGGTACGCGCCCGCACGCGGATTTCGCCGCTGCGCTGGCTGCGCATCATCGCCCGATGGATCAGGCCATTGAGCATCTGGCGCAACAGCGCCGCATCGGCGCGTACCGCTGGCAGGCGTGGCTCAAGTTCCATGGAGAGTTTCAAACCGCGGTCGGCCAGTTTGCCCGTGTCCCATTCAGGCTTCAATTCGTTGAGCATCGCCAACAGGTTGACCCGGGTAATTTTGACCTGCAAACCGGCATCCAGGTGGAGCAAGGTGGGCAGGTCGTCCACCCATTCCTGAATGCGCCCCCACACTTTGGTCAGGCGATAGACAATGCCCGCCACGCGCTCATCCTGGCTGGACAGCAAATCAAGTTCGGCCAGGGCATTGACCGCCTGAACGAGCGGGTAGCGAATTTTATCGGCGGCTTCGGTCAGCATTTGCGCCTTGAGGTCATCCAGTTTTTTCAAGTGGGTAATGTCGCGCAGCACCATTACCCACCCGGCCCAGGCGCCATCGTGCAATAAGGGGGTCAGGTTGACCATTTGCACCGAATTATCGGCCCAGGGAACTTCCAACGTGATCGGCGAATGGCTGGAGAGTACCTGCCAGTTCTCAATGATCGCCGAGAGCGAAGCCGGCAGGCAGGCGCGTGCGGGCTGGCCGATCAATTCTGGGGCTTCGCGCCCCAGCAGGCAGGCCGCGGCCGGGTTGGCGATGGTGAGAACGCCCTTTTCGTCTGCCGATAAGATCGCATCCCCCGTGTTGGCGATCAGCGCCCGCAGCCGCTCGGCATCGGCCTGCACCTGAAGGTAGAGGTGCTGGCGTTCGAGGTTCAGCCGGCGCACGTTGAGCGCCCGTTGGATGGTGGAGGTCAGACGATCCATCGACTCGAGCGGCTTGAGCAGGTAATCGTACGCGCCTTCGGCGCGCAGCGAAGCGATGGCCGTGTCCAACGAACCGGCCGCGGTAATCATGATCACCTGCATATAAACGTCCATGGCCCGCGCCTGGCGCATCAGGTCAATCCCGTTGATGTCGGGCATCATAATATCGGTTACCATCACAGCAAAAGGGCCTTGCTCGCGCAGCAAGCGGAGCGCTTCGGCGGCACAGTTGGCCCCGCTCACTTCATATCTGCTGCGCCGGACAGCCAGCATCATCATGTGCAGCAGGGCTTCGTCATCGTCAACGACCAAAACTTTGCGGTTATCCATGCAATGACTCCGTTTCAGGCAGATTCTTGCTGATGCCTGGCAAGATGATCGTGAACGTTGTCCCCTGCCCCAATTCGCTTGCTACCTCGATGCGCCCGTGGTGATTGGCGATGATGCCGTAGCTCATCGAAAGCCCCAGGCCAGTTCCCTGGCCTTCGGGCTTGGTGGTAAAGAAGGGGTCGAAAATGCGCTGGAGGTTTTCTGGCGCAATGCCACTGCCGCTGTCCTGAATGGACAGAGCTACCTGCCCGTCGGCCTGGTTCAGGCCCACCAACAGGCTGCCGCGTTCGGGCATGGCTTGAATGGCGTTGTGAATCATGTTGATCAACACCTGTTCAATTTGCTGCGAGTCATAATTGACCATCACCGGGCTGTCGGGCAGTTCTTTCGTCACGCGGATATAGGCTTTGCGCAGCAGGTAATCGGTCAGGCGCAGTGAGGCTTCGATGGTCTCGCGTAAATCGTGCGGCTGCATCTCGGAGGCAGATTGGCGGGCAAATTTGAGCAGGTCGCCGACGATGCGGCTGGCCTTTTCGGCGCTCTCGCGGATCACGCGCAGTTCTTTGCGCGTTTCTTCGGGGTCGCTCAGGTCTTCTTCGAGCAGTTCGGCCAGGCCCTTGATCACCGCCAGCGGGTTTTTGACATCGTGAACGATGCCGGCGGTCAGTTGCCCCACGGCAGCCAGCTTTTCAGATTGGACAAGCTGTAACTGGGTGGCTTGCAGCCGGGCATTGGCCTCGGCCAGTTGGCGGTTGCGCTGCACGGCTTCCTGATACAGGCGTTCGGCTTCGGCGGTGCGCAGGCGCAAATGCTCGGTCATCACGTCGAAAGCATCAGCCAGGTCGCCGATCTCATCGGAACGTTGGATGCCCATGCGCTGGTCGAGATCGCCCGCGGCGACCGCCTGCGACATGGAGCGCAGCCGCAAAATAGGCCGGGCGATATGCTGTGAAATGCCAAAGCCCACCAAAATCACCCCCAGGGTAGCGGCGGTGAAAATAAGCGTGAACAGCAGGCGGTTGGTGGTGTCGCTGGAAACGAGAAAATTGCTCGAAAAAATCACACCCAACCACCCCATCTGCTCGCCGCGCAGCATCCAGGGGACGTACATCACCTGGTAGGGGCGGCCATACAGGCTGACATCCATGGCGGTGGCGTTTTGCGCATCGGCCTGGGCCGCCAGGCTGCTCAAAGCCGGGGCGATTTCCGCCGGCTGCGGCAGGGTGGTTGCCAGCAGGGTCGCGCCGGGCAGGTCGAACAGGCCAATCGCCGCGTGCGATTGTTCTTCCAGTTCAAGCGCCAGGGTCTCCAGCAGTGTGCCGATCATCATCGCGCCGACCCGTTCTTCATCTGGCCCAATGACAGCCACCGAGGTGACAAAGGCCGGGCCATAGGCGGTATCGAGTAACCCGGTAAATTTATCGCCCGTGGCGTCTGGCGGCTGCGACAAGGCTTGCTGAATGACCGCCACGGCAGAAAAATCATATCCTTGCGCCAGCAGATATTGTTCGGTTTGCGGGTCGCGCCCCCAGGTGACGATCTCTCGCCCCTGGCGGTCTACCACGGTCACCAGGTCGGGGCGGGCATTGAGGACGAGGGGTTTGAGCAGGGTATCCAGTTGGGCGAAATCCGCCGCCTGTACGGCTTCGGCAACACCCAGGGTGTTGGCTAAGGCACGCAAATTTTCGAGGTGCGCGCGCTCACGCCGCCGCACACCATCGGTCGCCACTTCACTGGCTTGTTTCACCTGGTTTTCGAAGCGTTCGCGAATGCTCCCGGCCACCAGGCGCGTTACCACAAACGTACCGAGGGCGGCAATGAACAGGGTCAACAGCACGTAAGGCACGATCAGCTTGCTTTGCAAACGCCAAAAACGCTGCCAGCGAGAAGAAGCTTCGACCGCCGGCGCTGTTGAAGTGGATGCGGTGCGGGTTTGATTCATGGTATGTGGCACGACAACAATAAAAAGGGATGTTTCATCCCAAATCCCGGTTCAACACATATCCTCCCCATGATCAGGAGTGCATTTGTATTATACTTCACTTGTTTTTGCCAATTCCGTATGTTTTTGAAAGGACATTGCAAAAACGTTGTACTTCGCATCATTCCTTGCCAGGATGGAGTTTCACGATGAGCAAACATCTGGTGTTGGTTGCCGGGAACATCGGCGCTGGAAAAACTTCGCTGACCGAACGCATTGGCGCTCGCCTGGGCTGGCAATCGGCTTACGAATCAGTGGCCGATAATCCCTACCTGGGTGATTTTTACACCGATATGCGCGCCTGGTCGTTTCATCTGCAGGTCTTCTTCTTGGGCCATCGCGCCCGGCAATATCTCGAATTGGTAGATGCGGCGCGCTCGGCCATCCTCGACCGCTCTATTTATGAAGATGCCCACATCTTCGCCCGCGCCCTGCATCACCTGGGCAACCTGAGCGAACGCGATTACCACGCCTACCGCCGGGTGTTCGACCTGGTAGTGGAAAAGCTGCCCCCGCCCGACCTGCTCATTTACCTCAAGGCCCCCGTGCCGGTGCTGCTGCAACGCATTCAGCAACGCGGGCGCAGCATCGAGAGTGGCATCGGTGCCGATTATCTGACACTGCTCGACAGTTTTTATGAAGAATGGCTGGCCGGGTTCGATAGCTGCCCCGTGCTGACCATTCGCTCAGATGACCTCGATTTCGTCAACCAGGCCAGGCATCTCGATGTTGTGGTCGAACGCATCCACGACCGCCTGGCTGGACGTGAAGACCTGGTATTTCAATAATCAAGTAGACAAGGAGACATCATGCAATACAAACCATACGGACAAACCGGCTTTCTGGCTTCGAACCTGGGCTTTGGCGCGATGCGGCTGCCCGGCAACGAGGGGCAAACCGACCCCGAACTGGCTGCTCCCATTTTGCAGCGCGGCCTCGATTTGGGCATCAACTACATTGATACGGCCCATGTCTATGGCAAAGGCTTCAACGAAGTGGCCGTGGGCCGTGCTATCCAGGGTTACGAACGCAGCAAGCTCTTCATCGTCACCAAAATCCCCGCCGGTTCTGAAGAAGAGGCCCAGGCCGACACCTGGCGTAAAAAGCTCGACCTGAGCCTGGAACGCCTCGGCACACACATTGACCTGATCCTGTTCCACGGGCTGCGCTGGAATGTCTTCGAGAGCTTGTTTGCCCGCAAAGATATGGCCCTGGCTGCCGCCCGCCAGGCGCAGGCCGAAGGGCTGGTGAAGCACATCGGCTTTTCGTCCCACGATACCGAAGATAACATCATTCAATTGATAGATAGCGGTGAATTTGCTGGCGTACTGATGCAATACAACTACCTCGACCGCCACAACGAACCAGCTATCGCCCGCGCCGCCGAAAAGGGCCTGGGCGTGACGATTATGGGGCCGGTCGCGGGTGGCCGCCTGGCGCTGCCCGATGGCCTGCTGGTGGATAGCGATGGGATGCTCGAAATGAAGACCCCCGAAGTGGCTCTGCGCTTCGTCTGGAGCAACCCGGCCGTCAACATTGCCCTTTCGGGCATGAACACGCTCGAAATGGTGGAAGAAAATGTGGCCTCGGCCAACCGCGTGGGCGGTCTGGATGATCAAGAGACCGCCGCCGTGCTGTCGCTGATGGAACGCAATCAAAAGCTGGCCGACCTGTATTGCACCGGCTGCGAGTATTGTATGCCCTGCCCCAACGAGGTCAATATCGCCGAAAACTTCCGCTATATGAACTGGTATAAAGTATGGGGCATGGAGCAGCAGGCCCGCGAAGCCTACGAACGACTTGGCAGCGATAAAGCCTGGGGGCCCTGGTACCCCGGCGGCAAGATCAGCGGTCTGAAAGCCGATGCCTGCACCGAATGCGGCGAATGCCTGTCGAAATGCCCGCAAGACATTCCCATTCCAGACCAATTGCGCGAGGTTGTTGAAACCCTCGGCGCGGCACAGTAATGGATGAAAATTGGGTGATGGTATACTCGCCCCACCCGAAACCCTTTGGAGAAGAATTCATGAAGACAATCACCATCCGCACCCTATCAATCCTGCTGGGGCTGATCGTCCTGGCGCAACTGGCCGCCTGCGGCGGGCAGCCTGCGGCAGGCGCTATCGAAACAGCCGTAGCGGGCACCATCGCCGCCATGCCCGCTGGCGACGCCACGCAGATCATCGAGGTCACCAAAGTCAAAGAAGTGACGCGCATCAGCGTCATCCAATTGACAGCTACACCCCGCCCGACGGCCACGCCCACCCAGCCGCCCACCGCCACCCCACCGGCAACCGCCACCCTCACCGCCACGCCGCGCCCGTCCCTGCCCGGCGAGCCGACCGCCATCGTCACCGTTTCACCCAGCGGCGACTTGAACCTGACCCTGAATCAACTGCTCAGCCAATACAAAGCCATGACCGACCTGCAAAAGCAGGACTACATCACCACTTTGCCGGGCAAGCTGGTCTCCTGGACCGCCGAGGTGGATAACGTAACCACCGACGGCCTGGTGGAACTGAAAAACCTGTTCTCGGGCGGCAGCGTCATCTTGATCGGCGTGCCTGCCGAAACCGCTCTCGAACTCGACCGCAAGATGCTGGTAGATTTCAAGGGCATGATCCAGGGCATGTCGGGCAAGATCAGCCCCGAAATTATCGTGGTAGATGTGACCATTTTGCGTGCCTACAACCTGCCAACGGCCACACCCACACCCTGATCAATGCGCTTTCTATCACGCGCGATTCACCGAAACAACAAGACTGTAAGCAAGCGCATCCACATCTCCCAATCAGGAAAAATTATGGTAGACTTGGTGCGGCATAAGAGATAAACTCGGATAATTTCATCGTTAATCCCCCCTGCACACTTCCAAAACAACTTTACACAGGCAAACCTATGGCTAAATCACGCACTGAAATCATGGTAGAACGCTTGCGCGCAATGCAGGCCGCATCACCCGATATTGAAGCATCCGCCGTCGTCTCGGTAGATGGCCTGATTATGGCCTCAGCCTTGCCCGCCGAGGTTGAAGAAGATCGCGTATCGGCCATGTCGGCGGCCATGTTGAGCCTCGGTGAACGCATCTCGATGGAACTGGGACGGGGTGCGCTGGAACAGGTGTACATTCGCGGCAACAATGGCTTTGTCATTCTCTCAGCCGTTGGGCAAGAAGCCGTGCTGACGGTGCTGGCGCGTGAACAGGCCAAATTGGGGTTGATCTTCCTGGAGATGCGCCGGGCCGCCGAAGACCTGGCACGCGTGGTGGGATAAAACGACACCCAATTTGAACATCAAAACAAACAACCAACCATCGTGGGGAGGCCGCTCTGTCAGCCTCCCCACTTCCTTTATTTTTGGAGGCAGGATTGGATACGAAGTATATTTTTTTCACCGGCGGCGTGGTCAGTTCCGTGGGCAAAGGGGTTACTGCGGCAGCTTTGGGCCAGTTGCTCAAGGCACGCGGCATTCCGGTGGCGATCCAGAAACTTGATCCCTATTTGAATGTTGACCCTGGCACGATGAGCCCCTATCAGCATGGCGAAGTGTACGTCCTCGACGATGGCGCGGAAACCGACCTCGACCTGGGGCATTACGAGCGTTTCATTGATACCAGCCTCAACCGTGTCTGCAATATCACCACCGGGCAGGTCTACAACGAAGTGATCGCCAAAGAGCGGCGGGGAGATTTCCTGGGGGGTACGATCCAGGTCATTCCGCACATCACCAATGAGATCAAACGCCGCATCGGGCTGGTGGCCAAGACCACCGGGGCCGAGGTAGTGCTGGTGGAGGTGGGCGGCACGGTGGGCGACATCGAATCGCTGCCTTTCCTCGAAGCGCTGCGCCAGATGCGCTCTGACGCCGGCCCCGGCAACACCCTGTACATCCATGTCACCTGGCTGCCGCATATCGGCGCGACCAACGAACTGAAGACCAAGCCCACGCAGCATTCGGTGCGTGAATTGCGCTCGATTGGCATTTCGCCCAATGTGATCGTGGCGCGCTCCGATCACCCCGTTACCGAGGAGATGCGTGAGAAGATCGCCCTGTTTTGCGATGTGGAAAAGCGCGCCGTGATCCCCATGGTCACGACCGATGTGCTGTACGAAGTGCCGCTGCTGCTTGAACGCATCGGCATTGGTGATTATTTGATGAGCCGCCTCGGTTTACAGGCGCGCAGCGAACCCAATTGGAGCGGTTGGGAGCAATTGGTAACTGCCGAACGCAGCGAACGGCCACAGGTGCGCGTGGCCCTGGTGGGGAAATATGTGGAATTACACGACGCCTACATGAGCGTGCGCGAGGCGCTTCATCATGCCGGGCTATCGCAAGGCGTCAAAGTCGAAATTAATTGGGTGCATTCGGTGGAATTAGAAAAAGGCAAGGGCTGGGAGGCCGTGCGCGCCGCCGATGGCATTTTGGTGCCAGGCGGGTTTGGCAGCCGCGGCATCGAGGGCAAGATCATGGCAGCCCGCTACGCCCGCGAACATCAGATTCCCTACCTGGGGCTGTGCCTGGGGATGCAACTGATGGTGACCGAATTTGCCCGCAACGTCCTCGGCTATGAGGATGCCAACTCGTCCGAGTTTGACCCATCCACCTGTTACCCGGTGATTGACCTGATGCCCGATCAGCGCGGCATCGCCGATATGGGCGGCACGATGCGCCTGGGGTTGTACCCCTGTGCGTTATTGCCGGGCAGCAAAGCCGCCGATGCCTATCAGCAGCCAGAAGTACACGAACGCCACCGCCATCGCTTCGAATTCAATAACTCCTTTCGCGAAAGCATGGAAGAACAGGGCATGCGCTTCTCGGGCCTTTCGCCCGATGGCCGCCTGGTGGAGATCGCCGAATTGACCAACCATCCCTTCATGCTCGCCACCCAATTCCACCCCGAATTTCTCTCCCGCCCCAACCGCCCGCATCCGTTGTTCGTGGCATTTGTCAAAGCGGTGAAGGAGAGGGCCGGAACAGGGAGCAAGTAGCAGGTGGCAAGTAGCAAGGGACAGCGGTTTGCCGCCTGCTCAGGGTGAACGCATCTAAATTGAGAGTTGTGGTAGGCCGGAAAGCACCTTGAGCAGGTAATTTTATAGAATCTTATCGAGCCGACAAAAGTAGCGTTGTTCGGCAATAAGAGAGCGGGCAAACTTGATGGAAAAGAGGGAAATGGAGGGGCTATCCCTCAATGATATTCGAAGGGGAGGGCAGCCTGGCAAACCCTGGCTCTGGTATTTTTCGTTGGTATGCGCGTTGCCCCGGCAAATGGCGTCGGGCAACACCTCTGGTTTGATTCCTGCCAGCAGGGGTTGAACGCTGGTAAATTCGGTTGGGGCGAGTTCAAACAAATCGGTAAAATCAGACAAAAATAGGTAAAATAAAAGTACAATTTAGAACCAGGAGCGCGCACAGCATGAAAAATGCCTATTCAGTCACCAACCCAGACCTCACACTCAGCCCCTACACTGGCATGACCAAAGCGCATTACATCGAGTGCGCCCGGCACCTGCTGGAGCGTGCCTTCCAACACGTCCAATCCATCCATACCCCCTTTGCCTTCCCTGTTGTGCCAGGCAAAGCCTACCCCCAGCCCGACGACCCACCCTGGCGTTGGCGTTCGTTCGAGTTTGAAGCCCTTGAGCGCACCTTGACTTTGGCCGGGCCGCTGATGCACCTGAACCCCGAAACGGAGATGCGCGGGATCAAGCTGCGCGAATACTATTGCCAACAGATCTACACCGCCCTGACTCCCGGTCATCCCAACTCACTGCCCATCCCCGGGGATCTGCCCGACGCGACCTATCAATTTACCTGCGAATTTGGCGGCCTGTTCAAGACTCTGCTGCTGCTGCCGGATATCATCTGGCCCTACTATACCCAGGAGCAGCAAGACGCCATCGCCGTGACCGTCTCCAAGTGGGCGCATCACCGCACCACCCAAAACAACTGGCGCATCTTCAATATCATGGCGCTCTCATTCCTCAAGAAAAACGGCTATGCCATTGACGACGAACTGCTCAAAAACCACCTGCTGTGGGTGGTTTCGTATCACTCCGGCAGCGGCTGGTATCTGGAGCAAACCTACAATTACTACACCATCAGCCTGTTTGTGGTCTATGGCACAATCTGGGCGCGCACATTCGGCGACCAATACTACCCTGAGATCGCCGCAGCGATTGAGGCCTCGGCCCACCAATTGATGAAGACCTACGCCAATTTCTTCGGGCGCGATGGGTATATCAACATGTGGGCACGTAGCATCTGCTACCGCACCTGGATCTCAGGCGGATTCCCGATCTCCTTCATGCTCAAGGGCGAGACCCCGCTGGACCCCGGCCTGGCGCGGCGACTGTGCTCTGGTTCGATCCTTCAGTTTGTGACCCGCGAAGATTTCTATGAAAACGGCATCCCCAGCCTGGGATTCTACGGTCACCGCGAGTTCATCATCCAGAACTATAGTTGCCCGGCCAGCCCGTTCCTGATGTTCCTGCCCTTCCTGTGCCTGGCCCTCCCTGACGATTCGCCATTCTGGACGGCGGTGGAAAACGAAGGCTTTTGGGAGACCCTGGACGGGCGCGCCCATGTCAATATCCTGGAAGAACCGGGGCTGGCCCTGGTCAACTATGGATCGAGCGGTACATCCGAGATCATCCCCGGTAAGGTCTATTACGAAGACCACAACTACTCCAAGCTGGCCTTCAACACCCATTTCCCGTGGGAAGACCACAACCCGCAGGGCGGCACATCAATGGAGTACAGCTTCCGCAGCCTCGACCCGCGCGACCTGCGCGGCGACGACATCAATTTCTACCTGACCGGCCTGGCGCTCAAGAACGACTCGCAGAAAAACGCCAGCTACACCACTTCGCAATCTATGCTCTACAACGGCACGCGCGGCGGCGTGATCTACCGCCAGGCGATCATGCGCAAGCCCCCCAACAACGGTGTGGGCTATATCATTGACCTGGCTGACATCATCCTGCCCAACGGCATCCTCCGCGTTGACCGCTCGCGCATGGCCTTTGAACATGAGCTGACCCTGGGCCATTACGGCCTGCCGCACGAGAACGGCGTGGCAGCCGCGGTGCGCCGCTTCGACGGGCCAAACTGCATGGGCATCACTGCCGCCGTCCCAGGCCGCCAAACCGCCCTGATCGCCTACGGCGGCTGGGACAGGCTGGAGGCGCTGGTACACCGCGGTTACAATGTGGAGGCGGAGGAAAGCACGGTGATCTACGCCCATAAACGGCGCATGGATAAAAACCCGCCGATGGAGTTGATGATCACCGCGCTGCTGCACAAAACCAACGACAGCCCGTGGAGCGAAGCAGAGCTTTCCCCCATTCAATCGGTGGAAATCAGCGCGATCAATGCGTCGTTCTCGCCGCTCAGCGCACGCATCACCCTGCGCAGCGGTGAAACCTACGAGGTAGATTTTGCCGGCATAGACGGCAAGAAGGCCAGCTAAATAGATTAGATGAGCGGGATGGAGGCAAAATGAACGAACGACTGCGTGTGGGCTTGGTTGGCTGCGGGGCGATTAGCGGCGGGCATCTGGATGCCTACCGCCACCTGGCGGATCAGTTTGAGGTGCTGGCAATATGCGATGTGGTCGAGGAGAAGGCCAGACGGCGCGCCGATGAATTCGGCGTGCCGCGCGTGGTGACTGATGTACAGGCGCTTTACGCCATGCCCGATTTGGACATCATTGACATCACCACCCCACCCTACTTGCATACGCCCATGGCCATCGGCGCAATGGAAGCAGGCAAGCTGGCCTTCTCGGAGAAACCCGTGGCCGGATCGCTGGGTGATATTGACCGGCTGGCTGAGGCTGAGCAGCGCACCGGGCGGCGGGTGATGCCGATTTTCAACTACCGTTTTGGCGCAGGCTTGCAACGTCTCAAACACCTGATGGCGCTGGGGATCACCGGCAAGCTGTTCCTCAGCACGGTGGAAACGCACTGGCAGCGCCCGGCGGGCTATTTCTCGGTGCGCTGGCGTGCCAGTTGGCGCGCCGCCCTGGGCGGGGCTTTCATCGGCCATGCCATTCACGCCCACGACGCACTGTATGAGATCGCCGGGCCAGCCAGGAGCGTGTTCGCCCGCGGCAAAGCCCTGGTCAATCCCACCGAGATTGAAGACACCCTGGCGGTCTCCCTCGAGATGGCCAACGGCTCCCTGGCCGCGTTGAGCGTCACCTTCGGCTCGGCAGTCGAAATCTCACGCCACCGCTACTGCTTCGCCAACCTGGTGGCCGAAAGCAACCCGGCCGGCCCCTACGCCACCCACACCAGCGACCCGTGGACATTCAAGGGCGTTTCACCAGAGATAGATGAGCAAATCTCAAAGGCAATGGCCGAGTTTACCCCCGAGCCGCCCGAGGGCTTTGTGGGCCAGTTCCAGCGCCTGCACACCGCCCTGGCCAGTGGCCGCGAGCTGCCCATCACCCTGGCCGACGGCCGCCGCGCGATTGACCTTGTCACCGGAGTGTACTATTCCATGCACACCGGCCTGGCGGTGGAACTGCCTATTCAACCCGGCCACCCCTACTACAACGGCTGCATCCCGCCCGAATCGGCCGCGTTGGAGGAATTCACCGACTACGCCGGACACCGCGAAAAATCTGGCTGGAAGCCCAGCAATGTATAAGGGATCTCCCGTTCTTAACGGGATGGAGACCCAGATTTGGGGTATGAGTGGGTGCTTCGCATCCACTCATACCCCAAATCTGGGACATTTCCCGCCAAAGGCGGAAGAGCCAAAATAAGTATGGGGGTTGAAAACCATCGAAGCGGGTTTTCAACCCCCATACGCTTTGACGCCCCGGCCTCGTTTCGGGGCCAAGCCGGGGGTGGGGTAAGTTATTCCGAATTGTTTTTTAGAGCGGTTTGAGATTGCCCAGGCGGGTGGCTTGCGCCTCGGCGCGCAGGGCCAACTCAGAGGCCAGGAAACAGTGCGCCTGCGGCATGGCCGTTTCAGTGCGGTTGAGAATATCTGTAACCAACTGTTTGCCGTACGGCAGCTCCACCTGGTTGCAGTCCTCGTAGTGCATCCCGTGGCGGTCAACCCAGAACAGGTGGTTGCCGCCCTGCCCGCCCGAAGCCACGTTGGTGTACTTGCGCAGCTCGATGTAGCCCTCGGTGCCCAGAATGAACAGGCGGCCATCGCCCCAGGTGTCCAGCCCATCGGGCGTGAACCAGTCGACACGTACGTATCCGGTTGCTGTGGCGCTGCGCAGGGTCATATCGCCGAAATCTTCCAGGCCGGGGTGCTGTGGGTGGGTGTAGTTGGCCACCTGCGAGGACACCACTTCGGCTGCGGTCGAGCCGGTGAAGTAGAGGAATTGATCGACCTGGTGCGAACCGATGTCGGCGAGGATGCCGCCATACTTTTCACGCTCGAAGAACCAGGGCGGACGGTTGTGCAGGCCGATGCGGTGCGGCCCCATGCCGATGGTCTGGATGACCTGGCCGATAGCGCCGGATTGCACCAGTTGCCCGGCCCGCACGGTGGCGGGGTTTTCCAGGCGCTCGCTGTAGCAGATCGAGTAGATGCGCCCGGTTTCAGCCTGCACACGGCGAGCTTCTTCCAACTGTGCCAGGGTGGTAAAGCCAGGCTTATCGCTCATGTAGTCCTTGTGGTGGCGCATCACCGCTACGCCTAGCGGCCCACGGTCACAAGGGATACCGGCGGAAAGCACGATTTGGATGCTTTCGTCTTCGAGGATTTCAGCGGCGCTGGCGGCCCGATGCGCCTGCGGGTAATGCTGGCCAAAGCCAGCCGCCAACTCCGGCTCGGAGGCGTAAAACGAAACAAACGCTGCGCCAGCGCGCAGCATCAGGTTCGTCTGACCGTAGATGTGGGCGTGGTTGACGCCAATCACGGCGAAGCGGATCGTGGGTTGAGCGTTCATCTGTATCTCCATATTCTTAAGGTATTTTTATCGGCACGCCGAAAACGATGGGGCGCTACCATGTAGTTATAACAGGCAATCGGCCGTTTCGACAAATAACTTGTGTCCTTCGCGCACTCAAAGCAAGCCGCAGGATCGACGAATTCATGCAGGCCACAACTGCCTCACCGGCGAACAATAACCCGTCCCGCTGACAACACAAAGCCGGGTCAGAGATTTCTGGCCCGGCTTTGCAGTTGACGCCGGCGCTGGCGGGGCGTTTATCTCGCCTGTGTCACAATTTCTTTCTGCCGCGCCTTCTTCGCCAAATTCTTCTCCACAAACAAGGGCTGCAACGTGAAGGGGTCTAACTCGGTGTAATACATCAGGGTCGAGTATGTGGATGGCGTGGGGGTGAACACCTGCACCTGTTCGGGGTGGATGTGCAGCTTTTGGGCGGCGAAGCGCTGCACCTGCTGCATTTCGGCTTCGCTGCAACCGGGGTGCGCGGCGATCAGATAATAGGTGAGGAACTGCGGTTTGCCAGCTTCGCGGGTGAGCTTTTCAAAGCGGCGCTTGAACTCAAGCAGCGAGGCCGTGCCAGGCTTGCCCATCAGCCCCAGTACGCCGTCATCCACGTGTTCGGGGGCCACCTTCATCTGACCGGAGATGTGGTGGGCTACCAGTTCCTTGAGATAGGCTTCGCCGCCGGCTTCATCTTCGAGCAGCAGGTCGTAGCGGATGCCGCTGGCGACGAAGGCTTTGCGTACGCCGGGGATACGCCGGATTTTGCGCAGCAGCGCCGTCTGCGGCTGGTGATCGGGCTTGACCAGCGGACACACGCCAGGGAAGGTGCAGCGTTTTTGCTCGCACACGCCGCGCCGTAGTTTCTTGTCGCATTCGTAGCCATACATATTGGCCGTCGGGCCGCCCACATCCTGAATGATGCCCTTAAATCCTGGCGTGTGCGTGAAAGCCTCGGCCTCGGCCAGGATGGCCTCCTCGCTGCGCCAGCGGATGGTGCGCCCCTCGTGGACGGCAATGGCGCAGAAATTACATTCGCCATAACAGCCGCGATGGGTGGGGATAGAAAATTGGATCGTCTCGAGGGCGCGTACCTTGCCCTGGGCCTCGTAAAAGGGGTGCTGGGCGCGTTCGTAACCGAGAGCGTAAACGGCATCTAGCTCGGCCTGCGTTTCCCAGGCGGCGGGCGGGTTTTGCACCAGGCAGCGGTCGCCATGCGGCTGGCACAGCCCCTTGGCTGTCAGCGGATCGGTGTTGTGGTAGAAGGTGTGGAACATCTCGATGAAGGCGTGCTTGTCGGCACGCACGGCCTCCAGCGAGGGGAGTTGCACATAGCCTGCGGGGGCTTCTTTGGCGATGTAGCACAGGCCGCGCACAGCCTGCGCTGGCGTATTGTGACGCAACGCCGCGGCCAGTTCCAGCACCGTCTTTTCCCCCATGCCATACACCAGGTAGTCGGCTTTGGCATCGAACAGGATCGAACCGCGCAGCTTGTCATCCCAATAATCGTAATGGGCTACGCGGCGCAGGCTGGCTTCGATGCCGCCCAGCACGATGGGGGCGGTGTTCTTGAAGTGGCGGCGGATCAGGTTGGCGTAAGCGATCCCCGCCCGGTCGGGACGCCGGTTGTTCACACCGCCGGGGGTGTAGTCATCTTGCTTGCGTTTTTTGCGCGTGGCGGTGTAGTTGGCCACCATGCTATCCACGCTGCCGCCGGTAACGCCCCAAAACAGGCGCGGCTCGCCCAGGCGGGTAATATCCGTGGGCGTGGAAATATCCGGCTGAGCGATGATGCCGACGCGATAGCCGGCCGCGTGCAGCACCTTGCCGATCACCGCCGCGCCGATGTAGGGGCTATCTATGTAGCTGTCGCCGGTGACGAGGATGACATCGAGGGCATCCCAGCCGAGGGTTTTTAATTCGTGAAGGGTTGTCGGGAGAAACACAAGATACCTATACCGGACGAGTTCGCTGCGCCCGTTCTTCGGCCACCACCTGCCAGCAACCCATGGCGAGGATCACATAGGCCAGGCTGTATGGCACGTCTACCCGAATGGCGCTGGCAACATCACTGCCCTGGATTTGGAAAAATTCGAGCAGCCAGTACCACAGGTCGGTATAGGCAAATAAAGTCAGCGCGCCGCCGATGTAAAACCAGGGCCGCTGCCAGGGCTTGCTGCCAGAGGACATCAGGCACAGCAGGCCACCGGTGGCGATCAAAATATCCAGGGCCGGATAGAGCGCCGCAACAACCAGGCTGCCCGGCACCTGGATCAGTTCTGGGTTGCGGAACGGGTGGACAAAACGGATGAACAAGAGCAAGGGGATCAGTCCGCCGCCGATCACGGCGATCACTTCTTTCAGGGGGGTCAACTCAAAGCGGTTAGCCTGTAGAAATGCCACAATAGATAAGCCCAACGGAATATACCCCCCCAACCAGGTGGCATCGGCCAGCACCTCCAGTAGGGTACTTTCTAGCAAGATGCTCAGCGCATAGAGCCATTCGGCGCCCGCCCACATGCCCACGCCCACCATCATCAGCAGCCAGGCGCGGCGGTGGCCGAAATAACCAGCCCGCCAGGCCCGCCAGGCCAACCCAAAGGCCAGGCTGCCAACCCCAATGGGCATCACACCCACCACGAAGCTGATGGCCGCCTCGCCGCTCCGCCCGGCCAGGATAAGCAAAAGCACATACGCGCTGACAAACAGCGCGCTCACACGCAAGACCAGAGACCAAATGGGCAGGGGTTTCTGCTGGCGAAACAGTTTCATGCTTTGATTGTAAGCCTGCGCTATCGGCTGAGTCAAGCGCAACGGTTTAGGGGGCTGGCCAGATGCGCAGCGCCAGGTCGAACTCGAAGGTTGGCACGTCCAGCGTCAGGCTGCCGTCGGCCACGCGCACGGCCAGCGGCGGCTGCCACGCGCCGGTTTGCGGGTCGTACCATTCCACGGTGTAGTCGCCATCGGGCAGGGCGGTGGTGGTCAGGGTCAGGCCGGCCAGCGGGTCGAGGTGATATTGCCACGTCGCCGGGTCCACTTTCTCGTAGCGGATTTTGTTGTCGCGCTCGGTGGCGGCCATCATGGCTTCGTATTTGCTCTGGCGCACCCAGGCCAGAATGCTGCTGTCGGTGTGCAGGGCGAGCAACTTGACATTGACTTTGTCGTTCAGGCTGATCTGGCCGGGGCCAAGCGGTGCGTAGGCTGCCAGGTCAACCCCTGCGATGAACGTGTGCAGGCTGCCAAAGCGGTACCACAAATCGAGCGGTTCGATGTACAACTCCCACCACCAATACATGGCCGGGCTGGCAAACTGGTTGAAGGTGGCCGACCACAGCCCATTGTGCAGGTGAATGCCGGTCTGATCGAACGAATCTTTGTCTTCCACCCCGGCGTTGTAGCCAAACTCGCCAAAGACCACCGGCTTGAGCGGCTGGATCGCCGTCTGGTAGAACTTGTAGGTCGAAGCGTAGTCGCCGATAGGATCGAGCGAGGTATAGGCGTGGTGCTGCAAAAAGTCTATTTCGGGCAGGTTGAAGACCTGCGGGTGCATGCCGCCGGCGCTGCTGGTGCTGACCAGGTGGTCGTAGGGGTCGAACTGCTGCAAATAGCGCGTCATCTCCTGCGTCCAGGCGGCCATATCGCCATCCTGGATCGGCGTCCAGTTGTATTCATTCCACCACTCCCAGGCCAGCAGGTTCGGCGCGTAGCCCCAGCGGGCGGCGATGTAACGCACCCGGCGCTGGAACATTTCTTTCGCCGCGGGGTCGGTAGCAAAACAGACCGGCGTTTTGCACATGCCGCCGTTGGTTGCGTTGTAGGGGTTCCATTCCCATTCGGGGTTGGTGGTATCGCTGAAGGCCCCGTGGTTGAGGATCACCAGGTCAATGTACACGCCGCGCTCGGCGGCGATCTCGAACAGTTGATCGAGCAGCCAGGCGCGCTGTTGGCGGTTATCGTAATTGCCCAGGCCGGTGTCATTCCACTCGATACCGAACGACCACGAGGCCATCCACACCCGGATCAGGTTACCGCCGTTGGGGGCGAAGGCATCGAGCCAGCGGGTGTAATCGGGGCGGGCGGCGGTTTGCCACCAGCCGATGTTGAGGCCAATGGGGAAGAAGGTCTGGCCGTCAGCGGTGGCGAGGTAGCGCGGGTCGGTGGGGTGCAGGTCGATCAGCGGCAGGGGCGGCGCGGCGGGTTCGGCCACCGCGAAGGTGATGGGTTCGCTGATGATGTTCTGGTTGACGATCTCGGCCTGCGCCGTCCACGCGCCGCTTTGCATCGGGTTCAGGCGCGCCCGCCAGCCGGCCTGGCCGCAGGGTTTCTCGCTGGCCGGGTCGAAGGGCTGCATCCAGAAGGCAGGGATGGAAAATTTTGCGCCATCGGGGGCAGTGTAATGTACCATCAGGTCAATTTCATTGGGATCGTAGGGATTGGCGGGCCGGGCGCTGGTTTGCAGCACAAACTCCACCAGGCTGCCCCGCGTTGCCGCGGCCTCGGCGGGCAAGGCAATAGACAGCGGCGCGTCACTGGCGGGCAGCGCCGCCACACCGGGGCAGGGGCCGGGCGTGGGCGTCGGCTGGCTGGCGGCCTGAACCGTGGGCGGCAGGCTGACCAACGACCCGCCCGGCAGCAGGCGCACGTTGTCGAGGTACACTGTGCCAGCCTGGTGGAGCGTCAGCAGGATGGCGATGCGCTTCACATCGCCGGCATCGGCCAGGGCTGCGCTGGGCTGCCAATCGGTATCGGCCACGGCGAAGGTGTTGGCGGTAATGTCGAAGGTGATTTGCGTCGCGTCGGTAGGCGGCGTGACCGAGGGGGTGACATGCCAATACCATTTGCTGCCGGTGGAGAGCGAGAGCGCCACGGCGCTGACGGCGCGGTCGGGGTCAACCAGGTCGAAGGCCAGGTATTGATCCTGGCTCAGGTCGAACTGGCCTTCGAGAATGAAGGTGGCGTTGGCGGTGGAAGTCTTGTCGAAGGTGAGCGCCAGCGCTTGTTTGCCCTGCAGGGCGAATTGTTCGCTGAGGGCCACGCTGACGGCGCTGCTATCAGGATAATTGGGCGGCAGGCCGGGCTGCCATTGGGTGGTGGCCGCCTCGAAATCGTCTAACGTTTTGGCAGCCGGGGCGCTGGTGGCGGTGGCTGGGGGCGGGGTGACGCTCGGCGCGGGGGAGGCGGTGTTTTCGGCGGGTGCACCGGGCAGGGGGGCGGCGGTGGGTGTGGCGGCGTTGTTACAGGCGGCGAGCAGGAGCAGCAGGGAGGCGAGGAGAATGATCTTTTTCATGGGAAGCAGGGGGGAAAGGGTAGGTTGCAGGTTGGCAAGTTTGATGTATGATCTTACCACCTTCAACTTTCAACTTGCAACCTTCCAACACTCGAAAGGACAATCTCATGCAACGAGTTGGATATATCGGTCTTGGGCTGATGGGCAAATCTATCGCCCGCAACCTGCTCAAAGCTGGCTTCCCTGTCACCGTTCACAACCGCAGTCGCGCCGCGGTGGATGAACTGGTCGCCGAGGGGGCCGTGGCGGCTTTCTCGCCCGCCGAAGTGGCGGCCCAATCAGATGTGGTCTTCACCAACCTGCCCGATTCCCCCGATGTTGAGTTGGTGGCCCTGGGCACAGGCGGAATCATCGAAAGCGCCCGCCCCGGGCTGATCTTCGTGGACAATTCAACGATCAAACCCGCGACGGCCCGCCTCATTGCCGAGAAATTAGGCGAAAAGGGCGTGCTTTGCCTGGATGCGCCCGTCAGCGGCGGCGACATCGGCGCGCGCAACGGCACGCTGGCGATTATGGTCGGCGGGCCAGGCGCGGCCGTCGCAGCGGTGATGCCGGTCTTTCAGGCCATGGGTAAGACGATCACACATGTCGGCGAGGCCGGCGCCGGGCAGATCACCAAAGCCTGCAACCAGATCATGGTGGCGGCGCAAATGGTGGCCCTGGGCGAGCTGCTGATCTTCGCCCGCAAAGCCGGCGCTGACCCGCAGAAGGTGGTCGAGGCGATCAAAGGCGGCGCAGCGCAATGCTGGACGCTGGACATGAAGCCGCCGCGCCTGTTTGCGGGCAACCGCGCCCCTGGCTTCAAGGCGCACATGCAGGCCAAAGACCTCAACATCGTTCTCGAAACCGCCCGGCAATACGGCATCCCGCTGCCCTCTGCCGCCACCGATGCCCAGTTGTTCAACGCCATGCTGCAAATGGGTATGGCCGAGTTGGATAATTCGGCGGTGATTGGCGTGATTGAGGCCTTGGCGGGGGTGAATCTACTCGAATAATTCTGCAACCTTTTTGCAATTGTCTGCGTAAATGTTCTCAGATAGCACCCGCACCGCCTGTTCACCCCACCCTAACCGGGACAGGCACTCGATAGGAGCAAAACCGTGAATCACACTTCGCCAGAATGGCTGCCTCAGGCGCTCAAAGGCGATCCCGATGCGTTTGGCCTGGTTGTTGAAGAATTTCAACGACCCGTCTTCAACCTGTGTTATCGCATGTTAGGCGACCCCGATGAAGCCGAGGACGCCGCCCAGGAGACCTTCCTGCGAGCATACAACGGTCTGCGCAGTTATGATAGCAACCGTTCCTTTTCTACGTGGCTACTTTCGATTGCCGCCCACTATTGCATTGACCAGATTCGCCGCCGCCGGCTGGTGCTGCTTTCGATGGATCAAATTCCCACGCTCGATCCGCCTGACCCGCAGCTTGGCCCCGAAGCCGCCACCAGCCGCGCCGAGGAACAGCGCCGCATCCAGGCCTTGCTTAACACCCTCGGCCCGCAAGATAGAGCCGCCGTGATCATGCTCTACTGGTACGACATGTCTTACGAAGAGATCGCCGATGCCACGGGCCTGACCGTCAGCGCCATCAAAAGCCGCTTGCACCGCGCCCGGCGTGATCTGGCCAGCCAATGGCAGAATCACGCCCCGGCCAATATCGAAACAAATCAACTGGAACTGGCCGCCAATCCCCCCTCGCCAGTTGAAAGGAGACGCCATGCAGAACTCCGCACATCTGCCTTTTGAAGAATGGCTGCTCGCTGACCGGCCGCTTTCGACCTATCAGGAGCAGGCCCTCAACGAACACCTTGCAACCTGCGACGCTTGCCGCAACCTGAAGCAATCGTGGGGCAGTGTCAGCACGCTCTTTCGCACCGCCCCGTTGGTCACGCCGAAAACGGGTTTCACCGCCCGTTGGGCTGAACGCCAGGCTGCCGAGCGTTTGCGCAAGCAGCGCCGGCAGGCCTGGATTATCTTTGGTATTGTGATGGTCAATGCCCTGGTTTTCCTGGGATTGTTGACATCCCAAATCGTGGCGATGGTGACTTCGCCGTCGCAGTGGTTACTGGTCAAAATGTATTTTGTCACGCGTTACCTGGCCGCAGCCGGTGCGGTGGATGCCCTCTTCGATGCCATGCGGCAGTCGGCGATTGCATTTCCACTGCTTGGTCTGTTCTTTTTGGTTGGGTTGGCCTCGTTCTTCAGCGTGCTTTGGGTGGTGGCTTACCGCCAACTAACTTCACAAACCCGGAAGGTTAAGAAATGAAAATTCTGCATAAGTTGACCGTGTTGTTGTTGCTATCCGTGCTGGTGCTGGCCTTTCCGGCCAGCGCATTCGCCGCCGAACTGCCAGGCGACAATCTTCCCGATGAATTTGTTTTCGGCGGCGATTACACCCTCGAAAGCGGCGATACCCTGCGTGAGGGCCTGGTGGTCTTCGGTGGTTCGGCAGAGATCGAACAAGGCGCTACCGTGCGCGGCGATGTGGTGATCATGGGCGGCTCGCTCATCTGTGATGGCCTGGTTGAAGGCAGTGTGATGATTATGGGCGGCCAGGCCAGCCTCGGCGATACGGCTGTGGTCGAAGGCGACCTGGCTACTTTTGGCGGTTCGTTGGAGCGCGCCCCCGGTGCAACGGTCGAAGGCGATGTGATCGGCGAAATCCCTGGCGCTTTCCCCTTTGTTACGCGCATAGACCCGATCGTCACAGAACCCTTTGACTCCGACTTTTATCATGGCATGAACTACATGCCTCCGATGTGGGGCGGTCTGTGGTTCTTGTGGGTGCCATTTGCCATGCTGACCATGGCGGCCCTGGCGATGATCATCGTCATGTTTTGGCCCAAGCAGGTCGAACGCGTGGCAAAAACGGCCATTTCACAGCCGCTTGCTGCGGGTGGGTTGGGCCTGCTAACCTTGATCGTGCTGCCTTTTGCCCTGGTGGTGATGGTGCTGACCTGTGTGCTGATCCTTGCCATCCCCGTCGTGGCTGTCGCTTTGGGGCTGGCAACGCTGCTCGGTTGGGTGGCGCTGGGCCTGGAAGTTGGCAAGCGCATCGCCATTGCCCTGAAACAAGATTGGCATCCGGCCCTGGCGGCGGGTGTGGGCGTGTTATTGCTCACCCTTGTAGCGGCGGGCGTGGATCAGGCTTTGCAGGTGGTGTGGCTGGGCTGCATCGCCTGGGTAATCCCGACGATGATCGGTGTGGTTGCCCTGGGCGCGGCCTTGCTGACGGTCTTTGGCAGCCGCGACTATCCCAGCCTGGCGGCTGTACCGGCCCCGGCGACCGTGTCACCGGCTGCTGAATTGCCTGTGGTTGATGAAGCGCCCGCTGAACAACCCCCGGCTACTGAATAAACAATTCCCCTTCCCCTCACCCCGCCCCTCTCACGTGTAAACGTGGGAGGGGCTTTTTTTTAACCAGGAATAACACTAATCTGCACGAATTTGTGGCTGTTCATTCGTGGCGATTGCTAGTTAAGTTTCTCGAATGAATCCAAAGCGCTGCAACGCCGCATCGTCATCGCGCCAATCCTTTTCCACCTTTACGCGTAGTTCAAGGAATACCTTTCGCTCTGTAAGGGCCTCGATCTCCTTTCGGGCTGTGGCTCCCAGCAGCTTGATCATGCTGCCTTTCTGCCCAATGACAATGCCTTTATGGCTATCCCGTTCAACGAAAAGCGTAGCCGCGATGTAAGCCGTGTCATCGCCGCGGTCTTTGTAGTCATCTATGCGGATGGCGATGCCGTGGGGGACTTCATCGTGCAGGTGCAGCAGGCAGGCCTCGCGGATCAGGTCGGCGGCGATTTCGCGCTCGAACAGGTCGGTGATCTGGTCTTCGGGGTAGAAGGGTTCGCCTTCGGGCAGGCGGGCCAGCAGTGTTTCGAGCAGGGCATGGCAGCCCTGGCCGCCCGCCGCCGAAATGGGCAGCAGCACCGCTTCGGGCAGCAACGCCTGGCATTCGGCAGTGCGTCTGGACAGGGTATCAGGGGTGAGTAAATCTATTTTGTTCAGGATCAGCAGCGTGGCGCGCACGCGGTTCTTGGCGACGATCCATTCGGCCAGCAGGCGATCTTCCTCATCGGGCGGCTGCGAGGCATCTACCAGCCAGAGGATGACATCGGCATCGGTGAGCGTCTGTTGGGCGGTCTGGTTCATGAACTGGCCGAGCTTGTGCTTGGGATTGTGGACGCCGGGCGTGTCTATGAAAATGACCTGTGCAGCGGGCGTGGTGAGAATGCCCAACTGACGCCGCTGCGTGGTCTGCGGGCGCGGCGAAACAGCGGCGATCTTCTGCTGGAGCAGGGCGTTTACCAGGGTAGATTTGCCCACGTTGGGCTTGCCTAAGACGGCGACAAATCCGACCTTCATTTCAGGTAGCCTTTCTGTTGCAGGCGCTCGATCAGTTGGCGGGCATAAGCTTCGCCGCTGATTTCGAGCAGGGCATCATCGGGCGCGGGGAGCGGGTTTTGCCACAGCCACGCCAGGCGCAGCCAAAAGCCAGGCAGTTGGCGGGAGTGGTAACGGCCATCTTCGCCAGGCAAGACGAGGGTGTATTGGCCGTTTTCACCAAGCTGGTAAAATTCGGCGCGCTGCGCCAGGGGGTCTATCAGCCAGTATTCGGGGATGCGGGCGCGTTCGTATTCGTAGTATTTCGCGCCGCGATCGCGGTGCATGCTTTCGGGCGAAGTGATCTCGACGACGAGGTCAGCCGGGCCGTCGAGGTAGGTGGGGGTCAGGCGGCTCAGGTTGGCCTGGGCAACAAAGAGCAGATCGGGTTCGCGCCCGGATGTTTCGAGTTTCATCTGGAAGGGCGGTAAAAATACGATGCCAAGTTGGTGTTTTTCGACAAAACCGCATACTAATCGGTAAATGAAACCGCCGAGAAGTTGATGAATGCTGGATGCTGGACTGGTCATAATAATCTCTCCGTTTTCCCACTCGGCCAGGGTATCTTCGTCGGCCCATTGCAAAAATTCTTCATACGCAACCCGCTGGCGCGGCGTGGCCAGTGTGTGCAACATGAACTGACGGATAGCTTCTTCGAGCGCGCCGGGGGTGGAAAGCAATTTTTCAGGGGTTTCGAGCATGGCTGCCTCCTTCCTGATTCGATTATAGCACCTAGCCAGCGTGCAATTTTGCCACGGTCACACCCTCGCCGCCTTCCTTGTCGCCGCCGGTTTCAGAGGATTTGACATGCGGGTGTTGCTGCAACGCCTGGCGCACGGCCTGGCGCAGCTTGCCCGTGCCTTTGCCGTGGATGATGCGCACCCACGGCAGGCCAGCGAGGTAGGCGTTCTCGAGGTAGCGGTCGAGCTTGTCGAGGGCTTCTTCGGCGGTCTGGCCGCGCAGGTCGAGTTCGAGGCCGGGGGATTCGACCCGAGGGGATTGGGCGACGGGGTGATCAACAGCAACGCTGGGGGCTGGCTCTGGTTCGCCGCCAGCGGGCTGCAGGTCTGCCAGGCGGGCGCGGATGCGCAACATGCCCACCTGCACTTCGGCTTCGTCGGCGTTCAACGAAGTGATCACGCCTTTGGTGTTGAGCGTACGCAGGTGGACTTTGACGCCTGGGGCGAGAGGGGCAGGTTTCAGGTTGAACATTGCCGGTTTGACCGGTTTGGAAGCCGGGGTTTCGATGGCGATGGCGGCTTCTTCGGCGACTTCTTGCGATTTTTCTTCAACCTGCTTGATCACGTCCAGGGGTTGGCGGGCGCGGGTTAGCTCACGACGCAATTCGGCGATTTCGGCTTGCAGCGTTTCCATCTGCTTTTCGGCCTCGCTGCGGGCTTTGTCGAGGATGGCGCGGCGTTCGTCTTCGATTTTATCGAGGCGGGCGGCCAATTCGGCGCGCAGCTTGTCGGCCTGGTGACGTTCGCGGTCGGCGCTGCCGCGGGCTTTGCGGGCGGCATCGCGCTGGCGGTGGATTTCGTCGAGCATACTTTCGGCGCGCAGGTCGTCGGGGTTGAGTTCGCTGCGGGCGTCTTCGATGATTTCGTCGGGCAGGCCGAGGCGTTTGGCAATCGCCAGGGCGTTGGAGCGGCCTGGCAGGCCGATGGTGAGGTGATAGGTGGGGCGCAGCGTTTTCAGGTCGAACTCGACGCTGGCGTTGACGGCCCCCGGCGCTCCGTGGGCGTAGGCTTTCAATTCGGGGTGGTGGGTGGTGACCAGGGTGGTGACGCCCTCGCGCAGCAGGTGTGAGAGCAATGCCCGCGCCAGGGCGGCGCCTTCTTGCGGGTCGGTGCCGGCGCCCAGCTCGTCGAGGATCACCAGCGAGTGGCGGTCGGCGCGCTTGAGGATGCGGATGATGTTCTTGACGTGGCCGGAAAAGGTCGAAAGCGACTGCTCGATAGACTGCTCGTCGCCGATGTCGGCATACACTTCCTTGAATACGGATAATTCCGAACCCGAATGGGCGGGGATGTGCAGCCCGCTCTGCGCCATCAGCACCAGCAGACCGATGGTTTTGAGCGAGACGGTCTTGCCACCGGTGTTCGGCCCGGTGACGACCATCACGAAGGTGTGCGGGTCGAGTTCGACATCAATCGCCACCACCGTATCGCGGCTGAGCAGCGGGTGGCGCGCCTCGATCAGGTTGATCGTCGTTCCGGGGTGGCGGATGATGATCAATTTTTGATTTTCGATTTCTGATGGCTGATTGGCCGTTTCGCCCCCTTGCTCCCCTGCTCCTTTGCTCCCCGGCTCCCCGGCAACCTTCCCAATCTCGCGCGGCTTGCCAATGGCTTTGAGTACCGGTTCGCTGGCGCGCAGGTCTTCGGCATATTTGGCGCGGGCCAGGATGAAATCTATCTCGACGATGACTTTGAGGATGTGCAGCAGCAGTTCAGCGTTATCGGCCACGTAGGCGGAGAGTTCGGCCAGAATGCGGCGTTCTTCATCGCGCTCGGCCAGTTGCAGTTCGCGGTATTCGTTGTTCAATTCCACCACTGCCAGCGGCTCGACGAAGAGCGTGGCCCCCGAGGAGGATTGGTCGTGGACGATGGCCTTGATGCGGCCCTTGTTTTCGGCGCGCAGCGGGATAACGTAACGCCCGTCACGCTGGGTGATGATGGCATCTTGCAGCAGCGACGAACTGTTGGCATCGGTCAGCATCCGCTGCAGTTTGGTCATCAGACGGTCATAGGCAATGCGCATGTCGCGGCGGATTTGCGCCAACTTGGGCGAGGCGCTGTCGAGGATTTGGCCGCGTTCGTCGAGCGCTTTGGTGATAGCATCCACCAGGCCAACCGGCGGTTTGAGCTGCGCGGCCCAGCCGTAGAGCCGTGGGAACTGATGCTGCAAATGCTCGAAGGTGCGCGCCAACTGCCGGGCAGAGATGATCGTGGATTTGATGTCCATCAGTTCGGTGGGTTGCAGCACGCCACTGCGCACGGCCAGTTCTACCGATGGGCGGATGTCGCGGGCGCCGCCGATGGTCATATCGGGGCGGGTGACGAGGAATTGCACGGCTTCGCGGGTTTCGGTTTGCCAATCCAGGGCCTGTTCCAGGTGTGTGGTAGGGCGCAGTTCGAGGGCGCGGGCATGTGAAGCGCTGAAAGCGGTGTAGGCCGCCAGGCGTTCGAGGATTTTGAAGTATTCGAGGGTTTGAAGGGTTTTGTCGTCCATAGAAATCGGGTGTTTTCACAGAAACGCCCCGCAGGGCCGAGGCCAGCGGGGCGCGGCGATCAAAGAATGCATCCAATTATAACGCTGGTTAAACTGCAATACTGTTTAGATAACGGCCAGGTGCAACGCACTTCTTGGGCTTAGAAATGCCTGCGCCAAGTTGATACATCAGGGAGAAAATGAGATTCTACTGGCAATAAAGTGCGTTGCACCTGACTTTAAGGAAAGCCGGGCTACCTGCCCCTTCCTACCTGCCACTTTTCCCCCTTCGCGGTACAATAGCGCCGGTTTTCACCCAATCACGGGCCTGAGTTTTCCCCGAATTTCTTTCAAGTGAGGTCAAAATGGATAGCTATATTGAAGACATCAGCGCGCTCGAAATCCTCGATTCGCGCGGCAACCCCACCATCGAGGTGGAAGTGGTTCTCTCCGACGGCAGCGTCGGGCGTGCGGCAGTGCCCTCTGGCGCTTCGACGGGCGTTCACGAAGCGCTCGAACTGCGCGACGGCGAAAAAGACCGCTACCTGGGCAAGGGCGTGACCCTGGCCGTAGATAACGTCAACAACGAGATCGCCGACCTGCTGCTCGGTTGGGATGCCACCGAACAACGCGCCATTGACGCCGCCATGCTCGAACTGGACGGCACCCCCAACAAATCCAAGCTGGGCGCCAATGCCATTCTCGGCACCAGCCTGGCCGTGGCCAAAGCCGCCGCCGAATCACTCGGCCTGCCGCTCTACTCTTACCTGGGCGGCGTGTACGCCCACGTGCTGCCCGTGCCGATGATGAACATCCTCAACGGCGGCGCACACACCGGCTGGCAATCCACCGACGCCCAGGAATTCATGGTCATGCCCTTCGGCGCGCCGTCGTTCTCGGAGTGCGTGCGTTGGGGTGCGGAAATCTACCACGCTCTCAAGTCGGTGCTGAAGGGCCGCGGGTATGGCACGCTGGTCGGCGACGAAGGCGGTTACGCCCCGGCGCTCAAGGCCAATGCCGAAGCCGTCGAAGTGATCCTCGAAGCCATCCACAAAGCCGGTTTCAAGGCTGGTATCGGTGCCGATGTCGCCATCGCCCTTGACCCCGCCGCTTCGGAACTCTACGACGAAGAGACCAAAACCTACAACCTGCGCAAAGAAGGCAAGAAACTCACCGGCCCCGAAATGGTCGAATTTTGGGTCAATTGGGTCAACCAGTACCCCATCGTCTCGATTGAAGACGGCCTGGCCCAGGATGACTGGGAATCCTGGATTCTGATGACCAAACAATTGGGCGATAAAATCCAGATTGTCGGCGACGACCTGCTGGTGACCAACCCCGCCCGTGTGCGCCGCGCCATCCAGGAAAAGGCCGCCAATGCCCTGCTGGTCAAGGTCAACCAGATTGGCTCGCTGACCGAGACCATGGAAGCCGTAGACACCTGCCAGCGCGCCGGGTGGAAAGCCGTCACCTCGCACCGCTCTGGCGAAACCGAAGACAGCACCATCGCCGATCTGTCGGTTGCCATGAACATGGGCCAGATCAAGACCGGCGCGCCGGCCCGCTCTGACCGCGTAGCCAAATATAACCAACTGCTGCGCATCGAAGCCCTGCTCGGCGATAGTGGCAAGTTCGGCGGCTGGGACGCCATCAACATCAAGCGCTAAAACGTCATTCCAGGATAGCACCTGGTTCAAAGGGTGTCTATCCTCAATCAACGCAAAGGCGCAAAGACGCAAGGCCGCAAAGGCAAGAAACGAAACCCTTTGCACCTTTGCGACTTTGCGCCTTTACGTTAAGCCTTATTTTCGACCAGGATTCGCTTTCTCGCAGGATTGCCCACCATTTGTGCGAATGGTGGTGCAAATCTCAGATTTGCGCTACGCCTTTGCGGCTGGAAACCGCGTTATGAATTTGTTTACTGAATATCTCTCTTTACTGCGCCGGGAATTTGCGGGGTACAACCTGGCAACCTTCCAAAAAGATTTATTGGCCGGGCTGACCGTGGCCGCCGTGGCCCTGCCGCTGGCGCTGGCCTTTGGCGTGGCCTCGGGGGCCGATGCCGCCGCCGGGCTGGTGACGGCGATCATCGCTGGCGTGGTAATTGGCCTGTTGGGCGGCGCACCCTACCAAATCTCCGGGCCAACGGGGGCCATGTCGGCGGTGTTGATTGTGCTGGCGGCGCGTTATGGCCTGCAAGCCGTGTGGCTGACGGGCGTGCTGGCGGGGCTGATGCTGATCTTCCTCGGCATCTTTCGGTTGGGACGGGTGGTGGCGTTCATCCCGGCCCCGGTCATTTCAGGGTTCACCAGCGGCATTGCCATCATCATTGCCCTGGGACAGGTAGATAACGCGCTGGGAATCAAAACCCCGGCTGCCGAAAATGTGATCGAGAAATTTTCCATTTACGCCGAGGGCGGGTTTACACCCAATATCAGCGCCGTTTTAGTCACGCTGCTGGTGATGGGCGTGATGCTGATCTGGCCGCGGCTCAAGGCGGTGCAGCGTATCCCCGGCTCGCTGGCGGGGATCGTGGTGGCGACGCTGGCGGTGGTGCTGCTCGGTTGGGATACACCGGCCATCGGCAGCATCCCGCGTAACATTTTGCTCGATAATCGTTTGCGCTTCGGCGAGATTGACTGGGCCAACCTGGGCATGCTGGTCGTTCCGGCGCTCTCAGTGGCGGCGTTGGGTGCTATCGAAAGTTTGCTGTGCGGGGCGGTAGCTGGTAACATGACCGGCATCCGTCTGCACAGCGGCATCGAATTGATCGCCCAGGGGATTGGCAACGTGCTGGTGCCCTTCTTTGGCGGGGTGCCGGCCACGGCCGCCATCGCCCGCACCAGTGTCAACATCAAAAGCGGCGGTGTGACGCGGCTGACCTCGATTTTGCACGGCGTGGCGTTGCTGCTGGCGGCGCTGCTCTTTGCCCCGGTGATTGGCCGCGTACCCCTGGCCGCGCTGGCAGGCGTGTTGCTGATCACCGCCTGGCGCATGAACGAGTGGCACGCCATCCGCTTTTATTTTGGCAAGCGGCTCAAACACGCCATCGCCGCCTTCCTGATCACCCTGGTTTGCACGGTGCTGCTCGACCTGACACAGGCCATCATCGTCGGCTTTGGTATCAGCGTGTTGATCTTCATCACGCAGATGAGCGACCTGCAAGTCATCCGTCAGCCGGTGGATGTGGAGAAATTGCGCACCGCCGGGCACGATTTTGTCCACCCAAGCCACCCGATCCAGGTTTATTACGTCAGCGGACCGCTGTTTTTTGCGGCGGCGCGTAAGTTGAGCGAGGAAGTGGAAGCGCACGACCAACCCGATGCCCGCCTGATCTTTTCGCTGCGCGGCGTGCCGCTGATTGACGCCACCGGCGTAGACGTGCTGCGTGAAATCTGGCAGCGCCAGAAGAAGGGCGGCGGCGAATTTTTGCTGGCGGGCATGCAGCCACGCGTCGAGGCGCTGCTCAACCGCATCGGCTTTTTAGATGAAATCGGCTGCGAACGCATCTTCTGGAGCGCCGACCGGGCGATCCTGTCGCTTGGCGCGGCCCTGCCTGTCGAAGCACAGCCGCGCCCCGATGCCGATGGCATGGATGCCACCCTGGTGATGACCCCGCACGAAGACCAGGCCCAACGGAAGGTGTAAGACCCGCCATTGACAGCCCTCCTCGATTGGGGTATCCTTAGCGCCCGAACCGCCGAATGGGTCCGGCGCGGCAGAAACCTGCGAACCTCGCCAGGGCCGAGAGGCAGCAACGATAAGTGGGCCATTCTGGGTGCCGCCGGGTCGCCTGTCCGGCGGTTCGTTGTTTAAAAGCAACTTCCCCCCTCGCTACCAATCTGTTTTTTGCGAGGGGGGAAGGCCGGCCCAAAATACCAATAAAAGCGGGGTTACTTGAACAATTCGAGCGAGGCGGGTTTGCTATAAGCCTTTTCTTCGTTGAAGACCACGTTGGTATCTGCTGTACCGCCGATTTCCACATTCCAGCCGATCACCTGCGCCCGGAAGGCGTCAGTGGCGCCATTGCCCAGCATGTTGATGTTGGCGCCGGGGGCCAGGATGGTGCCTTCAAAGAAAGAGGCGGAGTTGCCGGTGATCTGAATTTCGTTGTGATTGGAGGGCGGGGCGTAAATGACGATGCCGGGGATGGCCGGGGAGGGATCGGGATTGCGTTCGGGGGCATCCAGTTGCACGGTGGCATTGCCGTTGATGCGCAATTCGCCATTGAGCAGGACAATCGTGACATCCTGTCCAATCAGGGTGTCATTGGCGTTGATGCGTAGATTGCCGGTGACGCAATAGAGGCCCGGCGCCAGCGTGCCGCTCAGGCTGGTGACATTGTGGGCGGCGGGGTGATTGCAATTGGGGGCGGGGATTTCATAGGCAGTGGGTGGCATTTGTGTGCCATTCGAGCTTTGCGCATCGGGGTTGAATTTGCTGCCATTTTGAATATCGTTGCCAGTAACGCCGCCATCTACAACGGTAATGTCGGTATTGCCATCGGCCTGTAAACAACCGTTCGAGAAGATGCCGCCACCGGTCACAAAGACATCGGGGTTACCGTGGAAGCCAGCGCCATTTTGCTGCCCCTGGCAGTTGGCCGGGTTGAGGGCAACCACCGCATTGCCAAAGACCAGCGGCGACCGGGGACGGACACGTGTGATGGCCTCGACCTTGTTGATCAATTGCCCCCCCGAAAAGAGTTCCATGAAGTTGGTATCGGTGGTGACTGAAATCTGCGTGGTGATGTCCAGGTATTTGTCCATGAACCCGTTACGCATTTCCTGCTCACAGGAAAAGGTCACACCATTGTGGTCGCTGACGTTATTATCAATCACGAATTGGTTGTCATCGGCCCGGCCAATGGCGGCGTTAATGGCGGCGGTCTGGGCTGCGCCCATGCGAGCATCAGCGCAATTCCAATTGCCATACAGCACGCCGGCGTTTTCCAGGCTCAAAGCGGCAGCCCCACCACCGGCCAGCGAGGCCGCGTCAGCGCCATTTTGCGAATTCCGCCGGTCTGAATAGGCCATGCCGCCATCCAGGGCCAGGGCCACAAAACCCAACAGCACGACAAAGCCCAACGCCAGCAAAACCAATACCTGTCCACTTTCAGAAGATTTTTCTCTATACATCGTAACACCTCCAAAAAAACTGCTTTCTTTCAAATTAGCCCATCACTGGCAAGGCGGCGTCAGGATGGTATCGGTGACGCTGGCCCGCAAGGGGATGCTTTGTGAACCTAAAATGGTGCCCAACAAGGGCGTGGTGATTGCAAAGGCGGGCATTTCCACCACCACTTCGATGGCATTGCCCGCGCATAATGACCCCAGGGGGTTGACCGAAACATTGACCTGGGTGGCATCGGTTAAATCTACCGGCATGTCAGATGCGTAGCGCACGCGGTCAACAATCCCGCTGCTATCGCCGGGTTTGATGGAAGCGTAGGTGGCGCCTTCCTGGGCGGCATCTTGCAAGGCCATAAAGGTGAAAAAGGCACGTCCCAGGTCGAGCAGGCCGAGCAGCAAGACCATCAAAATCACGATGATGGCGGCAAATTCAACCAGGGCCTGGCCGTGTTCGTTTTTGGTTTGTTGCAGATGGGGTTTCATGGCTTTACTCCTCAAAATCAGAAGTTGATGTGCGATTTCAATGAGTAAAACGAAAGGCGATTGCAAAAGTTACACTTTGCGCAAATGAATTTGCGGAATGCGCTTAACGATTTTGTTAGCCCCCAACCAGACCCCGACCAGGGCGCACGGCGTGCGCCCCTCCCCGGGGCTGTTTTCATGCCAGCTGGCTATATGCCGGGCACTCGCCGGCGCATTCAATGGATGAAAATGGGCTGGTTACCGTGGCGCAAACCTTTGGTTTACGAGCGTGCGCAACGCAACGCTCGCAAGTCAGAGACTTGCGCCACGAGGCTGTTTTCAAGACAGCAGGTTGGACCCGATCACCGATGGATGACCGGCAAAAAGATGGATGAATAACTGCGCGGGGCATTGCCATAGCCAGTGAAGCTGGTTTGCACCAGCACGTTGGCATCAGCGCCAGTGATGAAGATCATCGGCTCGACGACCAAATTCCCTTGTGGGTCTACCTGAGCGTAATACAGGTGGCGGCTCCAGCGACGATCCATCCAGGTGAGAATGCCATCGCCGCCTGCGCCTGGGGTAACGGACACAAAATCAGCCGGGTGGGGGATGGGATCGGGGTTGGTCAGCGATTGCGGTGCGGCCATGACGCTGAAATCGGCGTCATCGAGCATGGCGTAGGCAATTTGCGCGGTGCGGGTATCCGTCCAGGCCAGCAAGACATGTCCATCCCCAATTTGGCTCACATCGGCGCGCGTGCCAGCCGAACCCGCCAGCGGCGTTTCCGTTTTCTCGAATTGGCCGTTGCTGTTTATAACGGCGTAGGCAATGCCCTGCGTATTGGCGGCATTATCGAAGACCGTATAGACCATGAAGATGAAATTGGTATCAAGCAAGGTGATGGCTGGATAGGAAAATAAAACATTGTTGGCCGTGCTGTTGGTGAGTTGGGTGGGCGGCAAGACCAAAAGGCCATCGTTATCGAAGATCGCCATCCAGATATTGCTGATGGTGCTGCCCAGGCTGGGCGACTGTTCATCGAACCAGGTCAGTACAAAGCGGTTGTCATGGGTGGACAGCAGGCGTGGCGAGAAAAATACCGGCACATTCAGCGTACCTTCGCCGCGCCATTGCGTGTTGTTGGTGACGTTGGTGGGGGCAGAGTCGAGCAGGGTGCCATCGGCTTGCAAACGGCGAAAATAAATGTTGGCATTGATGCCTTTGGCGGGGTCGAATACCTGGTGAATCCAGATCGCGCCGAGGGTGTCGTGGGTGGCGACCACCATAGGCGAGAGGTCGAACGTACTCAAGGTGACATCCCGGTTATCGGTCAGCAAGGTCGTCGGCCTGACGACGCGCCCCAGAGCGTCGAGCAAGGCAAACTCAGCATCGGAATACAAAATGGGGCGGTTGCCGACAATTTTGTCGTGGTTGCGCTCCCAGGAAAAGGCATAGCGATGATTGCGCAGCGGCGAAAGCGACATATTGCTGCCGCCAAACCACGAGTCAACGGCGGTTGTGGTGGCATTTTCTGTGCCATAGTTTTCGGCATGCAGGCCCAGGTTATCTGAAAAAGCCTGGATGAAGGGAGAAGTCGGGGCGCTTTGCAGGTGCGCCTGGACGGTATGCTGCGGGTTGTTCTTCGATTGCGCTACGACGGCAAATGGCGCCGCCAGTGGGGTGGCTTCATCCCGCTCAGCCGCGATTTTGACCAAAAACGTAAAATCGGCACCCTGGGCCAATGGGCCGCTATCGGGGCGGCCATCGCTGTCGCTGTCCGTCAGCGGTGCGCTGCCATCGGCCACCCACAGGCTGGCCGACCACCCCGCGACGCTGGTGTTGACGCTCAAATTGAACGTGTCGGCAGGCAGCGCCGGGGCATCACCGGTGTTGCGCACGGTCAGCAGGAAGGCGGCCTGGTGGTTCTGCGTGAAGCCACCCTGGAGACGGGGCAGTAATTTGCCGCGCGACGCCGGGTTGGGGCGGTCGAAGAAGATGGTTTTGGGGCCAGTCAGCCCGGCCAGGTTGTGCAGGTAGGTCAGCCCATCTTGCCCGTCGCCATCTTCGATGCCGATGGTCAATTCAGCCGGCGGGTTGGTGATGCTGTGGTAGAGGAATTGGATATCACCGTTTTGGCGCAGAATCACCGCGAAGGTTAGTTGCCCGGCCGTATAGCGCCCGGTCACGCCATGCCATTCCACGGCAAAATAAGCGCCCTGGGCATCGCTGCCGGCTTTGTAATACACCGCGCCGCCAGGGTTGCCATAGTCTGTTCCCATCGCCAGGTCGCTCCATAACGGGGCGATAAAATCGTTGGGCAGTGGTTCCTGCGGAATGGCGACATTATCGCGATCTGCCCGGCCCGCGCCGAAGGTCAGCATCCCGTTGGCATTGAGATAGACCTGGCTATATTGGTTCTCGTAGAAATCGAAGGCGAAAGTGAGCGGGATTGGCCCCAATATGTCATCATCAGTTTGGGTGAAGACCTGTGTGGCGCTCACATCGGCGCTCAGGTCTTTCCAATCGGCAATATGGCTTGCTTCGCTCCAAGCATAGCCGAAACTATCGGCAGCCAGAGCTGTGGCCGGTGCGATCACCAACGCGCTGTGCGGCGTCATCTGGTTTTGCGACGACATGGCCTGCCACTCGCGTGGCAGCGAGATAGCAGCCGAGGGCGTGGGAGTGGCCTCTGCCATCTGGGTCGCCTGGCCCACCTGCGCCGGGCCGTTCAAAGCCAGGGCTAAGCAAACAATGACACAAAGCGAAAAGATAGCACGAGATTTCATCAGAACCTCCACGGGCAAAAAAAGCCGGGGTGCATACCACCAAAACGATTCAGATGGCAGGCACCCCGGTTACGAGGGCTTTAGGACGGGGGCTTAGTTCGAGCGGCGAACGGAAATGGTGCAGCCATTGTCAAACGTCAACGAAACATAATCTGATGAACTGGTTTGCAGCGGCGACACCAAAAAGACGAAACTGAGCGTGGCGCTATCGCCGCTGTCAATTTCCCGCTTGTTTGCATTACTGGGCCAACCGCTGGAAATGGTGGCCGGAGAATTATCCGCGCCGGTATCCCATATCCGCTGCGAACCGAGGTAGATGTTGTCCAAACTCTGATCGCTGGGGTTGTCATACCAGTAGATCGAGATTGAAGTCAGCAGGACGGTGATGTCGGATGGGTTCGAGACGGTCAGATCGAGTTTGGAGCCATTCGGGTTGGGCATCGGGCTGATGCTGGGACACAGGTCATTCTCATTGATTGTGTAGGTGATCGAAGTGTGGGTCAAGCCCAGCATGGCGCCTGTCGGCACGCCCAGGAATAACTCGATGGTCTCATTGGGTTCGCCATAAATGGCGTCATCTACAATCACCAGCGAGAACTGCGCCCGTGTGGTGTTGGGCGGAATGCTGACCGGGCTGGTGGTGGAGAGGCAAAAATCTATGCCAGCCCCCGGATTCTGACAATTGAGGCCGCGGGTGGCCGTGCCGCCAATCGTGAAGGGCACCGTCACCGTGTTGCCTGAAGCGTGACTCAACAAAATATCTACCACAATTCCGCTGATAGACTCCGGGTTGTTGGCATGATACGAAGGGTTAACCTGGATGCTGACCACCGGCATGGCGTCATTATCCTGGATTTGCGCCGTGTGCTGCGTCAACGTTCCTAAGGTGGCGTTGGTGGGTGTGCCGAGGGTGAGGATGACGGTTTCGATTTCGGTTTCATCCAACGTATCGTCAATCAATGTGACGACGAAGTCCACATACGGCTGGCCGGCCAATACCACCGCCGAAGCGTTGGCAAGCGTAAAATCGCTGCCCTGCGTGGCGGTGCTGTTGACAGCGACGTTCACCGGCACGGTCACGTTCTGCGTCCACACATTGCTCAGGCTGATGCGCACGGCAATCTGGCCCACCCCTTCGGCCACCGGCTCACTGAAAGATTGCGCAAACGCCACCTGTGGCTGGCCAGCGGCCCCATCGAGGATGGTCAGCGTATGCACGGCCGGGCTGCCCAAAACGGCGGTGTTATTGAGCGGGTTGCCCAGGGTGATGATGACCGTTTCATTGCCCTCGACAGCAGGGGAAGTTGGCGAAGGGGCAATGCCCGTAGAAGTGGCCGTGGGCGGCATGGACGTATTCGTCCTGGTAGGTGTTGGCGGCAAGGCGGTGTTGGTGGCCGTGGGTGGCACCGGTGTGTTCGTGCGCGTGGATGTCGGGGGAAGCGCCGTCTGGGTCGCTGTGTTGGTCGCGGTCGGATGAATAGGGGTGGGCGTTCGCGTAATCGTCGCCGTGTGCGTCGCCGTTGGGGGAATGGGACTGTTGGTTGGTGTGGGCGTCTTCGTTTTCGGTGCGGCCACATCCTTCGGGTTGCCCGCGTTGCCAGCGCCGCCGCTGCGAGCAGCCGCATCGTCGCGGATAACCGTCACGGCGATATTGGCCGATACCTGCCCGGCCAGGATCGTGATCGAGCTGGCCGGTGACAGGGTGTAATCGCTGCCCTGGGTGGCCGAGCCATTCAACGAAAACGGCACAGTCACATTCACGCTGCTGGGGGCCGACAGGCGCACCAACACGTTGGCAACGCCCACATCTTCGCCCACCGCCTGCACATCCACATCGAAGTACACCGTTGGCAGTTCATCATCATCCAAAATGGTCACCACGTGGGTATCGGGTGAGCCTAGCGCAGCTTCACTGGGCGTTCCCAGGTGAATGGTGAAGGTCTCATCGCCTTCATTTTCAAGGTCATTGATCAGGCTGATGGCAAAGCTGCTGCCCAGGCTGCCTGGCAAAATCGTGACCGAACTGCCCCCCAGGGTGTAATCTACGCCCACTTTGGCGCTGTTCTCGGCATCGGTGACAAAATAGGGCACCGTAACGGTTTTACCGGAGAGGCCGCTCAAAATCACCGAACCGGTCAGCCCACCAAGCGCTTCACCGCCGCTTTGCCCCGCCGAGGAAAACGAAACCGTTGGCGGGTCATCGTCATCGGCGATGGTTAACTGAAAGACTATCGGTGAACCCAGGTTAGCATTCGAGGGCTTGGAAAGGGTCAGGATAACCGTTTCATCGTATTCGTCTATGCTGTCGTTGGAAACCGCAATGGTGACATCGACCCCGGTCTGCCCGGCGGGGATCAAAAATGTACCTGTCACAGGCCCTTCGCACACATTCGACAGCGAATTGGCCGACACCGAGAAATCATCACAATAAGCCGCCGAACCCGAAACCGCGAAGGGCACCACCGTATCAGCCGTATTCGCCGAGCTTAAACGCACCTGCAACGTATAGTTCCCATCGTTTTCACCAACATCATCGGAAGACATACTAAAGTAAACTTGCGGCGTGCCAGCGCCGCCCGAACCGGGCGTGCCTTGCACTTCCACGTTGGTTAAAATCGTCCGCACGGTGGTGGAATTGAGCACAAAAGGCTCAATGATACCCGCTACCGGCACGAGCGGCTCATAGGGGAAGGAAACCCGAATGACCACCCGCATCCCCAACGAAACCGGCACCGTGGCCGGGCAGTTCGTAGACACAACTGCCGTATTCGGGCCAGAATCGTAAGAAATCTGGATATTTTCATCGGGCAGGTTGAGTAAAACGGCATTCCGCCGGGCCGCGGCGCGAATGCCGGCGCAATCGAGATAATGCGGCAAGCCGCCCCCTACATCGCCAGCCGCTGAAGCATATCGAGCGGCATCGCGCGTGGCATTGGTCAACATGCTATACGATGCCAACAGGTGCCCAAATTCAATCATGCCAAAAATGATCAGAAGTACCA
Source organism: uncultured Anaerolineaceae bacterium (assembly GCA_964606085.1). Taxonomy (GTDB): domain Bacteria; phylum Chloroflexota; class Anaerolineae; order Anaerolineales; family UBA4823; genus CAIQJJ01. The sequence goes on from CAZSFD010000007.1 coordinate 94,666, forward strand.
GCGGCACTAGCAGGGCAAACTCCACCATGCTCTGGGCATGTTCGGTCAGGTTGCGGTGGGGATTGCGGGAAGATGTTTTCATGGGCTTTACCATAAGAAATAGGGTGGGTAAACCGTCATTCATGGGGTAAAACGTATCTTTATTGCAGGTGTTACACTTTGAGCAAAGAAAAATGCGACTTCAAGCCTATCAATTTCGTTATTTCTGAAAATCAAAGCCGCCAGGAACGCTGCATTCCTGGCGGCTTTGTGTACCATGTTGCCGACTTTGAAAGTAACCCGTGGTGCAAGTCTCTGACTTGCACGCTATGTTGCGCACGCTATGTTGCGCACGCTATGTTGCGCACGCTATGTTGCGCACGCTCGCAAACCAAAGGTTTGCGCCACAGCGGCCAGATCATTTTCATCCATTGGGGTGTTGCCCAAACCCGATGTTTGGCTTGTGACTGAAATCAGGGTTTGGGTTCTTTGGTCGGCTTTGGTTCATCAGTGGGCTTTGGCTCGTGGGTGGGTTTGGGTTCGTCAGTGGGCTTTGGCTCGT
>CAZSFD010000007.1:95306-98618 GCA_964606085.1 uncultured Anaerolineaceae bacterium
TCAGTGGGCTTTGGCTCGTGGGTGGGTTTGGGTTCGTCAGTGGGCTTTGGCTCGTCGGTGGGCTTCGGGGTTGAAGTCGGCTTCTCTTCTTTGGTCGGCTTCGGGGTCGAGGTCGGCTTCTCTTCTTTGGTCGGCTTCGGTTCGTCGGTGGGCCTGGCTGTGTGCGTGGGCGGCTTGTGTGTGTTGGCTGGCTGAGCCGTATGCGTGGGTGGTTTATGCGTGTTGGCTGGCTGAGCCGTATGCGTGGGTGGTTTATGCGTGTTGGCTGGCTGAGCCGTATGCGTTGGTGGTTTGTGCGTGTTGGCTGGCCGGGCGGTCGGTGGTGTGGCAGGTTGCTGAGAGGCCAGGTCTTGCGCGGTCTGGCGGCTGTTCTGATTGACCAGAACGATTTGCTCCACTGCGACCAGGGTGCTGGCTGGCGAAAAGCTGGCGATCAAATTCAAGGTCTCGTATTGGCCGGTCAGCGATTCTTCCACCGTCTGCGCTAATGCCGTCCCACGTTGCGAGTCCGCATCCACCACATTGGAGGTCAACTGCATCACCGAACTCATCAGGCGTTCATACTGCGCAGCCGTCTGCGCCACCTGGTCAGTGTCCCCTTCCAGAATCAGTTGCTCCAACTCGTTAATCCGCCGCTCGGCAAAAGCGAGGGAAAGATAGGCATCCCCTTCATCGGTTAACGAAATTGCCAGTTGAAAATCTTCTAAAGCCGTTTTGAGCGGATAAAATGTATCTCCGGGCAAAGAACTGAGCGCCGTAGAAGCCAGGCTTTGCCCGACCGTAAAAGTCAAAAAGAAAAACAGCACCGCCAGCGTTGCCAATACCGGAACCGCCACGCGCTTCTGCCAACCACCGAGCAGCTTTTGATGCCACGCAAGCACCGGTTTGGCCGCTTGCGCCACCACCCAGGGACGTGAGGCGTGAATAAAACCCGGGCGCGGGTTCAAACTGGCAGAACGGTCGCGCAGCCACTGTACAGTTTCCAGGAACGGGCGTAACTCACTTGCCATTTGTGGATACTTCGCCAGGATGACTTCAACATCCCCCGGATTCTTCATGGCATCATCCAGACATAAGGCTAAAACGGTATCAAAATCAGGTGTGTGGTTCATCATTCGTGGTTTTTACCATCATCCAATAATTTCCGCAGGGCAGCCAGCGCCCGGTGCTGCAAAACCCGCACCGCCCCATCCGACTTGTTCATGGCTGCCGCGGTTTCCTCTACCGATAACTCACTGATAAAACGCAAGGTTAATACCAGGCGATATTCTTCGTGCAATTGACTCATCGTCCGGCGCAATTCCTGACTTTGCAACTGCGCCCCAACCACATCCGCCGGCCCAGCCCGATCATCTGGAATGGGAATGGCCTCGATGTCATCTTCCTGGGTATTGCGGGTGCGGCGGTAAAAATCAATCAGCGCATTACGGGCCACCCGCAGCAAAAAAGCCACAAATGGCACACCCTGTTCGCGAAACTTGGGCAGTGCGCGCCAGGCCCGCAAAAACACATCGCTGGTCAGGTCTTCAGCGTCGAGGCGATTGCTGACATGCGAATAGAGAAAGCGAAATACCGCCTGGGCGTGCCGTTCATAGAGTTCGCCAAAGGCTTCGGCATTACCGTCTTGCGCCCGATAGAGCAACTCGGCATCTGAAGTGTCTTGCCAGCGTGATGTCACATTCACCTTGATCAACGTAAAACAAGTCCGATTGTTACAGTTTGTTTCAACATATTGGGAAGTAGTCTAATTCTAAACGATAATCAAGTTTGCATAACAACCCCCGGCGTGTATCATGGGTTACAATCTCAACATGAAACGATGGCTCTCCCTGGCCGCGCGATTGCTCTCACTCGGCCTGCTGCTCTTCCTCTCGCTGCAAAAAACCATCATCCTGGTGATAGACGGCGCACCGCAACAGCACACCACCTTCGCCCTGACTGTGGACGGGGCCTTGCGGGCCGCCCGCATCATCCCCGGCGCGGGCGATGTGATCCAGCCGCCGCCCGCCACCTGGCTCACCGAGGGCCTCACCATCACCGTAGAACGGGCCGTGGCGGTGCAAATCTACGCCGCTGGGACGTTGACCAACCTCGTCAGTGCGGCCCGCCGCCCGGCAGACTGGCTGACCCGGGCCGGGATAGCCTGGCAGCCGGGCGATGTGCTGCGCGCCAACGGCCTTGCCGTTGCGCCAGATGAACCTCTTCCCCGCGCTGGCTCGTTCAGCCTGCACGTCATCCGTCCGGTCGTCATCCATCTGCATCGGGCCGGCGAAACGTACATCATCACTACCACCGCCGCCACCCTGGGCCAGGCTCTCTGGCAGGCCGGTATCCACCTGCATCCCGCCGACCGCCTGACGCCCGCTGCCACAACCCACCTTACCGCCACACTGACTGCCAACCTGATCCCCTCGCAGCCGATCACCATCACCACCGCCCATGGCAGCGTCAACCGGCGCAGCGCCGCCGCCAGCGTGGGCGAGGCGCTGGCTGAGGCTGGCCTGGCCGCGCAAGGGCTGGATTACGCCATCCCCGCCGTCAGCGCCCCCCTGCCAGCCGATGGGCAAATCCGCCTGGTGCGTGTGCGCGAAGAAGTGCTGATCGAACAGACCAGCCTGCCCTACGGCAGCACCTGGCAAACGGTAGACGACCTGGCGCTCGACGAACGCAGCCTGCTCAGGCCCGGCGTTTACGGCATTCAGGCCAGCCGCGTGCGCGTGCGTTTTGTAGAGGACGTGGAGATCAGCCGCATCGTCGAAAGCCAGTGGCAGGCGCAAGCGCCGGTAGATGAACTGGTCGGCTACGGCATGAAAATCACCGTGCAAAGCCTTGATACCCCCGATGGCCCGCTCGAATACTATCGCGCCCTGCAATTCTGGGCCACCTCCTACGCCCCCAAATATGTGGGCGGCAGCACCCGCACCGCCAGCGGCAAAACCCTGCAAAAAGGGCTGGTCGGTGTGGATACGGCCTACATCCCCTTTGGCACACGGCTGTACATCCCCGGCTACGGTTTCGCCGAGGCCGCCGACACCGGGCGCATCAGCGGGCGCTGGATTGACCTGGGCTACAGCGACGACGATTTCGAGGGCTGGCATCAATGGGTCACCGTTTATTTCCTGTGGCCGCCGGGTTATGTGCCGCCCTTCATTCCCCCGCCATCACGGTATTGATCGCTGTATCTTTGAGAAACTTCGCTGGTTTCGACAGGCTCAACCAACGTACAAATCAGTCATGAACCCATCATTTACTCCCCTTCACATCCCCTCCTTGCTGCGCCAACACGGTCTGCGTCCCGATAAAAGCGTGGGG
>CAZSFD010000008.1:0-90599 GCA_964606085.1 uncultured Anaerolineaceae bacterium
CGGCGGTGTAGTATTTCTTGATGGTGTTGCCGCTGACTTCGTAGTGGCCGCCCACATAGAGGGTGGTCACGTTGTTTTCCACCGCTTTGACCTGGTTGCCATCGCCATCATACGTGAAGGTGGCGATCACCGCACCATTTTTCCTGGCTTCGACCATGCGATTTTCGGCGTCGTAGGTGAAGACTTTGGCGTCCCCGGCAGCCAGCTTGTAGGTCATGCTGCCGTTCTTGTCGTAGCCGACCGACGTTCCGCCCGTCCCTACCACGAAGCGTAAGGCCGCACTCCAGGGCAACATTTCGCTGCCTGCCTGCACCAGATGGCCATCGAACGCGTCGGTACTTCCGCCACGGTCCATGATCATGACGGTCTCAGCCTGGTAGGTGGTTGCCCCCACTTTTACATAATCTACATACAGGTTGCGGTCTTCAGAACCCACCACGCCATCATTGGTAAAGACGACATCAATCTGGTCGCGCCCGGTCAGGTTGGGGGTGAAGGTGTAGTCCGTGTAGCTCGTGGCGCTGACCGTCCAGGTTCTCACCTTCACCTGGTTGACCCATAATTCCATCGTCGGCCAGATATTGCCAGCCACGCTGCCCCTGGCGCGAATGGTGATGGCGGTGGCGGTGCTGCCGGTTGCGGGCATTTCGAGCCATTTCACCGCATGGGGATGCGCGCTGTCCAGCGGGGTATCGTAATCATAATCCACCCCTACTTTGCTGGCCAGGTTGCCGGTAGTGCCGTTGTAGGTGTAGCTTTCATCGTAGTTGCCCTGGCCTAATTGGGTTGTACATCCCAGGGCGCTGTCATTGAATGTAGTACCCTTGGTCAAACGATTGAGGGTATCGTAGGTGAAGCATTGCTTCTGACCGATGTTGACGCCATCTACGATGGTGAGGATATTGCCGTTGGCATCATAATCGTAGGTCAGGTTGAGCAGGTTGTTTTGGCCGGGGTCTGCATAGGTGCCGGTTTTCATGTAGTCCATGCGCCCGCCGTCGGTTGTCCAGGGGGTGTAGTGTTGGGCGCTGACCAGGACGGGGTTGGTGCCGGTGTTGGCAGCGCCCAGGTCGCGGCGGGTGATGCGCCCGGCTTCGTCGTAGAGGCTATCCTGGACGAGGTAGTAGTTGTTGGCGGCGTTGTTGGCGTCGCGGTTGCTCATCAGCTTGTCGAGCAGCAGTTGGCGGTGGTAGGTGTGGGTGACCACTTCGCCGTCGGGGTAGGTCATGGTGACGGGCAGGTCGGCGGAGTTGTAGGTCCATTGGGTGGTGTAGGATGTGCCGTTGATCGTTTTCACTTCGCGGGTGGTGCGCCCGCGGGTGTCGTAGTCCCAGGTGGTGGAACCGGAGGCATCGGTCATGCGCGTGCGGCGGCCCAGTTCTTCGGCAGATGCGCCGCCTTCATCGTAGTAATAGTTGACGCTGCTGTTGCCGCTGCCGCAGTTTGAACTGCCGTAGGCCTTGCTGGTCAAACGGTTGAGGTTGTCATAGCCCATCGTGATCACGCAGCCGCGGGCGTCGGTTTGGGTCAGCAGGCTGCCGAGGGCGTTGTAGGTGTAAGCCCAGTTGCCCATGTCGGGGTCAGCCATGCTCTTTTTGCGCCCGCCCAGGTCGTAAGCGAGCGTGACAGTGGCGCCGCCGCGCGTGGCGGTGAGCAGGCGGTCGGCGGCGTCGTAAGTGTAGGAGACGTCAGGGCCGGGGGCATCTACAAGGATGGTGCGCCCGAACAGGTCGGTGCGGGTGGCGGTGTAGTTGCCGCGCGGGTCGCGTATCCAGGTAACCTGGTAGCCGCTGCCGCTGATGGTGTCGTAGCCATCGCCGTAGGTGGTTCGGGTGAAGGTTTCATCGGGGGCAGTGACGGTGTAGGGGCGTCCGGCGGCGTCGTAGGTGGTGGTGGTAGCTGAACGGTTGGTATTGTGGTCTGTCTGGTGATAACTGAATTGACCATAGGCAACAGCCAAAGGTACCGCTTGCTTGCTTAAACGGCCAGCTTCATCATAATAGGTGTCGCCCAAAATATCGCAGGTATCTGGCAGCAAATCCGCATCGGTGCTGCAAGCATCATCCTTCAGGACTGCGCCGACCACCTGTGTTTGAAGGATCTGGCCCAGACCATTGTAGTACTTAAGGATTTTGAAGTAGCTGCCGCCTGTGATGTGTTGCTCGGCCTGGGTATAGAAGGGGTCATTCAAGCCGAAGGTTTCACCGTAGGCCGGGTAGGTGATGCGCACGGTGGGGTTGGTGGCATCATCACCGGGGCGGACGATGGTTTTCAGCCGCCCGAAATCATCGTAGGTGGCGCTGGTGACATTGCCGTTGGGGTCGGTTTCGCCGGTGGGCAGGCTGATGGCGTAGTTGTAGGTCAGGTCGGTTTTATGGTCTTTGTCGTTCTTCGTCCATTTGACGTAGGTGTGGTAGCCATCATCGGTGCAGGGGGTACCATCGAGTTCATCGCCGCTGCCGTAGCAGGTGTAGGTGTTTTGGGGTGTGCCCTGGCCGAAAGAATCATCGTTGCCTTCTGTGGGGTAGACGGTGACGGTGGTCTGGTTGCCGTAGTCGTCGTAGGCGAAGGCGGTGTCGCTGTAGCGCGGGTCGGTGTAATCGGCCCCGGCATAGCGCAGCAGGGTGCGCTGTTTGGTCAGCTTGCCCTGGGTGGGCGGGGCGGAGTTGGTGGTGTTGGCATCGTAGATGTATTTGGTGTGGCTGACCAGGTTGCTGGCGTCCCAATCACAACTGCCGCCTGGACAATGGTAGGTGTTTGAATAACCCGGTAAGCCAACCAGGTAGACGCTGCCGGTGGTATTGGGGTAGTAGCGCGTCACGCTCCAGCGGTAATTCTGCCAGCCGTTATTGACCCAGTGCGATTCGTAGGTGCGCGTGCAGTTGCCATATTGGGCATTGCCCTGATCACTGGTGACATAATGGTATTCGCTGCGCGTCCCCACCCATTGGGCGTCAAAGTTGAAAGCGAGCGACTTGCTTTCGGTCAAATACGTCCAGGCAATGCGTATATCACCATACGACCCAATCGGAAGCGGGGCAACCGGGATATTCGTTGTTGTGGCGTACAGGCTGTCGTTGAGTGAAAGGAGGTAGCCTTCGAGGTATTCATCCAGGTATAAGTCGCCATTCAGCGCCCAGGCTTTGAAACGCCAGGTGACATCGGTGGGCAGGCTGCAGGTGGCTGGTGCGCATTGGTAGCGCATCACTTTCGATGGGTCATCCCGCTTCCATACCCGCAGGAAGAATTCGTCGTTATCGGCAATCAAAAGCACCACATACCATTGGTTGCGTTCCAAAGTCATGCTGGCAGGATATTGCCAACCCGATCCGTCATGATATTGCGCCTGAATGGTGCTGCCGCTTGCTTTAATGGCCCAGCGGTTATTCACATCGGCCGGGTCTTCCAACCCGATCACTGCCGCACCGGTTGCATCGCTCACCTTGAATTGCACCATCGCCATCCTGTTTGTGCTGATGGTGGCAGGTGAACGGTAAAACGCATTCCAATCGGCGTCGCCATACAACTTGACCGCATGATCCCCTGCCAGGCGTGTCAGGCTGGTTGACGAGGCATCCCAATCCCAGTTTGCATCACTCAGGCTATTGAAACTATCCCCCAAATCCTGGGTATGCACCAGGGTTGTGGCGGCGCTGCCTTTGCGGTTGTCGTCCTGATAGAAGAAGGTGGTCGTGGCTGGCATGCCAGAGACCCTTTCTTGCACCATGCCGTGGCCGCGAAATTCAGAATATTCTTTGACATATTGCGATGTTTCGGCAACGCTGGCATTCGCTGAATGGTTATCATCGTTTGTGGCGGGCTCATCATAACGGTAAGTGGATGTGATGGTTTTGCCGGTCGTCCCATTCGGCAGGATATCATCGGTGACGGTCTTGGATACCACGCGGTAACGTGTGACGACGGGCCGGGCAATAAACCAGTTCATTTGGGCATGCGTGTACGTTTTTAGCTGCCAGGCAGAATATTTATCAGCATCGGTGGGCAATTTCAGGTAGCCGCTGGTGGTTTGCCAACCATCGGTCAAAGAGAGCAATGCGAGGTCCTGGGTAACTCCCCCATTGCTCATGCTGATTCGGGCGGTGTCGCCGCCAACCACGCCTTTCAAGGTGGCGGAGAGCAGGTAATAGCTGCCAGGTCGGATCATGCTGGCAGGCATACCTTTTTGGCCAGTATTGTTGATTTGTAAATCGCCACCGCCTGTACAAAAAGCGCTGCCACCATTGATGCCTCCCCATCCGCCTGTCGAACTGCCGCCATAGCAGGGGTTGTCTAGCGCACCAAAATGATGGATGAAGGCCAGGCTGTCGGTCGTGGTTGTTTCATACCAGGCTTCATAGGTGAAATCTACCCGACCGCCATAGCCATTGGTGGCCTGTGTCAGGTGCATATTATCGCCATAAATAAAGTTTGTCGCTGGCAGCGGCCCGGCGCCATTGTAGCCATATTCCGTGATGCGCATCAGCGTCAGTGTCTTCCCACCTTCGCTCCACACCAGGTTCTTGAAAATCGGATTGACACCCTGCTCATCAGCGTAAGTCAACACATATTTGCGTACAAGCGCATCATCACCGAATCCGTTACCGTTGGCATCATGCTGCACCTGGATTTCTTTCAGCCTCGAACGCTCGAAAAAGTTTTGGGAGGAAAGGCCAACATTCCAGTCATGGTCCCAGTCGGTGCGGTTTTCCTGGCGAACAAAGAAAATGCGGTAACGATTGTTGGAATAGGTGATGTCTACCGGATAGGCTGCCTGATCAACGGCGTTCTGCTCAGATTCATCACAAATGCTTGAAATCGTTTTGCCCTGGTTGGCATTGCGGTAAATTAAACTCTGCCCATAGATATTGGTGACACGATTCAAGGCCCAGCGCCACGTTGTCCTGTGTAAATTAATCGGCTGGCCACCGCTGCAGCCATCCCAGGCCATGTAGTTGGCCCGGTTGGAGTAATTGGCGTCATTACTATTTTCACCAAAGTAGTATTTGCTGCCCGTTTTATCCCACACCACCCAATAAGACACTTCATCCTGGCCGATGTTGGGGTCGCCGGTGACGATGTATTCGATGCGCATGAAGTTTTGATCCGAAGCGTAGTATTTGCCATCGGTACCTTTGACCACCATCGTACTGACGCCATTGAAGGTCAGGTTGAAGGTATCATCGCTCGGCTCGTTGGGCGTGCCATTTTGATTGCGTTGCATATAACCGATATCTATAGACCAACCCATGCCAGCCCAGGAGGCCTGCGTCAGGGCGCTGGCGGAGTCCACCACCTGACTGTTGTAGCTGAGCGACAGGGATGGCTGCAAACCGCCTGGCCCCGGCGGTACCTGAATCGGGAATGAATAGGTGGCTGCCCCCGTGAACGAGGAAACTTGAAAACCTTTCAGGGTGGGCAGGCGCGAGGCCTCCCAGTTTTGCGTGTCAAAGTCAAAAGTAGATAAGTGGTCGCTGTGAGCGTAAATGATATTGGCTTCTGTATCGGTCCAGCCAGGCAAGGATAGCCAGGTCTCCCATTGCGTGTCATAGTAGAACAAACGCAAGGTACTTTCATCCCCAGAAATCTGGCTTTCGTCATATTGCACTTCAATCGTGATCGGCTCGGTGAACTTGTGGACACTTTCCTTTTCGCTCTGCCCCCAGGCCGAAATCTCGAACGCGCTGCCGCTCAAGGTATAGGGCGGCAAGGGTTCTTCATAGCCGCCTTTGCGCTGCGCTTCGGCATAGGCCGCACCCAGCGGGCGCACGCGCACATCCAGCCCTTCAGCTTTGCCTTTCTCAGCAGAGAGATAAGCCCCCTTGGGGAAATGCACCTTCACCTTGCCATGTAAACCGCTCACTTGCCCGCCATTGGCAGTCAGGGCCGCTACACCATCCTCGGCAATCGTCAGCGTTCCAGCGGCCAGTTCCCTGGCCTTCGCTTCTCCCTGCGGCTGGATCACCGCCACTTGCAGCGCAAATGGCCCAACCGCGTCCACGCTGGCCGCGGCCTGCAAGCGGCCAGCCCCCGCCAACGACAGGCGCAAAAGCCGCGTGGCCGGCTCGTAACCGGAATTTTCCACCGGCTGCATACCGGGTGGAAAGATCAGGCTCAAGGCGAGTTTTTCAGCCTGCTTGTCGGGGGTGTGCAAGGCCCAGGTCAGCGTGAACACATCGCCGGGGTTGATGCTGGCCGGAGAAACGCTTAATACCAGGGAAGATTGCCCGGCGAAGGTCAACGTCAGGGCCGCAGTGGCGGCCACAACCACCGGCGGGGTGCTGGTGATGACGAGCGTGGGGGTCGGCGTCACGGTCACGGTAATGCCCGGTGTGGCGGTGGCCGTAGGGGTGAGGGTGACCGTTGGCGCCAGCGTTGGTTCGGGCATGGGGGTGGCGGTAGCTGTGGCGGTCATTTCGGGCGTGGGGGCTATCGTCGCCGTTATGGTGAACGCCGGGGTGGGGGTCAGCGTCGGCGTCGCGGTCAGCGTTGCGGTCAAAGTTTCGGCGGGCAATGGGGTGTGCGTAGGCTCAGGGGTTAGCGAAGCCGTTGGGGTCGCTGTGGGCCAAAGCACATCGGTCGCCGTGATCGGAATCACCGGCAGCAGGGTTGGCAATTCTTGGGGCGGCAGGCTTTCAGTAGGCGCAGGGGTTGCTTTTTGCTGACCCGACGCATGCAAACTGGCCGCGGCTGAGCCGCTTGCAGCCGCCGCCTGCACAGTGATGCCCGGCAGGTAGCCCGCCAGCATCGCCACCACCACCAGCAGATTCAACGCCCGCCAGCCCGCCGCGCACAGTCTGCGCCACAGGGCATACGCCGCCGGTGAATGTGCCAAAACATCCGCAATCGCTTTCGACAAAGTAATCGCTTTCATGGTTCCATCGTTATATTTATTAGTTATGAAGACTGAATACAGTGTAAGCCAAAATCCCGCACGCTCACTATCGTTTCACTATGACTTTCACTCTACGTTGACTATCGTTTGACGATATGGCCGCACGGCAAAAACTGCCGAAAAGGATGAACTTCCCCCCACAAGAATAGGCCAAAACGCCTTCTTGCAGAGTAACAAACCCATGGGCTGCTCTGACCCGCCCGACAAATTTGTTAGGTCAAGCCCACAGGCCACATTGTATGGATTAACCCCCGATCCAGCAACCTGTCATTTGTCATCCCAAAAGGGTGTCAAACGACCTGTTATCCCCCCCGCATCAACCCAATCCATTTCACTTACTGCCCATACGCGGCGCGTTTCTGCCCTGCTGCGCAAAGTTTGTCGCCCACAAAACTCAGGTTTGTAGGCTATCAACTTAAGTTTGTAGGCTACAAACTTAAGTTGATAGCCTACAAACAATAATTGTTCGGGCAAGAACGGATCGTTCTTGCCCGAACAATTATTTTTGGCGCTTTGGAAATTCCCGTCAGCGCCGTGCAAGGCGCTGTGAGCAAACCACCCAGCGCGCTGGCAATGCGCTGCGTGGTTCATTTTGCAGTGCGATGATAGAATCCCACCATGAACCGCATCGAACTGCTCGCCCCCGCACGTGACCTGGTCGCCGGACGCCTGGCGATCAACTGCGGCGCAGATGCCGTTTACATCGGCGCGGCGAAGTTTGGCGCACGCCAGGCCGCTGGCAACCCGCTGGCCGATGTCGAGGCGCTGGCCGCCTACGCCCACCGCTATTGGGCCAGGGTCTATGCCGTGGTCAACACCCTGCTCTACGACGACGAGCTAGACGAGGCCGTGCAACTGACCCACCAACTCCACCAGGCCGGTGTAGATGCGCTGATCATCCAGGACGTGGGCCTGCTCGAATGCAGCCTGCCGCCTCTGCCACTCTACGCCAGCACGCAGATGCACAACCACACCCCCGAACGGGTGGCCTTCCTCGAAAAAGTGGGCTTCCAACGCGCCATCCTCGCCCGCGAACTCAGCCTGGAGCAGATTGCCGCCATTCGCCAGGCCACCCGCCTCGAACTGGAAACCTTCGTCCACGGGGCGTTGTGCGTGTGCTATTCGGGGCAGTGCTACCTGAGTTATGCCGTTGGCGGCAGGAGCGGCAACCGCGGCCAGTGCGCCCAGCCCTGCCGCAAGCGCTATTCGCTGGTAGATGCCAATGGCAACGTGCTGGTGAAAGAGCGCTACCTGCTCTCGCTCAAAGACCTCAACCTGACCGCTTATCTGCGCCAACTGCTCGAAACCGGCGTGACCTCGTTCAAAATCGAAGGCCGCCTGAAAGGGCCAGAATACGTCGCCAACGTCGTCGGCCACTACCGCCGCCAGTTGGATGCGCTTCTGCCAGAACTGGGGATGCGTCCGGCCGCCTCCGGCCAGGCGCTGCTCGATTTCACCCCCGACCCCGCCAAGACGTTCAACCGCGGCTACGCGCCCTATTTCATCGCCGGGCGGCAGGCGGGGCTGGCCTCGCCCGCTACGCCCAAGCACATCGGCGAGCCGCTTGGCCGCGTGACCGCCACGCAGTCTGATTCGTTCACCCTCGATAGCGCCGCCGAACTGCACAATGGCGATGGGCTGAGCTTTTTCGATGCTTCTCACGAATTGCAAGGGACGGTGGTCAACCGCGTGGAGGGCCGCCGCATCTACCCCGCCCGCATGGCCGGCATCGTGCGCGGCCTGGAAATCTACCGCAATCACGATCATCCATTCATCCAGCAGGCGGCCAACACCCAAACGGAACGCAAAATAGCCGTTCAGATGACCCTGGCAGAAACCCCGGCTGGCTTGTGCCTGACGGTTGAAGATGAAGATGGCGTGCGCGCCCAGGCCGCATGGCAGGGCGAAAAAGCGCCCGCCCGCCAGGGCGAACAGGCCCGCCAAAACCTGCAACGCCAACTGACCCGCCTGGGCGGCAGCGATTTCACCTGCACAGACCTGCAACTGCGCCTGACACAGCCCTATTTCCTGCCCATTTCTGCAATCAACGCCCTGCGCCGCGCCGCCCTCGCGGCCCTGGCCGCCGCCCGTCAGCGGCAATTCCCCCGGCTTTCTGGCCTGATCATCCCCAACGATGAGCCTTTCCCCGTCAGCGAGCTGGGCTTCGAGGGCAACGTACTCAACCGCAAAGCCGAAGCCTTCTACCGCCGCCACGGGGTCACACGCATTCAACCGGCAGCCGAGAGCGGCCTGGATTTACGCGGCCAGCGGGTGATGACGACCAAATTCTGCCTGAAATATCAACTGCAGGCCTGCCCGCGTGAAAAAACGCACCACGCCACCCTGGCCGAACCGGCCTACCTGATAGACGACGAAGGCCAGGGGCAAGCTACCCGCTTGCGCCTGGCCTTCGATTGTCGGGCGTGTGTGATGGAAGTGTACTTTTAACCCTGATGGTGATGGTCTGAAAGATTATCGCCCGCTTCTGGGGCGGGGGCATGGGGTGTGGCCGCCAAAAAGCCGTGCGGACGAATGGTCATCCACAGCGCCCCCAGGCCAGCCAACGTTACGAGAATGCCGATCAGTGCGCCGCCACCCAGGGGGATGAGCGAGAGCAGCACAAACAGGGTCACACCCATCAATAACGGCCAAATTGGCTTCATCTCACCCTCCGGCCAGATGCGCCGATACAACCAGCCGCCCACGGCCAACGCCACCACCAGCTTGCTGACATAGAATAAGATGATCAAAAAGATCAACGTGACCAGGGCCAAAGCGATGTAGCCTCCCACGGCGACCATGATGGAGAGGCCCTCCAAGGTCACCACGCCCAGCAGCAGGCTCAACACCGTCACCAGCGCGCCCACCAACACCAGCGCCAGCGGCGTCACCAGCAAGACAACCAGCCCCCAGCCCAGGGCCGGCAGCACCCGCCGGGTGGCCTCGCCAGCGCGCTGCATGGGCCGATCAAGCAGTTTGAGCATGACAAAGCCTAAAATCAACAGGGTGATCCAATCCCGCCCGGCGCCCAACAGACGCTTCTGGAAATCTTCCACCGGGCCTAGCTTTTTCTCCACTTCACGAGCCTGATAGACAACCTGCCCACTGGGAATGGCAATCGTATTGGCCTGCTCCACGGTGCTGATATAGGTCAATGTGCCGCCCACCGAGGCCGTCTCAGCCACCCGCAAGCCGCTGGCAATGCCAACGGGCAGTTCGGTGGCCGAATCGCCCAGCATGAGCGCAAAGTTGATCCCCTGACCGCCAGGCGGCTCCACATCGGCGAAGACATTGCGCCCCACACGGCCTTCCAATTCGAGGCCCACCAGCCCGGCGTGAACATCGCGGCCAACCTCGCCTTGCAAAACCGCCTGCGAACAGGCCAACGAGGCATCCACGCCAATCTGCGAGCCGGGCATCGTCTGAGCGCCATAGCCCGAAAAATACAGGTTGCGCTCAATCACCGCTTCCGGGTTCAACACCAGCGACGCGCCGCCAGCGAAGACCGAGCCAGTCACCCGGCTGTTCAATTGGAGTGATTGCCCCACAAAGGCAATGCTGCCGCTCACCGGCCCATTGACTTCGACAATGGCGCCGAAAATCAGCAAGTTGCCGTTGATTGGCCCGTTGATGGTGATTTGTGCGGCGTTGACAAACAAATTGCCATTGACCGTGCCATCTACGATAACCTTTTCGGCCTCCAGGAACAGGTCGTCGTCAATCACCTGATCAGCGGGAATCCACTCCTCGTTGCTAAATTCAAAAGCAGAGGCCGGGATGACCACCAGGGCCAGCAGCGTCAGGACGATCAGCGGAAGGATAAGTCGTTTTCGCATCTTGTAGGGTACCTTTCAAAGCATTTGCACAAATTCCCCCGCGGTGGCAATGCGGTCGGCGGGTTCTTTTTCGAGCGCTTTCAGCAGCGCTTCTACCGTTTGGGCCGGGAGGGTGGGAACATAGGTGAGCGGGTCGGTGGGCGTTTGTTGCAGGTGGGCCAACATCATCGCGCCGGGGTTATCGGCCTGGAAGGGCAGGTGGCCGGTGAGCATCTGGTACGTGACAACGCCCAGGGCGTAGACATCGGCGCGGCCATCCACATGCCCGGAGGAGCGGATTTGTTCGGGGGCCATGTAGTTGAGCGTGCCCATCATCAGGCCGGTTTTGGTAGCGCCGGTGTCGCCGCCCAAAATTTTGGCGATGCCGAAATCGGTGAGAATGGCGCGGGGGCGGGGCATGACATCGGAAATCTGCAATAAGATATTGGACGGTTTGACGTCGCGGTGGACTAAATCTTGAAAGTGGGCGTAATCGAGGGCGGCGGCCACATCGCCAGCCAGCGAGCGGGCCAGGTCGAGCGGCAGCGGGGCGGCATCGGCGATCAGGCGCGCCAGGTCTTTGCCGGCGATAAATTCCATCACCATGTAATACAGGCCATCTACATCGCCGAAATCGAACATCTGCACGATGTTGGGATGGCGCAGCCCGGCAATGGCGCGCGCCTCGCGCTCGAAACGGCTGCGGAAATCGGCCTCCAGCGCCAGGTTTTGCGACAGCACCTTGATCGCCACCATGCGCTCCAGGCGGCTGTGCAGGCCCTTGTAGACTTCGGCCATGCCGCCGCGTCCGAGCAGTTCGATCACTTCGTAGGGGCCAATACGCGTCCCGGCGTCCAAACGCCGCCCGGCCCCGGTGGCCGCTGGCATGGTCTGCGAGGCCACAAAGCTGGCCCAGGCCCGCGAGGGATAGCGGTAGATGCCATCGTCATAAATCAGCAGACATTTTTGCACCAGGTCGCGCAGCACGGCCCGCAGCGTGGTATCGCTGACCGCGCGTTCGGCCAGTTCGTTCACCTGGCGCAGGGCGGTTTGTTCGAGCGGCGAGAGGTTGTGCCAGTAATACTCAAAGTGAGCGGCAAGCTCCTGGGCGGCGCGGCGCTCGATCACCCCCAGGCAGGCCTCCAGTTCGTTCGGCTTGGCGCATTCTTCCCAGGCATAAAAACAGGCCACCTGCAACGCCAACGGATGCCCGCCAGCGAACGTCAAAATAAAATCCTGCACAGCGGGCAAAAAGGATTGCCCGGAGGCCGCCGACGGCTGGCCGATCAACTGCCGGGCGGTTTCTGCATCGAACGCGCCCAGGAAGAGCGGGGCGAAGATGTTGAAAAACGGGCTGGACAAAATGGATTGCGCCTGCGCCGAATAGGTTAATTGGATCAGCGGGCGGGCCGAGGCCGTGATGTAAGCCAACTGATAGCGCCCGGCCGCCGAACGCAGCGCATTGAAGAAGTTCACATCCAGGCTGGGATTGGTGCTGAGGCGCTCAAATTCATCGAGCATCAGCACGATACGCAAGTTGCGCTGGTTCAGGCGGCGCACGGCGCGCTCGAAAGCCAGGCGGCTGGGGCGGGCGATGGCATCGGCCAGGGCGGGTTCCTCGGGCAGTCCCCGTTCGATCAGCGCCTCGGCAATCTCACTGGCAAGCTGGCCGAAAACATCATCATGGCTGCCTTCGCCCAACACTTCGCAATCGAGGTAAACGAACAGATACTCATCCCCCAGGCCCAGGGCCGCCCACGTCGCCGGACGCATCAGGTGAAACAGCAGCGAGGTCTTGCCAATTTTGCGCGAACCGACAATGGAGACCGATTGATTGCCCTTGAGAAAAGCCACAATTTCGTTCAATTCAGCCGTGCGCCCGAAGAACATCGCCGGGTTGCGCAGCGGGCCGCGGGAAACATAGGGGTTAGACATAAGAGAACCTTTCCTAATTCATCGTCACTTCATCTACCACACGGTTGAGCGATTTGTACTTCTCCACCCACAGACCCAGCAGGCCGAGTTTCCAGGCGTATTCTTCGCCGGTCTGATCGGCAGATTGGGCGGTGTTGAGGACATCGCGCAGCGCCAGGCGGTGCAGGGCTTCGCTGAGGGCCTGGCGGTCGGTGGGGACGCCGCGGTCAATCAGGTAGTCGGCCACGTCGGCGGCGGTAGTGTAGCCCGATTGCGGCCCCATGCGGCTGAGCGCGGTGAGGGCCAGTTTTTCGGTGGACGAGGCTTCGTTCCACAAATAGACAAAGTGGGCTTCGCCAGAGGCCAAAATGTCGTCGAGGGCCGCGTTGACATCGGCCACGGTGACGTAGGGCCGTTGGGTCTTGTTATGACGGTTTACGAGGCTGTGGCACATCAGTTGCAAAAAGTAAGGATGCCCGGCTGTCACACGCCAGATTTTGTCCAGCGCCAGGTCGTCATATTTCATGCCAAACTCAGCCACCGGTTCCTGAATCAGGCGCAGCGCTTCGGGGCGTTCGAGCAGGGTGATCTTGCGGTACAGGCTGATGTTGAACAGCACGTTCCAATAGTTGGAAGCCAGTTCTTCCAGGCGGTGCGTACCGCAGAAGATCACGCTCAGGTTTTCGTAATGCTGAATGATATGGCGCAAGAAGCCGAAGATCGACGCATCCAGGTCGCCGCGGCGCACCGAGGCTTCGAGTTCCTCGAACTCATCCAGCATCAACAACACGTGCCGCCCGCCAATGGCCTGCCACATTTTGGGCAAAAAGCGATGCTCAAAGGCGTAGGTGGGGCTTTCGGCGAAATCGTGCAATGCGGGCAGGTCAAGGGCAAAGCCGCGGTCTTCGAGGGCGAAGGTGATTTCGGTCGCCAGCGCCAGGAAGAAATTGGCCAGGCCGGGGTCGAGGCCAAGCGCCTGGCCATCGAGGAAGACCGGCATGTATTCATCGCCCAGGTTGGCGGGCAATTGCTTGAGCAGCGAGGTCTTGCCGGTGCGCCGCTGGCCGATCAGCACCAGGTTGTTGCGATGGGCGGCGGCCAGGTTCTCCTGGATGAAAGCGACCACGTCTTGCCGCCCAAAGAAGAGCGGCGACCCGGCCTGCAAGGGCGTGCCAACCACATAGGGATTGGGGATGAAGCGAAATTCGGTGGTGGTCTGCATCAGGTGGACGATGTCGGCGAAGTTTTCCACCTGATCGGCCCCGCCGGGATCGGTGTAGAGCATGGTGAAGCGCACACGGAACTGGCTGCTGCCCTGCGGGCCAGCGGCCACCAACGGTTGGACGCGCACCGTCACCTGCCCTTCTTCGCCGGGCGAGAGGCGCTCGAAATGGGCGCTCTCATCCAGCATGGCAAAATCGGGCGAGGCCTGCAGGCTGACGCGCACATTGAAGGCTGCCGAACGGCCATCGTTGCGCAGGTTCAGCGCCACGGGAACGATGTCGTTCTGCCAGGTGTGGCGGGTGAGCAGTTCGCAAGTGAGGTGGGCGCGGGCTTGCAGGTCGCTCATCGCCCGCGTGACCACGGCCAGCCATTTTTCGGTGATGCCCTGCACCATGGGGCGGTCTGCGCCGCCGTAACGGGTGCGCACAGTGCGCTCCAGGCGGCCCAGGCGTTCGACGGCGGCAGCCCGGTAGGCCAGTTTGTCTTCGGGGGTGTCGAGGCGCTCGAAGGCGCGCAGCGAGTTGAGGACATCGAGCAGGTTGGCGAAGGTGTCGAGCAGGTCACCCAGGTGCGGGGCATGTTGGCGCATGAAAGCGACTTGCGCGTCATCGGGATAGGTGGCGGCCAGGTCGGTCAGTTGGGTGATCGAGTTGGCCTCATACGAGTTCAAGCACATACTGAACAGGTTCAACACCCAGGGGGTGTCGGGCGAACCGCCGCCCTCTCGCTGATATTCTTCCAGTTGGGTGATCAGGGTACGCAAACCCACGGGGAGCATTTCGGGCTGGCGGCGGCTGATGTAGATGTATTCAAAGCCCTGCGCCAGGCGGCCATAACCCACGGCCCCACTGTTGAATAGAACCTGGGGCAGGTTGTGCAGCAGTTCGGCGGCGTGAATGTCGGCGCCAGCGGCCTGGGTGAGCTTGTACAGGGCCAGCAGACGCTCATCGGGCGTTTCGAGCAGTTGGCGGGCAAACTCTTCGGCGCGGCCCAGCGGCGAACGGCGGTGTTCGGCCAGGCGGCGCTCGGCTTCCAACAGGCGCTGCGCCTCGGCCTGCTTTTCTTCGATCAACCGGGCGACATAGATGGACGTGCCGGACTGATCGGCCAGGCCGCGCAGCAGAGCCACATCTTCGCGGAAATAGTTGAGGCCCGAAAGCCGCGAGCCTAGCGCCAAAACGCCTTGCAGGGGCGAAGCCGCCTGTGCGGCTGTCGAGGTCTTGGGGGCCATCAAGGGGATCAGCAGGGCAAAATCATCATCGGTCAGGCGCGAGAGCGTGTTGCCCATTTGCAGTTGGGCCAGTTCGGCGGGCTTGAGCGCCAGGGTGTCGCCCATCTTTTCGGGCAAATCTTTGCTGTCGGCCAGGTGGCACAGCCCTTCGTGACAGAGATACACCGCGCCATAACGGGCGTGGTACAGGTCGGCAGTGCGTTCGACCAGCACGTGCAGCAGTTCGGGCATTTCGATAATCGTGCGCACCTGCTGGGCAAAATCGGTGAAGGCGGCGCGAAAATCTACCTGTTCACGATAAAACTGGCGGTCTACCACGCGTTGTATGCGCTTGCGCACCGGCATAAACAACAGGGTGAAGATGGCGGTGGTGATACCGACGATCACCTCGCCGCGTTCGACGCCGGTGAGCGCCAGGGAAATTTTCTGCATGACAATAATCGCCCCAATGTACAACGCGCCCAACCCCCCCGTCACCACGCCGTAGACGATGGTGCGATTGATCAAAAAGTCAATGTTCCAGAGCTGGTGGTAGGTGATCGAGATGGTTAGAAAAATGGGTACGGTCAGCAGGGCGATCAGGTAGAGCGGCTCGCCGATCAGGGTATACAACAGGTGCGTCAGACCGGGTTCATGCAAGGCCGGCACAATTTGCAGCGGCAGGTTGAAGGCGAAATAACCGATGAAGGCCACCGCCAGGCTGAAGACGTTCCAGCGGGTTTGTAAGCGCTGCGCCTCGGTGGAAATGCAGCGGTAACGATGCAACTGCGAAAACAGCCCCGTGGCAAACCAGATCAGCATGACCAACGAAAGCGCTGAAACGCGAATGGTCTCAATCACATGGTCGGCCTGCATGGGGTCGCGCATGAACGTATACGCGACGATTTGAATGGCCCGCGTGGCGATGGTGACATCGGCTGTGGGGGCGAAGATCAGCCACAGCAGCAGCCAGCCGCCGCCCAGGTAGGCCAGCACGCGCGTCCACGATGGCACGAAATGTCCATCGGGGAAAACGTACATCACCAGCAGTGAAAGGCTGATCCCCAACACATGCAGCAGGCTGATCACGTCGGCGGTCTGCGGCATGACGTGGCTGAGGGTATCGAACGAGGGCAAGATGGCCGCGACGAAGGTCATCAGCGAGGCTGAAACCAGAAAAACCACGCCATCTTCCGACTTCTGCCAATAAATGACCGCCGCCGTGGCGAAAAAGGCCAGCAAGGCAATCGTTTCGGTGGCGAAGAGGAACAGGGCAAATAACTCGACGCTGAGGCCCATATCCATCACCAGCAGCACGCGTTCGGCGTAGGGCAGTTGGGTCAACTGCACCAGGCGCGGCGAAATGGAGAGGATGAACAGGCCCAACACCAACGCCGCCAGGAGCATCCAGGCCATGCGCAGGGCAAGCCGGTGGATGCGTTGTGTGGTCTGGGTAACTGGTTGCGAGATATTTTCGGTCATACAACAACTCGTTCTGTGGCTGGCATAAAAAACCGCCTGGCAACCAGGCGGTTTCAGGTTATCCTGAATTTGGGTCACCAGAGCGCCTGTGGCCCATCTCCTCACGCGGCAGGCCGGTCAGGATCGCCAGAGCGCATGGTTTGAATGCCATTGCGCACCTGCGCCAGGAAACGATCCAGGTCAACTTCGAGGCGGGTCAGCACGTCGAGGGCGTATTGGTCGGCATCCTGGCGGATGGTGTCTATGCTGGCGTGGGCATTGCGGATGATCTGCTCGGCGCGGGCGTTGGCCTCTTGGGTGATGGCGTCGCGCTCGACCAGTTGCTCGCTGCGTTCGCGGGCCAGCGCCAGGGTGCGGTTGGCTTCTTCCTGCGCCTGCGCCAGGATGCGGTCGCGCTGCGAAAGCACCTGCTGCGCCTTTTTCACTTCTTCGGGGATGGCCACGCGCATCTGATCGATCAAATCGAGGATGCGGTCTTCATCTACCAATACGCTGTGTGTGAGTGGAATGGGGCGGCTTTCGTTGAGGATTTCTTCCAGGCGGTCAATCAGGTGCAGGATGTCCATACGGCTTCTCCAAAAATATGCTCAGGATGCAGGCAAATCATTTACCCTGCCAGCGTGCAAGATTTGTGCGCGGTGCAGTTAATTCTACACTATCCCGCCGCGCGGCGCAAACCAGGGGCAAACTGCACCGCAATGGCGGCGGCCAGGCGGGCGTTGTTGAGCAGCAGCGCCAGGTTGGCTTGCAGGCTGACCCCATGCGTCAATTGACTGACGCGGCTGAGCAAAAACGGCGTGACCGCCTGGCCGTGAATATGCTGCGCCTGCGCCTCGGCCAGGGCTTGCTGGATGGCCGCCTCGACATCGGCGGCGGGCAGGGCCGCCTCAGCCGGCGGCGGGTTGGCAACCAACACGGCGCTGGTCAAGCCCAGGCCCCAGTGGGCGCGGGCCATTTCGGCAATCTCGGCAGCGCTTTCGGCGCGGGCGCTGACCGGCAGGCCGCTGGTGGTCGAATAGAATGCCGGGAACTCATCGCACTGGTAGCCCACCACTGGCACGCCGAGCGTTTCGAGCATTTCCAGCGTGGCCGGCAGATCGAGGATGGATTTGGCCCCGGCGCATACCACCACACACGGCGTGCGCGCCAGTTGCGGCAGGTCTGCCGAGATGTCGAAGGGGGCCTGGCGATGCACACCGCCAATGCCGCCCGTGGCGAAAACCTGAATGCCAGCAGCCTGGGCGGCCAACAGCGTGCCAGCCACGGTGGTGCCGCCCGTGGCTTTTTGGGCAATGGCCGGGGCGTAATCGCGCACGCTGATTTTGCGATAGCCGCCGGGCCGGGCCAGGCGTTCGAGTTGGGCGCGCTCCAGGCCAATGTGGATCAGGCCATCCAGAACGGCGATGGTGGCCGGGGTTGCGCCGCCTTGCTGCACCTGCGTTTCCATCTCCTGGGCAAGCTGCCCGTTTTGGGGATAGGGCAGCCCGTGGGTGATGACGGTCGATTCGAGGGCGACGAGGGGGGTTTGGGCCTCAAGCGCCTGCCTGACGGCGGGAGAAAATTGCATCGGGAAGGCATTCATGGCTGCACCGGCTTGAACACGGCATAGGCCACACCGCGGATGAAGGCGCCTTCGTTGATTTTGGGCATGGGAAACTCTTTATATTTCGGATTGTTGCTTTCGGGGCGCAAGAGAATGCGCCCGCTGCTGCGCACGAAGCGTTTGAGCGTGGCGTGGCTGCCGGTATCTTCCTCCAGGTCTACAATTTCGGCGGCGACGATGTCGTTGTTTTGCGCATCATCTTTCTGGCACAGCAAGACATAGTCGCCCTCGTCAATACCGGCTTTGTTCATGCTATCACCGGTGACCTTGATCACGAGGTAGCGTTGGTCAAGGGCGAACAGGTTGATGGCGTGGCTGCCCGAACGCAGGTTTTTGACGGTGTGCAGGCGGTTTTCGATGCGCACATAGGGGATTTCGACATAGTCATCGGCGCTTTTGGGGTCGAAACCCAACGCTCCCCAGCCGCCGGCTGGCACGGCGGCCACCACGCCGTACACGCGCAAATAATCCTGGGGGGTTGGCATGGCTGTGGTGGTACTCGAACCGGCCTGGGGCGGCGGGGTGGTGGAAGACGATGATGATGCGCTGGCGGCTGGCGCGGCGGAGGTGGTCGTGTTGGTTGCAGACGCCGGGCCGGAGGCCGTGGTTGAGGCGGTTGTGGTAGCAACGCCGGTGGGTTCTTTGATCAACGCATCGAGGGTATCGCGCATATCCTGGCAGCGTGTACGATACCAATCCACCGGCTTGGCGCCCAGGGCGGCATGTTTGCCGAGGACTTCAAATTTATCTATACTGGAGCGCAAATCTACAAAGGCCGGGCCGCGGTTGCCGGGCAATTGCCATTCCACCCAGCCGATCATCCACTCGACCATGGCCACCTGATGATGGGCGGTTTGATATTTGCGCACTGCCTGGCGAAAGTAACGCAGCGATTCCTCGCAGTTTCCCAGGCGATAGGCCGCGTAGCCACACTCGCTGAAAATGTCGGCGCATTCGGTGTGATCGGGCAGCCGGGAGGCCACCATCTCCAACATTTTGATTGACTGCCAGGCGCTCTGCCTATCGGCCTGAATTTGCGTTTCGAGCAGGTCGAGCAGGTCTTTGGTCGAACCTTCCAAATGACTGCCGCCATCTTTCAACCAACGGTAAGCTGTATCCATTTCAACGCGGTTCATCACAATACCCTTTCACCATTTACAGAAGTTCAGGTTTCTTTTTGGATTGGCTCGCCAATGGCTTCGATGATCTGCGCCGTGCGCATGAGGATGATGTTATCCATGTTCTCGAAGGAAGGGCTGTCTTTTTTGAGACCGGCGGCTTCGAGGGCGTGGGCGATGCTCATCAGCATTTCGGCCTGCACTTCGGCGCGGGCCAGTTCTTGAAAGGCCTGGCGGCGGGCTTCGGCATCGGAGCGGGTTTTGTTGGCGGCGCCGATCCAGCGCGCCTTCCAGGTGTTGGTGCGTAAGGACTGCACCTCGCGCTCCAGGTCGGCGTCATTGATGGCAAAGTGGCCGATGTCGCAAAAGACCAGTTCGACGCCAAAGCCGCGCAAGTTGTTGCGCGTGGCCGGCGAGAAGAGCGCTTTTTGCACCAGTTCGCGTGTGATGCTGGGTGATTCCTGGTTACTCAAACCCAATGAGATTAGATCATCCAGGGTGTTATTGGCAATGTAGGCGGTGAGCGCGGTGTCAATGACATTGGTGACCGCAGCATCCCAGGGCATCAGGCCATCGGCGCGCACGTTGCGGTTGTAGGCCCGGTCTATGATGGCTTTGTTGGAAAAGGGGTAGGGGTCAATCATCGCCCGGCCAGCCGGGCCGCTGAAACGTTTGCCCGGCAGAATGCGGTAGCGGAAGGTGACATTGCGCGCTTCGACGGGGATGCCCTCGCGCGTGGTGGCCTTGTGGCTGCTTTTGCCCAACTGCTCGTCGAGGTTGACGATGTCGGCGATGCGCTCGAAGCGGGAGACGAAGTGTCTGCCGGCAGGGCGCACCGAGGCTGGCCCGGTCAGCTTCTCGAACAGCACCACATTGCCTGGGGCAATGACCACATACCCCGGCCCGCCGATTTTGAGCAGGGTGTTTTCTTCGCCCGGCGTCACCTGCGGCTGGCCGGCTTCCACCCGCAGCAGGGCGTACCCGGGGAAACCAAACATCGAGGCGAGCAAGTAGCGCAGCGCATTTTGGAAGCTCTTCAGTTCGTACACATCCTGAATGTAACGCGCGCCATACAAAACAACGACCAGCGCGGCGATGAAAATAGCCAGCAGGTAGCGAAACCGCGTGGCGTTTTTGCTGAGCCACGGCCAGGCCCAGTTGATCAACTGGGTGAGGAAGTCGCGCAGGGTTTTGATCAGGTCAACGAGAAAATCTATCAGGCGTCTGAAAAAAGATGTTTCAACCATGCCAAAATCGAACAGATCGATCAGGGTGAACAGGAAAAACACCAGGGCGAAGCTGAAGGTGATGAAAAAAAGCAGGCGAAAACGCGCCCATTTCTGGTCGCCCAGCATCAGGCTTTGCAGCCAGCTAAACAATACTTGCCGGGCTGGAGAAAAGATGTGCATCTGCAGCCAGGCGATAGGGCCAGTGGGTTTCTTACTGATGGGCGGCATGGCTCAGGGAACAAACGGAGGTGTTGGCCCACCCGGCAGGGGGCCATCGGCTGGCTTATCACCGGCAGAAGGGGCGTCTTTGATCAGCCAGGTACGCAGGTTTTGAATGAATGCCAGGGTATCTTGCGGCAGCAGGCGGCGCGTTTCGGGGTCAATGGCGGCGCGTTCGAGCGATTGGAAAATGCGCACGGCCATGGCTTCTTTGGTGAACGGCTGCGAATAGATTTCAGACAGGTTTTGAATCAACTTCCGTTGGGCGTCGGCGCGGGCGGCGCTGCGGCCTTTCATAATGGCGATGTCGTAATCGCTCATCGTCTCCAGGGCTTCGCTTTCCCAACGCGCCCGCCAGTTATCCACGCGCTGCTGGCCGATGGCCGGGTCGCTGATGCGCAGCTCAGAAAAACCCGCCACCAGCACCTTGATGCCGCGGTCGCGCAGCACCTTGGGGTTGCGCAGTTCGAGGACGGGGTGGTCGAGAATGTACGTTTCTGGGTCGAGGATGTCATCTTTTTGTGGCGGCTGCCCGTCGCGGCGGCGGATCAGGCGGTAGGCCAACACGCCCTGGTAGCGCATGGTGCGGCCCAATTTGGCCTTCGCATCCCCCACCTGGGAGGGCTTTTCCAATTCCAGGCCCAGCAGTTTGTCGAACGGGTAGCGCGAAATAAACGCCCGGTAATGCTCCGTGGCCACTTGCGGCGTCAGCTTCGTCCAGTCGGTCACTTCGTCTTTGCCGGGGTTGCGGGCGTTGGCATACAGGGCGGCGAACACGCGCCGCTCATCGAAATAAAAAGGCGACGATCCGATGCGCCGGGGCGGACGATAGGAGGGGGGAATTTGCTGCGCGGTGTAAAAGCGATGCAAGAAGCGATCAATGACCTGCCGACAGCCCCCTCCCAGGCTCTGATAAAAATCTATCGCCTGCGCCGCCTGGCTGGTCAACAAATCGGCCAGGAATTTTTTCACCTGGCGCGCTTCGGCCTTGTCATTCATCACTTCGTCCACCAGTTGGTTCAGCACATCCTGGTTGATCACAAAACGGTGCAGCGTTTCGGTATCCACCGGCTTCAAGCGGTTGACAAAGCCCCGGTAAGCCGCCTGCCGGTTGGCATACAAATTGGAGATAAACTTTTGCACCGCGCCGGGTTTGCGCAAGCGCAGCGAACGCACAAAGCG
The DNA here is from genome assembly GCA_964606085.1 of uncultured Anaerolineaceae bacterium. GTDB lineage: Bacteria > Chloroflexota > Anaerolineae > Anaerolineales > UBA4823 > CAIQJJ01. The sequence goes on from CAZSFD010000008.1 coordinate 21,889, forward strand.
CAGCAAGGCGGCTTCGTCAAGGCCCTGCTTTTCCAGGTCGGTGAGCAAATTTTCGATTTGCAGGCGATCCTGGGTGAAGCCATGAATTTCGCGCTTGTCTTCGATGTCCATATCTACGGCATCGTTATCTTGCGAAATCCCTTTGATGTAATCCACTTTGCGCCAGCGCGCCTCGCTGCCAGAGCCATCGCGGATGGTCTTCTTGTCCACGCTGAGTACACGCAGGTTTTCTGGCCTGTCGCCACCCACATAGGCCACATCCAGCACATCGGGCAATTGTCCGAGCGAGAAGATGGTCAGGACGATGTTGGAAAATACCTCGATGCCATCGCTGGTATAGGCTTTCACGCCCTTGCCGTCATCGCCCGGGTTGGTGCGAAACTGACGGCGCAGATCAGCCACGCCGCGAATGCGTTCATCCGCACCCAGGAAGACGATTCCCGGCCCTTCGGCGCGGGCCAGCTTGGGCACATCGAAGGTCTCTGGCCGGCGGCGCAGGCGATCCACAAGGATTTTGAGGGGGTTGACCGAGGCAAGCGGCTTCGATTTTTTCTCCAGCACGATGGCGCTGTTCATATCCACGAAAATCAACCCCGGGTAAGGCCGATTCAATTCCTCGTGACGGGCAATCTGCACCCCTTTTTCGATGAAGATGGCCGGCCCGTGCCGGTGAAAGGCATAACGCGCCAGGCGCCAAAACACCTTCCAACGCTCGCCGAGGGTTTGCACCGGCAAAATAAACTGCGAAGCGAACAAGATGGAGACCACCAACGAAACAATAAACACCAGCACAAACTTGATCAGGTTCGCAATTGCCTGACGCAAGTCGGCATCCGATGGCACCCAGGTTGAATCGACAGAAGTAAACAGTTGCAAAACCGAGCTGCCCCCCTTGCGCAGAAACACCCCCACCACATCATCCCAATACAACCCACAGTAAAGCAGCACCAATCCGATAATCAGCGCCGAACGCCAAAAATTCGTACTTTGGTAAAAACGTTTTTTAACCAGCACTGCATAAGCTCCCGCCAATCAGTATATACTTGCCGGATCAGGTTTGTCAAGCCAGGGTGGTAAGACCCTAATTGGCCGGGTGTTCTGAGGCCAAAACCAGCGCCAGATCGTCTCCGGCGCGCACCTGCCGTAAGGGTACCCCCAGCATTTGCATTTGTAAGACCAATTCAGCATTGTTTTGTGCGCTGCCAAACGTAGATGGGTCAACCAGCACGGCCACCGGGCGCAGCGCCTGGCGGGTGAGGTTGTCGGCCACCAGGGCCAGGGTGGGGTCTGTTTCGGGCGTGACGAAGACCACGGTCGTCCCCTGCATGAGGTGATGCGATTGGGTTTCGAGCAAACCCTGCAGCGGCAGTGTGCCTTCGCAGCGTAAAACCGCCAGGGCGTCCAAAATTTTACCCAACTGGCGCGGCCCGCGGTCGGGCGGCAGCAAAACCAGGTTTTGTCCAACCGCCACCAGCCCCACCGAACGTCCCAGGCGCAGGTAGTAACGCGCCAAAGAAGCCGCCAGGCAGATGGTGTATTCTTCGGTGGAAGGCAGCAAGGGGATATCTTCAGCGTGCAGCCAGAGGTCTTGCGGCGAGTCGTCAAATTCGGGAAAGGGCAAGGCCGCCTGGCATTTTTGCGCCGCGTCGAGGAAAATCCACACATCGGCCAGGGGGTCGAGTTCAAATTCTTTGACCATGAAGCGGTCGCGCCGGGCGGTGCTGGCCCAGTGAATGCGATTGAGCGGGTCGCCGGGGACATACTCACGCACGCCCGAAGCATTGGGCGTCACCTGTGGCGTGCGGCGGCGCAGGGCATCGCCGCCGGAAAGCAAACCGGGCGGGTTGGGAAAAGCATGTACCGGGATCAACTTGGGGTAAACGATCAACGTATCTTCCGCCGGAAAACTGCGGCTGGCCGGGAACAGACCGAATAGATCGCCCGAAGCCAACACCGTCGGCCCCAGCACAAAAGCCCCCCGCTGGCGCAGACGTGTGCGCGCCAGATACGAACGCCCCTGGCGGCTATCCAACAAGGTCAACACCTGCGAACCGCGCGAACCGAGTAACTTCGACTCGTCGCGCACTTCCACCCACAGATGCGGCATACGGCTGCGGTTGCGGATGTCGAAACGCTCCTCGAACACCTGCCCCACCTGCGCCCGCAACGAACGCGCCGAACGCGCCAGCACCAAACCACGCAACGAAAACCGCGACCACACGGCGCTGCTGAGGAGCAAAATACCCCACAAATAGGCCATGCGGTAATAGGTCAGCCCGCCGGTCGCCGCCGCGGCGATCACGCTGAACACCAAAAGCAGCAAAACCACCCGTTGAGCCGGGTTCATTCAGGCCCCCTTATGCACATCGCCGCCGGGAACCGGCAAATGGGCCATGATCTCCTGCAAAATTTGGGCGGCGGTCAGGTCGCGCAAGCGCGCCGCCGGGCCTAAGATCACCCGATGGGCGAGGGCTGGCACGAGCAGCGCCTTCACGTCATCGGGCAGGACGAAATCGCGCCCTTGCACGGCCGCCCGCGCCTGCCCGGTGCGATAGAGCGCCAGGCTGCCGCGTGGGCTGGCCCCCAGGTAGACATCGGCATGGGTGCGCGTCTCACGCGCCAGGCTGACGATATATTCTTTGACGGCTGGCGAAACGTACACTTTCTTGACCGCTTCCTGGGCGGTGCGCAATTCTTCAACTGAAATCACCTGGCCCAAAGCATCCAGCGGGTGTTTGAACTGCTGCCGGTCGAGGATGTCAATTTCTTCTGATTTATCAGGATACCCCAGGCGCATACGCATCAAAAAGCGATCCAACTGCGCTTCAGGGAGCGGGAAGGTGCCTTCGTATTCGATGGGGTTTTGCGTGGCCAGCACCAGGAAGGGCAGCGGCAGGGCGTGGGTGACGCCATCCACCGTGATCTGGCGCTCTTCCATGGCTTCCAGCAGGGCGGCCTGGGTTTTGGGGGTGGCGCGGTTGATTTCGTCGGCCAAAACGACCTGGGCCACAATCGGCCCTGGGCGAAATTCAAATTCTCGGCTGACCTGGTTGAAAATCGAAACCCCGGTCACGTCGCTGGGCAGCATATCGGGCGTGAATTGGATGCGGCTGAACGAACAGCCCAACGAGCGCGCCAGACTGCGCGCCAGAACGGTCTTGCCCACGCCCGGCACATCTTCAATCAACAAATGCCCCTGGCAAAGCAAGCTGATCACCGCCAGTTCAACCGCGCTGCGCTTGCCCACGATTACTTTTTCGATATTGGCAATGATTTTTTCTGCAAGGTTTTGCACGTCGGACATGGTTGTCTCCTGATTTTTGAATGCCGGAAAATTTCGTGAATGTTATCATATTTCACTTATGGTGCAGGATATACTATTGCTATGAAATGGCTGACCCCTTTGCTCAAAATTTTCTTCAGGCTGCTGTACGGCCCGTTTGCCTGGACGTATGACCTGGTGGCGGCGACCGTTTCGGTGGGCCAGTGGCGTGGGTGGGTGTTTGCCGTACTGCCCTACCTGGATGGGCCACGCGTGCTGGAATTGGGGCATGGGCCGGGGCATCTGCAGCAGGCGCTATGCCAGCGCGGCCAATGTGCCTTTGGCCTGGATGCCAGCCCGCAAATGGGCCGCCTGGCCCGTCGGCGCTTGCAGCGCGCCGGGCAGGCTGCCCGCCTGACGCGCGGCCTGGCGCAGCAGCTTCCCTATCCTGCGGGCCGTTTCGATCAGGTGGTGGCGACCTTTCCCACCGAATACATCGTCCATCCGCACACCCTGGCCGAGATCAAACGCGTGCTGAAGCCCGGCGGCGAGTTGCTCATCGTGCCGACGGCGTGGATCAGCGGGCGGGGCTGGCTGCACCGGGCGGCGGCCACGCTGTTCGCCGTCACCGGGCAGGCCCCGGCCTGGGAGAAGCGCCTGTTAGCGCCATTTCGCCAGGCCAGGTTCGAGGTGCAGGTGGAATGGATCGAGCAGCCACACAGCCGGTTGCTGCTCATACGCGCGTTCAGCCCAAACGAGTCATCCCCCCGCCAAAGCCAGCGAGGGGATGACAAAGGAAAACGATAGAAAACAAGCCAATACGGGGCAATTTACGGCACCAGCTTGATCTCGTCAATGTAGAAAATGGGCTGCGAACTGCCTGTGCGTTCCTGGAAATTGATGCGGGCGATGGTGGATGGATTACCCACCTGGCTGAGGTTGATCGTCACCAAAGTCCATTGGTTGGCGGGGGCGTCTACACTGACCGAGGCGCTCTGGCCGCCGGAATCGCTGGTGTTGATGTAGAAGTTGAATTGACGCGTGCCGCTGCTACCGCCGTGAACGTAGAAGGTGATCTTGCTATATCCGGCTGTGCTTTGGCCGCCAGATTTGCGCAGCGAAAGCCCCGCCCAGCCAGAAGTATAGGTGACGGCAATGGATTTGCTGCCCGCCTGCACCGGCGACGAATTGTTCAGGTTGACCGTGGTGCTCCATGACCAGTTTTCCCAGGTGGTCGAATCGCCGTAGATGGTCAGGCTGCTGGCCGAGGGCGTGTTGGTGCGGGTGGGGGTTGGCGGGACGGGGGTATTGGTGCGCGTTGGGGTTGGCGGAACGGGGGTGTTGGTGCGGGTGGCCGTCGGTGGGACGGGGGTGTTCGTCGGCGGAATGGGGGTGTTGGTTGGGCTGCTGCCGCCGACATTCTGAATGGCGAAAGGCGCTTCGACGTACCAGTTGGCGCTGCCATTTTCAAAGTTGGCGTTGACCACCAGGTTCGCGCCGCCACTGATGCCCACGAAGGCGTCATCCAGGTACATATCCTGCCCGGAGGTGCCGTTGGTCAGGCGGAAGCCGACTTTGCTATTGCTGCCGCTGCTGAAGTTGACGGCGCATTCGCTGTAGGCGCTGCCAGCCGTGCAGCGCGTGGAGGCTAACTGCGTCCCCCAGGCATCGGCATGAACGACGAGGTCCACCTGGCCGCTGCCTTTGATCCAGATGGCGGCCTTGTAGCTGGTGTTCGAGGTCACGCTAACCTGCTGGTGGACATTCTTCCAGTTGCCGGTGGAGTTGACCAGGCGCACCGCCCACGATCCGCTGCGAGCGTTGCCGCTGCCCGAAATGGTTGTGGCCGTTGGCGGAATGGGGGTGTTGGTGGGCGGAACCGGTGTATGGGTGGGCGCAACTGGCGTGTTGGTAGGGGGAACAGGGGTATTGGTAGGCCCGCTGCCACCGGGGTAAACCAGGCTGGCATGGTTGTTGTAGAAAGCCGTGCTGCCGCTGGCAATGTCATTGGCCAGCGTGCCGCAGCCATCTGAGCCAGCGCCGTTGGATGTCCACGACATCAGCCCTTGCCAGCCTTTGAGATAGGCGTTTTCGTGCGCCTGGGTCATGTTCATCAGCAGGTTCGAGCCATTGCCGCAGGTGCCAGCCGTGCCATCGTAAATGCCCAGGCCGGGGTTCTCACCCAGCATGTTTAATTTATCGGTTGCCATGCCATATTCAGCCGGGGTCTTGTGGAAGGGTGATGACCAGTATTGGTACATCCAGGAATACCAGTGGACAGAATAGAAATCGAGGCGGGCATCGGGGTCGTTGACCTGGGCCTGCAAGGCGCTGTCGCTGACTTTGTTGCCCTGGCAGCCGGAACAGGCGCTGCCGTTGTATTTCACCATCGCCACCCCCACGGTGACCAGCACATTGCTGTTTTCGTGGATGTATTGGGCGCCTTTGGCAAAGTATTTTTGCAGCCGCGCCCAGGTGGCCGGGCCGCCTTCGGTATCTGCCGCCCAATCGGGTTCATTCATCAGGTCAATGGACCATAGATAGGGGTTGTCTTTATAGCGGCTGATGAAGGTTGCCAGGTAGTTGTTGATGTAAGAGTCGATGTTGGCGTCGCTGTTGATCCAGTTGCGCCAGCGCTGGTAGTTGGTATGATAATCTTTGAAGTGATCGAATGACAGCAAGGTTGCCATGACGTAGACGCCCTTGCTTTGCGCCAGGCTGAAGAAATCGTCCAGGTTGTTCCAGTGGGCGGTGGTTGCGCCGGAGATGTAGCCGTTGCTGTCAATGTTGATGCCCACTTCACCGTTGCAGGTGATCCAGACCCGCGTGGCGTTGATCTTGGCCGCTTTCAGGGCGTCGAAGTGGCTGCTCCACCAGGCCGAATCATACTCGCCGCCAAAATCATTCCAGTTATCCCACGGCGTGTTGACGCCGTTCATCCAGATGCGCTGCCCCCCGGCCATAAACTGTCCATTCGAGATGGTAATGCGGTCGCCATAGGCAGCCTGCGCTTTCGAGGCTGGCTGCGTCAGCATCAGCCCGCCAAACAGCAGCAAAGATACCAGCAAAAGGGTGAAGAAACGAATAACGATGGGACGAAACATACGCAACTCCTTGGGAAAAATTGGGAAGGGATGGTTGGTTTATCTATTGTAGAGAAAAGCAGGCACCGTAAAGCCCCAATAGCGTACCAATTCCATTTCATCGAATGGGTTATACTTGCCCCATCACATCCCCACTAACTTCTCAAACCTGACCATGCCCACCCAACCTTTTGAATGGGACGAAGACCATCTCAAGGCGCTGCTGCAACTGGCCCGCGCGCCCGCCAGCCTGCTGGCCGAACCCGCCGCGCAAGCCTGGATACGCGCCCAGGGTGGGCTGGGCGCTGTTCAGGCCGCGCTGCAAACCTGCCCGCTGCTCACCGAGCGCGAGCGCAATTTGCTGCGCGTCATCCTGCGCCACCCCGACCAGCTATCCGATTTCTACGCCAACCAACTGTCCATTGGGCGCAATACGTATTTCCGCTACCTGGCCCAACTGCTGCCCAAGCTCGTCCAACATCTCAACGAGGGCATGAACCCACTTCAGGCGGCCAGTTCAGCCACCAGCCGCATGCCCGTGCCGATCACGTCGTACATTGACTCACACGGGGCAGAAAAGGCCGTGGTCAACCTGCTGCATCAGCCCCAGGTGCGCCTGCTGACGTTGACCGGGCCGGGCGGCGTGGGCAAAACCCGCCTGGCGCTCCAATCTGCTGCCAGGCTGATCCCCCCCTTCGAGCGGGTGGCCTTTCTGTCGCTGGCCGCCATCGAAGAACGCAACCAACTGCCCAGCCAGATTGCCTACACGCTTAAATTGACCCAAGTCGCCGGGCAGTCGTTGATAGATGTGATCATCGCACACCTGCAAACCAGCAAAACCCTGCTCATTTTCGACAACTTTGAACATCTGCTGCCGGCCGCCACGCTGGTCAGTGAATTGCTGCAAGCCGTTCCCAGCCTGAGCGCCCTGGTCACCAGCCGCCAACGCCTGCATCTGTATGGGGAATTTGAATACCCGGTGGCGCTGCTCTCGCTGCCGCCCATCACGCCGGTGCAAGCACCTGAAGAATTAATGCACTATGCCGCCGTGCGCCTGTTTGTCGAGCGCGCCCAGGCGGCGCAATATGGCTTCACGCTCAACCGCGACAACGCCGCCGAAATCGTCCAGATTTGCTATCACCTCGACGGCCTGCCGTTGGCCATCGAATTGGGCGCTTCGCAGGTCAGGAAGTTCACCACGGGGCAAATCCTGGCGCAACTGCAAGACCGCCTGGCTTTTTTGGCCGATGGGCCGCGCGACCTGCCTACCCGGCACCGCGCCCTGCGCAACACCATCGAGTGGGGCTACCGCCAACTCAACGCCGATGAGAAGGTTGTCTTCCAACGCCTGTCCGTTTTCGCTGACAGTTTTTCGGTGCAGGCGGCCCGGGCTGTGTGCCAGTGCGATGATATCGAATCTATTCTGGATGGCCTCTTTGGGAAAAGCCTGCTGCTGGGCGAACCGTCGGGTAACGCTCAGGAAGCCAGCGGCCAGCGGATGACGATGCTGAACACGCTGCGTGAATATGCCCTGGAGCAATTGCAAGCCTCTCCAGATGCCGACGAAACCTACAGCAGTTACATACGCTTCTACGAACAGCAGATTTCTCAGACCGAGGCCGAATACTACAACCCCATGGCTGGCAGCGTTGAACACCAAAAAGCCCTGATGCAATGGTTCAAGCGCGAACACGCCAACATCCAGGCCGCGCTCAAGTGGGCGCTGAACAGCGGTCAGGTTCACCGGGCGGCGCACATCATGGGCGGGTTGTGGCGGTTCTGGCAAAACCTGGGCTACTACGATGAAGCCATCTACTGGCTGCAACGCATCCTGGCGCAATACCCCCCCTCCACCGCACCCGCATACCTGAAACTTGTCTGGGCGGCCGGCTGGATTTACCGGCTCAAAAGCGAAAGCGATTTTGAACAAGCCCGCCACTGGTTCGAAAGCGGCCTGAAGCTGGCGCAAACCGCCGGAAACACCTATTTCATCTGCCTGTTGTCCCAGGGCCTGGCCGATGTCGAAAGCCGCACCAATCATTATGCCGAGGCCGCCAGCCTCTTCCGGCGCAGCCTGGCCCTGGCCGAAGCATTGCACAACGAGGAAGAAATCGCCTGGACGCTGATCGGGCTGGGGCGTGTGCTGCGCCATTTGAGGCAAACAGATGAGGCACGCGCCTGCCTGGAACGCAGCCTGCACACCTTTCAGCGTATCGGCCATCACCTGGGGAAGATGAGCGCCCTGGGGCATATCGGACGGATCGCCTTACATCAGGGCCAACTGACCGATGCACAGGCCTTCTTGCAGCAGGCTTACGACCTCTCGTGCAACTTGTTTGACAAGCGCACCTCACACGCCGCTATGCTGCTCGAGGGCCTGATTTATACCGCCATGCAAGCGCAGCAATATGACCAGGCAGCTCAATTGATGAAAGAACTGTTTGAAATCTCCAAAGGGATACGCTTCACAGGCACGATCTACGGACTGGAATGCTGCGGCTGGCTGGCGGCACGGCATGGCGACGAACGAACAGCCGTGCAATTTTATGCTGGCGCGCACGCCTTCTACGTTGGCGAGACCAGCGGCTATTTGCAAGGTTCGATGTTCTGGGAACTGCGCCCGCAACAAGAGGCCGAGCGCGATGCCATGCTGCAACAACTTCGCCAGCAATTGCCCACGCATAGCTACCAATCCGCCTGGCAAGAAGGCCACGCCCGCGATTTGCGCGACATCTTGCAGCAGGCCATCCATTGGCTGCAAACCGTTCGGTAACACGCCGCGAGAACGCCGAGAGAACAGCGTTCTCAGAGAACGCAGTTCTCCATTCACAATGAACATAGTAAAATGGGGGACATTATGGAAATACAAATCGCAGCAGCTAAGGTCAACAAATACGCCACCTCCGAAAGCGGCGATACCATTGAGGTCATTGAGCGACCCAACGGCGGCGTTTCGATTGTGATGGCCGATGGGCAAAGCTCAGGGCGAGGGGCCAAGACGCTGTCATCGCTGGCGGTGCGCAAGGTGTTGGCGCTCATTTCAGATGGCGTGCGCGATGGCGCGGCGGCGCGGGCCGCCTCAGATGCGCTCTTCACCGAGCGCAAGGGCAAGGTATCGGCCACGCTCAACATCATCTCTGCCGATATGCAAACCAGGACCCTCGTCATCACCCGCAACAACCCGGTGCCCATGCAGATCGCCCACCACGAAACGATCACCTGTCTGTGTGATGAGAGCAAACCGATTGGCCTCTACCGCGACACCCGCCCTTCCATTTGCGAATGGCCGCTCGAAGCAGGGCTGACTGCCGTGGCCTACACCGACGGGCTGGTGCATTGCGGCTCACGCTACGGCGAACACCTCGACATCGAACTCCATCTCAAAGCCTTGCTCGAAGAAGAACGCGCCTCGCCGCAGCACATCGCCGATTCGCTGCTCGAACAGGCCATCCAGCTTGACCAGGGCCGCCCGGTGGACGACATCAGCATCATTGTCTTGCGCGTGAGCAGTTTCGATGGCGATGCCGTGCGGCGCATGTCGGTGCGCCTGCCGCTGCGATGAAAAAGCAACCCGCCCGAAAGACCATCTCAGCACGCTGGCGCGCATTGCGAGCCAGCCTGCGCGATACCCTGGTGCTGTTACGACAATTCGCCTGGCCGCTCCTGGCTTTTGCAATCACCGTCATCGGTGGGGGAACCCTCTATTATTTTTTAGCCGAACTCGCCGGCGAAAACCTGCACAACCTCCCCGAAGCCATTTATCGCGCCTTGTTGATGACCTTCTTGCAGGCGGGCGATTTTCCCAAAACCGGCTATCTCGAAATTTTCTACTTTGCCATGCCCATCATCGGGCTGGTACTCCTGGCCCAGGGCATGGCCGATTTTGGCGTGGTGTTCTTCAACCGGCGTTCGCGCAGCAAGGAATGGGAAATGGCCGTAGCATCTACCTATAACCGTCACATCGTTCTGATCGGCCTGGGGCATTTGGGCTTTCGCGTGGCCCGCCACCTGCATGAAATGGGGCAAGAGACCGTCGTCGTCGAAGTCAACCCCAACGCCGATCTGGTCGCGGCGATCAAAGAACTGGGCATTCCGGTCATCCACGATGACGGCGCCCGCATCAGCATCCTCGAAGCCGCCGGGGTAGCCAAAGCCCGCGCCATCTTGCTTTGCACGCAAAACGACAGCCTGAATTTGCAGATCGCCCTCAAGGCCCGGCGCATGAACCCCGGCATTGCCGTTGTACTGCGCATCTTTGAAGATGAGTTTGCCGAAGCGCTGCAAGACCAGTTTCACTTCACCGCCTTCAGCGCCACCGGCATGGCCGCCCCGGCCTTCGCCGCCGCCGCCGCCGGCATGGATATGACCCGCCCGCTCACCATCGAAGGCGAAACGCTCAGCCTGGCGCGCCTGGCCATTGGCCCAAACTCTGCGTTGACCGTTTATACGGTTGGCGAGTTGGAAACACGCTTCAATGTCAGTGTTGTCTTGCTCCGGCGCAATGGCCAATCAGACCTGCACCCAGCCGCCGAAACGCTTTTGCTGCCTGGCGATTCCCTGGGCATTTTGGGCGGCCCCGGCGAACTGAGCCTGTTGAGCATGGGCAATCACGGCGAATTAGCCAGAAAATAGGCCCCATCTTGCCAGACGATTCAACGCCTGATCCGAAACAGCTTAAAATTGGTCTCGTGGGACCGTGCGGGGCGGGAAAAACCACGATTGCTCATTTATTGCGCCAAAACGGATGCACACGCGTCAAACACATTGCCCAGGAACACTCCTTTGTCCCGGCCATGTGGCAGCGCCTGGTGGCCCCCGATGTGCTGGTTTTTCTGGATGTTTCCTACGAAAACACGGTCAAACGCCGCGCCCTCCATTGGACGCCACACGAATATGACGAGCAAATCCACCGTCTGCGCCACGCCCGCCAGCACGCCGACCTGGTGATAGACACCAACTCCCTGGCCGCGGAGGATGTGCTGCGCCGTATTCTGCTATTTTTACAAGAACGGTAGGGCGAAATTCGCCTTACCTAAATTCCCCCGCCATCTTGCCACGCCTGCTCATTCACCGGCTGGTTCGATAGCGGGCGACCGGCGTAGACATCCGCTAACGTGGCCTGTTCCATCAGGCGAGCCGTCAGGTTACGGATTTCGAGGAAGACCCGCCGAAAACGGCAGACCGGCTCCTGGCTGCAAGCCTGATACTCTTTGACCGAGACACAATGAATGGGGGCGAGGATATTATCGAAATAGCGCACCACCTGGCCCAGGGCAATCTGCTCAGGCGGCAGGGCCAGCGAGTATCCGCCATTTTTGCCCGGCAGACTGTCTACCCAGCCCTGCGATTTGAGATCAAGCATGATGTGTTCGAGAAAGCGTTTGGGCACCTCATTGCGCTCGGCCAATTGGCGAATGGAGACCGGCTGGCGGCCATAAAATTCCACCAATGTAAACAAAACCCGCAAGGCATAATCGGTCTGGCGCGAAATTTTCATGCCAACCCCCAACGCTCACGCACACGCCGCTCGATCACGCCAAACAGCCAGCGGTCGCTGATCAATCCCAGGGCGATGATCACGCCAATGACCGCCATCACCTGGCTCATATCGTTGAGTTCGCGGCCCATCATCAGCAACTTACCCAGGCCGGGCAGCGTGTAGAGCAATTCGCCGGCCATCAGCGACCGCCAGGCGAACGACCAGCCCAATTTCATGCCGGTGATGATGGATGGCAGCGCCGCCGGAAAAATCACCGAAGCATATAGACGCAACCCACGCGCCCCCAGGTTGCGCGCCGCCTGCATGTAGACCGGGGCCGTGTTGCGAATGCCATCTTCTGTAGATTGGGTGATCGAAAAGACCGCCCCCATCACCACCACGAACAGGATCGCCCGCTGGTTCAGGCCAAACCACAGCAACGCCAACGGCAGCCAGCAAATGCTGGGCAGCGTCTGCATCCCCATCACCAGCAGGCCAAAGGTTTCTTTCAACCAGCGCACCTGGGCCAGCAAGATGCCCAGCACCAGCCCAATCACCAGCGCGATCAGATAGCCTTCGATCAGCCGCCACAAACTGCCCTGGATGGCGATCCAAAACGTGCCTTTGCCAAAGCCAACCAGCAAAGCCTCGGCCACCGATGAGGGCGGGGGGAAAATGTATTCCGGCCACAAGCGCAAGCGGCACAGCAACTCCCAAAACAGAAATAATCCGACCAGAAAAGCCAGGCGCAGCGCCCACTGGCGGGGGGTATTCAAGGGCAGGCGTTCAGCCAGCTTTTTCATGGATCGCCTCCTGACTCAACTTCAAATCCACCGCCACCCGGCGGGCCACCTCGGTCGTGACCGTATCTTCGATCTGGCGCGGGCGCGGCAGTTCGATGCGATGCGTTGCCACGATGCGCCCCGGATGCGCCGACATCACCAGCACACGGTCGCCCAGCACCACCGCCTCACGCACGTTATGGGTGATGAAAACGACCGTTTTGCCCGTTTTTAGCCATACTTCTTGCAATTCGGTGTGCAGCAGGTCGCGCGTGATGGCGTCTAGCGCGCCAAACGGCTCATCGAGCAGCAGCACCGCCGGATCAACGGCCAGCGCCCGGGCCAGGGCCACACGTTGCTTCATGCCGCCCGAAAGCTCATGCACCCACGCATGGCGGAATTTCTCCAGATGAACCATATTCAGCAAGCGTGTAGAAATCGCCGCGCGCTCGGCAGGCGGCAGCCCTTTCATGCGCAAACCAAATTCCACATTGGCCTGCACATTCAGCCAGGGGAACAGCGCCGCATCCTGGAAGATCATCACCCGGCCCGGATCGGTGCCATGCACCGGCTGCCCGCCAAGCAAGATTTCACCACTGGAGGGGGCTTCGAGGCCAGCCAACAGCCTGAGCAGCGTGCTTTTGCCGCACCCCGATGGGCCGATAATGCACAGAAATTCTCCAGCGGCGATGGTCAGGTCAACGCGTTCCAGCGCGGTCACCCTGCCGCGCCGGGTTTCAAAGTATTTTTGGGCGGCGCGGATTTCGATTTTCATGGGATTTCCGGCAGGCCGCGCTGCTTGAGTACCTCGTTGAGCAGCTTCAAGTCGTAAATGCCCGCCAGGTCGGGCTTCTCTTTGAGGAAACCGGCGGCAAAGGCGGCATCTGCCGCGGCGAAAAGCGAGGATGCAATGGGGTCCCAGGTTGGGCGCATCCGCTCCCAGGCGGCGGCCAGCACGTCAGCGGCCAGCTTCTTGCCAGTCAGTTTTTCGATTTCCGCGTTGAGCAAAGCCTGAGCTTCGCCAGGGTTGGCAAGTTCCCATTCGGTGATCGCCACATGCGCTTCAAGCCAGGCTTGCACCAGGTCTGGGTGCGCCTGCAAAAAACTCGTACTGACGATGATGTGCGCGGTGACGAAGTCGCCGTTCGGCCACAGGTCGCGCTCATCCAGAAAGACCTCGCCGCCGCCTTCCACCACCAGGCGGCTGGCCCACGGTTCTGGCACCCAGGCGCCGTCAATTTGGCCCTGTTTGAACAAATCCAAAATCTGCGGGTTTTGGGTAGGGATCACCGCCACATTGCCGCCATTTTCGGTCGAATTTAAGCCGTTGGCGATCAGGTAGTTGCGCAGCGCCACATCTTGCGTGTTGCCCAATTGGGGGGTAGACAGGCGCTTGCCGGCCAAATCTGCGGCGCTTTGGATGTTTGCCGCGGGGCGCACCACCAGGGCGGCGCCGGCGCTGGTGGCGCCCGCCACGATGCGCAGGGCTTCTCCCTTCGACTGCACATAGCCGTTGATGGCCGGGTTGGGGCCGATATAGGCCAGGTCAATCTGCCCGGCGAACAGCGCCTCAATCACCGATGGCCCGGCATTGAAGGATGTCGCCTCGATGGTCACGGCGTCGCCCAACGCCTGCTGAAAATCGCCCCTCGCCAGGCCAATCAGCGCCTGCGAGTGGGTGATGTTGGGGAAGTAGCCCACGCGCATCGTTCCCCCACCCGAGGGGATGTCTGTTGCTGGCGAACAAGCCGCCAGCACGCTCAACAGAACGCACCCCAACAAGAAAAGTCTTTGTCGAATCATTTTACCCTCCGCGAAAATCTATGAATGGGGTTCAGTCGCCCCGCCGAATATACGACTTATCTGGTCGTTATTTTAGATCGTTCGTGAGGCATTGTCAAGTGCAGGGTTTTCTCAAAACCACTGGTTTTGGCAAACTCAGCCGGCGCGGCAGATTTCCATTTGCATTCTGCCCATCGAACCCGTATAATCGGCCCAAAGCGCTGAGGTAAGCGCTTACGCACATCTCCTCCCAGAAAGGCTTTCCCCATGAAATACGGATACTTTGATGATCAGGCCCGCGAATATGTGATCACCCGTCCCGACACCCCCCTGCCGTGGATCAACTACCTCGGCTGCGAAGATTATTTCGGGTTGATTTCGAACACCGGCGGCGGCTACTCCTTCTACCGCGATGCCCGCCTGCGCCGCATCACCCGCTACCGCTACAACAATGCCCCCTTCGATGTCGGCGGACGATACATCTACCTGCGCGACAACGTGATGGGTCGGGGCGACCCTTCTGGTGTAAATTCGAGTACGGGACAGGCAAACACGGGTCGCCCCTACTGGTCACCTTCCTGGCAGCCCACCCAAGCGGCCCTCAACGATTACACCTGCCGCCACGGCATGGGCTACACCACCATTGGTTCCACCTACACCGGCATCCGCGCCGAAACGCGCTACTTCGTGCCGCTGGGGCAAAACCTGGAAATCTGGCAGCTCACCGTTACCAACAACCGCCTCGAAGCGGCTGATCTGTCGGTCTTTTCTGCAATTGAGTTTGCCCTGTGGGATGGCTGGGACGACCAGACCAACTTCCAGCGCAACTTCTCCATCGGCCAGGTCGAAATCGAAGACGAAGTGATCTATCACAAGACCGAATACCGCGAGCGCCGTGACCACATCGCCTACTTCGCCTGCTCCGAGCCGCTGGCCGGCTTCGACACGCAACGCGACACCTTCCTGGGCGGCTACCGCGGCTGGGATCGCCCGCTTGCCGTCGAACGCGGCCAGTCATTCAACTCCGAAGCACACGGCTGGGCCGTGATGGGTTCGCACCACGTCAAGATCATCCTCGCCCCCGGCGAAAGCCGCGAAATCCGCTTTGTGTTGGGCTACCACGAGAACCCCAAAGACGCCAAGTTCGACCCGCCCGGCTCGCAGACGGTCAACAAGCGCCTGGTCAAACCGGTGATCGCCAAATATCTCGACAAGGCCAATGTAGATGCCGCTTTTGCTGAATTGCAGACTTACTGGGACAGCCTGCTCGGCGTCTACCAGGTGCAATCGCCCGACGTTCACGTCAACCGCATGGTCAACATCTGGAATGCCTACCAGTGCATGGCTACCTTCAACATGAGCCGCTCGGCCTCGTTCTACGAAAGCGGCATCGGGCGCGGCCTGGGCTTCCGCGATTCCAACCAGGATTTGCTCGGTTTCGTGCAGATGGTGCCAACCCGCGCCCGCCAGCGCCTGCTCGATTTAGCCGCCACCATGCTGCCCAGTGGCGGGGCGTACCATCAGTATCAACCGCTCACCAAGCGCGGCAACAACGACGTCGGCTCCAACTTCAACGACGATCCCCATTGGATGATCATTGCCGTGGCCGCCTACATCAAGGAAACCGGCGACTGGTCGGTTCTCAGCGAAATGGTCACCTACGACAACGCCCCTGGCAGCGAAACCACGCTCTACGAACACCTGGAGCGTGCCATCCAATACACGCTCGACCGCATCGGCCCGCACGGCCTGCCCCTCATCGGCCGCGCCGACTGGAACGACTGCCTGAACCTGAACTGCTATTCCGACACCCCCGGCCAATCCTTCCAGACCACCACCAACAAAGAAGGCAAGACTGCCGAGAGCGGCTTTATTGCCGGGTTGTTTGTGCATTCGTGCAAGGAGATGGCGGAATTGGCGAAGCGATATTCGTTAATCGAAAATCGTCCGTCGAATAACGAATTATCGAATAACCATTCTCGCAGTGCAGATGAATACCTAGCCCTCGCTGCCAACATGACCCAAACCATTTATGAACACGCCTGGGATGGCGAATGGTTCTTGCGCGCCTACGATGACGGCGGGAATAAAGTTGGCTCGAAGGAGTGCGTGGAAGGGCAGATTTTCATCGAGCCGCAGGGATACAACGTCATCGCCGGGGTGGGCCTGGAAAACGGCTACGCCCAGAAAGCGCTCGATTCCGTCAATAAGCGCCTGGCCACCAGGCATGGCATCGTGTTACAGCAGCCGGCTTACTCGCAGTATTACCTGAATTTGGGCGAGATTTCGTCTTACCCCCCCGGCTACAAAGAAAACGCCGGTATCTTCTGTCACAACAACCCGTGGGTGATCGTGGCCGAGACGAAGGTGGGCAATGGCGACCGGGCGCTCGATTACTACCTGCGCATCTGCCCCTCCGCCCGCGAGGAGATCAGCGACATCCACCGCACCGAACCCTACGTCTTCCCGCAGATGATCGCCGGGCGCGACGCCCCCACCCACGGCGAGGCCAAGAACTCCTGGTTGACCGGCACCGCCTCGTGGACGTATGTTTCCGTCTCGCAGTACATCCTCGGCATCCGCCCGACGTATGAGGGCCTGCAAGTAGCCCCGGTCATCCCGCTGCGTTGGGCCGGTTTCACGGCTACCCGCAAGCTACAAGGCGTGACCTACCACATCGAGGTGGTACGCCAGGGGCCGGGCAATAACGTCAGCCTGGCCGTAGATGGCAAGGCCATCGAAGGCAATGTGGTGCCGCGACCGGCGGCAGGTGTTCGCGAAGTCCAGGTGAAAGCGGTATTAGCATAGCCAAGTATGGCGACATTAATTTCGCCATACAGAAAGAATATCCCCTATGGAAAAGATCACCTATTATTCTGGCCTCAACCTCGGCGGCTGGATTTCGCAATATAAAGAATACGACCACGAACACTTCAAAACCTTCATCACCGCCCCCGACATCCGCCGCATTGCCGATTGGGGCTTCGACCACGTGCGCCTGCCGGTGGATTATCCCGTTTTGGAAGATGACGCCGCGCCAGGCGTGTACAAAGAAAGCGGCCTGGCGTATGTGGATGCCTGCATCGAATGGTGTAAGGCCAACGGGCTGGGCGTCGTACTCGATCTGCACCATGCCCCCGGTTACAGCTTCACGCAAACGCTGGAAGGGCAACCCGCCGGATTCCCGCTCTTCGACGATCCGGCGCAAAGCCAGCGCTTCATTGACCTGTGGGTGATGCTGGCTACACGCTACAAAGGCGAAGGGCAAGGTGTTGTCCTGGAACTGCTCAACGAGATCGTCCTGCCCGACGTGACCCCGTGGAACACGCTGGCCGCCCGCGCCGTGCAGTCCATCCGCCAGGTGGCCCCGGCCAGCCCGATTATGATCGGCGGCAATTACTACAATTCCGCCAGCGAACTGGCCAACATCGCCCTGGTGGATGACCCCCACATCGTTTACACCTTCCACTACTACGAGCCGCTGCTCTTCACGCACCAAAAGGCCTATTGGTCACGCGTCAACCGCGACCACAACACCACGGTGGAATATCCCGGAAGCGTGCCAGGGCTGGGCGAGTTGTTCGAGCGCAAGCCAGAATATCGCAGCATGCACGAACGCTTTTTGACGCAGTATATGGATCAGGCGCTTTTGCGTGAGTATCTGCAACCGGTGGTAGATTTCATCGAGAAAACCGGTCACACGCCTTATTGCGGCGAATACGGCGTGTACGAACTGGCCCCCATGCCCAGCCGCCTGAATTGGTATCGCGATTTCCTGGCGCTGCTGAACGAATCAGGCGTCGGGCGTGCTGCCTGGTCTTACAAGGGAATGGGCTTTGGGCTGGTAGATACTGCCGGCAAGGTGATCAGCGACGAACTGCTGCGCGTGGTCAGCGGTCGCTAAACGCACTGCACCACCACAAAAAACAACGCCCCTGTTCGAGCGCTCGAACAGGGGCGTTGTTTCATGCCAGGGCGATCACAGACAGCCCATCCATTTGGCCGGCGAGCGCACCAGGCTGGCCAGCAGCAATTGGCGGATGAAGACCAACTCTTTGGGCAGCTTATCGGCCAGTTTGACGAACAGGTCTTCTTGCAAGAGCAGTTCATTCAGCCACTGTTGGCGGTCAACGGCCATCAGTTCGGCAAATTGTTCGCGTCCGAAGTTTTTCAACCCGGTCAGGATCAGGTCATTGTAGCTCGGCATGTAACCGAGCGGGCTTTCAACCGCCCCAGCCTTGCCGTTGACGCGCTGGACGATCCAGTGCAGCACGCGCATATTTTCGCCATAACCATCCCACAGCCATTTCCCGGCGGCATCTTTGCGGAACCAGTTGACGCTGAAGATGGCGGGCGGGTTGACAATCTGGCGGCCAAAACCGAGCCAGTGATTGATGTAATCGGCCATGTGGTAGCCAGCGAAAGGCAGCATGGCAAACGGGTCACGGCGCACCTGGCCCACCTGCCCGGCCGCCGCGGCCGTGGTTTCAGAGCCCATGGTGGAGGCCAGGTAAACGCCAGCCGCCCAGTTGGCCGCCTGGTAGACCAACGGCACCGTGGTGGTGCGGCGTCCACCGAAGATGAAGGCTTTGATCGGCACACCGGCGGGGTCTTCCCAGCGCGGGTCAATCGAAGGGCACTGGCTGGCCGGGGCGGTGAAGCGGGCGTTGGGGTGCGCCGCCGGACGGCCACAATCGGGCGTCCAATCCTGGCCTTTCCAGTCAATCAGATGGGCGGGCGGGGTTTTGGTCATGCCTTCCCACCACACATCGCCATCGTCGGTCATGGCAACGTTGGTGAAGATGCAATTGGCATACAGGGTGGCCATGGCGTTGGGGTTGGTGCTGTCTGAAGTGCCGGGGGCCACGCCAAAGTAGCCATATTCGGGGTTGATGGCGTAAATCTGCCCATCGGGGCCAGGCTTGATCCAGGCAATGTCGTCGCCAACGGTCGTCACTTTCCAGCCTGTGAAATCAGCGGGCGGGATCAGCATGGCCAGGTTGGTCTTGCCGCATGCCGAGGGGAACGCCGCGCCAACGTAGGTCTTCTCGCCTTCAGGCGATTCGACGCCGAGGATCAGCATGTGTTCGGCCAGCCAGCCTTCATCACGCGCCAGGGTGGAGGCGATGCGCAGGGCGAAGCATTTTTTGCCCAGCAGGGCATTGCCGCCATAACCTGAGCCAAACGACCAGATGGCGTGTTCTTCGGGGAAGTGGACGATGTATTTGTTGTCGGCGTTGCAGGGCCAGGGGACGTCGGTTTGACCAGCGGCGAGCGGCGCGCCGACCGAATGCAGGCAGGGGACGAAATCGCCGTCGGCGCCTAATACATCCCACACCTGGCTGGTCATGCGGGTCATAATGCGCATGTTGACGACCACGTAGGGCGAATCGGTCAGTTCGATGCCGCAGTGCGAAATGTACGAACCGAGCGGGCCCATGCTGAAGGGGATCACATACATCGTGCGGCCGCGCATCGAGCCGTTGAACAGGCCGGTGAGGGTGGCCTTCATGGCTGCCGGGGCCATCCAGTTGTTGGTGGGGCCGGCGTCTTCCTGCTTGAGGCTGCAAATGAAGGTGCGGTCTTCGACGCGGGCCACATCGGCGGGGTCTGAGCGGCAGAGAAAGCTGTTGGGGCGCTTCTCCGCATTCAGGCGGATGAATGTGCCCGAGGCGACCATCTGCTCGCACAGACGGTCATACTCCTCTTGCGAGCCATCACAAAAATAAACCTGGTCGGGCTGGCACATGGCAGCCATTTCTTCGATCCAGGCGCGTGCCTGGGGGTTTTGGACATAACCGGGGAATTCAATCTGAGGCATGAGTTTCTCCTGTGGGGCGAGTTTGGGTCAAGTATACAATAAGTCCGCCGGCGCGACTATGTGTTAAGCAACCCGCTTGAGGTGTGATCGTTTCGTATACTTTCACGAACCAGCCGCCCACGGTTTCAGCCCATCCACGGCAGCGCTTTCGATGACCAATCCCGTTTTGTAGCGTGCCATGAAGGCGGCAAAGCCAGCCACATCGGTCGGGTTGGGTGCGACGGTTGTGCTGTGTTCACTGGCAAAAACGTGATCGGTGAGATAGGCTTCCAGGGGTTGATCGGCTGCCTTACGGAGACGATACGCAGCCAACAAAGCAATCCCCCATGCGCCGCCCTCGCCAGCAGTCTCCATCACCGCAACGGGGACATTCATCGCCGCCGCCATGATCTGCTGGCCCACGCCCCGGGTTTTGAAGAACCCGCCGTGGCCGAGAATCTGGTCAATTTTGACCTGTTCGCGTTCGAACAAAATGTCGAGACCGATCTTCAACGCCCCAAGCGCCGAAAACAAATGCACGCGCATGAAGTTTGCCAGGGTAAAGCGGCTTTCGGGCGTGCGCACGAACAAGGGCCGCCCCTCGGCAATGTGCGTGATATGCTCACCCGCAAAGTAATTGTAGGAGAGCAAGCCACCGCCATCGGCATCGCCAGCAAGCGCCCGGTTGAAGAGCAGTTCGAACAAGCGGGATTCGCTCACCTCTACCCCCAACGCCTGGGTAAACTCGTGGAAGAGCGCCACCCAGGCATTGAGATCGGACGTGCAGTTGTTACTATGCACCATCGCCACCGGCTTGCCGGTGGGCGTCGTCACCATGTCTATTTCGGGGTAAAGCTGCGCAAGGGCCTTCTCCAACACAATCATGGCAAAGACGGATGTGCCAGCCGAAACATTGCCGGTGCGTTCGGCCACGCTGTTGGTGGCAACCATGCCCGTGCCAGCGTCACCCTCCGGCGGGCAGAGCGGAATGCCCGCTTGCAATTGCCCGCTGGGATCGAGCAGCCGGGCGCCTTCTTCGGTTAAAACGCCCGCCGCATCGCCAGCCAGCAGCACCCGTGGCAAGATGTCTTGCAGTTTCCAGGGGATTTTTTCGGCGGCCAGCAGCCCATTGAATTGGGCCAGCATGGCTTGATCGTAATCGTTGGTCAGGCTGTCTATGGGAAACATGCCCGAGGCCTCGCCAATGCCCAGCACTTTTTGGCCGGTCAGCTTCCAGTGAACATAACCCGCCAGCGTGGTCTGATGGTCAATGTCGCGGAGATGGGGTTCATGGTTCAAGATGGCCTGGTAAAGGTGGGCAATACTCCAGCGCTGGGGAATGTTGAACTGGAACAGATCGGTCAACTGCGCGGCGGCCTGACCGGTGATGGTGTTGCGCCAGGTGCGGAACGGCACGAGCAGGTTGCCAGCCGAATCGAAAACCAGGTAGCCGTGCATCATGGCGCTGAAGCCCATGGCGCCCACCGTCTTGAGCGGGACGCCGAACTGCGCCAGCACTGCGCTGCTGAGTTGGCGATAGCTTTCCTGCAAGCCTGTCCAGACATCTTCAAGGCGATAGGTCCAAACCCCGTTTTCGTAACGGTTCTCCCACTCGAAATTGCCTGAGGCAAGCGGTTTGTGGTCCTCGCCGATCAGCACGGCCTTGATGCGCGTCGAGCCAAGCTCGATGCCCAGAACGGTCTTGCCATGTTCAATGGCGGTTTGCATAGCTTGTTGTGTCATTTTTTCATCTCCTGATCGCTCCAATGATTTCTCCCTTCAACGGGTCGGGCAAAACTGCAACCGATCATATCATGCCATCATCCTATTTCGAGCAGCCATCCATGGCTTTTATTTCCAGGGGGGAGACGCCTGCTTCTTTGTTACAAAACCGCCCCAAACACCTTATGCAACGCCTCGCACACTTCCTCCACCTGCGAATTGGTCATCTCCGGGCTGACATCTATGTGGACGGCGCGGCCGAGCAGGTTGAGTGAGCGCGGGCACATTTCTTTGGCGTATTCGATGCGGCGGGGGTGATTTTTCCACGGGCCGCCGGTGGGCGTCCAGGCGCGCTGCTGCATGATCGGCGTCCAGTGGGCGTAGACGTGATAGTCCACGTCATCGGGCTGGTAGAGCTGCCAGGCCCCCAGGCCCTCGGCTTCGAGCGCTTCGACGGCGCGGTTGGCCGTGGCAGCATCGGGCATCAGGAAGATGGCGCAGATCGCAGCCTCGCCACCAACGGTGGCGCCGCCGTCGGCATCGTTGGCGGCGGGGAAAGCGATGCCTTTCTGCTGCGCCAGGCCCGCCACGCTGTCGAGGATCATGCGTTTGCGGGCGCGCATGTCGGTTAACAATCCTTCCAATTTACCCAGTTGCACCAGCGCCACCGCCGCCAGCAGTTCGGGCATGCGAAAGTTGATGCCGGGCAAAATCTGGTTTTCGGGGATGTGGTTGCGCTGCCCGCCGATCACATCGTGGAACATCACCGCCCGTTTGTAGACCTCTTCGCTGTTCGTGATCAACATGCCCCCTTCGCCGCTGGTGAGAATTTTATTGAATTGCAAGCTGAACGCCCCGGCGTCACCCAGGCTGCCCAGGCGTTTGCCCTTATAGGTGGCACCATCGGCCTGGGCGGCATCTTCCAGCACTTTCAGGTTATGCGGACGCGCCACGGCCAACAGTTCGTCCATTTTGCACGGCAGGCCGCGCATGTGAACGGGCAGGATGGCTTTGGTGTAGGGGCTGATTTTGGCGGCCACGTCGGCGGGGTCGAGGGTGAGTGAATCGTCAATTTCGGCCACTACCGGCACGGCTCCCACGGCCACCACCGCGGAGGCCGAGGCAATCCAGGTATAAGCGGGGACGATGACTTCATCACCCGGCCCCACGCCCAGCCCTTGCAGCCCGCAAATCAGCGCCGCCGTTCCCGATGTGACCGCCAGGCCGTAATCGGTTCCCGACGCGGCGGCAAACTTCTGCTCCAGTTCGGCCACCTTCGAGGGTCCAGGGTTGGGGCCGTAGTAGCGGAAAAGGCGTTTGGCGCGCAGCACTTCTAATACGGCGGCTTCTTCGGCTTCGTCAATGCGCATGCCGCCGGGGTACATGGGGGGTAAGGGAGTGCGGATGGCGGGTGTACCGCCTTCGAGGGCGAGTTTGGTTTCCATAGGGGGTCTCCTGAAAGTTATAGCGCAATATCCATCTTGCACAGATGCAGCACGATTGATAAGAAAATTATATAGCCGTTTTGCTGACACGATCCTGCCACAATCTTATGGTATGCTGTGAGCCATGACCACCATCCTCATCGTAGATGACGAACCATCAGTCACCGATCTGCTGGCCTACAACTTGCGCAAAGCTCATTACGAGGTGCTGATCGCCGCCGATGGCCGCAGCGCGCTCAACCTGGCCCGCCAGCACACCCCCGACCTGATCCTGCTCGACCTGATGATCCCCGAAATAGACGGGTTGGATGTATGCCGCGAGTTGCGCAAAAGCAGCGCTCGCAAAGCAAGCGCCATTCCCATCATCATGATCACCGCCCGCGGCGAGGAGATTGACCGCGTGGTGGGCCTCGAACTCGGCGCGGATGACTATGTGTGCAAGCCGTTCAGCGTGCGCGAGCTGATGGCACGCGTCAAGGCGGTGCTGCGCCGGGCTGAAAGCCCGCCCGAAAGCACGCCCTCCACGCTGCTGCGCGGCCCCGGCGGCTTACAACTCGATCTGGAGGGCCGAGCGGCTTCTATCTCTGGCGAAGCGCTCGAGCTCACTCGCCTGGAGTTTGACCTGCTCGCCCTGCTGTTGCAAAACGCCGGGCGCGTGCTGACCCGCGAACGCCTGCTCGAACAGGCCTGGGGCTACGATTTCGCCGGCGACACGCGCGCCGTAGATAGCGCCATCAAACGCCTGCGCGCCAAACTGCGCGCCGCCAACCCTGATGCCGATGGCATCGAGGCGGTACGCGGGGTTGGGTATCGAATGAATTCAAAGCAATAGAAACAGGATATACAGGATGGACAGGATAAAAATCGCAATAGCACATAACTTACTACACGCTATTGGACAAGTCGGTATGTCATTCCGAACGGAGTGAGGAATCCCTAAAACATTGGCTTTTCCGAATACTGAAGGGCAAAAAACTAGCTCGATAGGGATTCCTCGTCGCTTCGCTCCTCGGAATGACACGCCATAGTAAGTTATGCGCTATTGCTAAAAATCCCAAACCATCCTGTATATCCAGTACATCCTGTTAAATTCCTGACGTATGCGCACGAAAACCGCAAAGCTCACATCCATTCGCACCCGTCTGACGGTAAATACCCTGCTCGTGCTGCTGCTTGGTATGGGGTTGGCCGCCTTCCTGGCCTGGCGCGTGGTCGAGGCGCTCTACCTCGATGCACAGCGCGAAAACCTGCTCGCCCAGGCTAACCTGACCGCCGCCGCGCTGCAAGGCCAGCCGCTCTCAGCCTCGCTTACTCAACCTTACTCACAGACCAGCAACGTCATGCCCGGCATCCACACTCGCCTGCTCAGCGATCAGGGTGTGGTGATCCAACTGCCGCTCAGCGAAATCGCCGCCCCGCCGGCTGAAAATTCCGCCCCCGTCACCCCATCTGAACTCCAGCAACGCCCTGAAATCGCCCAGGCCCTGCAAGGTCAGGCCGCCACCGCCATCCGCACCGTGCAGAACCGCCGTGTGCTGTATGCTGTCGCACCGGTTTGGGGTGAGAACGGGGTTGTGACGGGCCTGGTCTACCTGGCCACCCCGCTGCCCGCCGCCAGCCTGCCTGTCAGCGCCCTGCTGCAATTGGGTGGAGTGCTGGCGCTGGCCGTACTGCTGGCCGGGGTCGCCGGGGCGTGGCTGGCGCGGCGCATCGCCCGTCCGCTCGAAGGGGTGGCGCGGGCTGCCGAGGTCGTGGCGGAAGGCAATCTCGATGTGCAAGTGCCTATCGAAAACGGTGTGACCGAGTTGAACAGCCTGGCCGCCTCGTTCAACACGATGACCGCCAGCCTGCGCCAGACTGACCAGGCCAAAAACGCCTTCATCGCCGATGTTACCCACGAGTTGCGCACCCCGCTGACGGTGATCAAAGGCACCATCGAAACCCTCGAAGATGGCGCCCTCGACGACGCCGAAGGCCGCGGCCCGCTGTTGGCCGCCATGCAGCGCGAAACCGAGCGCCTGATCCGCCTGGTGCAAGACCTGTTGGTGCTGACACGCGCCGACGCCGGGGCGCTGAAGCTGTGTTGTTCGCCGGTAGATATAGCCGAACTCGCCCAGGCACGCTGCCAGGCGTTGTCTGCGCTCGCCACGCAGCGCCAGGTGGCCCTGAAGGTAGAGGGCCAACCAGCAGCCTGTTTTGCCGACCCCGACCGCCTGGCCCAAATTCTGGATAACCTGCTCGATAATGCCCTCCGCTATGCCCCGCCCGGCACGGCTGTCACCGTCCGCATCACACAGGAAGGCCGTGAGGTATGCTGCGCGGTCAGCGACCGCGGGCCGGGCATCCCCGCCGAACACCTGCCGCACATCTTCGAGCGCTTTTACCGCGCCGATGCCTCGCGCAGCCGTCAGAGTGGAGGCGCAGGGCTGGGGCTGGCAATCGTCAAGGCGCTGGTGGAGGCGCATGGCGGGTGTGTGCGGGCGGAGAGTGTGGAGGGGGAAGGAACGACAATTTCGTTTTGGCTGCCTGCTGCCACAGAACTGCCTGATCGCTGACACTGTTCTGCCTCATGGGGGGGATAAGATGGAAGTAAGAATTCGGAAGTTTTCGGAAACTTCCGAATTCTATAAACTTTCAGGAGGTTCCCCCATGAAACAGTTTTCCACTTTATTGAACGGCGCGCTGGCCGGAATTTTGGTCTTTGTCATCCTCGTCATCGGCCTGCCCACTACCCAGGCAAAGGCCATTGTCCCTCAGCAAAGCAGCGACACAGACTGCAATACCGGGCGCAGCGTCAGCGTCAGTGGCACCGCGGTCGTCAACGTCACGCCCGACCGGGCGCTGATCCAACTCGGTGTGCAGTCGAACGGCCTGACGCCTGCTGCTGTCGAAGCTGCCAACACCGCTGCCACCCGCCAGGTGATCAACACCCTCAAGGAACTGGGAATTGGAGCTAAAGATATCGCCACCGATTGGTACGTGATTGACCCCATCTACAATGACTACAATTCGTTGACCATCGAGGGCTATCGCATCAACAACATCGTCGCCGTTACCTTGCGGGATGTCAGCCAGCTCAGCCAGGTTATCGCCGTCAGCCTGGAGTCCGGGGCCAACCAGGTGATCAATGTCGAGTTGTATACCTCTGAACTGCGCCGCTATCGCGACCAGGCCCGCGAGTTAGCGATGCAAGCCGCCAACGAGAAGGCCCAGGCCCTCGCCAATGCTGCCGGAGCCTCGACGGGCTGTGTGATGAGTATCCACGAAAATAGCTGGTCGTATTACAACGGCTGGTGGTACGGGAGAAATAACAATAACCTGTGGACGCAGAATGTGATGCAAAACGCCGCACCCAGCGGAAACCAGGGAACGGGCAACGACGATGGCCCTGTCAGCCTTGGGCAGATTTCGGTGCGGGCAGAAGTGAATGCCACGTACAGTTTGAAATAGCCAGCAAAAAATCTCGTTGACAAATGCTTGTTTTCGAGTAAAATTCAGCCCGCACAATGGACAGGCCGAAGTGGTGGAATTGGCAGACACGCTAGGTTCAGGGCTTAGTGACCGTTAAGGTCGTGAGGGTTCGACTCCCTCCTTCGGCACACCAAAAATCGCTCCCAATGTTGGGAGCGATTTGCGTTTAAGCCCGATATTGACAGGCTAACCAGACGGGGATAATATGATAGCGTTACCATATCGTAGGGCAAACTGAAGTTTGCCCATTCGTTACAAACTGCAAGGAGAATGCCCCATGCCCACGTTCGACATCCAACCCGGCCCCTTCCAACCCACCTGGGAATCGCTGCGCCAGTTCCAATGCCCCGATTGGTTCCGCGATGCCAAGTTCGGCATCTGGTCACACTGGGGGCCGCAATCGGTACCGATGTATGGCGACTGGTACGCCCGCCACCTGTATGTGGAAGGCCACGACCAATATCGCTACCACCTGCGCAAGTACGGCCACCCATCCCGCTTCGGCTACAAAGACATCGTGCAATTGTGGAAGGCCGAAAACTTCGACCCCAACGGCCTGATGGATTTATACGTGAAGGCCGGAGCCAAATACTTCGTGGCGCAGGCCGCCCACCACGATAACTTCCACAACTGGCATTCGCGCACGCACCGCTGGAATGCCGTCAACATGGGGCCGCAGAAAGACATCATCGCCCTGTGGCAGGCGGCGGCGCAGAAGGCCGGGCTGCCGTTTGGCTTCTCCGAGCATATCGGCGCCACCTTTAGCTGGTACGTGCCCAACAAAAAGGCCGATCAAGTCGGGCCGTATGCGGGCATCCCCTACGATGGCAGCGACCCGGCCTACAAAGACCTGTACCTGCCCAACAAAGGCGAAAAGGGCTTCGAGGATGGCGTGTGGTACACGCAAAACCCGTGGTGGCATGAGAAATGGTTCGGCTACGTCAAAGAGCTGATAGACACCTATCACCCCGACTTGCTTTATTCGGATGGCGGTGTGCCGTTTGGTGAGTACGGCCTGAA
Source organism: uncultured Anaerolineaceae bacterium (assembly GCA_964606085.1). Classification (GTDB taxonomy): domain Bacteria; phylum Chloroflexota; class Anaerolineae; order Anaerolineales; family UBA4823; genus CAIQJJ01. Next base: position 49,735 of record CAZSFD010000008.1, read on the forward strand.
CGCCATCGCCCACCTGTACAACACCAGCGCGGGGCTGCACGGCGGCGTCAACCAGGCCGTCTATAACCAGAAAGATAAAAGCGTGGATGTGCTTTCCGTGGGCGTTTACGACATCGAACGCAGCCAGACGCCCGACATCTTCCCCTTCGTCTGGCAGACCGATACCAGCGTAGGCGACTGGTTCTACAATGTGCGCGACATCTACAAGACCCCCAAGCAGGTGGCCGAGATGCTGGTAGACATCGTCAGCAAGAACGGCAACCTGCTGCTCAACATCCCGCAGCGCCCCGACGGCACGCTCGACGACGAATGCACCTACCTGCTCGAACGCACCGCCGCCTGGATCAAGGTCAACGGCGAGGGCATCTACGGCACACGCCCGTGGAAGACCGCCATCGAAGGCCCATCATCGGTGATCATTCAGGGTTTCCGCGAAGATGCCGTGGCCTGGACGGTGGAAGATTTCCGTTTCACAGCGAAGGAAAACACCGTTTACGCCTTCCTGATGAAATGGCCGGAGGGCGGCGTGACTGCCGTGCGCAGCCTGGCGGCGGGCAGCGTCCCCACCGTGCTGGATGTGACCCTGCTTGGCGCTGGCCCGGTGAAATTCGAACAAACCAGCCGCGGCCTGGTCGTCACCCTGCCGGAGCAGAAGCCAACCGAGTACGCCCAATGCCTGCGCGTACAGTTCGCCAGTTAAACCGGGCAACCTTCCAACTTGCCACCTGAAACCATCTAAGGTAAGATTTTGGTTATGGAAAAAATCCGCGTCTTCTGGCAGCAAAGTTGGAAATATCTTCTCGGTCTGCTCGGCATTGCCGTGCTGATCACGATGGTCAGCGATTTCAACCAGCGCACCGCCGAAGCACGCCGCCTGAGCGCCGAACGCGACCAGGCGCGTGCCGAGGTGACGCGCCTTTCGGCCACCAAACAAGCCCTCGAAACCGCCATCGCCTACGCCACATCGGATGAAGCCGTGTACGAGTGGGCGCGCCAGCAGGGACGTATGGCGCAACCCGGCGATAACCCGGTTGTGGTGATTACACCCGTGGGCAGCACACCCGTCCCCACGCCAGTGGTTGTGAAAACGCAAGAACCGCTGCAAAATTGGCAGGTGTGGCTGGCGCTGTTTTTCGATCAGCCCCAACCATAGATCAAGGATACTCGCGTCCACGCCACGCTTGGGGAAAGGGGTGGGACGCGGTAGCAGATATTCAGGCTTCTTTCATGGAGAAAATGATGTACATTCGATCCCTGGTTTTACCCATCCTGGTCATATTTATGTGCTTAACCGCCTGCCAGGCGGCAACCACGCAACCGACAGCCAGCCCCAGCCCTCGCCAGCCCACCGCTACACTGGTTGCCAGCGACACGCCAGGCCCCACAGACACCCCCATCCCCAGCCACACCCCAACCTGGTCGCTGCCCAATCCCACGCAGCCCGCCACGCCCACCGCCATGCCAGGCCTCGGCCTATCCATCGCGCCCGATTCGCTGCGCGCCCTGGCAGATGCGCGCAGCATCTACATCGGCGCGGCGGCCAACAATAATTTGAGCAGCGAAGCCGATTACGCCGCCGTGTTGGCCGGGCAATTCAACCTGCTCACGCCTGAAAACGTGATGAAATTCGAAGTGATCCACCCAGAGCCAGATAGTTACAATTTCGCGCCCGCCGACGAACTGGTTAATTTTGCCCAGGCCAACAACATGGCCGTGCGCGGACACACGCTGGTCTGGCATCAACAAATGCCGCGCTGGCTGAAGTATGGCGATTTAACTCCCGAACAGGTGGAAGCGGTGCTGCGCCAACACATCGCCACCGTTGTTGGGCGCTACCGCGGCCAAATTGCCGTGTGGGACGTAGTCAACGAGGCCATCGCCGATGGACGCACCGGCAAACTGCGCCCCGGTTTCTGGACGGATGAACTGGGCGAGGGCTACATTGACCTGGCATTTACCCTCGCGCACGAAGCCGACCCCGAAGCGCTGCTTTTCTACAACGACTACCTGGCCGATGGATTGAATGAAAAATCAGATGGCGTGTACAACCTGGTCAAAGGCATGGTCAAGCGCGGCATTCCCATAGACGGCGTGGGGATGCAGTTCCATTACGAATTGGGCAAACTGCCCCCGCTCGACGAAGTGGCCGCCAACATGCAACGCCTGGGCGAACTGGGCCTGCAAGTACACATCACCGAACTCGACATCCGCATCGCCGACCCGGCCACACCCGCACAACTCGAACAGCAAGCGCAAGAATACGCCGCGCTCTTGCAAGTGTGCCTGGAAGCCGAAAACTGCACCGCTTTCATCACCTGGGGCTTCACCGACAAATACTCATGGATTCCTTCGTTCAACGAAGGCTACGGCACAGCCTTGCTGTTCGATGCCGCCTACCAACCCAAACCGGCGTTTTTTGCCTTGCAAGAAACGCTAAAATAACGATGAGTCCACAGCATCCAAGTCACACTGGCCGTGCCGGTCTTTTGATCGTGATCGTATGTTTATTGAGCATATCCGCCTGCCGCGCCCCCACGGCCACCACCGCCCCCCCCACCAGCACAACAGCCCTCGAACCGACGCGCACCGCTTTCATCTTGCCCACGCTGCTGCCCACACTGACGCCGCGCCCCACGCGCACGGCCACCCACACGCCCACCTTGCTGCCTACCTTCACCGCCACCGCCACACGCCCGCCAGCCACCGCGACCCCCACAGCCGATCCCAACGCCACCAACACCCCCACGCCCACCCTCGACCCCATCCGCATCTACGAGCAATCCTTTCCGCTCTGCGATAACGCCTTCCTCATTACCGGCACGCTGACCAACACCGTGCCAGGCGCACACCTGCCTGTTTTTCCGCTGCTCAACCGCGCCAACGAAACCACACTTTGGGAACCGCTGCAAGGCCTGGAATGGATCGAAGCCGAAACCGCCGGCGATGTGCGCGCCATCGCCTGCATTCGCCAGGTTTTGCGCCAGGATGCGGTGTATGGCGACGAGACCGCCGGCTTCACCGCCCGCTGGGATATCCGCCTGGTTGCGTGGCCCGATGGCCGCCTGCTTGGCGCGGAAACCTTCTGGGGCGATGGCCCGCCGCTGCAAAATCTCACCGGCAGCACCATCATCGGCACGCTGCCGAGCCAACACCTGCTGCGCTGGCTGGCCTGCGACCTGCACCCCGCACCGACCACCATCTTGTGTGGGAGCGGCGGGCCACTGGTATTCGCGCCAGATGGCGCAGCCGTGCTGACCGCGCAGGGTGCCTGGCGCGTGGCCGATGGTGTGCGCCAGGCAGTCTATTCGGGCGTGTCTGCGCCTGGCGTGTTCGCCCTCGCACCCGATGGCAGCCTGGCAGCCAGCGCCAACGGGCGCGATATCCACCTCTGGCAGCCAGCCAGCGGCGCAGCGCAGCACATCCTCAGCGGCCATAGCGCAGCCATCACCGGCCTGGCCTTTTCGCCCGATGGCCGGTGGCTGCTTTCGGCTGGACAAGAGGGCAGTTTGCAGGTGTGGGACACGTCAACCGGCACGCGCAAGATGATTTTGGCCGAAAACATGGGCTGGCTGCAAGGCGCGGCCATTTCGCCCGATGGCCGTATGGCCGCCGCCAACGTGTGGGGCCAGCCGGGGCTGCTCTACCTGTGGGATTGGCAGGCCGCCCTGCAAGCCAGCGGCCCGCTCAACCCGCTGCAAACCATCGAAGCCAGCGAAATTTACATCAACGCCATCACCTTCTCGCCCGATAGCCTGCTGCTGGCCTCTGCCGGGCTGGATGGCAACGTGAAGCTGTGGGATGTGACCTCGGCGCTCGACCCCGCGGCCGGTGTGCGACTGGTGGGCCTGCTGCCCGATCACGCTGATAGCGTCACCAGCCTGGCTTTCAGTCCCGATGGCAAATGGCTGGCCTCTGGCAGCGCCGACGCCAGCGTGATCGTGTGGAATGTGGCGAAAGGGATGGCGCGGCGCACTTGGCCTGGCGCACCCGAAAGCGTAACTGGCGTGGCCTGGTCGCCAGATGGCCTGTGGCTGGCCGCCAGCAGCGGCGAATTGATTCGCTGGTGGCCCAGCCCATGAAGGCGGCTTATCTTGCCCTGCTCGCCAACGGCCAACTGGCCGAACGCGTCCAGCAGGCGCAGGCCCTGTTTGCCTGCTGCACTTGCTGCGGGTGCAATTGCCAGGTGGATCGCGCCGTGAAGCATGGCGTTTGCCGCACCGGAATGCAGGCGCGCCTGGCCAGCTACGGCCCGCACCACGGCGAGGAAGCCCCGCTAAGCGGCTGGCGCGGCTCTGGCACGGTCTTCTTTGCTGGCTGCAACCTGCGCTGCCAATACTGCCAGAATCACGACATCAGCCAGACACGCCGCGGCGAGGCCGTGACCCCCGACCAGCTCGCCGCCATCCTGCTCCACTTGCAGGCATCCGGCTGCCACAACATCAACTTCGTTTCGCCCACGCACGTCCTCTACCCGATCCTGGCCGCGGTCGAGATCGCCGCCCGCAATGGCCTGACCCTCCCGCTGGTCTACAACACCGGCGGCTACGACACGCTCGAAGCCCTGCGCCTGCTGGAGGGCGTGGTGGATATTTACATGCCCGATATGAAATATGCCAGCGAGCGGGCTGGTCTGAATGACTCGAAGGTGCGCAACTATCCCCAGGTAAACCAGGCGGCCGTCAAAGAAATGCACCGGCAGGTGGGCGATCTGCAAACCGACGAACACGGCATTGCGCAACGCGGCCTGCTCGTGCGGCATCTGGTCTTGCCGCACGGCCTGGCGGGAACGCAAGCCGTGGTGCGCTTTTTGGCGGATGAAATTTCACCCAACACCTATGTCAATTTGATGGATCAATACCACCCGGCCTGGCTGGCGCAGCAACACCCCAAGTTAGCCCGGCGCATCACTGCCAACGAGTTTCAACAGGCCCTGGCGTGGGCGCAGCAAGCCGGCCTAGCCCGCCTGGACTACAAACATTCAATTACTGGTAGAGAAGGAGATTCTTGATGGATAAAGTACAGCAACTTAAAAATATCCTCGCCGACCTGGGCAGCGTGGTGGTGGCCTATTCGGGCGGCACCGATAGCACGCTGGTTTTACGGGTAGCGCACGAGGTACTGGGCGAAAAGGCGGTAGCCGTCACGGCCGTCTCGGCCAGCCTGGCGGCGGCGGATCAGGCCGAAGCCGAAGAAATCGCCCGGCAGATCGGTGTGCGACATATTCTGATCGCCAGCGAAGAAACCGACAATCCCGCTTATCTCGCCAACACGCCCAACCGCTGCTTCTTCTGCAAAACGGAAACCTACGACAAGCTGGCCGCATACGCCCACGCCAACGGCTACGCCGCCATTGTTGATGGCAGCAACGCCGACGATGTGAGCGACTACCGCCCCGGACGCCAGGCGGCGCGTGACCACGGCGTGCGCAGCCCACTGCTGGAGGCCGGGTTCAGCAAAGCCGACATCCGCGCCCTGGCGAAAAGCTATGGCCTGCCCAATTGGGATAAGCCCGCCGCGGCCTGCCTGTCGTCGCGCATCCCCTACGGCACGGCCATCACCATCCCCATGCTCAGCCAGGTGGAACGCGCCGAGGCCATGCTGCGCGGCCTGGGCATCCGCCAGTTGCGCGTGCGCCATCACGAGCAGGTGGCGCGCATCGAGGTAGAAACGGGCGATTTCGCCACCCTGCTGGCCCACCGCGACGAGGTGGTGACGGCGCTCAAGGCGGTCGGCTACGCCTACGTCACGCTCGACCTGGCCGGTTTCCGCTCAGGCAGCCTGAACGAGACGCTTGCCAAAGCATAACCAGGCACACTTATCGCGCCTGGGGCATACGCCCCTACCCGGCCAGAAATGATGCAGGCCCAGAAGATTGTTCTGGGCCTGCATCATTTCTGACTATCAACCTTCTCACGGCTGGCTAAAGGTTTGCAGTGTTTCCAAATAATAGTGCGGCAGGCCAATGTCGTAGCGCTTGCCTTCCATCATCAGGCCGAGGAAGCCATCTTCCTGGCGCAGGCGGTCGAGGGCGGAGGTGAGTTGAAATTCGCCGCGTTCGCGCACGTTGTTCTCGATGTGTTCGCGTAAATAGTCGAACAGCTTGGGTTTGATGATGTACTGGCCAAAGACGGTGAGATACTCGCCATCGGGCAGGCCCGGCACACGCAGGTTGGTGCGGGCGTAATCGAGGGTGGGCTTTTCGGCGAACTCGGTCACATTGAGTACGGTTTCATCTTTCACCCACACGCCGGTAACGGTGCCGAAGTTGCCAATTTGCGCTTCGGGGGTGGTGCGCAGGCCGAGGATGCTGGTGCCGTGTTTCTGGTAGGCATCCATCAGTTGCCGGGCGCAGGAGACATCCCAATTGGCGCGGTAGATGTGGTCGCCGAGCATCAGCAGGAAAGGTTCGTTGCCCACCAGTTCCGCCGCCGAGTAGACGGCGTGGCCGAAGCCCTCTTGCGTGCGCTGGATGGCGAATTTGACCCGGCGGCCCATGTCAATGATGCGGCGTGAATAATCCTGGAAGTGGCGCGGCAGTTTGTTGTAGTTTTCGATGGTGATTTGCTCGCTGAAGAAGGATTTGAACTCGTCGAGGTCGGTTTCCTGTACGATGATGATAATCTCCTCGATCCCGGCTTCGAGGGCTTCTTCCACGATCAGCAAAATGGCCGGTTTGGCGATGCCGTCGCGATCCACAATGGGGAACAACTCCTTTTTGGTGGCCTTGCTGGCCGGGAAGAGCCGCGTGCCAAAGCCTGCCGCCGGGATGACCGCCTTGCGCACTTTCTGTTGCGGCGTGATGGTCATCTTGTAGCCGGGCATGCCCAGGTCGCGCTGCAAAATCTCGATCACGGCCTGCTGGTCATCTTCCGAGCGGCAGATGAACTGCGCCGTACCATCGCCCTGCGAACCGACACCTTTGCCGCCCCACACATGCGGTTTGAGCGGTTCGTATTCCAAAATTTTATGCAGCACGGGCGAAGTCAGTTCTTCGGGGCAGGCCGGCTGGGCGTAGCGGTCGAAGAAGGCCTGCGCTTCGGTCATCAGCGCGCCCAGGCGTTGGGCGTCCACATTTTGTAGGGCCTGCATGGCCTGGTGAATGATACGCTTGTTGATCGGGCCGAGGAGTTCCTGCACGCCGCGCTCCACGTCGTTCTCGGCGAAAGGGTAGCAGCGATTGAGGCGATTCAAAATCTCCATCGTGTCTTTCTTGGCCTGCAAATCTACGATGACGAAGTAGAGCGGTTCGTTGACGCGTAATTCTTCCGTCTCCAGGCGGTCGCCGTCGAAGGTCATCAGCACCGGGCGGTTGCCGAAGGCGCAGCCCTGGTCGAGGCGGCCACAACGGGAGGGCGTGGTGATCTCGCCCTGGTAGGCCATTTCCATCTCGCCGCGCACGGTCAGCTTGAGGTCGTACACGCGGTTGAAGGCACGCGCCGCCAGCACACAGATCGCCGCCGACGACGAAAGGCCCTTCTTGACGGGCAGGTCAGTTTTGTAGTTGTCAATCACCAGGCCGCGCACGTGGTAGTTGATCAACGCCTGGTAGGCCACACCGGCGATATAGCTCCAGAAACCACCTTTTTGGGCTTCTTCCATGAGCGTTTTCGGCTCCATGGGGATTTCATACGGCCCTTCGCGCCTGCCGTCAGGCGTGTTAGAAGTGAGAATGAGCGATGTGGGGTGCGGCGCGACCTCGGCGTAAATGCCCTGGTCGGTGCCGGTGATCAGGCTGTAGCCTTTCTCGATGTCGGCGTTGATGCGCCGGTAGCCGCCGGCCCAGTCGGAATGTTCACCAAGCAGGCAGATACGCCCGGGGACGAAGAGTTTCATGGGAAATTATCCTTTCAATTCATGGAGGTATTCGGCAATGGCTTGGGCAAACAGTTCAAAATCCCCCAGGTCATTTTGCAGGTATTGGTAGACGCGTTGCAAATCAACTTCCAGGTACAGATGCACTAACACGTTGCGAAATTTTGCCATACCGGCCAGTTTGCGAGCAAATTCAGAGGTAATTACGCCAACATCGGCCAGCCTGGGAAATATTTCACGATATTCACCAGGTACTTCAACCGACAAATCAGCCAGAATGATGCTGGCAATATCCAACGCGGCTTGAATGGCTACTTGAAACTCACGCTCCGCCGCGCCGTGCAAAATATGATCATGGGCAAATTCATCATACGACAATGTTCGAAGCTGCTTCAAGACGCTCACGCATTGCGCGATAGTGCTCAAGCGCGCCACGATGGGGGTTGTATCCATGTAAAAGTTCTCCCTGGCGAGCTTTTGCCAAAATGGCCTGCTCATGCCGTTCTAAAATGGGCTTGAAATCCAGGTAGGCATTGACGACTTTGAGTTGATAAGCAATCCGTTGGTTATGATCGCGGCAAAATAACAACTTACCATCTCGCAAGACGCGATATTGCAGCGCAAGGGGCGCACGATTCAGAATGGCCACATCCACATCATTGACGCGCAGCGCCCCCATCACATCATCCATGATTGCCATGCGAACATCGAAACAGGTATTTTCATCAGGCTGGCCTGACAACAACATCGCGACATCCACGTCCGAATGGACATTCGCTGTGCCACGCGCTTGCGATCCAAACAAATAAGCCAGGATCACCTGGGAGTTTGCAGCAAGTGCATCGGTCAGCAGGGGTTGAATGCGGGAAAAATCGAGCATCATGGAACACCGGATTGGATTATACCAGCCCTAAAGATTGGCTTTTTGGGCGAGATATACCCAGGTTCGGGGGTAAAATTGCCCCCTGGCAAGGTCAAGTCTCTGTTAAAATTGAACCTATGTTCTGAAAATTGTAAACGACTTTAAATGCCCACTGGTTATGAATAAAATTTACTTTGGCGATAATTTAACCATCCTCCAAACTTTGCCCGATGAGTCGGTTGATTTAATTTACATTGATCCGCCGTTTAATACCGGAAAAGCGCAATCTCTGAAATCCATAAAAACCGCGCGAAGCGCAAACGGAGATCGAAAGGGTTTTCAGGGTAACTCCTATCAGACGATTACCATTGGGACGAAGTCGTATCCGGATTCATTCAAGGGAAATGTTAAAGGGCAAATTCATCAGGAGCAAGAGCTGGCTTATCGTGTACTGGCCCCTGACGCGAGCATATACTTTCTCGAAGAATTTCTTCGGCCCAGGTTGATGGAAGCCTATCGTATCCTAAAACCGCACGGGAGCTTGTATTTTCACATAGATTATCGCGAGGTTCACTATTGTAAAATTTTACTAGACCAAATTTTCGGAAGGGAAAGTTTTATCAACGAAATTATCTGGGCTTATGATTTCGGCGGCAAAGCCAAAACCAAATGGCCCGCCAAACACGATAACATTCTTTTTTATGCCAAGGAGCCTTCCAACTATTTTTTCAACAGCGCGGCGGTCGATCGCGAAGCGTATATGGCCCCCGGATTGGTTGGCCCCGAAAAAGCCGAACGAGGAAAATTGCCCACAGATACCTGGTGGCATACCATTGTGGGTACAAATAGTAAGGAGAGAACCGGCTATCCCACGCAAAAACCAATGGGGGTGATTAAACGCATTCTTCAAGCATCATCGTATCCTGGCAATACAATTCTTGACTTCTTTGCTGGCAGCGGCACAGTGGGGGAAGCATGTCTGAAACTTGATCGAGAGTTTATTCTTATAGATAATAATCCAGCATCTTTAGAAGTGATGGCGAGAAGATTTACTGGGATTATGGGAATTGAATGGATTGGCTTCGATCCCCGGCCACACCAGGTAAAAGCATCGGAAAGCAAAAGTGAACCAAAAATCCCCGCTGACTGAGGCGGGGATTTTTTACAACAGTCGTTGTGGCGCAAATCTTTGATTTGCGCTCGCAAGTCAGAGACTTGCGCCACAGGGCATTACTTATTATCTGACAAGTTTCCAGGCGCCTGGCAGCAGGAATGCTGCAATTCCCGCTTTGAGCATGTCACCCACGATGAACGGCATCACGCCCAACGCCAGGGCTTTTTGCGCCCCCACGAAAGCAGCCAGCCAGGCCGCTCCGCAGGCATAGATCACCAGCGAACCGGCGATGAACGGCACGAGGGCGGTGCGCCAGCTGCGTTCCAGGCCACGCTCGCACAGCAGGCCAACGACGTAGGCTGCGGCGATGAAGCCAAGCAGATAGCCGCCGGTAGCGCCCAGCAGGTGCGCCGGGCCAGCGCCGCCGCCAGCGAAGAACGGCAGGCCGAGCGCACCTTCAGCCACGTACAGCGCCAGGGCCGCCGCGCCGCGCTTCGCGCCGAGCAGCGCACCGATCAGCAGCACACCGAGCGTTTGCCCGGTGAGCGGCACGGGCGTGAACGGCAGGGCAACTTTCACCTGGGCCAGCAGCGCCACGAACAGGCTGCCTGCGGCAATCAGCATCAGGTCGCGTGCCAGGGGGTGCAGGCGGGGGAACAGGCGGTTGGAAAGGGTGGGGACGAGAGTGGTCATGGGGAAAACTCCGGGAAAAGGGGATCGTGGGAGCGTTAGTGGTTATTTGTTATGCGATCCTCGTTATGCGATATTCGAATAACGAGGATTGAGTATAGCTTCCCAAATAACACTCATCACTTTCCAAACTTAACCCGCAAGATGTCCTCCAGTGTCGGTTTGCCGATCTCTTGCAGTTCGTAGCGCACCCGCTGCGAGGGTTTGTTGATGTTCACGATGCGCGTCAGGTCAATCGGCGTGGCGATGATCACCATATCCACGTTGGCGTTGTTGATCGTCTCTTCCAGGTCGCAGGTCTGGGCGTCGCCGTAGCCCATGGCCGGCAGAATGGCCCCGGTAGAGGGGTACTTCTCGTAGGTGGCCTTGATCGAGCGCACGGCGAACGGGCGCGGGTCAACGATCTCAGCGGCCCCGAACCGGCGGGCGGCCACCCAGCCAGCACCGTAGGCCATCTCGCCGTGGGTGAGGGTGGGGCCGTCTTCGATGACGAGGACGCGCTTGCCGCGGATGGCCGCCGGGTCATCCACGAAGAGCGGGGAGGCGGCTTCGATGATGGTGGCGTTGGGGTTCATGGCGGCCAGATTGTCGCGCACTTTGATCACGTTATCGGGCGTGGCAGTATCCACTTTGTTGATCACGAACACGTCTGCCGCCCGCACATTGGTCTCGCCAGGGTGATAGGCGGCCTCGTGGCCGGGGCGGTGCGGGTCAGCCACCACAATCTGCAGATCCGATTTGTAGAAGGGGAAATCGTTGTTGCCGCCATCCCACAAGACGATGTCCACTTCCTGCTCGGCCTGGCGCAAGATGCGTTCGTAGTCTACGCCGGCATAGACGATCACGCCGTTATCGAGGTGCGGCTCGTATTCCTCGCGCTCTTCGATAGTACATTGATTGGCGGCCAGGTCTTCGTAGGTGGCGAAGCGCTGCACGGCCTGTTTGACCAGGTCGCCGTAGGGCATGGGGTGACGGATGGCAGCCACCTTGTAGCCCATGCCGCGCAAAATCTGTGAGACGCGGCGAGTGGTCTGGCTCTTGCCCGAACCGGTACGCACCGCACACACCGATATCACCGGTTTCGACGATTTCACCTGGGTCAGTTGCGGCCCCATCAGGCGGAAATCGGCTCCGGCGGCCAGCACCAGTGACGCCTTGTGCATCACGTATTCGTGCGGCACATCGCTGTAGGCGAAAACGACCTGTTCCACCTGCTTTTCGCGGATCAGTTCCACCAGGTCGCTCTCGGCGTAGATGGGGATTCCGGCGGGGTAAAGCGAACCAGCCAACCCGGCAGGATAAGTGCGCCCTTCGATGTCGGGGATTTGCGTGGCGGTGAAAGCAACCACGTTGTAAGCGGGATTGTCACGAAAGGCCACATTGAAATTGTGAAAGTCGCGCCCGGCGGCGCCCATGATGAGGGTACGGATGGGGGTCATATATTTTATACTCCTTGGAAAACAATTTTCTCGTGATGCGTGATACGTGGCTTCGAAGCACGTATCACGTTTCACGAGTCACATCACTTCTGGGGCTGTGATGCCCAGTCGTGCCAAGGGTCTGGCAAGAAACGAGCCGCTTACATTACGTCAGGGGCCTGGATGCCCAGCAGATTGAGGGCGTTCGCCATAGACTGTTTGGCGGCAGTCACCAGCGCCAGGCGGGATGTACGCACTTCGGGTTCAGCTTTCAACACCGGGCAGGCATCGTAAAAATCGTTGAAGGCGCGGGCAATTTCGTAGGCCAGATTGGTGATTTGCAGCGGTTTGTAATCGGCGGCGGCGCGCTGCACTTCGGCGGGCAAGCGCGAGATCAGGTCAATCAATTGGATTTCAGTGGGATGGAGTTCGCCATTGAACGTTGAAGGTTGAAGGTTGGGTGAACTTTCAACTTGCAGACCTTCCACCGCAGCTTTGCGCAACATGCTATTACAGCGCACATGCGCATATTGGATATACGGCGCGGCCTGACCGTTGAAATCGAGGGCGGTTTGCCAGTCGAAGGTGACGATTTTGCCGTTTTCGCGTGAGAGCATGGGGTATTTGATCGCGCCAATGCCCACCGCCTGCGCCACGGCTTGCATCTGCGCTTCGCTGAGTGAGGGGTTTTTCTGGCGCACGACTTCGAGGGCGCGGGCGGTGGCCTCGCGGATCAGGTCTTCGAGCAGCACCACCGTGCCATCGCGGGAGGCCATCACCACATTGCCAGGCAGGTTGACCAGTTCGTAGGCCACATGCTGGCATTTGGCGGCATTTTCGTAGCCGGCAATCTCCAAAATCTTGAATACCTGCTGGAAGTGCAGGCTCTGGCGCACGTCCACCACGTAGATGGATTTTTCCAGGTCGGGGTAATCGCTGAATTTTTGGTAGACCAGCGCCAGGTCTTCGGTGGCGTAAAGGGCGGTGTTATCGGAGCGCAAGATGACCGCCACGCGGTATTTTTCTTTGCTCAGGCCAAGTTTCTCGTCAATTTTGACCACCACCGCTTCGCCGTTTGGACGGCCATCATCGGCAATGCCCATCGAAATCAGCTCTTCAACGATTTCTTTGCCGGGCTGCTCGGCCTGACTGTTGAAATAGTAGCGGTCAAAGTGGATGTCGAGCAGGTCGTACATCTCGGTGAAGCCGTCCAGCGACCACTGGCGGGTTTCCTCCCATAGCTTGACCACTTCGGGGTCACGCTGATCCCAACGGGCGTAGAGGGCGCGCACTTCGCCTTCCAACTCCGGGTTTTCCTCGAGACGCCGTGATGCCTCGGCGTAGACGCTGCCCATCCACTTGGTCACGTCTTTTTCGGGGCGTTCGCCAGCGTGCTTCGTCTGATAGTTCCACAGCCATTTGATCACATGCAGGCCCATATCGCCAGGATAGTTGGCGCGCACGACGTCGTAACCGGCAAATTCCAACATGCGGCACAGCACATCGCCCAAAATGGCGGAGCGCAGGTGGCCAACGTGAAAGGCCTTGTGCGTGTTGGGCTGCGAAAATTCCACCATCACGCGCTGGCCTTTCGGCTGGCCGCGACCGAAATCGTTGCCTTGCGCCACAACATTGCCCACCACACGGCGGGCAAATTCGGCAGTATCGAAATACAGGTTGAGATAGCCCTTGACCGCTTCGATGCGGGCAAAACCAGCCGGCGTCCCCAGGGCGGCGGCAACCTTTTGGGCAATTTCTTGGGCGTGCTGTGGCACGTTGACGCCCTGCCCGGTGCGCTCTCGGATCAATTTGGCATCGGCGGCAGCCAGGGGGAAAAAGGTGGTGGAAATACCCCACTGGCCCGCAAAGGGGATAGGCGTCCAGTTGAGGGCGAGGGTGGGTAGGCCGTTTTCGGTGCAATAGGCGCTGATCAGTGCTTCGATGGTTTGTTGTTCGGTATCAAACATGACATCTCAAATGAAAAGCGGGAGCGGCGCTCACATGAGCACAACTCCCGCAAAACGGTTCGGACATTCATCAAACTCAAAGTCGCCGGCGGGCGACCTCGAGCCAGGAAACTATTGCGCCAGCTTGTTCAGGCTTTTCATCAAGCGGCTCTTGCGGCGGGCAGCGTTGTTTTTGTGGAGCACGCCTTTTTCCGCGGCTTTATCGAGCGCACGGATTGCCTTGAGCGTGGCCTCACGCGCGTCGCTTTCCTTCCCCGCTTCGATGGCTTCGCGCGCGCCTTTGACAAAGGTGCGGGCGCGGCTGGTGTGTAAGCGGTTGCGAAGGCGGCGCTTGGGGTTCTGCCGCATACGTTTGATTGCTGATTTCGTGTTCGCCAACTTAGACCTCCAAAACTATCAAAAAACGGCTATGGTGATACTGCCGGTTTGTCCTTTTGCACGGCGGCTAATTTTACATGAGGGGGTAAGATTTGTCCAGCCCCGATTTATGCGTGTGCCGGCATCCATCGAATGATTAGAAACCCCCACCACATCTACTCACCGGCTTTTTTTTGTGGTATAAGAAGCATAACCCTGCTGTGCAGGTGTGCGGTTTATCCGGTCCTGAGCCAACAGTGATTAAACCGGTTCCAATCTTGAGAACGTGACGCGATAGGCTTGAGCCAAGGCGGAGCTTTCCGGGAGGAACCAGACCTGCGAAGGCAGGTTCAGAACCTTACCGTACACGGCATGGTGGGGTGTTGTTTTTGCTGGAGTAGATGGAAAAAATCTGCCTCCCTGGTAAACCGGGGAGGCAGATGCCATTTTCAGGGGAAAAGTCGCCTGGCTTTGACTTCGGCAACCGCATCGGGGCGGTAGCGATAGAGCCGGGCGGGGCGTCCTTCGCCGCCGCGCAGGTGGGGTGTGGGTTCGATGATATTGGCATCCAGGATGCGGCGGCGGAAATTGCGTTTATCCAGGCTTTCGCCAAGCACAATCTCGTAGGTATATTGCAGTTCACTCAAGCTAAATTCAGCCGGCAATAATTCGAAGCCTACGGCGGTGTATTCCAGTTTGTAGCGCAAGCGACGCAGGGCATACGTGATGATCTGTTCGTGATCGAAGGCCAGGGGGGGTAATTCGACCACGGGAAACCAGTGGGCCTGCGCGGCATCGTGGCCGCCCTCGCTGCGAATGGGGGCATCGGCGCGAATCAGGGCAAAGTAGGCCACGGTGACGACGCGCCCGCGTGGGTCACGGTGCGGGTCGCCATAGGTGTAGAGTTGCTCAAGGTAGGCGTCTTTCAGGCCAGTTTCTTCTTCCAACTCGCGCAAGGCTGCTTCTTCCAGCGATTCTTCCTCGCGGACAAAGCCGCCCGGTAACGCCCAGCTACCCGCAAACGGCTCTTCGCCACGACGCACTAACAACACGTGCAATTGATCGTCACGGAGCGTGAAAATAATGGGGTCAACGGTCAGGGCCGGGCGGGAATGTCGGTAAGTGTAGGGAGACATGGCAGCTTTCTTGCAACGATGAGATAGGTTGTGAGCAACTATACAACGGATTGTAAGGTGTGGCAAGTGTCCCCCTTCGGTATAATACGATAAGCGTTCCTGGAGGAATTTATGAGAAACAAATTCGCTATGCTGGCATTCTGCACGCTCTTATTGGCCGTTTTGGCCTGTAACCTGCCTGTGCGCGCGCCAACCCCTGCTGCCAACGATGAAATCTCACTGACGGTCACTGCCCTGACACGCTTGCTGCAAGAAAATACGCCAGGCCCGGCGCGGGCATCCACAGAAACCGCCATCAGGCAGATGGAAGACAACGCAACTTCAGGCCCACTGCCAACGGCCCCTGCCGAAGTGCGCCTGGTAACCGGGATTTCGGCGGCTTATCTGTCTATACCGCCGGTGCTGGATGGGCGGCTGGACGAATGGCCGCAACCGGGGTTTTTGATTGCATCGCCTGTATATGGCATCGAAAACTGGCGCGGGGTAGATGATCTTTCCGGCGAGGGGATGTTTGGGTGGGATGAAGATTATCTTTACCTCGCATTGCACGTTACCGATGATGTTTACATCCAAAATGCCACTGGCACACACATTTACAAAGGGGATAGCATCGAAATCCTTTTCGACGCTGACCTGGCTGGCGACTTTCACGACAACAACTTGAGCGACGATGATTCTCACCTGGGAATGATGGCGGGGATTCCATCGGTCGGCTTCAGCCCACAGGCTTATCAATGGCTGCCGAGTCACCTGGAAGGCGAGCGCGCCGAGATCACCCTGGTTGCCCTGTCCACATCCACAGGCTACGATCTCGAAGCGGTCATCCCCTGGAAGGTTTTGGGTGTCACCCCGCTGGCCTGGCAACACTATGGCTTTGCCATCTCCATTTCAGATAATGATAAAGAAGGCACCGTTTTGCAGCAAAGCATGATATCCAACACCCCTGATCGCCGCGTCAACAAGCCCACCACCTGGGGCGATCTGGTCTTGACAAAATAAAAACCGGGCCAACCCATAGCCCGGTCTTGCGAAACATCCTGATGCGCGGATGGCTGGTGAAGCCATCTGCGCGTCTGTGTTATAAACCGTTGCGTAAGCTGTTCTGGCGCGAATACAAGTGGTTGATCTCACTGATGTAACCGCGCATCTGTTCGTTCATCGCATCGGGGGACATGCGCCAGGCCCAGTTGCCCGTGGGATTGCCAGGGTAATTCATGCGAGCTTCATTGCCCAGGTTGAGAAAATCTTGCAGGGGCGCCAGGGCAAATACAGCCACGGAGCCCCAGGCCAGCCGAATGAGCTTTTCGGCAATCGTTTCAGCGGTCACGCCGCCCAAATAGCTGTTGGCGAAATCGCTCTCAGCCGTATGGGCCACACGCTCAAACCAGCCTCGGGTCGTGTCATTGTCGTGAGTGCCGGTGTATACCACGCAGTTGGGATCGGTATAGTGATGGGGTAGTGTCGGTTCTTCGGGGTCACCATAGAAGGCAAATTGCAGCACTTTCATGCCTGGCAGTTCGTATGTGTCGCGCAGCTTAACCACATCGGGGGTGATCACGCCCAGGTCTTCGGCAATGATCGGCAGGCGGCCCAAGGCCTGACGCACATTCTTGAAGAAATCCATGCCAGGTGCGGGCACCCACAAGCCATGGATGGCCGTTTCAGCATCACCGGGGATTTCCCAATAGCCGGCGAAGCCACGGAAATGATCCACGCGCACAATATCCACCATGCTCAACACGGCGCGAATGCGATCCAGCCACCAGGTGTAGCCGCTCGCCGTATGAACATCCCAGCGGTAAAGCGGGTTACCCCACAACTGGCCGGTAGCAGAAAAATAATCCGGCGGCACGCCAGCCACAACGGTTGTTTTGCCATCTTCATCGAGGTAAAACAGATCGGGGTTGGCCCACACGTCTGCGCTATCGTGGGCGACGAAAATGGGGATATCGCCGATGATCTGGATATTGTGTTCGCGGGTGTGGGCGCGCAGAGCCTGCCACTGGCGGAAGAAAATGAACTGACGAAAGACCTGCCGTTCGATGCCAGGGGCATATTGCTGGCGGGCCGCTTCGAGCGCTTCCGGTTGGCGTTGGCGCAGGGGGGCATCCCATGTCCACCAGGGAGCGCCATCATGGGCTTCTTTGATCGCCATGAACAAGGCGAAATCATCCAACCAGGCCGACTGCTGCTGGCGGAAACGGTTGAAATCGTCGGTGAGTTGACTCTTTTGCCGAAAGCGTTCGTAAGCGCGGTCAAGCATCTCTACTTTCCAGCGAATGACCGGGCCGTAATCCACACGATCGTCAGGAAAATTGGGCTGGTCAGCCAGGTCTTTCTCGCTGTCAAGCAGGCCCTCGTACAAAAGTGTTTCGATGCTGATCAGGTATGGGTTTCCAGCAAAGGCCGAGAAGCATTGATAGGGTGAATCGGCATAGCCTGTGGGGCCGAGGGGAAGCACCTGCCATAAAGCACAACCCGTTTCAGCCATGAAATCTACCCAGCGATGCGCCTGGGGGCCAATTTCACCGATGCCATACGAGCCAGGTAAGCTGGTGGGATGGAGAATAATGCCGGATGAACGCTTAAAATTCATAGGGGGGCCTTTGGGTGTTGATCTGGGTATATGCGGAAATACGGTTGGTGGCAGGCGGGTAATCTGCCGCGACAACATCTGTACCAATGACGGCGCCGGGTTCGATAACCCAACCGGGGGGGATCATGCTATTCTTGCCGATCATGCAAACGATAAGCGGCTTATCGGCAACGGCCGCCGCGCCAACGTGGCAGTTTTGTCCAATTTGAGCGCGCTTATCTACAATGGCACGCTCCACGGTTGCACCGCTTTCGACCACGCAATCGGTCAGCAGGATTGATTCGTAAACCGTCGCGCCGGAGGCCACGCGCACCCCCGGCGACAACACGCTGCGAACCACCCGCGCCCCATCGGCAATCACACAGCCATCACAAATCAGGCTGTCTTCCACGTGTGCGCCGCGTGCGAACCAAACCGGCGGGCGCTCCTCGGTGCGGGTGTGGATGATCCACGAGCGGTTATACAGATCGAAAGCACAGCCGGTTTCGAGCAAATCCATGTGCGCCTGCCAATAGGAGTTCACCGTACCGACATCTACCCAATAGCCGGTGTAGGGGTAGGCAAACAAGGGCTGCTGTTCGTTGACCATGCGCGGCAAGATGTCTTTGCCAAAATCGTGGCTGGAGTCTTTGCGCTGGTGGTCTTCCCACAACACCCGGTCGAGGGTATCCATATCGAACAGATAAACGCCCATGTTGGCGCGGTCGGAAGGCGGGTTGGCCGGCTTTTCGATAAAGGATGTCACCCGGTAGTCGTCATCCATGCCAACGATGCCAAAACGCGACGCTTCGGCGAGCGGCACCGAAATGGTGGCCATGGTGGCAGCGGCAGCGTGTTCTCGATGAAAGGCGATCATGGCCGCATAATTCATTTGATAGATGTGGTCGCCCGCCATAATCAAGACCAGGTCTGGCGAGCCGCTTTTGATGAAACGGAAATTTTGCTGCACGGCATCGGCTGTGCCAACGAACCAATCGGACGGGCCGCGGCCTTTGTAGGGGGTGTATATGCGCACGCCGCCGGTGAAATCGCGGTTGAGGTCCCAGGGGCCGCCAGCGCCAATATGTTCGATGAGCGAATGGGGACGATATTGCGCCAGCAGCATGACATCGAAAATGCCCGAATTGACGCAATTGGATAGGGCAAAGTCAATGATGCGATATTTTCCGGCAAAAGGCACGGCGGGCTTGGTGCGTTTGGCGGTCAACACGCCCAGCCGCGAGCCTTCGCCACCAGCCAAAATAACAGCCCGAGTTTTCACCGTTTTAGCTCCCGATACAATTGGATATATTGCTCTGCCGACCGCGGCCAGGAGAAATCGGCTACCATGCCACGGCGCTGAATGGCCTGCCACTTGTCAGGCTCATTGTACGCGGCCAGGGCGCGGCGCACCGTGCGTGCCATGCCCTCGGGCGTGGTTTCAGAAAACAGGAAGCCTGTGCCATTTTCGGGATGGTCTACGATGGTATCTTTCAGGCCCCCGGTGGCCCGGCCCAAGGGGATACAACCATAACGCATGGCGATCATCTGCGCCAGGCCGCAAGGCTCATAGCGAGAGGGCATCAGCAGCAGGTCGCTGCCGGCGTAAATGTGGCGGCTGAGGGTCAAGTCGAAGCGGATGATGGCGCGCACGCGACGGGGCATGTTCTGCTCCAGCGTGCGTATGTTGGCTTCTAATTCGTAATGCCCGGTGCCTAAGATGACCGCCTGCCAGGGTATATCCGTCAGAGAGGCCAGGGCGCTGGCCGCGATATCAATGCCTTTTTGGTAGTCCATGCGCGAGATGATCGCCAGCAGAGGCAGTTCGCGGCCATTGGGGCCGCTTTCAGGCTGGAGACCCGTCTCTTGTAACAGGGCCGCTTTGTTGGCGGCGCGTTCAGCGAGGCTGGCAAGCTCAAAACGGGCCGGGAGCAGCGTGTCGGTTGCCGGATTCCAACGGTCGAGGTCAATGCCATTGAGGATGCCGGAGATGCTGTCGCGGCGGGTGAAGAGAAAATCGTGCAGGCCAGAACCAAATTCGGGCGTGAGGATTTCTTCGGCATAGCTGGGTGAAACGGCCACGATATGATCGGCACTCAGCAGGCCCAGCGGCAATGGCATGTGAACGGCCCATTCGGGCAGGTCTGAGCCGTAGGCCGGCGGCAGGCCAAATGCGGTGAGCGGCAGGTTGGCCCCCATGCCCAGGTAAGGCAGGTTGTGGACGGCCATGATCGTGGCGGTATGCTCGAAAAATGGGTCGCGTGGCCGGTTCAAGCCGATGGCATAAACCGCAGCGGCCGTGTGCCAATCGTTGGCATGAATGACATCGGGCTGCCATTGCATGGCCTTGCAAAATTCCAACGCGGCCATGGAAAAAAAGATGTATTTGTGGGCATCGAAGCCGAGGTCGCTGGAATAAACGGGGGCGCTAGGGGGGATGGCCTCGCCGCCAATCAGGTAAATGGTGTGGCCGTCAACGGATGTTTCATGCACATCGGCGCGCAGCGGGCCGTTGCCGTGGGGAACGTCGAAGGAAATGACGGGACGCGTGGGATACAGGCGTGTGTTGATCATCCCGTGAAAAGGGATCGCCACGCGAATATCTACCTCATCACCGGCTACCTGCCGAATGGCAGGGGGCAATGCCCCGCCGACATCCCCCAGGCCGCCAATTTTGATCAGCGGGTCAGCTTCTGATACGATTAGCAAGACACGTAATTTAGATGGCATAGCTACCCCAAGAGAATTAATCGGACAAAAGTGCGTGAATTTTACTCGATAATTGTCCTACATTTCAAATTTTATGCCAGTGTTTCCAGTTCGTGGTAACGGTTTTCGGCGGCTTCGACCAGGGCGCGGTGCAATTCGACCTCGGGCAGTGGGCGCTGGGAAATTTTGTGGACACGCCGGGCCAGCTCGTGATCGTTGAGGACATCCTGGAACCAGCGTTCGAAGTCGCCTCGCTGGAGGTGATAGTGCATCGAAGTAAGCGGTAAATCCTGCATCATCTGGCAGAAATCCCACAAATTGGCTGCCGAACGCCCCAGGTAATGATCAGGGCTATCGTGAAAATAGAAACGTTTGGGCGCTGGCAGAGGCGCACGCAAATACTTATGCAAATGACGAATGTGTGGAATGGAGCGCGGCCCAACGTGGAAACGCACACTGCCCTCGGGTGGTGGAACCCATTGGTCGGCATTGGTCGTACACAAAAAAGCCTGACCCAGGGGCAGATTGGGCAATAGTTTGATGACCTCGTCCGTATTTGCCATGCAGCGCACATGCCCGGCAATGGCTTCGAGGTCTTCGGGCAGGCTCAGGCGGGTGAGCAGCCAGTTCTGGGTTTGATCCAGTATGGAGAGGGGAATCTGGCCTGGGCGATAGCTGACCAGCCCCAGGCCGCCACGCGCGGCCAGTTCGTGCAACAGGGAAGACATGGCGGGGTCGAGAAAGTAGTTTTGGGCCTCATCCAACAAATACCAGTGCGGACGGCCACGCCGCAGGCGCAGGGTTTGAAGGGCTTGCAATAACTCAAACACATAGGCGTTATTTTCATCGCTTTCCAACATCGAAAGGTCGAGGATCAGGCTGATGACCCCATCATCCATAAAATTGACCACATCGGTGACCGAGGGTAAGGGTGTGGTGGAACCGCCCAACAAGAGGGTGTGCGGGCCGGCTGCCAGGGCGCGGTAATCGCCTTCGGGATCGATGATGCATACCTGGTAATTCAGGCGCAGCAATTCTTCGGTCAGTAAGCCCGCCAGCCACGATTTTCCCGTGCTGCTGGCGCCAAAGATGCCCAGGTTTTGGTTGAGCAAACAGAAGGGGTCGAGTTGCACGCTGCCGCCCTGGAAATTTCGTCCGATTTTGATCTGGCGGTGCGGGCGCGAGCGCAATCCGGTGAGACGGCCTTCGAGCAAATCGGTGAGTAGATTGCATACACCTTTGCCATTCGGGTATGGCAAGACCGTGTCGGCCAGGGCTTTGATGCCCGGTGGCGCATTGCCGACCGCGGCCGCATATTCAGCCGCCTCGAACAGACTGCAATCATTTTCGGCATCACCGCAGGCCAACACATTGTGCGGCGAAAAGCCCAGTTCGCGCAGGGCATATTGCAATCCTGTGCCTTTGGTAGCGCCCAGGGGCAGCACCATCACATGGCCTTTGTTGTATTCCACCGTAGCGCCGCCGCCAACGCTGCGCAGGGTATCCAAAATGGCCGTGTCGTACGGCACAGTGCTGGCGACGATGGCCATGCCGCGTTCGAGCGGGATGTTGAGGGCATCGAGGCGCTGCAAGACGGTGGGGGTGATGCGCCCAAAGGGATAGGCCACGCTATCGCGCCGGGGAAAGTAGACGATGGCGCCGTTTTCGGCCACGATGGCCTCGCACAGTTCGGCAAAGGGGCCATCGGTGATGAAGGTTTCGAGATTGCGCCCGGTGACCAGGAAGATGCTCATCCCTGCCGATTTGATGCGCCGTAAGACCTGCCAGGTGTCGGCGGCTACATGCCCATCTTCAGCCAGGGTGCCATCTAAATCGCTGGCCAGGATGGTGAGATGGGTTGTGTTGCGCTGCGGTGGCCGGGCCTCGGCAGGGGCTTTCGATGCCGGGTCAGCCTCGGCCTGGGGTGTTTCGAGAACGTGTCGCACCAGTTTGATCAGGTCATTCAAACGAAAAGGCTTGGGCAAATAGGCGTTGGCAAGCTGACGGGCGCGTGCCTCCACCTGGGGTGAGCCATAGGCGGTGATCAAGATGCTGTGCGTTTGGGGATGATTTTCGCGCGTCCATTCGAGAATATCCAGGCCATCCATGCCGGGCAAACGCAAATCGGTGATCAGCAAGTCGTAACTATTCTCTTGCAGCAAGTCGAGGGCGCTTTCGCCCGATGGACAGGTAGACACCGCATAATCCCCATCATCAACCAGACTGAGGGCGCGCCCCAGGGCATTGGCAATGCCCAGCGAATCTTCGATAATCAAAACTTTACTCACGCCCATGATAATCACCCATCTTTTTGCTGCTCTTCCTGGGCAATGGGCAGCCGAATGATAAAGCACACGCCCTGCTTCTCGCACAGATTATGAACTTGAATGGTGCCACCATGCTGCTCGACAATCAGGTAACTGACATAAAGCCCCAAACCGGTATTGGTCGGTTTAGTAGTGAAAAATGGATCAAAAATATGTTCGATATGTTCTTCGGGGATCGGTGGGCCGTCGTTGCTGAAGGTGATGGTAACGAAGTTTTGATCGTGTTCAGCGTAAATGTGAACAGTGCCACCAATGGGCATGGCCTCGACGCTGTTGATGAACAGGTTAAGCAATACCTGGGTGATCTGATCGGCATGGACAGAAACGTAGGGCAGGTCATCGCCAACGTCGTTTTTCACCTGAATGTTGGCATGTTCCAGCGATTTGCTGGCCAGATTGAAGGCGCGTAAAAGCAGGCGCGCCAGCGAGTTCGGCTTGGCCTGGCGTTCTTCACCGGGGCGCACAAAGCTGAGGGTACGTTCGATGATCTCGGTCAGATGGTCTACTTCCTGTGAACAGATATGCAAAGACGATTGTCGCTCATCGGGCGAGAGGGGAAAATCGAGTACGAGATCGAGATGACTGCGAATGGCCTGCAACGGGTTTTTGATTTCGTGCGCCAGCGTGGCGGTGATGCGCCCCATGGCCGCCAGGCGTTCGGTGCGGATGATATATTGCTCAATGCGTTCGCGCTCTTGCAGTTCGTGTTGGATGGCCTGGTACAGGCGGGCGTTTTCAATGGCAATGGCAATCTGGTCGGCCAGGGTTTCAATGACCAGCAGGTCGTTGTCATCGAAAGCGTTGGTTTGGGGGCTTTGCACGTCTAACACGCCCAGGAGCTTATTGCCCACACGCAGAGGTACTGCCAGTTCAGAACGAGTGAAGATGACTTCAGGGTAAAGGTTGACATAATGAGGCTCAATGCTGACATCGTTCGCCAGCAGCTTTTCGCCTTGTTTGCCCACCCACCCCACAATACCCTGGTTCAATTTGAGATGATGCGCCGGCGGAAAGCTCTCGGCCAGATCGCCAGCCGCGGCTTGCATCACCAGTTCACCATGCTCACGGTCAATGGTGAACAGGCCGACATGATGATAACCAAAATGTTTTTGGATCAGTTGCGTAGCTTTCGCAAGCAGGGCATCCAACGCCAAAACCGACACGATCTGCTTGCCAATCTCATTGATCAAGACCAGTTGAGCGGCGCGTTGGGCCAGGGTTTCGTGGCTGGTATGATCGGCAAAAGCTGGAAGGGGAAATTCGGGGGAAGACATGAACCTCTCCACAACAAGAGAATGGTCAATGGGGGTTTGGGGAAATTGCCGGTTGTTTCAACGGGGCAGGCGAACGGCCTGCCAGTGCAGGCCGCCATCCAGCGTGTGCCACCAGGTAACTTGCTGCGTGCAATCGGCCTTGAACTGACGGCAATACCCCACAACCTGTTTGGCCCAACCTTCCATAACCGTGACAAATTCAAACCATGTGATGCCGGCAGGCAGGTTGCCAGGAGACAGGTGGCCGGGGATTTCGGCCATCGAGGTGGTTTGCCAGGTCAGGCCGCCATCGTCGCTGCGCCAGGCCGCCGGCCCTGCCACGCCGCCCGCCACCCAACCCGTATGTTCATCGGCAAAATAGGCCGCCGCCCCGGCAGGCAAAGATAACCTTTCCCACGTCAGCCCGCCGTCATCTGTCCGATACAAAATGCCGCGGCTGAAAGCGATGCTGGTCGGGATTTGGAAGGCGATGAAACCGGTTT
Organism: uncultured Anaerolineaceae bacterium; assembly: GCA_964606085.1. GTDB lineage: Bacteria > Chloroflexota > Anaerolineae > Anaerolineales > UBA4823 > CAIQJJ01. Next base: position 74,458 of record CAZSFD010000008.1, read on the forward strand.
GCTGGCTGACAAATTGCAACGAAAGCAGCCGGACGGGTTGGCTGGACAGGTGCTCCAGCCCGGCGGGAGGGGATAAGCGCAGCCACGTCTGGCCGCCATCGCGGGTCTGGTAAAACTGCAACGCATCAACCGGGGCGGCCATCGCTGCCAACCAACCCGTTTGGCCATCCAGGAAGAAAACCGCCAGGGGCATTTCAGCGGCGTCGAAGGCGGGGCTAATGTCGCCCCAGGTGTGGCCGCCATCTGCCGTGCGCAGCAGACGGCCCTGGTGGAGCAGGGTGAAGGGCTGGCCGAGGGCGGCAAGGGTCGTCGGCGTGAGGGTGGCCGTGGGCGTGATGGTTGCCGTGGGGGTGAGTGTGGGCGTGGCGGTTAGCGTGGGGGTGTGGGTGGCGGTAGGCGAGGGGATCAGGGTGACCGTGGGGGTCAAGGTAGGCGTGGGGGTCAACGTGGGGCCAGGCGTGGGGACGAACACCACCTTGCCATCGGTGATGTTGCTGTCTATGGTCAGGCTGCTTTCGCCCCAGGTTTCTTTGTGGCCGCCGGCGTATTGGCGCAGGCGCTGCTGGTTGGGCCACAAGGCATCGGAGACGCACTTCACGCCAAACACGCTGGCAGCGGGGTCGTATTCATCGGTGTACCATGAAGCCAGCCACACCTCATCGGGCGCAACGGGCAGCGTGGCCCAATCGCTGGCATAGGAGCTGCAACCCGTACCATACATGCCCGCCTTACTGCCTAATTCGTGAAGGCGCTGCGTCCAGCCATAGACGAAGGCGCGGGCGGCGGCGCGGCATTCTTCGACGGGTTCATCGGGCCAGTTGTACGCTTCCAGGTCGTAGTAGATCAGCGTATCGCTGCCATTCCTGCCGGTCAACCCCAACGAGTGAGCGGCTGCCAGGGCCAGGTTGGCTTCGTTGATCCCCTGTTGATAAGCAATGCCGATGTCGTTGCTGAAGCCTTTGCTCTTATCATTGACAAAACAATACGATTGCGGCCCCACCCAAACCGGAATAAACGTCCACCCTTGTTGAGCCGCGGCGGCCACCCATTCGGCGGTAAAAGGCGTATCTTTGCACGAATAGGCCGCCCCGCCGATGTAAACGCCGACGATACGGTAGGGGCTGCTCTGCCACCACGCCTGCATCTTCGCCAACGAAGGCGCGGCGCAAATATCAAATGCCGGCTGCTGACGCACAACCACCGCTGCCGGCGGGTGCGCCGCCGGCGGCTTGACCACCAGGGGCAAAAATACGCTGGCTGTCGTCGCCTGGCGCGCCAACCCACCCATCGCAGAGAGCGCCAACACGCCAACCAGAACGACGAACAGCCAGGGTAAGCGAGGTTTCATGGGTGCAAAACCACCGTATCGTGCATGATGTTTTGATAGAGGGTAAATTTCTGTCGCGACATCCGGTTCCAACGCCTGCTGCCAATAACTCGCGGCTCAATGAGAACATCATATTTGAGTGAAATATCAGCCGCCCATCCGCTAATTTCACGCCGGATGAGCCAGCTTTCTTGTTCAAGAATGATCAGCAGGTCAATATCCGAATCCTTTGTTGCATCACGGCGCGCTTTTGAGCCAAACAAAGCCACCATTTTTATCTGGCTGCCTAGCTCCTGATCAAGATGTTTCAACAAAGAGCGTACGGCCTCTGTCTCATTTCTGTCTAAATAGGACAACAATGGTGTCATACGATCCCCTCCTGCCGTAGCCATTTTTGAATACACTCGACAAAACGTTCGGCGTCGGCTAAATCAGCATGCGCCTGAGCCTCTGTGATCAATGCTGTAATTTCATAATCGCTGATGTGGCGGTCGTCCATCACCTGTCCATAGATGCGGCTAAATTCGGGGGCAATCAAACCTGTTTTCACAAATTCCTTGCGAAAAACGCTCAAAACCATGCTATGTTTTCCACGGGCAAGGCCTCGGGTAGCTAACAAAGCGTTGGCGGCATAAAAAATGGCGTAATAGGCGCGATTGATAGCTGTGCTGTAAAACCCGCCTTGCAAACTATGTTTTGCAACAGCTAACATCTCTTGCGCGTGGAAGAGAAATAGCTCACTTTCGTTATGGGTCTCTAATTCGTCGTCCATTGCTTCATGGGATATTCTCAAGCGCCGTCAATAACTTCTCCAACTGGTATGCCGACTGCCCGGCGGCCTGAACCATTTTGGCGGCCATTGCTGCCTCAGCCTGGATGGCGTTGACCGCCGCAGCAGAAAGCGCTGGCCCTTCCAGCAGGTCAGCAGCGGCCAGTTCGAGGCGGGTCAGCGTTTGCAGCCAACCGATCAATTCCTCGAACGACTCCTGGTTGAACCACAGCACATCCTGGTAGCGGTTGACGCCGATGAAGACCTGCACTTCGGGGTCGGAGAGCAGCGTTTGAATGTTGGCAGGTTGCAACGTTTGAACGTTTTTAACCAGGATTTTGACCAGCAGCAGGTGGCGCTCGGCACCGGGTTCGTCGTCGTCGAGGTCGCGGAAGGTTTGGCGGATAATTTTACCGAGCAGCCATTCGTCTATCCAGGCGCGTGAGATTGGAGGGTGCGCTTCCGTAGATACCACCTTACCGAGGGGGCGGGTGAAAATGGTGACAAGCAGTGTAACCAGCGCGCGCGCGGGCAGCGGGGCAAGGGTGAGGGCAACGTGCGTCAGACGGCGGATTTCGTTGGCAACGACGGCGGAATCACCCGCCGCGCCGGTCAGCGTCTGAATTTCGGTCAGGAGGCGAAGCGTCTTTTCGACGGTTTCTTCGATGGCCTGAGCAAAGGTGGCAGGGGGCAGCGCGAGCGTGGCAGGTTGGTCTTCGGCCTGTGGCGTTTGTCCTTGAACTCGATTCTCAACCAGCCAGTTCAAGAACCCGGCGTTCACCAGTTCACCATACGCATGGCGCACCGGCTGGAGGAAGATTTCGCGCAGGGCTTCATCAATACTCGGCACACCGCGGCCTTGCAGATAGTCGCACAGTTGGCGGTAGTGGCCCCACTCGTTGTCAGCCACCTGGCGGAAATCGAGGTAGACCTGGCATTTGTAGGCTTCGAGTTCGACATACAGGCCCTTTTCGACCAGTTCCCAATTGGGGCGGATAAATTCGAGGCCGCTGACATGTTCGCGGAAAATGGTGTAGCGGTTGGGGGCATTCAACAAACCCAGGCCCTCGGCAAGCGTTTTCTGCACCAGGCGCTTATCGCCGCTGGCCTTATCCATGTACGCGGCCGAAGTCTTCACCCAGCCGCGGGTGGCGGCAAAACGGTTGTGATAGACCACCAGCGAGGTCTCGCCATTGCCGCGGTTCGAGTAGGCGAATACATCCTCGTTCACATATCCTTCGGGGGTGTAGAAATCGTAAAGCAAAAAGTCGCGCACTTCGGCAAACAGGTAGCGCTTGCGCAGCAACGGGAAGATTTCGCGCTCGTGGCGGCTGATCAGCCAGCCATCGGGCTGCTCATCCCAGTAGGCGCGGCGATATTCCATGCCATATTTCTCGGTGAAGCCCTCGATCTGGCCGTGTCCGAGCATGGGCAGGCCGGGCAGGGTAGACATGAGCGTGCAGACGCCAAAATACTTATCACCCTTGCCAAACTGCTCGACGGCGGTTTTCTCATCGGGGTTGTTCATAAAGTTGACGTAGCGCTTGAGAATTTCAGGGTCAAATTCGAGCGTGTTCTTGATCACCAGGCGGTATTCGGCGTTCTTTTCGTCGCGCAGCATGTTCATGAAGGCCGAGTTATACACGCGGTGCATGCCCAGCGTGCGCACGAAGTAGCCCTCCATCAGCCAAAAGGCTTCGGCCAGCAGCAGGGTATCGGGTACTTCCTGAGCCACGCGGTCTACCACTTCGCGCCAGAACTCCTCGGGCATGGCGGCGTCGAAATCGCCCTTGGTCAGGCCAAATTCGGCGCGCGAGGGAATGTCGCCGCCGCTGCCGGGTTCGGGGAACCACAGGCGTTGGTAGTGCTTCTTGGCCAGCGTCATGGCGGCGTCGAAACGGATGATGGGGAACTTGCGCGCCACATGCAAAATGGTCTGGATGACGGCCTCGCGCACTTCGGCTTTCAGGTAGTTCAATTGGGCGGTGTCGTTCCAGGGCATCGAGGTGCCGTCGTTGCCGTGGTAGATATAGCGGTGCTGCCCCGTCCAGTGGTCGTAGAGCTTGAAGACCACGGCGGCATCGGAGTTATCGTAGTAGTGATCTTCGATCTGGATCACGTACCGCGGGTCGCTGGAATAGTTGTGGCCGTTGAAGCTGTAAGAGGGGAAGGGGGGATAATCGAGCGAGATGAACCAATCGGGGTGTTCGGTTACCCAGCGGGAATCGAGGCCCATGTGGTTGGGCACCATATCGGAGGCCAGGCGGATGCCACGCCGCCAGCAGCGCTCACGCAGGTTTTCGTAGGCCGCCTCACCGCCCAGGTCGTAGGCGATGTCGTAGGCGTAGAGCGAATAGGCTGAGGCCACCGCATCGGGGTTGCCGCGCCGAATTTTGATCTCCTTGGAGGCCTGCGAGCGTTCCCACAGGCCGATCAGCCACAGGCCGGTCACGCCCCAGCGCGCCAGGGCGTCTAATTCTTCATCGGGGATGTCGGCCAGGGTGGTCAGGCTGCGCTGGTATTTCTTGCCAAGCTGGTCGAGCCAGACGAAAGCGTTCTTGGCTATCAGCACGGCACGCGGCATCCAGTCTTTATCGGGGCTGAAGCGTTCGGGTTCGACCGCCAGGCCGCCAAATTGCGGCACATGCGCCTCGCCAGGGGTGAACGCGCCGCCCCGCGCCCAGAAAAAGCGCCCTTCTTCCTTGAGAAAATCCAGCCCGGAAAGCAGGCGGTAAAGATACTTGCCGATCAAGAGATTCCAGCGGGTGCGGATATATTCCAACTGAGCGTCGAGCGAGTGCGGGTGGGCGATGGCCGGGGCGCGCAGCATGTCCACCAAATTTTGCTCTTCGGGGCCAAAGGTCGGCTGGCGCTCGAAGAAGGCGTGCATGAGCGGCATGATGCGGGCGTAGGCGGTCTCTTTGGCCAGGGCGCTGTCGTCGAATAATTCCTGGAAGGGGGCAAAGGCCGGGTTGACGTTGGCGAGCCACAGCATGAGCATTTCTTCCAGGGCGATCTGGCGGTTGGGGACGCCGGCGGAATGGCCCGCCAGATATGCGCTGACGCTGACCTCACGGCGATACACCGCCAGCGGCGGGAACTGCTGGCAGAAGGCATTCAACGTCTCGTCCACATCCTCGCGGCCAAGCATTCCATCCAGCCAATCGAGCGCATCGGCCATGGCATTGGCGGCGCGCTCCTGGCGATACACACCGACCACCAGGTGCAGAATCTCATCAATCAGCCCCATGGCGTTGAGCTGGCCGGGGCGCATGGCCTGTTCGGGGAAGTGCAGCAGGTCGCGCTTCTGGTTCCAGCGCTCGGCAAAGCCGCGGGCGGCGTGGAAGTTGGCGAAAACAACGTTGCCGTTGGTGGCGAAGAGTGCTTCGTCGAAGTGGTAACGGTCGCGGGCGGTGCGGGAAATGTGGAATTCGTACATTGGAGATTCCTATTTGGGGGTGGGGCGTCCTAAACCAATACGCTCATATAAATCGGGTGGCTTAGGGCCAATATATTCGATCACGATGGTGCGATTTTCTGGATAAATTTGCCAGACCAAACGATATTGATTGCCGATATGAAGCCGATAATGACCCGGATGCCCAACCAGTTCTTTGCTACGCGGTGGCATGGGGTCATTGATCAACGTAGCGATAGCCTGGCGCGCCATTGCTTTGATATTCCCCGGAAGCGCAGCAAGCTGCTGCTTAACCAGACCGTTGATAATCACCCGGTATGCCATCACCAATCTTCACTGGCTTTCAGAAAGGCTTCTGCAGTATCGAAAACTTCTGGCTCATCACCTGGGTGTTCTTCTTGGTAGGCCCGATGAAATTCAACCGCTTTCCATAATGCCCGATCTTCATCTGGGACATTTTCTTCAAGGTGTTCCAGAAATTCGATGAACAACAGGACATCTTGCAAACGTTGGGAGGGTAGGCGATGAAGCGCTTGTTCGATTTGCGTAACAGACACCGTAGGGCTATTCATAATCTGCCTCCATTAGTCCCATTTTACTCCCTTTCTCGGTTTGTCACCGGCGATCAAAATAAACACCCTCAATGCCCCCCACCGCCGCGCGCCAACCCCGCCGGAACTGATTCTTCACGTCCAGGCTTGACCATCTGCGTGGCGAAGAGCAGCAGCAACGCCAGCACCGCCCCGCCGAGCAAAAATGGCGCTGACGAACCCAACGCCTGGAAGATGGCCCCGCCCAACAAGGGCGCAATGGCGTTGGCCCCGCTGAGCAGCGCCGCCGAGATGCCCAACATGCCACCAATTTCCGAGGGCTCAACGCGCTTGGTGATCAGGCTGTTGATGGCCGGTTGCAGCACGCCGCCGCCGATGGCCGCCGGGATCATGGCGAGCAAAATCCAGGTCAGGCCCAGCCAGCCGGTGTCATCGTCTGGGGGGAGTTCGACGGCCACATTGGTTGTGGTGGGCATTTCGTGGCCGCGGTTATCGGGGCGAACGGTCAGTTCGGCTTCGAGGGCGACTTTACTGTAAGAGGGCATCGGCTGGCGCGGCGTCAGCGAGGTCAACACCAGACCAGCCGCCAGCAGCGCCAGGCCGATATAGGCCAGTTTGCGGTCGCCCAGTTTACGGCTCCACGGGCCAATAAATCCACCCTGCACCATCACCACAATCACGCCGACAAAAACGAAAATGATGGCGTTGCCCGAAGCATTCAGCCCCAGCCGGCTGAGCGTGAACAGCGAGAGCAACTGCTCAAAGCCGCCAAAGGCGATCTGCTGGGCGAAGATCAACACCAGCAGCAGCCCCACTTGCGGATGACGCAGCGCGGCGAACAGGGCCGCCGGAGAAAAGGCGGCTTTCTGGCTGCCCTGGCCGCGCTTTTCGGCGGGCAGCGTTTCCTCGAACCAGAACCAGGTCAGCAAAATGGAAAGCAGCGAGAACCCCGCCGCGGCGAAGGCTGGCACGTGATAGTTGTTGCCGCTGGCCGCCAGGGAGACGAAAGCGATGATCGGCCCGACGACAAAGCCCAACCCGAAGGCCGCGCCGAGCAGCCCCAACCCCTGTGTGCGCGTCTTTTCGGTGGTACTGTCGCTGATGGCGGCCTGGGCAGTGGCAATGTTGGCCCCCGAAATGCCATCCACGATACGCGCCAGGAAGAGCAGCCACAGGTTGTTGGCCACGCCAAGCAGCAAAAAGCCCACAAACGTACCGATCTGGCTGACGATCAGCACAGGCCGCCGCCCATACCGGTCCGACAGCCGCCCCAACAGCGGCGCGCCGATGAACTGGAAGATGGGGTAGGCCGCGCCCAAAAAGCCGATGGTGAGCGCATTGGCCCCAAACGAGGTGGCATACAGCGGCATCAGCGGGATGATGATCGTCAGGCCGAGCAGGTCTATCAGGACGATGACGAAGGTGGGCAGAATTTTTTTGAAATCGAGTTTGTCGTCAGGGGGTGGTGTGGTCATCGGGGGTTCCTTTGTCAGGGCAAAATGTTTTCCAGCGGTGGCAATTCCAACTGGCAGTAGGTACGGGCGTAGCTGGCCTCGGCGGCGTAGCGCGCTTTGGCATCGGCAATGGCCTGCTCGCTGACCGTCAACGCCACATCGAGGTTGACGTTGACGGAGTTGCTCCAGGCGCGCGGCAACAGCATCAGCGGGTCGCCGATGGCCTGTTCGGGTTCGCCCTGCGGCACCCAGTTGAACAGGAGTGGGCCGCGCGAATAGGCCGAGAAACCCACTTGATAGCCCCCCTCACGCGCAATCTGCACCGCCAGGGCGGTGAAATTGCCTCCCGGCCAAATGAAAGCCAGCGGCGTCTGGCCGAAAACTTCTGCGAGCGCTGGTGTGGAAAGCCAGATTTCGTCGCGGATGGCCTGGGCGGGGGTCTGCTCGGTGATATACACCTGGCCCGAATAACCGTGCGATTGCACATCCAGCCGCCCCGATTCCACCGCCATCTGCCGTACTTCCTCCATCGCCCACTGAAATGAGTCGCGGTCAGCGATGTAGGCCAGGGTCAGCGTCCAATCGTATTGCGCCAGCACCGGCAGGAAGTGGTCACGCACCACACCGGGCCGCCGGTCGTCGAGGATGAGGATCATCGAACGCGGCGGGATGGGGGCGTTGGTGGTCAAAAATTGGAGCAGTTGCGCGGTGGTGATAGTTTCAAAGCCCAGGTTGTGGGCGTAGCGCACGAACGCCTGGAATTGTTCTTCGGAGATGTCTTTCGGGTCAGAACTGGCGCGCCCGGTCTGGTAAATGCTGTGAAACATCACCGGCAGCACTACCGTACCCGGTGCGCTGGCCTGCGGCGACCACCGCTGGCTGAGGTAAAAGCAGGGGTCTGCCAGGTATGGCCGCGGCAGCACACCAGGGCGGAGTTGGTTGGTCAGAAAAATGGGCAAATCTTCCGCGGTGGCGCTGGGTGTGGGGGAAAGGGTCCGGGTGGGCGTGGTGGTTGGCGGGTTGGGAGGTGTTGGCGATGGCGTGGCCGTTGCAGGCGGCGTGCGCGTGGCGGCAGGCGTGGCTGTGCTGGCCACGGTCGTTGGCGGCATCGGCGTGGGCGTGGGCGCCAATGCTGGGCCAACCGCCGCGTGGCAGGCCGCCAGCAGGACAGTGCAAAGCAGCAGGAGCGTCGGGCGGGGATGGGTCATTTAGCGTTTCTTGGGGCGGCGTAACAGGGCGCGCCAGAAGGAGATGCGCCAATTGGTGGCTTGCAGGTAGTCGAGGCGCTGGCTGAAGCGCGATGGCATCAGTTGGAAGATGCGCGGCAGCGTATCCAGTTCGCAGATGCGGTTGGCGGCCAGATAATCGAGCCAGTAGATGGAAATCGGCAGGCCGGGCAGCATGGCTTCGAGCAGCACGGTCAGCCAGCGCAGGTAGGCCGGGGCGAGGTGAATCAGGCGGCGCTGCACGCTAATTTTTTCCATGATGGTTGTCAAAACCTGCTCGAAGCTGAGATATTCTGGCCCGCCCACTTCCAGCACCTGGCGGTGGGTGTATTCGTTGTCGAGCGCCCACACCAGGCAGGTGACCAGGTCTTCGACCCAGATCGGCTGCAAGGCGGTGCTGCCATCGCCAGGGACAATGAAGCTGAAGGGCAGGGCGTAGAGCAGTTGCGCCAGGCCGGTGGTGAAGTGATCGCCCTGGCCGTAGACGATGCTCGAACGCAGGATGGTGTAGTTGATGCCGCTGTTGCGGATGTGTTCTTCGGCGATGCCCTTGGCCTTCAGCACCGGGTAGCCGGCGGCGCGCTCGGCATCGAGGTGGCTGATGTAAAAGAAGCGCTCCACGCCGGCCTCGGCAGCCGCCTGAACCACCGCGCGGGTGGTCTGCACATCGCTTTCGAGCAGGTCGGCGCGCGCCCCACGCCATTCGCCGCCGGTGAGGTGGTAAACGGCCTGCACGCCACTCATGGCCGAACGCAGGCCGCGTTCATCGCTCAACTGCGTGACGGCCACTTCCACACTCACGCCGCGCGGCAAGTTGGGCGACTGCAACGAGGGACGCATGAGCAAACGCACGGGATAGCCCGCCTCGTTCAGTTGCCGCACCAATGCCTGCCCGATAAAGCCTGTACCGCCGGTGAGGAGGATCATGATAGGTCGGAAATCGGAAATCGGAAATCGGAAATCGGAAATCGGAAATCGGAAATCGGAAATCGCTTTGATTATGTCGGTAAACAGAAGGCGCGTCAAGCCACATGCTATAATCTCCCCACCTGCTCCCCATGAACACTCTCTGGCTCGAAAACCAAACCCTTTCCTACCGCACCGACCTGCCTGTGCCAACCCCCGGCCGCGGTGAGGCCCTGGTGCGCGTCCGCCTGGCCGGGATATGCGCCACCGACCTGGAACTGCTGCGCGGCTATTACCCCTACACCGGGACCATCGGCCACGAATTTGTGGGCGAGGTGGCCCAGGCGGAAGATGACCTGTGGCTGGGGATGCGCGTGGTCGGTGAGATCAATGCGGCCTGCGGCGAATGCGCCACCTGCCGGGCGGGGCGTCCCACGCATTGCGAGCGGCGCAGCGTGCTGGGGATTGTCAATCATGCCGGCGCGTTTGCCGAATATCTCACCCTGCCCCTGACCAACCTGCACCCCGTTCCCGACGCCGTCCCCGACGGCGCGGCGGTTTTCACCGAACCCCTGGCCGCCGCCCTGGAGATTTTGCAGCAGGTACACATCCGCCCCACCGACCGGGTGCTGGTGCTGGGGGCAGGCCGCCTGGGGCAGCTTGTGGCCCAGGTGCTGGCGCTGACCGGGTGTGATCTGTGCGTGGCAGCGCGCCACCCGCAGCAGCGTGCGTTGTTGGCGGCGCGGCATATCCAGACAGTGAACAGCGCCGATGTGCCGCCGCGCTCGATGGATGTGGTGGTCGAGGCCAGCGGTGCGCCCGAAGGCTTTGCCCAGGCGCGCCAGGCCGTGCGGCCACGCGGCACGCTGGTTCTCAAAAGTACCTACGCCGGGCAACTGACGGCAGATTTTTCGTCGCTGGTGGTGGATGAGATCACGCTGGTGGGGTCGCGCTGCGGGCCATTTGCGCCAGCGCTGCGCCTGCTGGCAAGCGGTCGCGTGGATGTGCTGCCCCTGATCGCCGGGCGGTATGCGCTGCAAGATGGCCTGGCGGCCATGCAGCAGGCGGCCAGGCCAGGGGTGTTGAAGGTGTTGCTGATGCCGGGGAATTAGCGCTCAGGCCGGTGCAGCCTGCGAGCAAGGCAAATAGACGCTGAAGGTGGTGCCGACCCCCACTTCGCTCTGCACCTCGATGCGTCCACTGTGAATTTCAACAATCCGTTTGCTGATCGAAAGCCCCAGGCCGGTGCCGCTGGCGATCTTTTCGCTGCCGGGCACGCGGTAGAAACGCTGGAAAAGCCCTTTCATGGCTTCAGGCGGGATGCCATGCCCCGTATCTGTGACGGCGACCACGATGTCATCACCTTGCTGCCGCGCCGCAAGAGTGATTGTGCCTTGCGGGCGGTTGTATTTGATGGCATTGCTCAACAAATTCAGGAAAACCTGCTTGAGCTTGTCACGGTCTGCTTCGATGGCTGTAATCTCCTCGGCGATGGCGAGTTCGAGGGTCAAACCCTGTTCGGCAGCCCGGCTGCGCATCACGCTGTCGCAATCTTCGAGCAGGTTTTTCATATCCACCCGTTCAGGCTTGAACTGCGCCCGTCCCGATTCGAGCCGCGCCAGGTCGAGAAAGGTGGAAGCCAGGTCTGAAATGCGCAGGGTCTCATCGCGGATCATGTCAATCAGCTTTTGGCGGTAGGTGTCATTGACATCGGGCCGGGCCAGCAGGTATACGGCGGTATTCAACGAAGCCATGGGGGTACGTAATTCATGCACCAACTCGGCGATCAAATCGGATTGTTGGAACAAGCGAGCGTTCTGAATGGCGACCGCCGCCTGGGCGGCCAGGGCCGAAAGAATGGCCTGGTCTTCGTCGGTAAACTGACCTTCGCATTTATTAATCGCTTCCAGCACCCCCACCACATTGTCTTTATCAATCATCGGCACGCCCAGCAAGGATTTGGTATCTACATCGGTGATGGCCGCCGTTTGCCGAAACAGGCGGTCATCCTGCTGGGCGTCAGAAATTCTGACCGGCTGGCGATTGGTCACGATCCAACCGGCCAGGCTCGATTCAACCGGCACCACGAAGCCGTGCATGAGGGGTTTTTCGATGTTGGTAGCCGCTTCAAAATACAGTTCGTTCTTAACCGGGTCGTAGAGCAAAATCGAGGCTTCTTGCGAACCGCATAAATCAGCCGCCACCTGCACAATACGATTCAACAAAGCATTGAGGTCTAGTGTGGAGGCTAAATCAAGCGAAAGCTCGATCAGTTGTTGGTAGCGTCGGACTAAGTCGGTGCGGGAAGTTGTAGACACAGGCATGGGTAGGCCAGGATGAACAGACCTGGCACAAGGAAGCTATTTGACATGAACGCGTTTGGTGAGCAACTCGGCCAGCTTGCCAAATTGCTGCGCCGTCAGGTTATCGGGATGTAAAACCACCAGGGGGGTGTTACTCTTGGCCGCCTGGAAAGTCAGTTCGGGGGCCGGCGTGAAGACCATGGCGATATTGCCCTTCAAAGCATCTTGCACCTGGGTCAGCGAAAGTTGCAGTTCGAGGCGGTTACGCGTGTACAACACCACGTTGACCCGCCCTTCGCCAAAACCCTTACCGCTCAGTTCATCTAACAAGGAACGGGTGCGGATGATGGTGCCCGGAATAGGCTCCAGCAGAACCAGCAGTTCATCGCAGTGTGGCAGCACTTTCTCGGTGGTGGGTGAAAGCCCCGGCCCCAAATCCAACAGGGTGAAAGCGCCCATGTGGATCAAATGGCTGGTAATCGCTTCAAAGTTTTCACTGGCGGTCACATATTGCACATCGGTGGGCTGGTAGCTGGACATGAGAATGCGCACGCCCGAACTGCTGTGCATCACCAGCGCATTTTGCACATCGGCAAAGGTAATTTCCTTGGGCTTCTTTTCAAGCAAACGCACCAAACCTTCTGGTCGGTTATAGCCTAAATCGAGGCCGATATTGCCTTCGCCAGGGCGAAACTCTGCCAAACAAATATCTTTTTGCAGCCGTGTATAGAGGCTGATAGCCAGGTTGAGCGCCAGCGTCGAAGCCCCCAGGCCGGCCTTGGCCGCCAGGATGCCAACCACATGCCCCTTTTCACCGATGCGCGCCACTTCCTGGGTCGTGGGGCGCATCTTGGTGCCGCGGGCCAGCACAGCTTTGACATGCGCAAATAATTCGCGCGGCTGGGTGGGTTTGGTCAGGTAGTCATCGGCGCCGGCCTCGAAACCGGTCACTTTGTCATCTACCTGTGATTTGGCGGTAAACATAATGATCGGCACCGAACTGGTAACGGCATCCAGGCGCAATTGACGCGTGACCTCGTACCCATCCATATCCGGCATCATCACATCCAGCAAAACCAGGTCTGGCTTCTCCATTTTCGCCATTTGCAATGCCTGTTGCCCATTGCTGGCGGCCACAATTTGATAGCCCTGGCGCTGCAACATCAGGCCGACCAGCCTCAGGGTTTCAATATCATCATCAACGACAAGGATTTTTTCTGCCATGCGACCACTCCTGGAAACACTGCCAGTCTAGCACAAAGAACTGCCACAGACAAGGAAAATCTCATTAAGGGTGTGGAGATTGCATTTAATTTTACGCTATAATTTTCTCAAGATGCTCACTCGAACCCAATTAATTTTACAACAAGATTGCCTGTTACGTGATCACCTATCCATCCTGATCGGCGTCTCAGGCGGGCCAGATAGCCTGTGTCTGTGCGATGTTTTGCACAAATTGGGCTATCCACTGGTCGTTGCCCACCTGAACCACCGCTTGCGGCCCGAGGCTGGCGAGGATGCACGGGCGGTCGTCCAATTTGCCGAGCAGCGCCAACTGCCCGTGGTGGTTGGCGAAGCCGATGTGCGGGCCTATGCCGCCGTCCACCAGCGCTCGATAGAAGAAGCGGCGCGCGAAGTACGCTATCGTTTTTTGTTTGAACAGGCGCGCGAACACAAGGCGCAGGCGGTGGCCGTAGCCCATACCGCAGATGATCAGGTTGAAACGCTGTTGATGCACCTGCTGCGCGGCGCGGGACTGGCTGGTTTGCGCGGCATGGCTTATCGCACCCTGCCACACGCCTGGAGCCAGCATATTCCCCTCGTGCGCCCCTTACTCGGCGTCTGGCGCGCAGAGGTGCTGGCCTATTGCAAAGAAAACGCCCTGCAGCCCCACTTCGACATCACCAACCTCGATACTACCTTTTTCCGCAATCGCCTGCGCCACGAGCTTATTCCCTACATCGAAAATTACAACCCGCGCGCCCGCCAATTGCTCTGGCAAACGGCCCACACGCTCTCTGCCGATTACGATGTGGTGGCTGCGGCCAGCAACGCAGCCTGGGAATCCTGTGTGCTGGCCCAAGGCGCCGGAACCGTGCAATTGGCGGTGGCGTGCCTGTTGGGGCATCCACGGGCCATCCAACGCATGGTGATTCGGCGAGCAATTGCCTTGCTGCGCCCGGCGCTGCGCGACCTGCCCTTCGATGCCGTAGAACGAGCGCTCGGCTGGCTGGCGCAGCCGCCGCAAACCGGGCAATGTGACCTGTTCGCCGGTTTGCGCCTGGCCTGGGATGGCGACAGGGTTTTCCTGGCCGCCTGGGAAGCTGACCTGCCCGACGAGCGTTGGCCGCGTTGGGAAAATCCCCCCCAAATTTTGCCCATTCCCGCGATGGTGACACTGCCCGGCGGATGGCAGCTTTCCATTACCGATACCGATGCCCCCCTCGCCGCACTTGCCGCCGCCCGCCACAACGACGATCCCTATCAGGCGTGGCTCAGCCTCGATGCGGCTGCCCCTGCGTTGACTCTGCGTACCCGCCAACCCGGCGACCGCCTGCAACCCCTGGGCATGGACGGTTCTTCGTTGAAACTATCCGATTACTTCATCAACCGCAAAGTGCCGCGCCGGGCGCGCCCAACCTGGCCGCTGATCTGCCTGGGGGAGCAAATTGCCTGGGTGCCGGGCTATCACCTGGCGCATCCTTTTCGCCTGAGAGAAGATACCCCACGAGCCATCCACCTGGCTTTGCGGTGCGCGGAATAAAAAAGGCCGTCAGGAGATCAATCCTGAACGGCCTTTTTCTTGATCCAGTCGCCCGGTTGTGGCGCAAACCTTGGGTTTGCGAACGTGCGCCAGCCAACGTTCGCACGTCAGAGACTTGCGCCACCGGGTTATGGTCAGGCAGCCTGGCTCAACGGGCTATTGCCCATAGACGTTGGTATAACGGGCGTGCAGTTTCGCCACTTCTGGCGCGGGGATTTCATCTGGCACGCCCATTTGCAGCGCCATCCACACCGATGCGGCCACATCTTCCGTCATCACCGCCGCTTTGACGGCTACGGTGGCATTCTTGCCAACCGTAAACACCCCATGGTTTTTCAACAGCACCGCCGGCGATTGGCCAATGCTCTCCACCACCACCTTGCCGATGGCTTCATCACCGATCAGCGCAAACCCGCCGCAGGGGATCGGCCCGCCGAACTCGTCGGCGATGGCCGTCAAGACCACGGGAATGGGCTTGCCCAGCGCGGCAAACGCGCACGCATAGCGCGAATGGGTATGCACCACCCCGCCCACATCAGGACGATGGCGGTAAATGTACAAATGGCTGTAAGTGTCTGAAGAGGGTTTGAGCGCGCCCTCCACCTGCTTGCCATCCAGGTCGAGGACGACCATGTGTTCGGGGCGCAAATCTTCATAGCGGATTCCCGATGGCTTGATGACCACAAGGTTTGTTTCGGGGTCGCGGGCGCTGACATTGCCCCCCGTCCACACCACCAGGTTGTATTTGGGTAGTTCGAGGTGCAACTGCACCAGTTCTTCTTTGAGTTTTTCAAGCATTTTTTCACTCCAAACAGATTTTCAGGGGTTCAGGCCAACCTCGGCGTTGAACTGTTCGATCAGGGCGTCAATTTCGGCGGCCTGGGTTTGCACGCCGCGCCAGTAATCACGTTCGTGCCATTGCGCCTGGATTTCGGCATACGTCTTGCCTTGCTGCTCAACCCAGGTGAAGTATTTCAGGTTGTGCACACGGCGCCGGTCGGCGTAGGTGAGTTCGAGCAGGTGGTCAGTAGATTGGCCGTGCAGCCAGCGGGCGCAATCGGCGGCGGCATCCCGTTCGGTGTAGCTGCCGTGTTCCTGGCTGAGTTCGGCCAGGCGGCTGCGGTAGAGCGCCATCGAATCGGTCAGCACGGTCAGCACCACGTCGTTTTCGTCCATTTCGTAGTATTTGGCAAGTTTGATCGCCGAGAGAATGTTGGAGATGCCAGAGAAGCCGAGGAGATCGAGCGAGGCAATCAACGCATCGGTGACGCCCAGCGAGGCCAGGTAGGCTTGCCCGGCGGGTTCGTTGAACAGGCGCGCCAGGCTGACCACGGCGTTGTCATCTATGGCAGCGATAAAATCGGTGTTTTTGACGTTGTGAATCCAGGGGACGTGTTTATCGCCGATGCCCTCGATGCGGTGCG
>CAZSFD010000009.1:0-89350 GCA_964606085.1 uncultured Anaerolineaceae bacterium
TGGTTGAGGGCCATGTGCCGCAAGGCGTGGAGGTTCAAGTCCTCTCCAGCGCATCCAAAGCCGCCACAAGCGGCTTTTTTTCTATCCACCCCGTTTTTCGTTCTCAGGAGGAACAAGAAATGAAACGCATGATTTGGATCACCCTGGCGGGCCTGATTGTTCTGAGCCTGGCCCTCTCAGCTTGCGGCGGCGGCAAGCAAAAAATCACCGTTGCCACCGACGCCACCTGGCCGCCCTTTGAATCGGTCAACGAACAAACCAAAGAGATTGAAGGCTTCGATATGGACCTGATCAAGGCCATTGCCGAAAAAGAAGGCCTCGAACTCGACATTCAAAACGTCTCGTGGGACCCGCTGCTGGCGGGCATGGCCACCTGCCAATACGATATGGCGATTTCGGCCATGACCATCACCGAAGAACGCAAGCAGCAGTTCAACGTCTCTGACCCCGACTTTGCCGCCGGGCAGGTGGTGACGGTGCAGGCCGGTAACACCGACATCAGTGGCAAAGACAGCCTCGCTGGCAAGACCGTTGGTGCACAAATCGGCACCACCGGCGCGCTCGAAGTGGAAAAAATCGAAGGGGCAACCTTGAAGACCTACGACGATGTCGGCCTGGCCTTCCAGGATTTGATGAACGGCCAGATTGACGCCGTCATTGCCGATAACCCGCTGGCGCTCGGTTACGTGGGCAAGAACAGCGATAAGATCAAGACCGTGGGCGACGTGTTCACCGATGAATACTACGGTATCGCCATCTGCAAGAACAACACCGAATTGGTCGAGAAAGTCAATGCTGGTCTGAAGGCCGTCAAAGAAGAGGGCCTGATTGATAAGCTGGTTGCCAAGTGGTTGGCCGCCGGGGAATAACCGGTTGACAAATGATGGCCTGCAAGCGTGAAAGCACCTTGCAGGCCATTTTTTATTCAAAACAGGCAGAGCGAAATTCATTTCGCCCTGCGAGGAGCAATAACATGAGTGATACCCCTGGCGGGTCGAAAATCGTGTCCATTAGCGGCAACGACCCCAACATGAAAATGGATGCCTGGTGGGGGCTGGTGATTGCCGTGGTGGTGTTGTTGGTGGCGATGATGGTTTTCAGCCCCACACCATATTGGGATTTGTTCCAGTTCATCAGCGATGGCATTGCCACCACCGTTTTTATCACGATCGTGTCGTTTCTACTGATCCTGGTGCTAGGGCTGGTTGGCGCATTGGGGCGCATGTCGAAAAATCGTGTGATTGCGGGCATCGCCGGGTTGTACGTGGAGTTGATCCGCGGCATCCCGCTGATGGTGCAACTGATCTGGTGGTATTACGCCTTCCCGGTGATCATCGCTGACCTGGGCCAGCGGCTGGGCCTGGGATTTTTGAGCAATTACCAGGCCAACGCCAATGTGATGGCGGTGGTCGGCCTGACGGTGTGCTATGGGGCGTATATGACCGAAATCTACCGCGCCGGCATCCAGAGCATCGCCAAAGGGCAGATGGAAGCCGCCCGCAGCCTGGGCATGAACTATTTCCAGGCCATGCGCTATGTCATCCTGCCGCAGGCGGTACGCGTGATTCTGCCGCCCGTTGGCAATGAATTTGTGGCCCTGTTGAAAGATTCGTCGCTGGTGAGCGTGGTGGCGGTGGTAGACATCACCCGCCGCGGGCGCGAGTTCATGTCCACCCATTTCAACCCCATCGAAACGTGGTCTTTTGTCGCCCTGGTTTACCTGGTGATGACGCTGCTCTCGGCGCGGGTGGTCAATCGCATTGAGCAATCGAGCAAGATGGAGCGCTAACATGAACGAACCGATCATCCAAATTCAAAACGTACACAAGCGTTTCCACAGCGTCCACGCTTTACGCGGCGTCAGCCTGGAAATTTGCAAGGGCGAAGTGGTCGTGATCGTCGGGCCGTCGGGGTCGGGCAAATCTACCTTGCTGCGCTGCATCAACCGCCTGGAAGAGTACGACGAGGGCAAAATTGTCGTAGATGGCATCCCCCTCGACAGCGCTGAAAATATCAACGCCGTGCGGCGCGAGGTGGGCATGGTGTTCCAGTCGTTCAACCTGTTCCCGCACCTGAATGTGATGGGCAATCTGACCCTGGCGCAACGCGTCATCCGCGGGCGCTCGCAGGCCGAAGCCGAACAGGTTGGCCGCGAATTGCTCGACAAGGTAGGCATCCCCGAAAAAGCAGCTTCCTTCCCTGTGCAACTTTCCGGCGGGCAGCAGCAGCGCGTGGCAATTGCACGAGCCTTAGCGATGAACCCCAAGATCATGCTCTTCGACGAACCCACCAGCGCCCTCGACCCTGAAATGATCAATGAAGTGCTGGAAGTGATGCTCAACCTGGCACGCGAAGGCATGACGATGGTGGTGGTTTCACACGAAATGGGTTTCTCACGCGCCGCCGCCAACCGGGTGATCTTCATGGACGAGGGCCAAATTGTGGAAGAAGGGACGCCCGAAGTGATCTTCGGCAGCCCCATCCAAGAGCGGACGAAGCTGTTTTTGAGCAAGGTGCTGCATCACTAGGAGGTTTTATGGCTCAATTTCCATCTGAAGAATGGGTGATCGCTGCCAAAGCAAAGCTCAACGACGATGCCCGCTACGCCCAAATTGCCAAAGCCTGGGAGGGCGATATCCGCTTTGTGATCGAACCCGGCGGGCCGCTGGCCGAACCTTGCTGGATTTACCTTGATCTATGGCACGGAACTTGCCGGGATGCCTACCTCGAAACGCCCAATAGCGCTGGCAAGAAGACCGCTTTCACGCTCAAAGCCCCCTACGAGAACTTTGCCAAAATCCTGCAAGGCGAACTCGACCCCATGCAAGCCATGTTAACGCGCAAACTGGTTGTGCAGGGCAATATGGCGGTGATGATGCGTTCCGTTCCAACCGTATTAGACTTCGTGCGCTGCTGCCGCGCAGTGACCGATAAATTGGATTAGGGCTGACCACCCCAGGAGGTTGCAACCATGAAACGCTGCCGCCGATTAACTTGCTGTATTTGGGGGGGATTGCTCCTACTTGGCTTGCTGGCAACCCTGCCGCTCACCTCCGCGCTGGCAGATGGCGGCGGGATCGAGGCATCTACCACCCCCACACCCACCCTGACCCCCACCGCATCACCGGCTGCCCAGCAAAACGCCGCGACCGAGTCGGGCGTTGAGGGGACAGTCCCCGATGACGATACGCTGGCCGGGCCAAGCGCCGCCCAGCCGACCGCATCGGTGGCCCAACCGGCTGCCTCAGGCAGTGCATCTTACTTGTGGCCGCTCGGTTTGCTGTTGCTGGCTATCATCGCCTTTGGCGTAATCGCATTCTTGTTGATGCGCAAAAAATAGCCTATTCCCCCACGCAAAATACATACACCGCGCCCGGCCCATGCACGCCAATCGTCAACGCCATTTCGATGTCGGCAGTGCGTGAGGGACCCGTGATCAGCGCCGCCGAGTCCGCCTGCCGAATCTCGCTCAGTTGCAATACCTGGGCGAGATTTTCTTTGATATCGGCCTGGCGCAAAATGGCAAGATGAACCTCCGGCAGCAACGAGGCCGTCAACGGGCGGCCCGGCGTGCCGACCAGGGCCAGCGTGCCGCTCTCGGCAATGCCCGCCAACGCCCCCGTCAAACCGATTTTGATGGTCGGGTGATACGCGGTGGTCGTCTGAATGCCCGCCGCGTGCAGGGAGGCTAACAATCCCGGCGGCAGGGCGGCCTCGTCCCAGGTTTGGATCGCGTCAGCGCCCAGCGTGCGCAGCAACGCCAACACCTTTTCGTTCAGGCTGGCGGGAATGCAGCGGATGACTTTGCCGCCCAGGGCAGTCAGTTCGGTTTCAAAACGGGTCGCGTCGCCGGTCGAGCCTGTCGAAACCGCGTCCGCGCCGGTTGAGCCTGTCGAAACCGCGTCCGCGCCGGTTGAGCCTGTCGAAACCGCGTCCGCGCCGGTTGAGCTTGTCAAAACCCGCATCCGGCTTCCACGCCGCATCGCCAGAAAAGGTGTCAACGCTGGGCGGGGAAAATCTTTGCTGAAACCCCAGCCGGTGAAGGCAGGCAATTTGATCCACGCCGAACGCGGCGCAAGCACCCGACTGCCCAACCCGGCCAGGCGTTGCCCCAGGCGATACAGCCACGGATGCGCGGCGGCGAAAGCAAACAGGCGCAGCCCCCAGGCCAGGGGTGGCGGCGCGGCCACCGGCTGCGGCGGCTGTTCAAGCGGTTTCTTGCCCGCCGGGGCCACCACGCCCGCTCGAACCCGCAGCAGCAGCTTCGGCAGGTCAATCTCCACCGGGCAAATCTCCTTACACGCCCCACACAGGCTGGAAGCACGCGCCAACTGCCCGAAATCATCCGCGCCAAACAACGCTGGCGAAAGCACCGAACCAATCGGGCCGGGGTAGGCAGCGTGTTGGCCGTGAAGGCTGACGTAGGCATGGCCGCCCAGTTCGCGAAACACCGGGCAGGCATTCAAACACGCCCCACAGCGAATACAGTCGAGCGCCTCAGCCAACGGTGATTTCCGCAACGCGTCGCGCCCGTTATCGAGGATGATCAGATGTCTTGCGAGCGGCCCTTCGACTTCGCTCAGGACAGGCCCTTCTACTTCAGCGGCGCGGCGTGGGCGGTGTATCAGGCTGGTATATACGCTCAGCTTTTGCCCGGTGGCCGAACGGGGCAGCAAGCTCAACATCAACGCCAGGTCGTCGAAGGTCGGCACAAGGCGCTCCATGCCCATCAGGGCGATGTGAACCTTCGGCAGCGTCGTCACCATGCGCCCGTTGCCCTCGTTGGTCACAAGCACCAGCGTACCGCTTTCCGCCACGCCAAAATTGACCCCTGAAATGCCCACATCGGCGGTCAGGAAGACCTCGCGCAACCTGCGCCGGGCCGTGTTCGTCATCGTGGGGATGTCGTCGGTATATGGCACGCCCAGTTTTTCGTGGAAGAGCTGGCCGACCTGCTCTTTGCGCAGATGCACGGCAGGCGTGATCAGGTGTGACGGCGGTTCGCCGCGCAGTTGAATGATGTATTCGCCCAGGTCGGTTTCCACCACACGCATCCCGGCGGCTTCAAGGCAGGGGTTCAGGTGAATCTCTTCGCTGACCATGGATTTGGATTTGGCGATGAGGCCGAGGGCAGGGGGCAGGGCGTGCCCTGAGCTTGTCGAAGGGTTGGCAGCGGTTTGTTGGCAAATATCGAGGACAATTTGGCGGGCATGGGCGGCGTCGGCGGCGCGGTGGACGATGATGCCGTTGGCCTGGGCGTTGGCGACGAATTGGTCAAGGTAGCGCTCCAGGTTGGCGATCACCTCGGCGCGCACGGCATGGGCCCGCTGGCGCAACCCTGCGGGGTCGGTCAGGCTGGCGAAGGCGGCGTTACGCCCGTTGAGGCGACGGCGGTTGTTGCCATCCAGGGCGATCTGCAGATCGGGGTTGGCGAGGGATTGGGAGATGCGGGCGGGGAAGGAGGGGGGCATGGGGTGAGGGAGAGAGGGAGCAGGGGAGCGAGGGGAGTTTGTTAATCGGGAAGAATGCGCCATTCACGAATCACGATTCACCACTCATCATTCACGGTTCAATACATCAGCAATATGCACCACGCGCGGGGTTTTGCCTAGCCGGTGCAGGCCGCCGTTGATGTGGGTGATGCAGCCGGCATCGCACGAGACGACCAGGGGCGCGCCGGTGGCTTCGATATTGGCGATTTTGCGTTGCAGCATGGCGGCAGAAATTTGCGGGTGTTCGACCGAGAAGACGCCGCCAAAGCCGCAGCAATCGGTGGCTTCGGGCAGGTCAACCAATTGAGCGCCTTGCACGGCTTCGAGCAGGGCGCGCGGCTGGCGGTGAACGCCCAGCTCACGCAGCAGGTGGCAGGAGGCATGGTAGGTCAGTTTGCTCTCGTGGCGCGCCCCCAGGTCGGTCACGCCGAGGACGTCTACGAGGTATTGGGTCAATTCATGGGTGCGTTGGGCCAGGGCCTGGGCGCGTGGCAGCCAGCGCGGGTCATCGGCGAAGAGTTCGGGGTATTGATGGCAGATCATCGCCGCGCAAGAGCCGGAGGGGACAATCACCGGGCCGGAGGTTTTCTCGAAGATGCGGATGGTGTGTTCGGCCATCTTGCGGGCGTCGCGGCGCAAACCGGCGTTAAAGGCGGGCTGGCCGCAACAGGTTTGGCCGCGCGGGATGTTCACCTGGCAGCCGGCGCGTTGCAGCACGCGTACCACGGCTTCGGCGGTTTGGGGGTAGAGGGTGTCGAGCAGGCAGGTGATGAAGAGGTGAATAGGAGGCATGGTGGCTGGGTACGTTGCTTTCGTTTTTATCTTTCTACGGGTAAAATGAACGCATGGAAACGCCGGTGAAGATTGATAAGGAATTGTATCAGAAAGCCTATGAGGGTTATCGGCAGTGGAATGTGGCCGAGCAGGTG
This sequence comes from uncultured Anaerolineaceae bacterium, assembly GCA_964606085.1. GTDB lineage: Bacteria > Chloroflexota > Anaerolineae > Anaerolineales > UBA4823 > CAIQJJ01. The sequence goes on from CAZSFD010000009.1 coordinate 6,422, forward strand.
GATCGGTTGTATCGGGCGCGGGCACGTCCAGCGGGGGAAGGGTGGAAGCAATATCAAGCATTATGGCATTTTTTCTGGCAAATCGGGCGTACACCATCCGAACGGCAGCTAGAACAGAATCAGGCAGATTGGGTTGAATACTACCGGCGCATAAAAATTTTTGAAGATTGGAGAGCCTCGCGTGGAAGCACCCCTAAAGTATGCCCTGAAAACGGCCATCGAATGCCTTGAGCAATTGGGCTACCGCTATGCAGTCATTGGCGGGATTTCGGTTGCCCACTGGGGCGAGCCGCGTTATACCCACGATGTAGACATCAAAGTGCTGGTGCCAAACACCGAATATGGTCAGGCGCGGGCAGCTTTGCGAACGGCTTTTCCAGAACGCGCCCGGCCCAATGCACCCAATGACCCTTTGATTGTTGCGGTGAAAATTGAAGGCGTTATCGTTGATTTTTTATTGGCCATGCCTGGTTACGAAGAATTGATCATTGAAAGAGCTACCCAGGTTGATCTGGATGGTATCTCGGCCTGGGTCTGTTCTGCCGAAGACCTGTTGATTCAGAAAGTGGTGGCAGGGCGCGGCAAGGATTGGCTGGATGTGGAAGCACTGTTGATTGAACGCTACGGGCGGCTCGATCAAGCGTATGTGCTGGGCTGGCTGGAACAGTTTGCCGAAGCGTTGGAACAGCCCGATTTATTGGTGCGCTATCGTGAGTTACAGGCCAAGGTGGAGCAGTTGGCCGCTCTCGGAAAGGGTTTCTCTCTTGTTTGAAGTTGTTTTTCTCGGCACATCGGCATCGGCCCCATCCATCCATCGCGGACTGTCGGCGCAGGTGGTGATGCACGATGAGCATCGCTTTCTGATAGACTGCGGCGAAGGCACGCAGCGCCAAATTTTGCAGGCCGGCATCGGCTTCAAGCGCTTGAATCGCATTCTGGTCACGCATGGGCATCTCGACCACATTTTGGGCCTGGCGGGGCTGCTCTCCACGTTCATGCGTTGGGAGACGATTGACGGCGACCTGGAAATCTACGGCGGACGGGCGGCGCTCGACCGTGTTCACGATTTGCTCTACGGCGTGGTGTTGCGCGGGGCACGCCCGCCCATGAGCCTGAATTTTTACGAGGTCAAAGAAGGTGTGATCGTAGACGAGGCCAATTTCACCGTCAGCGCCTTCCCGGTGTGGCATCGCAGTCCCGATTGCTACGGCTACGCCTTCCAGGAAAAGTCGCGCCGGCCCTTCCTGCCCGAAAAGGCTGAGGCGTTGAACATCCCCCCCGGCCCGTGGCGGCGCGACCTGGTCAATGGGCAGGCCATCACGCTGCCCGATGGCCGCACCATTCAGCCAGATGACGTGTTAGGCCCCGAACGCCCCGGCACGCGTCTGATTCACATTGGCGATGTCGGGCGTACAGACGATCTGGTGGCCGTCTGCCAAAATGCCGATGTCCTGGTGATCGAATCCACCTATCTCGATGAAGAAGCCGATATGGCGCGTCAATTTGCCCACATGACGGCGCGCGGCGCGGCCGAACTGGCCGCCCAGGCGGGCGTGGGGCAGTTGATCCTGACCCACCTGTCGCGCCGCTACCGTGAGCGCGATATTTTGGCCGAAGCCCGTTCGGTCTTCGCCAACACAGTCGTCGCCCGCGATTTCGATGATTTCCAGGTGCGGCAGGGAGAATGTGTGAAGGTAGAAAAAGCGGATGCAGCCTGATGCATGCGCAAACCGCCAGCCAGGTAATTTTGCCTACGAGGCCCCGCTAACCGAGGGCATTAAATACACTGGTTCCAAACTAAAACTACTACCGCAGATATTGGAACTTGCCCAAGGTGTGGACGCCAAAACGATTTTTGATGGGTTTGCAGGCACTACACGGGTTTCGCAGGCATTTGCCAAAAGCGGTTATACGGTAATTTGCAACGATATTGCGGTTTGGTCTGAAATTTTTGGCACCTGCTACCTGCTAAGTAACAAAGAACCCAAAGAATTTCAGAGCTTGATCGATCATCTGAACACCGTGAAACCCATAGATGGCTGGTTCACCGAAAATTATGGCGGCGTGGCCAATGGCGGTTGTTCCGTTCAGTCCGATGGGCAAAAGAGGCCCTGGCAAATTCACAATACACGGAAGTTGGATGGCATCCGCCAGGAGATTGAAGCGCTTCATCTCAGCCCCATTGAAAAGGCCGTTGCCCTCACCAGCCTGATCCTGGCGCTCGACCAGGTGGATAGCACGCTTGGCCATTTCGTGTCATACTTGAAAGACTGGTCGCCGCGCTCATAACCACCTGGTGTTGAAAGTGCCAGGAACGTTTGTCTCTGCTGAAAAGCATCAGGTGACGCGTAAAGACATTTTCGATCTCGTGCCAGAAATTGACGTGGATTTGGCTTATTTCGACCCACCCTATGGCTCGAATAACGAGAAAATGCCTCCTTCGCGTGTGCGTTATGCTTCTTATTATCACCTTTGGACGAGTATTTGCCTGTTTGATCAACCACCATTGTTTGGCAAAGCACGCCGCCGTCAAGATACATCAGATGTTGTGGCCGCCTCTATCTTTGAAGAATTTAGAAAGAATCCAGACGGCCGCTTCATTGCCGTAGAAGCCATCGAGAAACTCATTCAAGCCACACACGCGCGTTGGATCATCCTTTCGTATAGTTCCGGTGGCCGGGCAACTGCCGAAGAACTAAACCAGGCCATTCGCAAGCATGGCAGGTTACTCGACATCATCGAAATTGACTACAAGCAAAATGTGATGGCCGGCATGAAGTGGACAAATGAGTGGCTGCGTGACAGCGAAGAATCCAACCGAGAATTTTTATTCTTGATTGAGAAAAGTTGAACAGGAGGTTTCCGATGCAAGACACCAACCTGATTGCTTCTGATTTACGCATGTGCCTGATCGAAGGCAAACGCAAGTTCGATTTTCTCAACATCTACCGCGGCGTGCAGTTTATCACCCAGGCCACGCTGGAGAGCGTTCTCGACGAGCAGGCGGTGTTCAAGGTTGAATCGCCTGCGGGGGTGCTGATCGCCCGCGACCGGACTTCGATTGTGTTGAGCAACGGCCTGATGGACCCGTTCATGCTGCGGGTGGCGTCATTTGACCTGGCCTCGGGCCGCCTGGAAGTGACTGATATGGCCTATTCTGGCGATACGGTGGGCAACCGCCACGAACACCGCCTGGAAGTGGAGCCGGCTTTGCCCGTGGAGGTGGAACTGACTTCCGAGATATTGCGCGCCGAATTGATAGATATTTCCCTGAGTGGAGCCGGGCTGCACCTGCCCATGACGGTTTCAGAAGGCGAATTGCATCATGGCCGCAAGGCCTGGCTCACCCTTCATTTGCCAGAGGTGCCGGTGCGCATCCAGGGTGAGTTTTTGCGCTTTCGTAAAATCTTCAGTCATTACTGGCTGGCGGTCAAATTTACCGGGCCAAATGGCGGCAAGGGGGCTATTTTGCGCTTTATCAACCAATCGTTGGGCGAAATTCGCAGCGAAGTGCAGCAAATGTATACCGCCGCCATTTCGAACCAACTTTAATCGTTTCTGCGAACCAACAAGGAGAGAATCATGCAAGCGCTTGGCATTGACATTGGCGGCACGGGCATGAAAGGCGCGCCCGTCAACACCGCAACCGGGGAACTGCTGGCCGAACGATTTCGCCTGCCCACGCCGAAATCGGGCAAACCGAAGGCGATGGCCGAAGTGGTGGCCGAGATCAGCAAACATTTCGCCTGGCAGGGGCCGGCGGGAGCGGGCTTTCCGGCGGCAATTCAAAATGGCGTGGCGCTGACCGCCGCCAACATCCACCACAAATGGATCGGCACGGACGTCTCGGCGCTGTTCTCGGAGGCCAGTGGCTGCCCGGTGCGCGCCCTCAACGACGCCGATGCCGCCGGCCTGGCCGAAATGCGTTTCGGCGCAGGGCGCGACTGCCGTGGTGTGGTGCTGGTTGTGACCATCGGCACCGGCCTGGGGACAGCCGTCTTCACCGATGGCGTGTTGCTGCCCAACACCGAACTCGGCCACATCGAAATTGACGGCATGGACGCCGAATACAACGCCTCAGATGCGGCGCGCAAGCGTGAGAAAATGTCGTGGGATGCGTGGGGGAAGGTCTTCGACCGCTACCTGTGTACGCTCGAACGCCTGCTGTGGCCAGAGCTGATTATCCTTGGCGGCGGCGGGGTGAAGAAGTTTGCCGTGTTTGCCCCCATGCTGCGGGTGCGCGCCAAAGTCGTCCCGGCGCAATTTCTCAACGAAGCGGGCATCGTCGGGGCGGCGCTGGCAGCGGTAGACGGGGGCAGGTAGCAGCCAGGCCAGTTGAACAAAAAAACGGTGGCAGCCAATGTGCCACCGTTTTTTTGTTCATTGGTAATGGCCTACCGGATGATCAGCGGCAGATAGACGCGGTAGGGGTCGAATTGCACGGTGAAACCGCCTACTTCCACGCCATCAAACCGCACCGAGACCTGAATTTGCTGCACATCGCCAAAGACCTGATCCGATGCGGCGGACAGGGCGCTCGGCTTTTGCAGGCCGATCAGGATCATCTCCAGATTGATGGTGGTGTTGGGGTCAATTGCATCGGGGGCCGGGTCGCCGCCAGGGGTGAGGAAGCGGATGTCCCAATTGGGGTCGAGGCCATAGATAGTCGGCACGAGTTCAACCGTGTGACTGACCAGATCGGTGTTGCCGATGATGAAGGGGATGGGGAAATCTATCAGACTGAGCGGCGGGCGGCGGCGGATATCCACATTGCGCTGGCTGTGCATGTCGCGGTAGCCGGGCTGTTCCAGCGTGACCAGGATGCAGCGATGCAATGTGCCGCTGGCCGCGGGCGTCCAGTTGATGCAATACTTATTGAAACTGTGCGGCGGCAGCGTGAAGACCTGCGTGCCAACCGGCGTGAAGCCAACCCCAGCGCCGAAATCAGCCACCTGCACCGTCAGCGTGATCGTCTTTGGCACACCCAATGGGTTTTGCAACGCGACACAGATCTGCCCCGGCACACCGGCCACCGGCACTTCGGGGATGAAGCTGATTTCGCGTTCTTCCCACGGTGGCACAACATTCGACGGCAGATGCACGGGCGGCACATCCAGCTTGCGGATGCCGCCGATCAACTGGTCGCCGATCCAGCCCTCCACGTCAATATGGCAGCCGCTGCCCAGCGTGACCGGGTTGGGCGGGGTGACGGTGAGGGTGGCGGGGCGCGTCTCGCCGGGGGCCATGCCGGTCAGCACGCCACCCGCCGGGCTGCTGATCACGGCGCTCCAGCCGGGGCAGTTGTTGAAGACCACCAGGTTCACGTCGGCGGTGGCAGCGGTCGGGTTGCCCACGATGAAGGTGAGGTCATCGGGTACGCCGGGTTGCAGGTTTTCGGTCACATCCAGGTTGCGTTGGGTGACGAGTGGTTCGTTCAAACCCGGCCCGGTGATGACAATCTGAATGCAGTAATGCCCCGATTCCGCGGGGGTGAAGGTGGCCTCGGCAATGGCCGAACCGCCGGCGGGAATGGTGACGACATCGCTATCAAAGGTGTTGAAGGGGATGCCGATGCCGAATCGATCGGGGCTGGTCTGGAAGGCCACGTTGACGGTTTGCGCCGTGGCCGAGGCGTTGTGCAAACGCACCTGAATGGTGCTGGGGTGGCCGATGAAGAGCGGATAAGGGTCAATGCTGATCTCATCTTCCGCGTACATCGGCCCAGTGTTGGGCAAGATGATGGGCGGGCATTCGAGCGGGTGAATGACATCAGCGCTGAACACCACCGCCGAGCCAGCGTAGAGCGCCGCGCGGTTGACGATGATGCCAGGGTCATAGCAAGCATTATCGGTTACACGCACTTTGAAGGTTTCGACCTGGGCGCCGCTGGCAGAGAAAACCGTCCAGGCCAGCGCGCCATCGCCACCGGGAGAAATGCCGCCACTGGCGCTGCCGGGAACAAAGGTGCTGCCGGGGGGAATGGTATCGGTCAGGCGGGCTTCCTTGGGGTTCTGGCATTCGAGGTTATTGGAAAGGGTGTAGGTGATGGTGTATTCGATGATGTCACCGGGAGCAACCGGCGTACCGGCGGGCGGGTTGGCGGTCTTGACCACCTCGACGCACACATCCGGCGGCGGGGGTAGTTCGGGGGCGCACTGGAAGTAACGCATGTAGGCCACGGCGTTGAGGAAGAGCGCCTGGCCGTCGGCGGTCATCGTGTATGGGTTACCGCTGAAGCCCCACAGCAGGTTACAGGTTTGCTGGATCAGGTTGGCGTGGTTGGTATCGGGCGTTTCGAGGCCAATCGTCCACACATCGGCAGGCACGCCGCCGCCCAGGAAAATGGCAACGGTATTGACCGGATTGAGGTAGGCCGTTACCGGATCGGCAGCGATACCGGTGAAGTAGGGGGCCGGGGCGGTGGGCGATTTTGCCAGGTCGTCATCGGGGCCGTGCCAGCCATTGGGCCAGCCAATGAACAGCGGCCACTGCCCAAAAAAGGCGTAGCCGCCCTCGCCAATGCCGATGATCGGCTTATCGGGCGAGGGGGCGCGAATTTGCGCCACCTGGTCGGCGGTCAGGCCAGGCAGCCCCCACTGGCTCAGGTCGCCGCTATCATCGGCAATGAGGATCAGGTCGAAAGCGTTGAAATCGGTGCTGAGCACGCTGGAAAGCGGCACCAACGAGACGGTGTAGCCCGCCCCGGTGAGCAGGTTGTAGAAGCTGGTGGCATCGGGCGTGCTGCCACGGAAAACGTAGGCAATGCGCCCCCCCAAACCTTGTGAAACGCAATCCAGGCCAGCGAGATAGGCCAGCTGCCAGGTGCGCGGCTGATCGAACCACTGGTTGCTCGGCCAGCCGTAATCGTCGCCGGTGGCCGCAAACCAGTGGTGGTAAACGGCCAGGCCAAACAACCGGTCACACGTGCCAAACTTGAAGCGCCCGGCAGATACGCTATATTCCACCGTATCCCCGGCGGCGCTGGCCGTGGCGGCGCCATCCCAAAAGGCATCCACGCTGGCATCCAGCACATAGCCGTTGGCAACGCCCGTACCGTGCAGGCTGCTGCGCGCCGTGCCAGGGATTTTGACGCGCAGCGAATAATCATCGGCTTTGGCAAAATCGTAGCTGCTGCCATCGCCCTGCGGGTCGAGGTAGAGCGAGCCGAAACGGTCACTGAAACTGCCCGGCGACGCCTGCATACACACGTACAGTTGGTCGCCATCGTGCATGAGGTAGACCGTGGCCGATTTGCCATCCCCATCGAGGAAGGTGGTCGTGACAGCGCTGCCATATTCTTCGCACACGCCATCTATGGCCGGGTTGGCGTTGGGAGCGAACGGAATTGCCAGCGTGCCGCTCGCCAGGGTGGGCTGGCTGTCACGCTCCGCCGCTGCGCCTGGCGGAGCAGCCGTGCCGGGCGAACTCTCGGCCATGCTGACCGCCAGGACAATCACCGCCAAAATGGAAAAGATCGTCATCACTCGCTTGCTAAGCATAAAAGCCTCCTGTTGAACAATCGGATACGGGCCTGGTTATCCTGTTCAGGCACAAACCACACTTAGTTTATCCAAATTGTCATTAAATAACAACAGGCCATTTGGACTATCCAGGGCCTGTCGTTTCAGGAGAGGGGCTGGTCAGGATTGCGTTTGCAGGGTCAGGTTGGTACGCCGTTGCAGTTCAGCCAGATTCTTTGTGACCACCGGTTCTGGCACGCTATCCACGGCCAGCGATAATTCTTCTGCGATTTGGCGCAGGGCTGCTACCAAACGTTCTTCCACCCAGCCCCACAGCGGCAGCGGCTTGAACGAGCGCCCCTGTTGCAAACGCGCCGCCAGTGAGCGGTAGCGCGCATCGTTGGAAAAGGCCGGCGATGCCAGGGCATCGAGGCGGGAGGGCAGATAGCCGGCGTTTTTGAAGTAACTGCTTTGGAAAGATACGCTGGTGAGGAAGCGGATCAATTCCAGCCCGGCAGGCGCGTTGGCGCTCTGATGCCACAAGATCAGGTTGGTGCCGCCGATGAAGGGGACGCCGGGCGGGAAGGTAAAATCCGTGTTCTCGCGTATGTGTGGCGGGGTGTTGGGTTCGTGCAGCAGCCAGGGGCCGCTGATGGTCACGGCGGCGCGGCCCTGCCAGTACAGCGTATCCGATTGACTCGCTTCCAGGTTAGTGGTTTCAGCAGTCAAAAATTGATACAGTTCGAAATGCTGGCACATGCCGGCCAGCGCCTGCGGCTGGGCAAACAGGGCCGTTTTACCATCGGCGCGGATGAAATCGCCGCCATTGCCCCACACCCAGGGAGCGGCGTTGTGCAAAATCATGCGGGTACGGCGGGTGGGTAAGGCCAGCGGGTTGGCAATGCCGGCCTCTTTCAGCGCCTGCAAGGTGTTTTTCAGCGCGGCGTGGCTGCTGAAGGCCGTCTCGGCCTCTACCCCGGCCTTCGCCAGCAGGTCGCGGCGGTAGTAGATGAACCGCGTATCCAGCGTCCACGGAATAGACCAGACCTGGAAATCGAGCGGGCTGGTGCAGTTATCCCATGAGGCAGGCAAAAACGGCTGCGAGCCTTCGATGCTGGCGATGTCCTCTCGGCTAAACGCGTGCAGCACATCCATCGCCCGCAAATCGGCAATCCACGAACTGCCCACTTCCGAAACATCCATCGGGTTGCGGTAAATGGCCTCACGGATGATCTCCGCCCAGGCCGTTTCCCAGGTCAGTTTGCGCGCGTTCACCGCGTGGCGGCTCTGTTCCTCGAACAACGGCAAAATTTGTTCGGGAACCAGCGATGAGACCAGGCTAAATTCGATATGGGCCATATCCTACTCCGAGGCTGAGGCGCCGCCCAAGCTGCGATTACGCGCTTCGACACCACGCAGGGCTTTTTCGATTTCGTGAAAAGAGATTGTCGTCCATTGGCCGGTTTGTGGGGCGATCAGGTCGGTGGGGGCCAGGTAGCCATCCCACGATTCGTAGTCGAGGCGCATATTCCAGATGTCACCGACCGGCACAATCCGGTTGACCCCCGCCTGCCCGAGGATTTCAGCCACAGGCAACAGGCGTTTGCCAGGCAGCGCCACGCCGCACGATTGCAGCAGCGGGCGGCGCGCACCGCTGCCAATCAGACGCGGCAGGTCACTTTCCAGCCGGTCGAGGCGGCGGATGATCACCGAGCGGTTGAGGGCGTTGTGAATGGCAAAATGCTGCGGGGCGTCGTCGTAAATGATCACAAAAGGAGACTGTTCGATTTCGCGCAAGGAGGTGAGAATGCGAAAGCCGGGCTTGTTTTCGTACCACTGGTACATCTCCCGCAGGCGTGATTGCGGTTCGCTGCCCTTGGGCAATTGACTTAATATCTGCTGCATGGCCGCCCGGTAGCGTTCGATGAAATCGTGCGCCTGGGCTGGCGTACCTTCGATGAAAATCTGCTGCGCCGAAAGGCAGCCCTGCGTGTTGAACATGCTGTTATCGAAGGCGGTGTTGTAGGCGACAGTCTCCATCCATTCGGGCGTGAGGAACTGATTCGCCACCACATCGAAGCTGACCTTGTGCCAGTGACCGCTGACGCGGCGCTTGAAGTCACGCAGGCTGCGCGAGCGCAAGCGCTGTACCATGCGGCTGATGGCGCGTTCCGAGTCGATCCCACCAGTGGCCTGCAAATGATCGCCCTGGTGGATCAACTCAGTGAGGGCATAAAACGCCTCGCCGGGGAATGTCACCAGGGCGATCAGGTCGGAAAGGGGAAACAGGCTTTGCTGGCCTTCCAGTTCGGCCATCATCTCCAAAAAACGTGGGCCAAAAAACGGCTCGGCGCTGGCGTTCTTTTCCAGGTTGGCCGCTCCCACCATGGCACCCAACAAGACCTGCATCAACGAAATGCCCGGCACATTGCCGGCCGCCACGTGCGAAATGAGCGTGGGCATCCCCATCCAGGGCAGCGGCAAGATGGGCGCTTCGGCATAACCCGGCAGCATCGCCAGAAAATTTTTGAGCGAAAGCGCCCCCCCATAATAGCGGGCGTATCCGTGAGCGGTGCGTACAAAGCGTTGGGCGGCCTGGTTGGGGGGCAAAGTGACTTCGATACTGTCGGCCTGTGTATAGGCCAGCAAGTCCACGAACGATTGCAGCAGCACGTCCACCATCTGCGGCGAGAACCCGCTGATGTGGGCGGCGATGGCGCACGTTTCACGGCGCAGCGGCATCGCTGGCTGGCGTAACGCTTCTGCCAATGAAGCCAACACCGCAAAGCGTGCGGCGGCGGCCTGGCGATCGCGCAGGTCTACGTTCTCCAGCAATTCGGCGCGACGCTGGCGCAAGGCACGCGCCATGCAATCGAGGCTTTCTGGCGTCACTTGCAGGCTTTCGATAACCAGTTCGTCGCCAAAGGGATGGTGCGTAACCAGGCGGAACTGGTTTGCCCGTTCGAGCGCGTTGCGCACATAGGCAGGGAGGAAGTAATCGCGGATATGGGCGGGCATACGTGTGGCTGCCGTCAGGCGTATTCGGCCAGCGCTGCGGCGCAGCCTTTCGAGCCGCGGTTTTCGCTGTCGCGTTGCACCGATTTGAAGTAACGCGCCGGGCTGCCGCAAGGGCAGGGCGTTTCGTGGATGCCATCTACCACATCGCCGGTGAGGATGCACGGTGGGCGGTAATCCTGGCGCGGGTCGAAATAGCCCAGGTAGTTGCCGCTCTTGAAAAATTCGATATGCGGGTCGAAGTGGTAATTGCCCTGGGAACATTGGATCGCCCCGCTCAACGATTCGCTCTGCCCGTAGGCATCTATCACCTTGTCGAAGCCGTGGATGACCGCCAGGAAGCGCTGGATGATCGCCTCGGCAGGGATGTCGGAACCGCTTTTGTTGCCGCCCGCCATCAACAGCACCGAACCTGGGGCCAGCTTCACCAGCGGATCACCGGCTTTCTTGCTGCCGGCGGCCACTTCTGCCTTGAGCAGGTCTTCCAGGTGGGCGAGCAGGTTCAGGCCCATCCACGGGTTGGCAAAAACCAGCGTGCGCACCTGCCAGGCTTCGGCTTGTTTGAGCGCCTGGGCGAAGTTATGAAAGCCCTTTTCGCTGGTGCGCTTGCCCATCACTCCCATCAAGGGTGTCATGAGCAGTTTGAGCAGCGCCCCATCTGGCCCGGTGAACACACCCTTGCGCCAGCGCAGTTCGCGGGTGTGAACTTTGGCTGGCACGGCAAAAAAGGCCCGCTCGCCGTACAGATCGGCATACAGGCCCAGGCCAAACGACATCATCATCGAGCCATCGCGCGGGACGAAGCCGATCATACAATCTCGCTGCGGGTCGAGCGGCCCATACCCCGGCACATCAGTCACCATATCGAACATGAAATGGTTGGCGCGGCGGGTGGTTTCGAGCAGCCCGCGGTCGCAGGGGATCAGCGCAAAGGTGCCGCCGCCAGTGCCGCTGCTGGTGAGCAGAAAAACGCCCTGTTTTTCCAGCAGGTCGCTGCGCAGGCGATCCAGGCCGCCACGCAGGCTGGTGAGCGGCAAGTAATTCGCTTGCAAGCCATCCATCGTAATCGGACGGGTGAGGTAGGGGTTTAACCCTTCGAGGATCAAGGGTACGTTGCGTTCGCAAAAAGCCCCCAGTTTTTCACCATTGGGCAGTGTTTGCTGCGAGTAGGCTTTGTAAATTTCTTCGGGAAAGGCGACCACGGAAAGCTGTTCGAGCGAGAGACTTTCGCCAACCCCCTCGCGCTCACACCGTTGACGGTAGGCCGGATTGGCCTGCCGGTGGTAGGCATGACAGGCCTGGAGAGCCTCGCGGCGAAGTTGGTCAGCCTGAGGGCGTGGCGTTTTGTGGTCTACATCTTTCCATAGAACGTCAATCTTATCCAGCAAGCGCTGTTTTGCGGCAGCAGGGTCCATGGGCTACATCCTTTCATCGAGAGATAAATTCTGGCGATTGTACTCGCAAATGCAGCCGACAGGGTGGATGATTTTGTTAAAAAAGCAGCGGGTGCATACACCCGCTGCTTGGGTTATTTCGGCTTCCCCGCTGCCACCAACGGCCCTTTTTCGGGCATATCTGCCGGGCGGTTGAGCGGCATGAAGCGTGTGGTCACCATCACCTCGTAGAGCTTGGTCTTCTCCCACTCGCCGCCGACCATCGGTTTTGCTTCAGCCAGGCGTCGTGAACCAGCCATGACCCCGGCATAGCTGCTGACATCCAACTGCGCATACGAAACGTTCAAATCTGGCCCGTGGCAGGCCGCACACGAAACTGAACCGCCATACCACAGGTTGGACTCGGTGAAGAGCGGCAGTACGTCAGCGGTGAAATCGCCGGCGCAGGCCGCGCCGTTGGCGGCGGTAAAGTCGAACGCACCTTCGGGGTAGCCAGCGTTGGCCCAGGCGGCCAGCAAATCTATGGCAGCCACCTGGCACTTGCCAGCCAGCGAGCGCCCGCTGCCACTGGATGGCGGCGGCGTGGCCACCGCCAGCGTGGGAATGGGCGTGCCGAAGGGTTTGGTGTTGGCCACCAAATTGTGCGCATTGCAGGAAGAAAACACCAGAGCAAAGGCCACGGATAGCAAGAAAATGAGTTTTTTCATATTGCGAACCTCGTTATCAGTAGGCAGTGGGCAGTTGGCAGTAGCCAAACAGAACATCTGATCACTGACTACTGACTACTGATCCCCGATCACCTTCTTCACATAATTCACCACATCCCAACGCTCGCCCACCGACAGGTTCTCGCTGAGCGGGGGCATCACGCCAGCGCCGCTGGTGATGATGATGAAAATGTCGCCATCGGCCAGTCGAGTGACGTTGGCTCCGGTGAGGTCAACCGGTTTGCGGCGCAAAAACTCGGCCATACGGCCATCGCCCTTGCCGCTGTTGCCGTGGCACAGGGCGCAGTTGACTTCGTAGAGCATCTGACCGCGGGCGAGGGATGTTTCGTCGGCCAGCACCGGGTTGAGCGGCGTGCCATCGCCAGACACGAAGGCCGCGCCCTGGATGGGCACAGAAGCGCCTGGCACGGGCAGCGGGTCTTCCATGGGGCGGTTGGAGGCTTGAATCTCCATTGTGCTGATCCATTCGACGCCGATCACTTCGTAGGTCAGCAGCAGCCCGGCAGTTGCCGCACCGCCAGCCACGGCCAAAAAGATGATCAGGCGGGTGAGAACGGTGATCAAGTGGCGGTCAATCATCATAGCACTCTTGCCTCCACCAGGCCCACTTCTTCTGCGCCGAGTTTCTTCAACGCATCGTAGGCCAGGCTTTCAAATTTGGCCGGGCACTGGAAAAAGATGGCGATCTTGCCATCAGCCACCGCCGGGTGGTAAAGCTTGCGGTGAAACAAAATCGGATAGCCGTTTTCGATCAACACGCCCAGAAAGGTGAAGATCAGCAGTCCCAACATGCTCATCTCAAAGCCCAGCAAAATGCCCGGCGGGATCGGCTGCAAGGGTTGGCCGCCAACGTACATGGGGTAGAGCAGTGGCGTGCCAAAATTGAGCGCCACGGCTGCCCCCAGCCCGGCCAGCCAGCCTAACCCGCCAAGCAGCGGCACATAGGTCTTGTGGTCAGGACGCCCCAGGATGTGAGCCGGGAAGGGCACGCCCGACATCACTTCCATGTCCTTTTCGAGGACGCCGATCTCGCGCAGACGCACGATGGCATCGGCAGCCGGGTCTACGGTATCGAAAATAGCCATGTGAGCGGATGATTCGTCCATGTTATTCCACCTCCGTGATGCTGGGCACTTCGGCCTTGCCCACTTTCTTGAGCGAATGCGCCATCTGGCCTTCTTGCACTTCCCACACCGGGATAAGCGGAATGACCCGCGAGGCCAGGGCATACAGCAGCAAAAATAGCGCCAGCGTACCAATGGAGATCAAAATCTCAATCCGTGGCGTATATTCGCCCCAATCGAAGGGTGAGCGCCCGCGGCTGAGCGTCATCGGCACAATCACCACACGCTCAATGTACATGCCCACATTGATAAAGAAGGCGATGATGAACATCATCCACGGGTTGCGGCGGATACGTTTGGCCCACAGCAGCATGGGGATGGCCAGGTTGCACACCAACATCAGATACCACAGCCACGAATTGGGGCCGCGCATGATGTAATCCATCACGTTGTGGTGGGCCGTCTCGCCGCCGTACCACTCGACCATGATTTCGTTGAAGTAAAAATACGCCCACACGAACGAGAAAATCAGCACCAGTTTACCCAGGCCGTCGAAATGTTCGGCCCGAATGAAATAGCGCAGCTTGGGCATCGAAAGCTGGATGATGAACAGCACCATCGAAACCGCCGAAACGCCCGAAAAGACCGCCCCGGCGATGAAGAACGGCCCAAAGATGGTCGAATGCCAGCCCGGCGTCATCGAGACGGCGAAATCCCACGAGACGATGGTATGCACCGAGAACATGACCGGGATGATCACCCAGGCAAAAATTTTGATAGCGGCGTTGAGGTGTTTCCACTCCCGTTCGGTGCCGCGCCAGCCGAGCGCCAACACCTTGTAGAGCCAGTAGCGCCAGCCGGTCGAACGGTCACGCGCCATGGCCACATCGGGGATCAGCGGCAGGAACAGGTACATGGTGCTGCCGAGCAAATAGGTGGTGATGGCGATCAGGTCCCACGCCAGCGGCGAGTGGAAATTTGTCCACAGGCCGCGCTGGTTGGGGTAGGGGATCATGTAATAGAACGTCCACACGCGGCCGAGGTGGATCAGCGGGTAGATCGCACCGGCGGCCAGGCCAAAGGTGGTCATCAATTCGGCGGCACGCGTGAACGGGCGGCGGAACTCGGCCTTGAACACGCGTAAAATGGCCGAAACGAACGTGCCGGCGTGACTGATGCCGATCCAGAACACGAACGTGGAAATGAACAGCCCCCAATACACCGGGCGGTTGATGCCCGCCACGCCCATGCCGGTGAAAATCATGTAGCCCCATGCTCCCACCAAACACACCGCCACCACCAGCGCCAGCACCCCCACCACCAGCCAATACTGAAGGGGCGTCTCGTGCATGGCTTCCATCACGAGGTCATTCATCTTTTCGCGCGGCAGCGGGTCGTGCATCAGGTGTTCGCGCGGGTCTTCCTCGTGTTCGGCGGCGTGGGTGTGGGTCATTCCGGTCAATCGCTTTGTTTCTACGGCCATAAGTCCTCCAACATCGTTATTCTCACGCCTTCAACCCCTGCAAATACACCACCCGCGGCTGCGTACCGAGCTGCTCTTCCATGCGGAAGCCGCGCTGCGATTGCGCCAGTTTGCTCGCCTTGCTTGCGGGGTCGCTCATATCGCCAAAGACAATCGCCTGCGTGGGACAGGCCTGGGCGCAAGCGGGGATCACTTCGCCATCGTGCACCTCGCGGCCTTCGGCTTTGGCGGTCTCCTGCCCTTTGCGGATGCGCTGCACGCAAAACGTACATTTTTCCATCACGCCGCGCCCGCGCACGGTCACATCGGGGTTGAGATACGAGGCCATCGGTTCGGGGTATTCCCAATCGAACCAGTTGAACGTGCGGGCGGTGTAGGGGCAGTTGTTAGCACAGTAGCGTGTGCCGATGCAGCGGTTGTACACCTGTAAATTGATCTGCTCGGCCTGGCTGTGCTGCGTGGCAAACGCCGGGCAGACCGGCTCGCACGGCGCACTGCCGCACTGCTGGCACATCACCGGCTGGAAGGTGGCCCGGATGTGCGGGTACTCGCCCTCCCACTGGCGCACGATGCGCATCCAGTGCATCCCACGCCCATATTCGGCGCTCTCGTAGCCCACGCTGGGCAGGTTATTCTCAAAGGCACACGCCGTCACACACGCCTGGCAGCCGTTACACGTATCCAGGTTGATGACCATGCCCCATTTGCCGGTTGATTCTTCGCTCATTACATACCTCCAGGTGGAAGGTTGGAAGGTTGCAGGTTGAAGGTTGGTTTTTAACCTTCAACTTTCAACTTTCAACCCCGGTTTTCATAAACGCCAACCTTCGACTCATACCGCGCCAGCTTGAACTTCTTGCCTGTGGCGGTGATTTTCACTTTTGTGGCAGCAAAGGCCAGGTCGCCGGCTTCGTTCTGCGCGGCGGCTACCACGCCCATCGGGTTCGCCCCAACGCCAGCAGCATATCGGCCAAAGGCGCTGTGCCCATTGCCAAAGGGGATCGCCACCACATCGGGGCGGATGGCTGGGAAGCGGTAGACAGGCACTTCAATTTCTCCGGCGGGCGAGGTAATTTTGACCACGTCGTCATCGTCCAGGCCAAGTTTGGCAGCCGTTTCGGGGTTGATCTCCACCCACGTGCCCCACATGACCGTTGTCATCGGGTCGGGGGTTTCTTGCAGCCAGGGGCGGTTGGCCCCGCCGCCATCGCCGAGGTGCGGGTGCGGGAAGGGCAGCAGGAAGTAATCGCCATCGCCGGAGAATGTAGCCGAAGCGACGTTCAGGGCGGCGGGAGGCGTTTCCTGGCCGGGGGAGGCCAGCTTGCCCCACCAGCCGCCATGTTGCAGCCATTCCGTCCAGAAGGTGTTCTCGTTGGCCGTGGGTGAAAAGAATACACCCTGGTTTTTGAGCGCCGTGACTTGTTTTTGCAGGAATTGGACTTCGTCGGCGTAAGGCACTTTGGCGGCCAGATCACCGCCAACGGCCTGCACGGCGGCCAGCAGCACATCAGCAGTGGCCCTGGTATCGTACAACGGCACGACCACCGGTTGGGCTGCCGAAAGGGCCGCCATCTCGCCGCCGAGGGTGGCCTTCTGGTAGCCCCAGGCTTCGAGCGGGGTGTGATCGGGCAAAAGGTAGTTGGATTGCTGAGCGGTTTCATCGAGGAACGAGGCAAACGAAACCACCAGCGGGACGTTCTTGAGGGCGGCTTCAAAGCCCAAATCGGCAGGCAGATCGAATAACGGGTTGACGCCATGAATAAAGAGCGCCTTGACCTGCCCCGCCTGCATCCGCTCGACTAGCGCGGCAATCTCGCTCAGGCTGGATGCCCCGCCCGCCCGGCCAAAATTGGGTGTCAGGTTGAAGCGCACGCCGCCGGGCTGGTTCAGGTTGGCAGCCAGGGCGTTGAGGGCCAAAATGGCCTGGGCGTTTTGCAGCCCGTTGCTGTGCGCCAGCGCCGCCCCGCCAGGGATGGCCACTTTGCGCTCGGCCTGCACGAACTTCTCGGCCAGGTGGTGCAGCGTTTCTTCTTCCACGCCCGCCAGCAAGCATATCGAGGGAATATCGGCGGATTCAAAGGCGTTAACCGGCTGGCCGTACAGTTCGGCAATCAGCTTGCCGAGCGCCAGGGCCAGCCTGCCTTCGCTGCCGGGGGTGATCGGAATCCACTCGTCGGCGCTGGCAGCGGTGAGCGACATGCGCGGCTCGAATTGCACCAGGTAGCCGCGCGTCTTTCCGGTGCGCAGCTTTCCATATCCCATCTGGTAGGCCACCGGCGAGAGCCACGTCTCGGCGAAGTTGGCCCCAAACGAGAAGACCACCTCGGCGTTGGCGATGTCGAAGGTGGGCAGGCTGGGTGTGCCGTATTGCTGCTGAACCGCCTGACCCAGGGTGGCCCGCGCCTCGAACAGGCTGAGGGCGCTGTAACGCAGCGGGGCGGGTGCGCCAAGGGCGGCGGTGATTTCCGTCGCCAAATCAGCCAGGTGATCGGGGTTCAGGCCGATCAAGAAGGCGATTTCAGCGGGGGCGGTTTCGGCGAATACATCTTTGATCGTGCTGACGGCCAAATCCCAGTTGATCGGGCCAAAGCTGCCGGAACCGCGCTGCGATTGGAGCAGCGGTTCGATCACCCGGTCGGGGTTGTACAACCCTTGCAGGGCGGCCTGGCCGCGCGAGCAGGTGCTGCCCTGGTTGACGGGGTGATTGGGGTTGCCTTCAATCTTTTTGGCGCGCCCTTCGATGATTTTGACGATGATGCCACAGCCCGCCGGGCATTCGCGGCAGGTGGTGGCGTAGGATGTGGGGCGGCCCGGCAGGGTGTATTCGGGCATGGTGCTGTACGGCTCACGTTCCACGTAGCGCGCCGCCGTGCCGCAGCCGCTCAAGACAGCCGCCGTGGCTGTGCCGATGGTCATCAGTTTGAGAAAATCGCGTCGGGAAAGGTTATCGGTCATAGAAACTCCGTTGCCGGGTTATTTGTTACTCGTTATTCGTCATTGGGTAATTCGTCACGAAGAACGACCAACCCATTACGAATAACGAATACCTCATTTATGGCACGTGGCGCAATCGGTCAACTTCACCCGTTTCTCTTCGGGCTGCTGATTGTGACAGCTCAGGCACCAGCCCATGTTTTGGTCACCCTGGTATTCGGCCACTTTCATCTGGCTCACATCGCCGTGGCACTGCTCGCAGTTGAGACCAGCCGCAGTGTGCGGGCGGTGGGCAAAATAAACGAAATCGGGTTGGATGGCGACGGGCACCCACTTAATCTCCGGGTTGGCGGCCAGGTAATCGGCCAGGGCTTGCAAGTTGGTGTTATCGCCGGCGTCCATATTGTTGTGGCAGCCCAGGCATTTCTGGCGGGTGGGCAGGGTGGCCGATTGGCCGCGAATGGCCCCTGGGTGGCAGTAGATACACTGCATCCCATTTTGCAGGTGCGCCGAGTGATTGAATTCAAACGGCTGGGGCGGCGCGGCCTGGGCGTATTGCAGCCCGAAAAAGGCCGCCGCGCCCAACACACCCAAAGCAACCAGCGCACCGAGCCATACCAGCGGGTTCTTCAAAAATTTCGGGATAGGGGGCATGGGCAACTCCTGAAAACATCAGTCAAAAGTCGAAGGTTGAAAGTTGCAGGTTAAAGGTTCACGCATCACGATTCACTTTCCACAACCGCGCCCCGCCCATCAACTGCGCGTACGTATCGAACACGGCATGGGCTGTTTCGGCGTCAGGCCAGAAGGTGCTGAGTTGGGAGGCGTGGGCGGTGAAGCCGTTTGTCCAGGCACGCAGGGCAGGTTCGCTGAGCGGGAAAAGAACGCTTTCCCAGGCAGCGCCGCGCAGGCGGCTGAATTGCTGCGGGCGGGTGAGGATGTAGGGGAAGTCTACGTAATACCACAGCGTCAGGCCGGGATGTTCGGCGGCCAGGCGTTCAGCCAGGCGGCGCGTCAGGCGATGATCGACGTGGTAGCCCACACTCACCGGGCTGACGAGGTTGGCCTCGGCAGGGAGCAGGTGGCCTAACTCACTGACCAGTTGTTCGAGCAGCCCGTCTTCGGCAGGGTGAACGGGGCTGTAAAGGGCTGCTTCAGATGCGTAGAGGTGTGTGCCGTGTGGGTCGGTGCGGTAAATGCAATCAGGGATGGAGAAGTGGCGGGGTGTGGCCCCCAGAATGCCGCAGGATGCCAGGTCTTCGGCCCGGCGGGTCTGGGTGGCTGCTGGGCCAGTCTGCCAACGTGCATGAATTCCCTCTGCAAAGGGGGAAAACCCTCCTGGTGGTGGGTCTCCAGCGCAGAGCGTCCAGATTTGCACGGTCTCACCTGATTGCGATTGTTGCCAGGCCAACCCCCCGCAGGATAGGGCAATATCATCAAAGTGTGGGGAGAGATAGACCCAGAACATGGGGTATTTATACCACAAAGGTCTGAATTTGATCAAAACCGAGAATTTCGACAACCTTTCTCTTAATTAAATACAGCCCCACGCGAATGGTATGGGGCTGCTGGTGTGAAAATGGCTCGTGGCGCAAGTCTCTGACTTGCGAGCGTTCGCAAACCAAAGGTTTGCGCCACGGTAGCCAGCCAATTTTCACTCATTGAAGCTGCAGGTAAATGCCCGGCATGGCGACTGAGCGAAGTCGAAGGATGCGGTCTCGATCTCGAACAGGCGTTTTCTCACCCACACGGTACTTCGACTACGCTCAGGACGCCCTATCGAAACAGTATTCAAATCAGGCGTTAGCGCCGCGTGGCGGTGTTGTTGTGCGAGGAACCACTGGCAGAAAGTGGGTGGTAGGTTGGCTCTGGGCGGCTGTAAGTTGGTTCTGGATCTGGAGGCGCAGGGGCTGTCTTGGGGGCCGGCTGATAGGCGGCTGGGGGCATGGATTTCACCACCTGGCCGACATTGTTGGCATTGATCGAGCGTCCAAAGGAAGCTGGCTGGACTTTTGGCGTTGCAGGCCGAGAAGCCGGGCGAGATGCGGGTTTTGGGGTTTTGATGTGCGGGATGAATTCTTCAGGTGGCTGCGAACGCTGACGCCGCACGCTCAACAGACCAAATAAGCGTTCGCCGGCCACACAAAATGTGCCGATGATCAACACCCGTGTCAACCAAACCATGGCGGCCACAAAGACCGGCACGATCTTGAGCAAGGTGGGCTGCGGGATAACCGCCCCACCCATGGACTGGTGATTGGCGATTGCCACCGAAACGCCCCACCAGGTGAGCAGGGCATTCATGCCCGCCGCCAGCAGCCAGGCGCCAAACAGATACCACACTTCCACCGGCTCATCGGCGCCGCGCTGCGGGGTGAACAGACGTGCCACACCGGCGAAATCTATACAGCAGAACGCTATCGCCAGGATAGTGGCCCAGCGGACGCCCAGGAAGTGCAGATCGCCCAAGACATCGTTGAGGGCAAATTCGGTGGTGCTGTAGTTGAAGGTCTCGAAAGCCAGTAAGGCCATAAAGATCAGCCCACCGAAGATTACGGCCCGGCGAAATAAGACTTCCTGCAACAGCGCCCCAGGATTGGGAGAACGAGGGAAGCGGCTCATACCATTAACTCCTGCAAGCCTAACCTGCATAAAACAGAACAATCAGGGCGCTAACCCAGGAAATCCTTGTTTTTTGTGCAAGGAGTTCACGGGTTAGGCCCTATCGAATTGGGTTGCAGGTTAAATATAGAACATAAGTTCTAAAAAGTCAAGGGCTATTTCGTTGCAGGTCATTTTTTCTGGGTTTTCAGGTCCTGCCTCTACGACAAAGCTAAATTTCACCGCGAAGGGCGCGAAGGATTGTTGCTGATTTCACATGCGCCGACGGATATTGAAGCCAACAAGCCTCCAAACCGGACTTGGCGTTGCAATTTTTCTTCGCGACCTTCGCGTTCTTCGCGGTGAAGCAACCTTTTTGTGCTGGATGCAGACCCTAAAAGGGTACGCTATTTTTCAGCCGTGCCTTAGTGAGCCATGCCGGCAGCTTGCAAAATCGCATCCCCAATTTCACCTGCAAAGGCTTCGCCGCCCCCCTCCAGCAGCACCACAATCGTCAGCGGCGCGCCCTGCCAATCGGGCAGCGTTCCGCCCACAAACCAGGTGAGCGGTTTTTCGCCTTCCACCGTGATCACACACTGCCAGGAGTTTTCACCCGTCAGGCTGTCCACGATATGGGCAGCCTCAGCGGTTTGGAAGATCGGCGTGGATGGGCCTGTTTCGGGCAGCAGCACCCAACCGGCCTGGGGCGTATCCACCGCCAGGACGAGTTGTGGGGCGGGGCTGAGGCCGCGGTTGGTCAGGGCGGCGGCGACCAACGCCATTTGCAGCGGGCTGGCGCGCAGTTCGACATCCTGGGGAGTGCCAGCGGCAGTTGGCGCGCCGATGGCCGGGGGGGTGTACAGGCCCAGGGTTTGCGGTGCGACATCTGTGCCGACCAGCAGGCTGCGCAAAAGGGGCTGCACCGGGTAGAGGCCCAATGTGGCGCGGTTGAAGAGCGGCGCCGTGGGATCGGCCAGCAGCGCTTCACCAAGCTGATCGAGCTGGTTGGCGTCGAAGGTGGGGTGCGAGGCGAGGGCGAGGATTTCGCCGGTTTCGGCGTTGAGCAGCACGACCGCACCCGCCTGCCTGCCCAGCAATTCATCGGCGGCCTGCTGCAAGTCGTGGTCGAGGCTCAGGCGCACCGCCAGGCCGGGGGGCGGCTGGCCGTAGAGCAGGTGATTCCACCAGATGGTCAGTCCGCTATTGCCCTGCAGACCGCGCAAATAGGGGTCGAGGCTGGCTTCGAGGCCGGCCTGCCCGTAGACGGGATGGGTATAGCCGAGTAAGGGACTGAGCGCCGGATAGTGATAGCGCCGGATCAACTCGCCCGGCTGCCCGGCGCTTTCGGCCAGCGGCACGTTGTTGCGGTCGAGCAGGCTGCCGCGGCGCACGAACCGGTCGGAAAGGGCGCGGCGGGGATTATCGGTGCGGGTGAGCAGGGCCGGGCCGCGCACGTAGGCCCACCAGCCTGAAACGAGCGCCACGGCCGTTAGCCCGGCGAAGAGCAGCAGCGCCAGGTGGCGGTAAGGCTGGGGGGCGAAAGGCATGGGGGCGGGCCTTTGCAGGATGCGCCCGGCAGTCTCTTCGAGGTGGTCTTCTTCCCCTTGCTCACTGATTTTTATCATCAACAACAGCGCCACGAACGAAATCAATAAGGATGACCCGCCATACGAAACCAGCGGCAGCGTGACGCCGGTAAGCGGCAACAGGCGCACATTGCCGCCGATGATCAGTACACCCTGGGCGATCAGATAGGCCGTCAGCCCGGCGGCCAGGAGGCGTCGAAACGGGTCGCCGACGCCCAGGGCCAGGCGAATGCCGCGTTGGGCCAGGATCAGCAGGATACCCAGCAGCAAAACCACTCCCACCAGCCCGCCCTCTTCGGCAATGGCGGCGAAGATAAAATCGGAGTGCGCCACGGGGACAAAACCGGGGCTGCCCATGCCGGGGCCGCGACCGAGCAGCCCGCCGTTGGCTACGGCTAACAAGGATTGGACAATCTGATAGGAACGCCCACTGGGATCGAGCCAGGGGTTGAGCCAGGCCTCTACACGCAGGCGTACCACGTCGAACAGGGCGTAACCGGCCAGGCCGGCCAGCGCCATGCTCACCAGGCTGGCGGCCAGCACGCGCCACTGGCCGGTGGCGACATAAATGATGGTTGCATACAAAAAGAGCAAAATCGAAGCTGTGCCCAGGTCGCGCTGCGCCAGCATAAGCGCCAGGGCGAGGGTGGTCATCACGAGGGTGGGGGCGAGGAGCGGCAGGTTGGCAGGGGGCAACTTTTCGGCCAGATACGCGGCAAGATAGATAACCAGCAGCAGTTTGAGCGGTTCGGATGGCTGGAAGTAGAGGCCGCAGCAGCCCAGCCAGAGGCGCGGGCCATAACCGAGCGGGTTGGCGCCGAAGATGAGCGTGGCAGCGGTCAGCAGCAGGCCGGCGCTGAGGGCGAGATATTTGTAACGGCGCAGAAAATCGAGTTGGGGAGAAAGGCGCAGGCCGAGGGTGAAGAGGCCGCCGCTGACCACCAGCCAGGCAGACTGCCGCAGGCCCAGCCCCGCATCCAGACGCCAGATTGTCATCAGCCCCCAGCCGGTGAGCAGCGCCAGGAGGGGAATCAGCAACGGGTCGTGGCCGCGCAGCCGCCGCGCCTGCCTGTGGATCACGGCGTAAACCCCCAGCCAGGCCAGCCAACCCAACCAGTGATCCCGGCGAAAATCCACCTCCCACGACTGCGCCCGCGCCGCCGGGGAGATCGTCAACGCCGCGGCATACAGGGTGACCACTGCCGCGGCGAGGAGCAATAAGCGAAATTGGATGGCGCGCACCGGCAACCTGCTAACCGAGATATTTCCCCACCAATAAATCGAGCGAGCGGCGCATATCGGGTGACACGGCATTGGGGGCGGTGATGATGGCGCTGGCGAGGGCGTGGGCGCAGTCGCAGGCGGGGGCGGGGCTTGCGGGGGCGGCCAGGTCGCGCAGCAGTTGGCGGATGGCGTTTTGAGCGTGCGTGGTGTTTTGGTTGAGGGTCTGGATCACCATCTCAACGGTGACGGGGTCTTCGCTGACATGCCAGACATCGTAATCGGTGACGTGGGCGAGGGTGGCGTAGCACAGTTCGGCTTCGCGGGCGAGGAAAATTTCGGGGCAGGCGGTCATACCGATCAGGGCCATGCCCCACTGCCGGTAGACGTTGGACTCGGCTTTGGTGGAAAAGCGCGGCCCTTCGATGGTGATGAAGGCCCCGCCGCGATGGGTCACCGCACCGGTGGTTTTGACGGCCCGGTAGAGTTGCTGCGTGAGCGCCGGGCAGTAGGGGTCGGCCACGCTGACATGCGCCACCAGGCCATCGCCAAAGAAGCTGCGCACGCGGTCATGCGTCAAATCGAACACCTGATCGGGGATGACGATGGCACCGGGGGCGTAATCTTCGCGCAGCGAGCCACAGGCGCTGATGCTGACCACGCGGGTTGCCCCCAGCGATTTGAGGGCGTAGATGTTGGCGCGATAGGGGATGTGCGTGGGCGTGATGCGGTGGCCGAGGCCATGCCGCGCCAGAAAAGCCACGCGCTGCCCTTCGAGCGTGCCGACCACAATTGGGGCGGAAGGTTTGCCAAAGGGGGTGTCGAGGTCAAACGTTTGCACATCATCCAGGCCGGCCATTTCATAGAGGCCCGAACCGCCAATGACGGCGAGTAGAGGGGAAGGAGTAAGGGGCATGAAAGACTCCAAAAAATAGATTATGTCCCCACGCCGATTTCAACGCCGCCGCAGCGAATGACATCGCCGCGGGTGATGACAGTGGGGGTGGTGACGGGTTCGTCGTTGAGCAGGGTGCCGTTGCGCGAGCGCAGGTCTTCGAGCCACCACTGGTTGTGATGGTACGATAGGCGGGCGTGTTGGGCAGAGACCGTGGCGTCGTCGAGGCGCAGGTTGCAGGCGGCGTCGCGTCCGATGATCAGGGTGGCGGTGGTGAAGGCGTGCGGGGCGTCAGCGCATACCAGGGTGAGCGGCGCTGGCTGCATGGCGGCCAGCCGCTCGCTCTGACGGGTCAGATCACGCCAGAGCAGCCAGAGCATGGCAACCACAAAGGCCAGCAAGCCAAGCGCAAACAAGAAACGGAGGATGAGGAGAAGGGGGCCGCTCATGGCAGGGGCAGTTCGGTGGTATCGTCGAGGGTGTGGGGGGCGTCGTGGCCGAAGATGAGCGTGACGCCCGCCAGGGAGATCACATCGCCGGGCAGCAGGGCGGCGCTGTGGGTGATACGCTGCCCGTTGACGAAAGTGCCGCCGGTGGAACCGAGGTCAAAAATGGCATAGCGCCCCCGCGTCAGGCGCAGTTGGGCATGGCTGCGCGAAACGCGTGGGTCGTTGATCGCCAGGTCGTTATCAGAACGGCGGCCAATGTTGATGACGGGCCTGGTCAGCGTAAACGTCCACTGGCCGTTGACGATCAGGAAGGCTTCGTCGCTGCCAGCGCCAGCCAGGGCTGCGGGGCGGGCGAGGATGGCGGTGGTGCCGCCGGAACGGCGCGGGAAGATCTGTGCGGCGAGGCGCATTTCGCCGCGGGCCAGGGCCGGATCGGGGATGATCTCGATGGTAGGGAAGGCTGTGAAGGTAAAGCCGGTTTCTGTGCCGCATTGCTGCACATAGGCGGCCAGGTCGTCCAGGCCTTCGGGGTCGGCCTGGGCCAGTTGGGCCGTGGCGGGCGGCAGGTGCAGGGCAAACTGGTTGGGTGCCAGCGCCGCGCCGTCGTCGCCGGGTTCGGCGTGATCGTGGAGGGCCTGCAAGAGCATGGCCGCCAGGGCGCAGCGTTCGCTATCTCCCCAACGGCCCGAAAACAGGCGCGCCGTGCTGCCTTCGACCATCGCCCGCAGGCGGGCTTCCATTTGGGCCAGGGCTTCTTCGAGGCGGCTCATGGGCGTAATTATAGCGGGAAACCCGCTGGCGCGCGGTATACTCGGCGCCATGCAAACCGAGCGCGGCTACAACGAAATTCAACACACTGCCGATTGGGAATTGGAAGTGTGGGCGCCCGACCTGCCCGGCCTGTTCGAGCAGGCGGCGCGCGGCATGTGCGCCTTGCAAGATATTCAAATTCACCCCCAGCCGCGCCTGGCGCGGCAGATTGAAATCACCGCGCCAGACTGCGAAAGCCTGCTGGTCAAATTCCTGAACGAACTGCTCTACCAGAACGAGCATGACGGCCTGGGTTTCGACGCTTACCAAATTTCTGTGGCTGCCGAACAGGTGCAGGCAACCGTGAGCGGGGCGCAGATTGCCCACCAGGCCAGGCAGATCAAGGCCGTGACGTATCACAACCTGGAAATCCGCCAGACCGCACGGGGGTTTGAGACGAGGGTGGTTTTCGATGTGTGAGGCGGGCGGCATCTTTCGGGGGCGGTTAGGCGTGCAGCAGCGGGTGCTGCCGGGCTACCGCGCGCCGTTTTTCGAGGCGCTGGCGGGGGCGTGTGAGGGGGGCTTGAGCGTGTTCGCCGGCGCGCCGCTGCCGGTGGAGGCGATTGCCACGGCGGATCGTTTGCAGCAGGCACGCCTGTTCTCGGCGCAGAATCGCCATTGGTCTGACCCCAGTTCTCCTTTTTACTTTTGTACCCAGAAAAACTTACTCGATTGGCTGAACGAATGGCAGCCCGATGCGCTGATTTTGGAAGCCAACCCGCGTTATTTGAGCATTTCGCCGGCGGTGAAGTGGATGCGCGCACGCGGGCGGCCCGTGTTGGGCTGGGGGCTGGGCGCGCCGTTCAACCGCCCGGCGTTGGCAGCCATCACGGACCCCTTGTGGCGGCGCTTCCTGCGCCAGTTCGATGGCTTGATCGCTTATAGTCAGCGCGGCGCGGCGCAATATCGCTTCCGCGGCGTGCCGGGTGATCGCGTCTTTGTGGCTCCCAATGCGGCGGTGGCGCGTCCGGGGCGGCCGCCCGCCCCACGCCCGCTGACTTTTGTTGGCCCGCCATGTGTGCTTTTTGTGGGCCGCCTGCAAGCGCGTAAACGCCTGGACAACCTGCTGCACGCCTGCGCGGCCCTGCCCCTCGAAATTCAACCCCGTTTGCTCGTGGTCGGCGATGGGCCTGAGCGCCCCAGCCTGGAAACATTGGCCGCCAGCATCTATCCGCACGCCGAATTCGTCGGCGCACACAACGGAGCAGCGCTTGAACCCTTCTACGCCGCGGCTGACCTGTTCGTCTTGCCTGGCACGGGCGGGTTGGCCGTACAGCAGGCGATGGCGCATGGTCTGCCGGTGCTGGTGGCGCGCGGCGACGGGACACAGGATGATCTCGTGCGAGCGGAGAATGGCTGGCAAATTTTGCCAGATGACGTGCCTGGATTGGCCGACAAACTAAAGGTGGCCTTTAGCAATGTGACGCGTTTACGGGCGATGGGAGAGGCGAGTTACCGTATCGTGGCGGATGAAATCAATTTGGAGCAGATGGTGGCGGTGTTTGTGGATGCGGTAGGGGCAGTTGGAAAGTTGAAGGTTGAAAGCGGGGGTACTTGATTTCACGTGAACACGTGATAAACTTGAAATGGAGGTTGTTATGAACACGCAAAATGTTACCGTTGCCATCCGCGTTGATGTTTTACGCAAGGTCAAAGAAATTGCCGTCAAACGACAAACATCCCTCTCGCATTTGATCACGGAGTATTTTCAAGAACTGGCGCAGCAAGATGATGCCTATCAACAAGCGATGCAACGCCACTTAGCGGTGATGGAGAAGGGCTACGACCTGGGGACAGATGGAAAAATATCCTGGACAAGGGATGACCTTTATGACCGCTAAATCACCGGCCAGGCATCAGGCGACCGTTGTGCGTCAATTTGTAGATACTAATGTGCTGATTTACGCCCATGATCGTTCGGCGGGGGTCAAACAGGCTCGGGCGAAAGCGTTGATACAGGAACTCTGGAAAAACGAGAATGGATGCTTGAGCATCCAGGTTTTGCAGGAATTCTATTACAACGTTACGAAAAAGATTGCCACGCCAATCAACAGGGCCGAAGCAGCAGAGAATATCCGCTTATTATCGCAGTGGAAAGTGCATTCGCCGCGCCCGCAAGATGTATTGAATGCCATTCAAATCCAGGAACAATACCCGTTATCGTTTTGGGATGCTTTGATCATCAACAGCGCGGCACGTATGGGGTGCGAGGTAGTTTGGTCTGAAGATTTGAACGCCGGGCAGACTTATGGTGGTGTGGCCGTGCGCAACCCGTTTATCGAATGATGAAATTGCTTTTCATTGTTGATGGTCGTTCGCCGATTGCGTTGAATTGGGTGCGCTATTTTGTGGATGGCGGCCATGCGGTGCATCTCGTCTCGACGTATCCGTGCCAGGTGGAGATGGAACTGGCCTCGTTGACGGTTATTCCGGCGGCGCTGGGCCAGGTGGCCGGGGCACGCGGCGGCGAGGGCGCGGGCGGCAGAAAGGGCCTGCGCGGGCTGCTGCGCAAAGCCATCCCGGTGACGGTGCGGACGAGCGTGCGGCAGTGGTTGGGGCCGTTGACGCTGGCGCCGGCGGCGAAAAGACTGCGCGACGTGATGGATGCCGTGCGGCCCGATTTGATCCACGCCATGCGCATCCCCTTCGAGGGCATGTTGCTGGCCCAGGCCGTGCAGATGCCCGGAGGCGTGCCGCCGCCGCCAACGCTCGTCTCAGTGTGGGGCAACGATTTCACCCTGCACGCCCCGGCCAACAAGCCGATGGGCCTGCTCACCCGCCTGACCCTGCAACAGATCACCGCCTTGCACACCGATTGCCAGCGTGACCTGCGCCTGGCGCGCGCCTGGGGGTGGCGCAACCAGCGTGAGATTGTTTTGCCCGGCAACGGCGGCATTGACATGACCCTGTTTGCCCCGCCGCCCGCGGACGGGCCGGCGCGGGCTTTCCCGTGGGTGGTTAACCCGCGCGGCATGCGCGCCTACGTGCGCAACGACACCTTTTTCGCCGCCATCCCGCTCGTACTGGCGCAGCGCCCCGATGTCCGCTTCGTTTGCCCCAACATGGCCGGCGAGGCCCAGGCTGAACACTGGATCAGGCAGCACAACATCGCCCACGCCGTCGAATTGCTGCCGCGCCTGGCACGCCCGCAGATGGCCGAACAGTTCCAGGCGGCGCAAGTGGTCGTCTCCGTCACCGAGCATGATGGCACGCCCAACACCCTGCTGGAGGCGATGGCGTGCGGCTGCTACCCGGTGGCTGGGGACATTGAATCGATCCATGAGTGGATCACGCCTGGCGTCAATGGCAGCCTCGTTCCGCCGGGTGACGCCGGGACGTTGGCGCAGGCCATCGTGCAAGCCCTGGATGCGCCGGCCTTGCGGCAAGCGGCGGCGGCGCAAAATGTCGAAATCATCTGCCAGCGCGCCGAATATGCGGCCTGTATGGACAAGGCGGAGGCGTTTTACCGCCAGTTGGTGCGATATTCCAGTGATACAATGGGCGGCTGAAACTGGCGAGAACCGAGGAGCAAACGATGCAACGATTTCTTCTTTTCCTGGCCCTGATCCTGGCGCTGAGCGCCTGTTCTGGCGCGTCGAACAGCGCCGCCGCTGCCGTGCAGGCATATTTCCAGGCGTTGGTAGATCAAGACGCCGAAAAAGCCATCAGCCTGTCGTGCGCGGCCTGGGAAGACCAGGCCCGCATAGACGCCGACGCCTTTGCCACCAACCCGGCCACCGCCGACGGAATGGCGTGCGGCGAGGCAGGCAGCGAGGGCGAATACACCCTGGTCACTTGCACGGGCCGCCTGGTGCTGGATTACAACGGCGAAGAAGTGCCGGTTGACCTGGCGGCGCGTTCGTACCTGGCCTTGCAGGAGGGCGGGGAGTGGCGGATGTGTGGGTATAAGTAGCAGGTGGCACGATGGAGCGAATGAAGAAATTGGCGAATTGGCACGGTGTCTGGCGTGAATGGTTGCCGGTGGGGGGCTATGCGTTGGTGTTGTGTGGGGTGGTGTTGATCTTGATCGTGTTGAGCAGCGATCAAGCGCCGCAGTGGATTTACCAGGGCTTTTAACCAGGAAGCATGTCTTTAACCGCTACGCTTATTCTGATAACGGCGGCGCTGCTGATTGGCCTGGCCCGGCGCGGGCGCGGCGGGCTGATGCTGGCGGCCAGCGTGGTGGGGCTTTATTGGCTGCAACCGGCCACCCCCATTCGCAACCTCGATTTCTGGCTGCCCACGGCCACCCTCGGCCTGGCGGTGATCGGCTGGGCGGCCACCCATTCATCATCCCCCGCCGAACAGGCTGCACGCCGCACAAACGGCCTGACAGCCCTGGCCCTGGTTGGCCTCGTGCTGGTCATCGCCAGCCTGCGTTACCTCGAACCGCTGTGCTGCCTCACCCCCTCGCGCCCGCCCGTCATCGGGCAGGTTTTGCTCGGCGTGGCGGCGCTGGCGCTGGCGGCCTTCGCCCTGTGGCGCAGCCGCAAGCCCGCCGCCCTGTGGACGGCGCTGGTGACGCTGCTGCTGGTGCTGTTCGCCGTGCTGAAGGCCGAAACGTTGGGCCAATGGGCCGCCGCCGGGCTGCGCGCCCTCAGTGGACAAGATAGCACCCTGGCCGCCGCCTCTGAATTGCGCTGGCTGGGCTTCTCCTTCGTCGCCTTCCGCCTGATCCACACCCTGCGCGACCGCGCCGCCGGCCGCCTGCCCGACCTGACCCTGGCCGAATACGTCACCTTTGTCACCTTCTTCCCCGCCCTGCCCGCCGGGCCGCTCGACCGCGTGCAGCGCTTCGTCAAAGATGTGCGCGCCCCGTTCATGCTCTCCAGCGCGGCCGTTTGGAACGGCGGTCAACGCATCGTGTGGGGGCTGTTCAAGAAATTTGCCGTGGCTGACACGTTGGCGCTGATCGCCCTCAACGCCGTCAACGCCGGGCAGGTGCAATCGGCGGGCTGGCTGTGGGTGCTGCTCTACGCCTACGCCCTGCGCATCTACTTCGATTTTTCCGGCTACACCGACGTGGCCGTGGGCATGGCGCAGATCATGGGCGTGGCACTGCCCGAAAACTTCGACCACCCCTACCGCAAGCCAAACCTGACCATTTTCTGGAATAGCTGGCACATCTCACTGGCGCAGTGGTTCCGCGCCTATTGGTTCAACCCACTCACGCGCGCCCTGCGCAGCGGCCCGCGCCCCCTGCCGATGGGCTTGATCATCTTCCTCGGCCAGGTTTCCACCATGCTGCTGATTGGCGTGTGGCACGGCCTCACCTGGAATTTCGCCATGTGGGGGCTGTGGCACGGCCTGGGCCTGTTCGCCCACAACCGCTGGAGCGAGGCGATCAAAGGCCGCGCGGCCGCCCTCGAAGCGTACCCCCGCCTGCAACGCCTGCTCACCCTCGGCGGCACGCTGCTCACCTTCCACTACGTCACCCTCGGCTGGGTCTGGTTCGCCCTGCCCGGCGTGGGGGTGGCGGTGGATGTATTTGGAAAACTTTTTGGAATTTTGTGATTGGGTGCTTGAATGATTTCGTGATTGCAAACCACTCACCCACTCACCCACTCACCCTGTCACCCCATCACCATCTCCCCCATGCCCCCTCGCCCCCTCTCCCCCTTGCTCATCCTCACCACCCTGTTCTTCCTCGCCGCGAATGCGCTCTTTGCCTGGACGTGGCCGATGGATTCATTGGGCAAGGCGTCAGCCTATAACGTCATTTTCCCTGGCCGCGTGCGGCTGCCCTATGGCGAGCGTCCCGACCTGGCCTACAACCTGAGCCTGTACAGCCTGGATGCCATGTTCGCCTCGCACGAGATTGCCGCGCCCAAAGCGAGCGACGAATTGCGCGTGATCCTGATCGGCGATTCATCTACCTGGGGATTTTTGCTCAGGCCCGAAGAAACCCTGGCGGCGTTGCTCAACCAGCAAGCCCTGACCGCCGATGGCAAACGTCTGCGTTTTTACAACCTGGGCTACCCCACCATGAGCGTGACCAAAGACCTGCTGCTGCTGCGTTACGCCCTGCGCTGCCAACCCGACCTGATCCTCTGGTTGACCACACTCGAATCGCTGCCAGCCGATAAGCAACTGGCCTCGCCCATTTTGCAAAACAACGCCGCCAGTCTCGACGAACTGAACCGCTCATTCGACCTCGGCCTGGATACCAACGATCCCGCGCTGGCCCGGCCCGATTTCTGGCAGCGCACGGTGGTGGGCCAACGCCGCGCCCTGGCCGATTTGATCCGCCTGCAGGTGTATGGCGTGCTGTGGGCGGCCACCGGCGTAGACCAGTTCTACCCCGCCGCCTACGACCCGCCGCAAAGCGACCTGCCCGCCGACAAGACCTTCCACGGGTTGCAGCCGCCCAGCCTCGCCGAAACCGACCTGGCCTGGGCGGTGCTGGATGCCGGTGTGCAGATGGCCGCCGATGTGCCGCTGATCTTCGTCAACGAGCCAATTTACATCAGCCAGGGCCAGAACAGCGGCATTCGGTATAATTTCTTCTACCCGCGCTGGGCCTACGACGCCTACCGCCAGCAGTTCAGCCAGCGCTGCGCGGCGCAAAACTGGCGCTGCCTGGATGCCTGGGACACCATCCCCGCCGCCGAGTTCAGCAACAGCGCCATCCATCGCACACCGGCGGGGGAGAAGATGTTGGCCGAATGGTTGGGAGCGTATTTGGAGGAATGGGTTGACCAGCGCTAAATCGAAGATACGGCATTCGATACTTCGGATGAAAATGGCAGTCGCGATAGCTTTTTTGAGCCTGTTAACTGCCTGCGCCCAACAGCTTCAAGCCGCACCAACTTTGCCGTCGCCAACTGCGATCCCGCCCGCCACCCGCTCCCTGCCCACACGCACCACCATTCCATCCATTGCCCCAACCGAAACTCCGGCAATAGCCATCAAACCGACAAACACGCACTCGCCCACGCCCCGCCCAACGCTCGCCCCCGATCAATGGATGGACCTGCCCGTGATCCCGGCCGCCAGCGATACAACCCGTCTGATTTATCAGCGCGGCCTGCTGCTGGGCAACGACCCCCTCGCCTACGCCAAAATTGGCGATTGTGAAGCGACAACGGCCTGGTTTTTGAGCGATTTCGATGCCGGGCCAGAATACTACAACCTGGGCGACCACGAATATCTGGCTGTGGTGATCGAACGTTTTCACGGATCGCATAGCCGCGTCAGCCTGGCAGCAAACCGCGGCTTCACAGCGGCCTCAGTACTCTCGCCATTGGTGGCAAATCCCGATTTTTGCGAATCCAACGAGACGCCGCTGGCTTGCGAATATCGCTTGCACCGCCCATCCCTGGCCTTCATCATTCTCGGCACGAACGACGCCAGATCACCCGACACGTTCGAGGCCAACCTGCGCAAGATTATCGAATTTTCCATCGCCCAGGGTGTCGTGCCGGTGCTGGCGACCAAAGCCGACAACCAGGAAGGCGATCACAGCATCAACGCCACCATCGCCCGCCTGGCCTGGGAATACGGCATCCCCTTGTGGAACTTCTGGGCCGCCGTCCAAGACCTGCCCGATGGCGGCCTGCAAGAAGATGGCGTCCACCTCACCTGGGCCGGCAATTTCTTCGACAAGCCCTACAACCTCACCCGCGCCTGGCCGATCCGCAACCTGACCGCCCTGCAAACGCTGGCCTCGCTGTGGGTTTCGCTGCCGTAAAGGTCATAGGTCAAAAATCGTTATTCGATATTCGTTATTCGGCATTCGAATAACGAATATCGAATATCGAATAACGAATAACGAATTTCAACTTCCCCCCCATGAACATCCCATCCGCCCTCTCCCAATACATCACCACCACCATCCTCAAGCAGCCTCGGCGCGCCCTCGCCGACGATGAAAAACTGATCTCCTCCGGCCTGATCGACTCGTTCCACCTGGTTGACCTGGGCCTGTTCGTCGAAGATACCTGGGGCGTGCGCATTGACGACACCGAACTGAACGCCCAGACCTTTGATACACTGGCGCAACTGACGGCTTTGATTGAATCCCGCCTGTGACCACCTTTTCCGCTCGCCTCCAATCCCTGTTCGCAGATAATCCCGAACAGCCCGCCCTGCACCTGCTCTACGCCCGCCAGCCCGACGAAACGATCACCCGCGCCGATCTGCTGCACGGCGCGGCAGGCTACGCCCAAGCGCTCGACGAAGCCGGCGTGCAGCCGGGCGAAGTCGTCATCCTGATCTTGCAGCACGGCCCGGCGCTTGTCTACGCCTTCTGGGGGGCCATCTTGCACGGCGCAATCCCCTCCATCATGCCTTTCCTGACCGAGAAGCTGCAACCCGAACAATACCGCCGTTCGCTGGCGGCCCTGTTCGCCATCACCACCCCCGGCGCAGTGATCACCTACCCCGAATTTGCCCCCGAACTGCCCCCCCAGGGCGGCAAAACCATCCTTTCATCTGCGATCACCCCCGCCGCCAGGGTTGATTTCGCCGCCCTGCGCGGCCGCCAGCGCCAACCCGATGACCTTGTCCTTTTGCAGCATTCCTCTGGCACCACCGGCCTGCAAAAAGGCGTGGCGCTCTCGCATCAGGCCGTGTTCAACCAGCTTGAAAGCTACGCCGAAGCCCTGCACCTCGCCAACGACGATGTGGTGGTGAGCTGGCTGCCGCTGTATCACGATATGGGCCTGATCGCCGGCTTCCTGCTGCCCATCTTGCAAGGCATCCCGTTGGTGTTGATGTCGCCGTTCGATTGGGTGCGCGCCCCGGCCCGCTTGCTGCAGGCGGTCTCGAAATATCGCGGCACGCTCTCGTGGCTGCCCAACTTCGCCTACAATTTCTGCGCCCAGAAGATTCGCGACCGCGACCTGCAAGGCGTAGACCTTTCATCCTGGCGGGCGGTGAGCAACTGCTCTGAACCGATGCGCCACGCCAGCCACGAGATGTTCGCCGAGCGCTTCGCCGCCTACGGCCTGCGCCGCGAAGCCCTCGCCACCTGTTACGCTATGGCCGAGAATGTCTTCGCCGTCACGCAAGGCGGCATCGAATCGCCCGCCACCGTAGATGCGATCGGTCAACGCGGATTATTCGACGAACGCCTGGCCCGCCCGGCGCAAAGCGGCGAACCGGCGCTGCCTATGCTCTCGTGTGGCCGCCCCATCCGCGGCACCCAGGTCAAGATCGTAGACGATCAGCGACGCGACCTGCCCGAACGCACCCTCGGCGAGATCGCCCTGCGCTCGAACTACATGTTGACCGAATACTACCGCCGCCCCGATGCCACCGCCCAGGCTTTCCACGAGGGCTGGTATCTCACCGGCGACCTGGGCTACCTGGCCGATGGCGAAGTCTACGTCACCGGGCGCAAAAAAGATGTCATCATCGTCGGCGGCAAGAATGTCTACCCGCAAGACCTGGAGACGCTGGCCAACGAAGTGCCGGGCGTGCATCCGGGCCGCGTGGTCGCTTTCGGCCTGTTCGACGAGGCCATCGGCACCGAAGAAGTGGTGCTGATCGCCGAAATGGAAGCTGCCGACCTGGCTGAAGCCGAACGCCTGGCCCTGGAAAACGAACTGCGCCAACGCGTGACGCAAGGCTCGGCCATTGCCCTGCGCCAGGTGAAGGTGGTGGAACGCGGCTGGCTGCTCAAAACCAGCAGCGGCAAGATCGCCCGCAGCGCCAACCGCCAAAAATACCTCGCCGAGTCATAGCGCGGCTTCCTGCCGCAACGAAAAGGCCAATACAGGCTGCCTGAGAATTTCCGCGGAACAACTTTCAAGCCCGATTTATCGGGCGCGGCATGGTAGCCCGGCGATTGATCGCCGGGCAGGGATGGCAGGGAAAAAGCGCCATTTCTCCCCGTGGGCAGAATAAATGTTAGCGCCAGACCCATCCGATGCCGGGCGTAGGCCGAGTTGTGATCGCCATAGCAGCAAGGGTTGTGAGGGGTTTTGAATGTTAGTTTTACGCAATCGCTTTGCCAGCCGCTATATAATGGTTTAGTCTTATTGCGCTTGTGGAGTGATTCATGGAAGGCACGGTTCTCCTCGTTCAGAAATTTGGTAAATATGAAAGCTGGGAAAAGATCGGTGATGGCGTTTACGGCAGCACCTATCGCAGTCGCGATCCGCTGCTCGACCGCCAGGTGGCGATCAAGTCGTATCGCGCCGAACTGACCGCCTCGCCAGAGTTCATGGAGCATTTTCGGCGTGAGGCGCGCCAGTTGGCCTCGCTGCGCCATCCCAACATCGTCACCGTCATTGATGGGGGAGAAGAAAACGGGCAGTTTTACCTGGTAATGGAATACCTGCCCGGCGGCTCACTCGTGCAAATGTTGCGCGACAACAAGCAGTTTTCCATCTCCCGGGTGATCGAACTGCTGCGCCCCGTGGCCGACGCCCTCGATTACGCCCATGCCCGCCGCGTATTCCACCGCGACTTGAAACCATCCAACATCCTCATCGGTGAAGACGGCCACCCCGTGCTGACCGATTTTGCCGTGGCCAAACCCGCCCCGCGCAACGGCAATGGCAAATCGAGCCTCTCTATCGTCGGCACGCCCGAATACCTGGCTCCCGAACAAATCCTGACCAAAGACGCCAACCCGCAGACCGACATCTACGCCCTGGGGGTGATCGCCTTTCAAATGCTGGCCGGGCGGCCACCGTTCACCGGCTCGGTCGAGGGGACTTATCGCAGCCACCTCGAACAGCCCCCGCCCGATATCCGCCTGTACAATGCCGCCATCCCCAAAGAGCTTTCAGACGTGCTGGTACGGGCCTTGTCCAAAGAAGCGCACCGCCGCTACAACACCGCCCGTGAGTTTATTGACACCCTGGAACAGGTCGCCATCCAGGTCAGCCGTGAGCAGGGGCGCACGCTGTACAACGCCGCCAAAGATCACATGAAATTGCTGCAGTTCGACGCCGCCATCGTCAAACTCGAACAGGTTTTGGCGCTGCGGGCCATGCCCGAAGTGGAAAATCTGCTCAAAGAGTGCCAGCGGCGCAAACAAATTGTGGACGAAATCCAGGCGCTCAGGGCGCAGCTTACCCAGGCGCAAGCGCGCCTCGACCTGTTGACGGCCTCCGAAACCTGGCTGCAATCTCCGGCGCAGCCCGCCCAGGGTGGGGGCATTTTCCAGCGCATCGCTGGCAAGCGCTGACATCTCCCCTTTTCGCTTTACAATCTGTCCTTGACATCCCTCCCGCCTCGCGATAGCATAACCCGCCGGCGGGTTTCGTTTAACCTGCCGCTTGTGGTATCTTTTAGACTTTGGAAGTCTTTTTTGCGGCGGGAGGCCGTTTTTTTATGGAACAGACATCTGAAACGCGAAAAGAAGCTTTCAACCTGACCGATGCGCTGCGCAAACGCCTGAGCGGGTTCGCCGAACCGCCGGCGGCCTTCTTCAACCGCCTGGGGATCATGCCCAACACCATGACCATCCTCGGACTGGTGGGCAATATCATCGGCGCGTACTTGCTGGCCATGGGCCAGATGACCCTCGGCGGCCTGATCATCCTGGCGATGGGTCCCGTGGACGCCCTGGATGGCACGATGGCGCGCCTGCGTGGGCAACCCACCAGCTTCGGCGCTTTCGTCGATTCGGTGACAGATCGCTATTCAGAACTGGTCATCTTTGGCGGGTTATTGGTCTATTACATTCAACAAGGCGATTGGCTGGCCATCACAGGGGTGTACCTGGCCGCCGCCGGTTCGGTGCTGGTTTCTTACATTCGGGCACGCGCCCAATCGGTGGGTTATGAGACCAAAGTGGGGATGCTGACGCGGGTTGAGCGTTACCTGGTGCTAAGCCCCACCCTGATCTTCAATATCGCGCCGATTGGCATCTGGATCATCGCCATCCTGGGCAATATCACCGCTTTGCAGCGCATTCTCGATGTGCGCCAGCAAGCCTACAAGAAATAATGGCAGGTGGGTTATGTCGTTTGGCGCAACCGGTATCTGGATAGGGCCGCTTGAAATCATCA
Source organism: uncultured Anaerolineaceae bacterium (assembly GCA_964606085.1). Taxonomy (GTDB): domain Bacteria; phylum Chloroflexota; class Anaerolineae; order Anaerolineales; family UBA4823; genus CAIQJJ01. The sequence continues at coordinate 44,028 of CAZSFD010000009.1, forward strand.
CCTATTACGGCATCCTGATCATGCTGGGCGCTTTGGCCGGGACGTGGCTGGCCGAACGGGAGGCCAGACGCCGCGGTTTACAAGGCGAACTGGTGTGGGATGGTTTGTTGTGGGTGCTGATTTTTGGCATTGTGGGGGCGCGGCTGTGGCATGTGTTTACACCGCCGCCCAGTTCGCTGGTGTTCGACCCCGCAACCCAACAAATGGTCAACCCCTATTTCGCCGGCGGCACCGTGCGCATCCTCGATATTTTGAACACCCGCAAAGGCGGCCTGGGCATCCCCGGCGCGATTGTAGGCGGGGGGATAGCGCTCTTCTGGTTTTGCCGCCGTCGCAAGTTCAGTTTCGCCTTATGGGCAGATATTGCCGTTCCGGGCGTGGCCCTCGGCCAGGCCATCGGGCGCTGGGGCAACTTCATCAACCAGGAAGTATACGGCGCGCCCACCGATTTGCCTTGGGGCATCTACATCGAGCGCGAGGACGCCAAATTCCACCCCCTGTTTCTCTACGAATCGATTTGGAATTTTGCCAATATGGCTTTCCTGCTCTGGCTGGGCCGCCGCGCGGCCCACCGGCTCAAAGAAGGCGATTTAATGCTCATCTACCTGATCACCTACCCCGCAGGGCGTTTCGCGCTGGAGTTCTTACGCCTGGATGCCGCCCTGGTTGGCGGCATCAATATCAACCAGACGGTTGCGGCCATTGTCGCCCTGTTGAGTGCCGCCATGCTCTTGTGGCGGCACAGACCGCTCAAAACACAAAACACCTGAAATGATTTCTGGATGGGCAGGCAAAGCGCCTGCCTTTTCTTTTGTATATGGACAAAAAATATCCTAAATAAACTGTAAGTTACAAAACCACCCGGGGCGCTTTTAATCATTGTAGAATGCTGCTATGTAACCGGCGCAAAAAAAGGAGATGGTCACGATGATCAAAGCGGAAGGTTTGACGAAGCAATTTGATGATTTTGTGGCAGTCGAAGATGTCAGCTTGCAGGTGGATGCCGGCGAGGTGCTGGCGTTGCTGGGTCCCAATGGCGCCGGCAAAACAACCACGGTGCGCATGTTGACCTCGGTTCTGCGCCCAACGCGTGGACAGGCAAGCATCGCCGGATATGACGTGACCCAACATCCCGCGCAAGTGCGCGGCATGGTCGGCGTTCTGACCGAACAACACGGATTGTATGGCCGTATGAACGCCCTCGAATACCTGGATTTCTTCGGCCAGTTGTACCGTTTACCGGCAGCCCGGCGCAAGCAGCGCATTGACGACCTCCTGGAACAATATGGTTTGACCGAGTTCAGCCGCCGCAAAATCGGCGACTACTCCAAAGGGATGCGCCAGAAATTGGCCCTGGCGCGCGCCATTTTGCACGAGCCGCCCGTTTTACTGCTCGATGAACCCACTTCCGCCATGGACCCCGAAAGCGCCCGCCTGGTGCGCGATGCGCTGCGGCAGCTCAGCTCCGCCAGGCGGGCCATCATCTTGTGCACGCACAACCTGGCTGAGGCCGAGGAGTTAGCGCATCAAATTGCCATCATTCGCCGCGGACGGATCATCGCCCGTGGCACATCACAAGCCCTGAAAGATGCCCTGCTCGGCCCAGAAGAGTACGAAATCCGCCTGGCCGCCACGCTCAACGGTCACAACCTCGCATTGCCAGCCGAAGTGCAAATCACCCAGCGCTACGAGAACGGCTTTCGCTTCCGTGTCACGCAGCCCCAGGTAGCCAACCCGTTGGTCGTTCAAGCGCTGTCACAAAACCGCCTGCCGGTGGTCAGTTTGCAGGTGGTGCCGCGCAGCCTGGAACAGGTTTATCTGCAAGCTGTCAAAACCGCACACGAACAGGTTTCTATTACCGAGGTGGATGATGCTGGATAGCCTACAACCCATACTGGTGATCACACGCCGCGAAGTGCGCGACCAATTGCGCGATTGGCGCATCGTGCTGCCCCTGGTCATTCTGACCTTGTTTTTCCCGATCCTGATGCAATTTACCGCCGGCCAGATTGTGGATTTTGTGCGCAATGAGGGCGGCGAGGATATTCTCTTTGAACGCCTGTTCCCGTTCCTGCTGATGATCGTCGGTTTTTTCCCGATCACCGTTTCATTGGTGATTGCCCTGGAGAGCTTTGCCGGTGAAACCGAACGCCGCAGCATCGAACCACTGCTCGATAGCCCCCTGGCCGATTGGCAGCTTTACTTTGGCAAATTGCTGGCTGGCATCGCCGCTTCGGTAGCCGCCAGCTACCTGGGCGTGATGATGTATGTGCTGGCCCTCTATTTCACCGTGGGCTGGTCACCGCCACCCGAACTGTTCATCCTGGTCTTGCTATTGACCCTGGTTGAAGCGGTGGTGATGGTCAGTGGTTCGGTCGTTGTCTCCACACAAACCACCTCGGTGCGCGCGGCCAACTTGCTGGCATCTTTTATCATCATCCCCATGGCGCTCTTGTTACAGGTCGAAAGCGTGATCATGTTCTGGGGCGATTATGACTCTTTATGGTTGGTGCTGGCGGGGCAGGTCGTATTGGTCATCTTACTGGTGCGCACAGGGCTGGCTTACTTCAACCGCGAGGATTTGCTGGGGCGTGAACTGGATTCCATCAATCTCCGGGCTACCTGGCGCACGTTCAAAGGCGCGTTTATGGGCAAAGCAGTCAGTTTCAGGCAATGGTATCAGCACGAAATCTCGCTTGCGGTGCGCAAGCTGTTCTTGCCGACGGTTTTACAAATCCCATTGATGATCGCTGGTTTTGTGGTAGGACTGCGCTTCGCAGAAAACTTACCTGCCAATCCAGACCTAGCCGCTACGATGCAACGCCTCATGGATGGCGGGGCCATGCAAGATTTAATTGACAGCGGTTTCGTCAGTTGGCTGGCCGTGCTTTTGCTGTGGTTGAATAACCTGAAATCGGTGGTGATCGTCTCGCTGCTGGGGAGTGTTTCGTTCGGGGTTGTGGGCGTGCTGGGATTGCTGGTGACGCCTGCCGCCCTGGGCGTGATCACCGGTTTGGCGGTAGAGGCGGGCATCTCGCCGTGGTTACTGGCAACCGCCTATTTCCTGCCACACGGCATTTTGGAAGTACCGGCCATTCTGATCAGCGCGGCCGCTATCCTGCGCCTGGGCGCCACCCTGGTCACACCAGCCAAAGACAAATCCATCGGCAAGGCCTGGCTGATCGCCCTGGCCGATTGGTTGAAGGTCTTTCTGGCCGTCGTGCTGCCCTTATTCCTGTTAGCGGCCCTGGTGGAAGTGTTTATCACGCCGCGCTGGGCGCTGATGCTGATCGCGCCGTAGTATCCGCGTTTGGCTAAGGCTTGTTTTACGAACAAAAAAGCGCATCGGTTACCCGATGCGCTTTTTGATCCGCGTGGCGCAAAATTAAAGTGGCGCGACAACGGCTTCCGCCATTTCAGCAGGTTTGTCGCTATTCCCATTGCCCTTGCCATTCCCATTTCCGCCAAACACATCGCCATAGGCCATCTCGCGTTCGTGGCGGAACTGCTGCGTGTACAGGCGGTAGTAGTGCCCGTTCTGGCGCAGCAACTCGGCGTGCGTGCCCATCTCAGCGATCTTGCCCGCCTCGATGACGATGATGCGGTCGGCGCGACGGATGGTGGACAGGCGGTGGGCGATGACGAAGCTGGTGCGCCCCTGCATCAGGTGTTCCATGCCACGCTGGATCAGCGCTTCGGTCAGGGTGTCCACTGAGCTGGTGGCCTCGTCCATGATGAAGATTTCGGGGCGAGCCAGCACAGCGCGTGCCAGGCTGATCAGTTGCTTCTGGCCGGTGGAGAGCAGGTTGCCGCCCTCGCCTACCTGGGTATCGTAGCCTTTTTCGAGCGTGACGATGAAATCGTGCGCGCCGGCCAGTTTGGCGGCTTCTTCCAGTTCTGCATCGGTAGCGTCCAGGCGGCCATAGCGCAGGTTATCACGCACCGTGCCTGAGAACAGATGCGGCGTTTGCAGCACCACGCCGATGCGGCTCTGGATGCTATGCAGCGTGAACGTGGTGTAATCCTCGCCATTGATGCGCAGCACGCCGCGCTTCGGCTCGAAGAAGCGGCACACCAGGTTGACGATGGTACTCTTGCCGCCACCCGTCGGGCCGACCAGGGCAATCGTCTCGCCCGGTTTGACCGTCAGGCTGAAGTCGGAAAGCACCATGGTGGGATTTTCTTTGTCGGCTTCGTCATCGTAGAAGAAATCTACATGGTCGAATTCAATCGCACCCTGGATCGTGCCAGGGTCGGCCGCACCGGCAAAGTCCTTCACGCTCGGCACGGTGTCGAGCAGCTTGAAGATGCGCTCTGCCGAGGCCACCGAGTTCTGCATGTCGGCGTAGACGCGCGCCAGGTCTTGAATCGGCCACAACATGAAGCTGACATAGCTGATGAAGGCCTGGATACCGCCCAACGTGATCACGCCGGCGATGGATTGCACGCCACCGTACCAGATGATGGCGCTCAACACGAAGGCCGAAATCATCTGCACACTCGGCAGGAAGAGCGCCGAGAGCCAGGCCGAGCGGTAGCTGGCGCGGTACATCTCTTTGGTCAGTTCCTTGAATTCTTCCAGGTTCTCGGCTTCGCGGCCCAACGCCTTGACCACGCGCACGCCGGTCACGTTTTCGTTGTAAGCGCCGGTGATCTTCGAGTTGGCCTTGCGCGAGGCGCGGTATTCCTTCAAGATCAGCTTGCGGAACCACACCGCCACCGCAATCAAGACCGGCAGCACTGCCAGCACGATCAGCGTCAGTTGCCAGTTGATGGTGAACATGAAGATGGCCGAGGTGGTGATGTTGATCGAGGCCCAGGTGATGTCAATCAGGCCCCAGGTCAGCACATTCGAGACGCGCTCCGAATCGGAGGTGACGCGCGACATCAACCGCCCGACCGAGTTCTGGCTGTAATACGACAGCGACAGGTCTTGCAGGTGCTTGAACATCTTCTTGCGCAGGTCGTAGTTCAGGCGTTCGCCCAACACCGCCGCCAGGTAGATGAATATGAACACACCCAGCGATTGCGCCAGCATCAGGCCGATATATACCCCGGCCAGTTGCAGCAGGGCGCTGGCATCTTTCCCGACCACGCTGCGGTCAATGATATCTTTGTTGATGATGGTGAAAAAGCCGTCCATCGCCGAGACGATGCCAATCGCCAGCACAAAGCCCGCCACCCATGTCCAGTAGGGTTTGAGCAACTGCGCAATGCGTTTGATCACGCCGCCGGTCAATTGTCCGCTAAATTCATCTTCTTCGAGTTCAACGTGTGCCATAGGGTTTCTCCGTTACAGGTCGAAAGTCGCCGGTCAAAAGTCTTTTCAACCTTTGACTTTCGACTTTCGACCTGTTTCTTGTTGCTAATTCTTGCTAATGACTCCCGCGATATCCTGTTCCAGTTCGGTTTCGATGCGGGTTTGGATGTCGTAGATGCGACGGTACATGCCTTCTTGCGCCACCAGTTCGTCGTGGGTGCCCATCTGGATGATGTGACCCTTATCGAGGACGAGGATCAGGTCGGCATCCATCACGCTTTGGATGCGGTGGGCGATGATGAAGGTGGTGCGGTTTTCCATCAGTTCGTCGAGTGCGCCGCGGATGCAGGCTTCGGTCTCGGTGTCTACCGAGGAGGTCGAGTCATCCAGGATCAGGATGGGCGGGTTCTTGAGCAGGGTGCGGGCAATCGCCACGCGCTGCTTCTGGCCGCCAGAGAGCGTCACGCCCTTCTCGCCGACCAGGGTGTCGTAGCCTTCGCGGAAGCCGGCGATCACATCGTGAATGGCGGCGGCCTGGGCGGCGGCCTCCACTTCGGCTTGCGGCACGTCGCGCCCCACGCCGTAGGTGATGTTTTCACGGATCGAGCGCGAGAACAGGAAGGGTTCCTGCTCGACGATGCCAACCTGGTTTCTCATGTACTGCCGGGCGTACGCTTTCAATTCGACGCCATCCAGCAGCACGCGGCCCTCGGTGTAATCGTAGAAACGCGGCAGCAGGTTGACCAGCGAGGTCTTGCCCGACCCGGTGGAACCGAGCAGCGCCACCGATTGCCCCGGCTTGCACGAGAAGGTGATATTTTTCAGCACAGGCTCGTCGGCTTCGGCGTATTTGAACGAGACATTCTCGAAAACGATCTCGCCGCGCGGCTTCTCGCCGGGGATTCGGCCATCGGTCAGCGGTTCTTGCTCGCGCTTGATGATGTCCATCACGCGGTTATACGAAACCATGCCCGACGACGCCTGCACGATCAGGCGGCCCAGGTTGCGCATCGGCCAGATCAGCCAGCCCAACAGACCCACGTACGAGATATACGCGCCCGGCGTGATCTCGCCGTTGATCGCCAGGATCGCCGCAAAGGCGAACCCGCCGATCATCTGCAGCGAGCAGACGATGTCGGAGAGCGGCCAAAACAGCGTGTGCATCACCGAAAGTTTGCGCCCGAGGGTGAACTTCTTCCAGTTTTCTTTCTCGAACTTGTCAATCTCGTAGGTCTGGCGGGCGAAGGCCTTCACCACGCGCACGCCGGTCAGGTTTTCCTGCAGGGTGGTCGAGAGCTTCGCTTCCTGCTCCTGATAGGCTTCGTAGGCTTTGGTGACGATGCGGAAGAAGTAGATCGAAACCAGCACGATGATCGGCATGGCGATGACGGAGATGAGCGCCAGTTTCAGGTTGAAGAGCGCCATAGCGGTGAAATTGATCACGAAGATCACGGCCACGCGCCAGATGCCAATGGACTGGTCGGCGATGAAGCGGCGCACGGCATCCACGTCGGATGTGCTGCGTTCAATCAGTTCGCCGGTGGGGGTTTTGTCGTGATAGCTGAACGGCTGACGCTGGGTGTGGTCGAAGACGAAATTGCGCAGCCGGCGGGTCACGCCTTCCGATGTGTAGGCCGAGAGCTGACCGCTGAAGAAGCTCATCAGCCCTTCGACCAGGGCCAGGCCCAACAGTCCCAGCGCAAACAGCCCGGCCACGCGGCTGAACTGCTCCACCAGGGTTGTGGCCGGATCGTGAGCAAGCAGCGCATCGGCGAAGCGGCCCATCAGCAGGGTGTTGCCGGTGCGGGCCAGCGAAGCGACGGTCAGGGCCAGCGCCGCGCCCAGGTAGGGCCAGCGGAAACCCGTCATCATGCGCCACAGGCCCACCAGCCGGAATTTGGCGATGGCTTTGCGGAAGTCATATTCGTGCGGAAAGGGGGTGGTGAGTGGGGTCATAAAGGCTCCGGGGGGAAAGTTACTTGTTGCTCGATATTCGATACTCGACAATTCGTAATTCGATAGTGTTTTGCTAATGCCGAATGACGAATTATCGAATAACAAAGGATCAGATGGCTTGAATCAATGCGGTATCCGGCCAAAATGTGACAAAAAAACGGCCACGATACTTGCACCGTGGCCGCAAAGGGCGAAAAACAAACAAAAAGGCCACGGGCTTGGGTGCTCCGTGGCCGATTTCAATCAAGCGTGAAAACGATCAGCAGGCGGCGAACTGTGCCGCGGCGCACCCCGACAAGGCAAAGAAAACGTCCTTAAGAGCGCTATCTTTGTGTGGGTTGGAAGAACGAACATTGGCCATCTTGCGGGATACTCCTTTCATAGAATTGACAAGCGACGGCGAGTGTATCACGGGCGTCGAAGTTGTGTCAAGATGCGAGATTGTCAGACAGTGATTTTCGTCAGAATGGCCAGCGCTTCGCGCTTGCCGCCATAACCGTTTTGGCCGCCTGGCCCCACGCAGGCCGGGCAGCCATCGGCGCAGGCGCAGGTCGAGACCACTTCTAACGCCCGCTGCACCAGGACGGTGTGTTGCTCAAAAAGCCGGGCGCTGAAGCCGATGCCGGCGGGGACGAGTTCGTAGATGGCGGCAGCGGGTTGCCCCTCGGCCAATGGCGATTGCGGGTCGGTATGCACGCTCAGATCGCCGATGTCGCACATCAGAAAGAGCGGGGCCAGTTGCCACAATACATAGCCCAGCCCGGCCAACCCTGAGCGGATGCGCACGGCGGTCTCGGCGCGGCGGTGACAGGTCGGGCAGAGGGTGATCAGGTTGGCGGGTGTGTTGGCTTCTTGCGCGGTGGCGAAGGCGCGAAATGGGATTTTGTGATGAACATCGTGGGCGCGGCCGGCTTCGGGGGCGTTGCACATCTGGCAGGTGTAGCCGTCGCGGGCGCGGATTTGGCGGGCCAGCGCCGGCCAGCCGGGGCCGTAATCGTTGGGGGCGTTCGACCACAGGCCGTCGGCTTGCAGGGCGGCCACGGTGGTTTCGTCGAGTGTCAGCCAGTAGCCTGCCGTTTGCAGGGTGGTGGGGGGCAGGTCGAGCGGCTCGAAACCCAGGTTTTCGCGGCTCAGCCAGCGCACACGCCGGAACCCGCTGACCTGGGTGGTGACTTCAATCTCGCCATGGGCCTTTTGGCCGCCAGGCACGGGCGTAACGGCCAATTGGTTGAGCAGCGTCAGGGTTGTATCTCGCTTGGGTTCGGTGTAATAGTCGCCGTCGAAGGGCAGCAGGTGGGCGCGGCCGTTGTCGAGGTCGAGTGTCTCGATGAGATAGGTTTGGCTTTCGTGCAGGTAAACGGCCCCCGGATGCACCATCCACAGAGCGGATTCAAAATCCACCTGGCCGATGGTGGTTTCGTTGGCCTGTAAGATGATATTTTCAGCCCCGGCGCTGCGCAGCGAAACCCCCTGCGCCGGATACTTCTCAGACATCCAGAAGTATTTCCGCCCGGAATGGTGCAGTTCGCCTGATTGGCTGAGAAATTCGAGAAACGCTTGCAGGCTTTCGGCGGGCAGGCGGCCAAAGGTTTCACCAGCCTGGAAGGGCAGTTCGAAGGCGGCGCAGCGCAGGTGGCCGAGCAAAATCAGCAGGTGATCGGGGTTGACGAGCGCCTGTTCGGGCGTGCGCTCGAAGAAGAATTCAGGATGTTTGGCGAGATACTGGTCGAGCGGGTTGGCCGAAGCGATCAGCACGGCCAGCGAAGCGGCCGCGCCGCGCCCGGCGCGCCCCATCTGCTGACGGGCGGAGGCGATGCTGCCGGGGTAGCCCACCAGCAACGCCGCGCCCATCCCGCCGATGTCTATGCCCAGTTCGAGGGCGTTGGTGGCCACCACGGCACGCACGCTGCCGTCGCGCAAGCCGTGTTCGATTTCACGTCGTTGGGCTGGCAGGTAGCCGGAACGATAGCCACGGATTGTTGAATTTTGATTGTTGATTTCTGATTGGCGGTCGCGTAAACCGCGCAGGAGCATTTCGACCCCGCGGCGGGATTGGCCGAAAAGGATCGTTTGCACATCGGCGGCGAGCAGGTCGTCGGCCAGGCGGGTGGCCTCGCTGGCGGCCGAGCGGCGCAGGCCCAGGTCGGGATCCACGATGGGTGGATTGTAGATCAGCAAGTGGCGCGCCCCGCGGGCTGAACCGTCATCGTCCACTACCTGCACCGGGCCTTCAACCAGCCATTCGGCCAACTCACCGGGGTTGGCGATGGTGGCCGAGGCGAGGATGAAGTGCGGTTCGGCCCCGTAATGCCGGGCCACACGCCGCAGCCGCCGCAGCACGTTGGCCACATGCGAGCCGAACACGCCGCGGTAAGCGTGCAATTCGTCAATGACCACGAAGCGTAAGTGCTGGAAAAAATCGCTCCAGCGGGTGTGGTGCGGCAGGATGCCGGTGTGCAGCATGTCGGGATTGCTGAGCAGGATGCGGGCGTTGGCGCGGATGGCCGGGCGCTGGCTGGCGGGGGTGTCGCCGTCGTAGATTGCTGATTTTAGATTGCTGAGTGCTGATTGCGTGGTAAGCAGGTCGTTGAGGGCGGTGCGTTGATCTTGGGCGAGGGCTTTGGTGGGGAAGAGGTAGAGGGCGCGGGCGGTTTCGTCGCGCAGCAGGGCATCCAGCACGGGCAGGTTGTAGCACAGGGTTTTGCCGCTGGCGGTGCTGGTGACGACGACGACGTGTTGGCCGGCTTTGGCGTGCAGCCAGGCTTGCTGCTGGTGCGTGTACAGAGCGCTGATGCCCTGGACGCGCAAAGTTTTAGCCAACACCGGGTGCAGCTCAGGCGGGAACGACTCGAAACGCGCCGGGCGGGCCGGGAGGGTGTTCCAGGCAACCACATTGCCGCCAATATCGGGATCGGCGCGCCAGCGGGAAAGCAGAGGCAGGAGACGGGGAATGGGGGGCAAGGGGCAGGTTATTCGAGCGATTTTTTACTGCGCGTTTTTTGCAGTTGCACCGAGGGGATGCGCTTTTCGAGCAGCGCCAGCGAGATTTCGATGCACTCACGCGCTTCGTCGGCGGTGGTGGTACCGATAGTGACCATGTCTACGTCGCGGATGGTACTCCAGACGAAGGCCAGGCCCACGGGGGGTAGCAGTTTGCCGGCAGCCAGGGGTTTGATCGTCATCACCGGTTTTTTGGCGTTGCGGATGACCTGCATCACCCAGTCGGTTTCCACTTGCAGCAAAAAGCCGGCGGCGTTGTAGAGTTGGATGTACGTTTCTATGTCGGCGTTTTGCTTGTCGGCGTAGATGACGGCTTCGGGCATGTGCGTGGAAAGGCCAGGGATCATGCCGCGTTGGCGGATCAGCCTGGCGTACATATCCCAATCGCGGATCACGCCAGCGCGGCGGTCAATCAGCGCATCGGTCACGGCCTGGTGCGGCAGGCAGAAGGTAGCGCCATAGGCAGCGCACTGATCAAACACGGCTTCGGCGCTGCCGCTGTTGGGGCCAGCCGCCACGCCGGGGGTGAGATCGAAACCGGGGGTGTAGATGCGGATGATCTTGCGTCCGGCTTTTTGTTCGGCGTCGCGGATGGCATATTCCAGGTGGTCGTTGAGCGGGCCGAGTACGGCATCAATATCGTATTCCAGGAAAGCCTCCAGCACGGCAGCGATGCGCTCACGCGTTTGCAAATCGCGGATGAATTTGTCTTTGGCCAGGCTGGTATGTGAATAGCCCAGGAACCAGTTGGTGCCGATCAGCAGCCGCGGCAACGACACGCCGCCAACTACGGTACGCGGAAACAGGGGAGTGGTTGACATATTTTTACCTCACAAGGGAAATGGGGGAAATCACAGACGTGTGTGTATTAAATCAAGAAATCGAGCGAAGTGCAATGGGTAGAAAATAGCCAAATAAAAATAGCAATTTTAATTTGACCATTATCAAATGACAAAGTAAAATCTAATTACACAAGAAACAAAGGAGTAGTGTATGCAACCTGAATTTGAAGCCATCCTGGCTTCCGACTTGCCCGATGTCGAAAAACTGAGCCGGGCCTACCAGTTTATTCTGGACGATCAAATGGCTTATGGCCGGCGCGAGATCGAATTGCAAAAAGCGCTTGGCGATGAAGAAGCGCTGATTAAAGAGAAGATCAAACTGGGCGTGATGGAATATACCCACGGGATTTTTGCCTATTGTTACCTGCGCGTCACCGGAAAGAAGCTCAGCCATGAGTAACCCCGCCAGCATCTCCCTCGAAAAACGCGCCGAACTGTTCAAGGCCCTCGGCCATCCTGTACGCCTGCTGATCCTGAACCTGATCAAGGTCAGGCCGCGCCACGGCGAGGAACTCGGGTTGATCCTTTCGCTTAACCCGGCCACCGTTTCCCATCACCTGACGCTGCTGACCAATGCCGGGCTGTTGAGCGCCCAGAAGGATCAGTATTACCAGACCTACTCGCTGGTCAGCCCGCTGCTGCAACAACCGCTCGGCGAGTTGATCTTCATGCCACAACCAGAACTGCCCGACACGGTAGAAGAAGACGCCTATCGCAAAAAGGTGCTGGACACGTTCTTCCGCTATGGACGGCTGGTCAAAATTCCCGCTCAACTCAAAAAACGCCAGGTCATCCTCGAAAAAATAGCCGAATCGTTTGAACCTGACCAGGAATATCCGGAGCGCGAAGTCAACATCATCCTGCTCGACTTCCACGACGATGTCGCCACCCTGCGCCGCGGCCTGATCGAAACCGACCTGCTGACGCGCCACGACAACATTTACCAAAGGAAAATCTGACCATGCAAACACTCGCCCAATCCCAATTTTCAAATGTCTACCCGCTGTTTCAATGCCTGGCGTCAACACAGCCCATGTGCGCCTCCGTGTTGGCAGGCATCTACCCCGGCAAGGTGTTCGTAGATGACCTGGCCGCGCCACGCTCGGCTCTGCTGATCACCTTTATCGAAAGCGAAGCGCACGGCGTGTGGGGCTTTCTGGCCGGCGATCCGGCCAACCCAGCCTTCAACCAGGCGGTCAACTCGGCCATCTTCGCCCGCCAGGTTGTCCCCGCCGAAGCCCCTGTGCTGTTTTTGACCTGCGACCCCGATGATTGGGGCGGTCAGATGGAGGCGGTGCTGGCCCCACGCCCACCGATCTGGATGGCGCGCTATCATTTCCTCGCCCGCCAGGTGCACTTCGATTGGCGCGCCGCCCTGCCGCCAGGCTTCACCGTCGAACGCATCTCCGCCGAATTACCCCAAATCCCTGGCCTGCAACTGCCCGACGATGTAGCCGCCACGCTTGCCAAATGGCAGGCTGCCGCCGACCCGCGCTTTGCCGATTTCGGCTTCGTCACGATAGATCGCAGCGGGGCGCAGCCGGCCATTGCCAGTTGGGCGACGGTAGATTTTATCGCTGGCGGCGCCGGCGACCTGGGTTTCTTTACCCAGGATGACTATCGCCGCCGCAGCCTGGGCACCATCGCCGTCTCGGCTGCGCTCGAACACGGCTTCGCCAAGGGCCTGCACCAGGTCAACTGGACGTGCGACGCCGACAACCCCGGTTCGATCCGCACCGCCGAAAAGCTCGGCCTGCAGCGCATCGCCGATTACCACATGGCGGTGCTGATCATGGATGAGCAGCGCCACGCGGCATTTTTCAATTCCTGAGTTGAAGTCGCATAGGGCAAAATAAATCGGGAGAATTTCATTGGATAGGTGAGATTCGTCAGGCTTGCTTTTCCATCCATAGTGGCGCATAATAGATTTGTCGTTGCGGGGGGGACTCAATATCCCCAATCAAAAACCATTCAACCCAATATGGAGGCAATATGAAACGGTTCTTTTCGTTTATGGCCTTGCTGGCGCTGCTGTGCAGTTCAGGCTGGTTAGCCTTGCACAGCACCACGCAGACCCAACCCGCCGTCGCGCAATCTGGCGCTGGCCCCATGGAAGTGGCCGTGCTGCTCGACCTGCCCGATGCACACACCGTTGCGCCAGGCGAACGCCTGACACCCCATCAATCCACCCTGCTCGCCCAAGATTTACTGACCGAGGCGGCGCGCCCCGTGCTGCGCCAGCTGGAGGAAATGCAAGCAGCCGGCGCGGTTGCAAGCCTGGAATGGCAGGCCGAGCGCAATGCTTTTGTCGTCCAACTGAACGACGACCAGGCCGCCCAATCCCTCAGCCAACTGCCTGGCGTGGCCGCGCTGGAAAGCGCCGCCAACGACGCGGCGTGCGGTCAGGGTGCGGTGGCTGCCTTTGCCGAGCAATTGCACTTCTTCAGCCGTCAGCCAACCGAACACCCCGCCCGGCTCAACGCCACCGACCCCAGCATTGACGTTTATCACATGGATGGCGACGATTTGGGCTACATTTGGGGCTACACCACCCCCAACACGCCCGTTACCATCCGCATTTGGCGCAACGGTGCATTGCTCGTTGAGCGTTCGACCACCAGTTCGACCTACGGTTCCTATTCCCTGTATCCCGCCTGGCAAAACGGCTGCGGGCAGGCAAGCGGATACGATTGGACCTTGCTGCCCGGCGACGTGGTCGAAGTGACCGCCCACGGCAGCACCGTTTCGACGGTGGTGGCACCATTGACCTACGGCGCAGACCCGCTCTCCAACATCGTCGCCGGAAAGACCGAGGCCGGCCGCCAGGTGGAAGTCCACCTGTGGAGCAACGACGGTTGCAGCGGGATGCCCTACAACCTCACCGTCGGCACCGACCCGGCAGGCAACTTTGCCGCCAATTTCACCGCCACCGCCGACTTCCTGCGCAACACTTCGACAACCACCTACGCCCGCGACGCCAACGGCAACAGCACCTATGGGTACATGAACGCCTATGGCCTGTGGTACGACATTCAGGATGGGTATGCGGGAGGGTATCTGCCGGCCAATGCAGATTTTTCGGCGCAGCACAAGCGCGGCGCCACCGTGCTGGAAACCAAAACGGGCAAAACAAACTATCGGGGCTATTGGTACGCCTGGTTCACCAACGCCATCCTGCCCGGCGATCAGATCATCGCCAGCGGCGGCGGGCATACCATCGAATATACCGCGCCAACTTTCCAGGCCAGCCTCAACCCGGCGGCCAACCAGATCGGCGGCAAAACCAGCTCCAACGCTTTGGTAATGATTAACCTATACCAACGCTCCTCAGGCGATGTCATTACCGCATGCGACAGAGCGTACGACTGTCTCTCTGGCACGACCGATGCTGCGGGGAACTTCAACTTCAACTCGTCTTTCAACCTGGAACGCGGCGACTACGCCTACGTGTATGTATACGATGCCCAGGGCAACGGCCTGCAAACCAACCGCCTGTCAGCCACCGCCATCGCCACATCACTGGATTACAATCAGGTGAGCGGTTATTGGGGATTATTTGACAATCAGGTCAACATCGTTGTCAAAAACAGCGGCGGCGTGGTCAAAGACACCCAAACGACCTATGTGGATAGCTGGGACGGCGGCTTCGATGAATGGATCAGCGGCGATATCGTCGCCGGCGACATCATTCAGGTCGGCAACGGCACTACCACCGAAACCATGACCGCCAAATCGCTCACCGGCGTCATCAACACCGCCGCCAAAACACTCAGCGGCAATGCTTCTGGCAACATCCTGGTTTCGTATGAAGATTTCCACCTCGACACGGGCTATTGGTACGATGAATGCCGCGTCACAACCGCCAGCGGCGCTTACAGCTTCGACTTTGCCAGCGCCCAGGTCGGCGCCCAAGATTATGCCGACATCTACCTCAGCGACCCCAACGGCCATTACACCGTTCTCGATTATGTCCATGCGTTTGAAACCAATGTGGAGATGAACAATGGCTACGTTTGGGGATACAGCGCCCTGCCGGGTGTGCCGGTCAACGTCAGCTTATATGATGGCGCCACCCTGGTTTACACCAAGACCGTTACATCAGGCAATACTGGCTATTACTCCGTTTACACACCAGACCCACTGACAACAGGTCAGCGCGTGGTGGTAGATACCGATGCCAGCCTGCCCAGTCACGCCGACATCACCCTGCCCAATATCACCATCCAGCAAGATGTACCCGGCCAGCGCATTTATGGCACAGCCCCGGCCAATAGCCTGCTCGATATTACCGTCTGGATAGACTATGCCTGCTCCAAATACTATTGGTGCGGCCGCGGGTATAGCCGCGACACACACACCGATGCAGCAGGCAATTTCAGCCAGACCTTTACCAACATGTACCTGGACAACTGTGAAGCGATGTTAATTGGTGGACAGTGCGTGTACCCCGAGGTGACCTACTACCGCCCCGACGAACACAGCATCAGCAAAACACAGCCCCCCACCCCCGTCACCGCCGACGCCCACGAAGCCGATAACACCTTCGCCACCGCCAAAACATACACCGGGCGCAGCGCCCACACCTTCCACACCACCGACGACGAAGACTGGATCAAATTCAGCGTTCCCGCCAACAAAGTCGGCCAGAAACATTACCTGATGACCACCAACCTGGGACGCCTATCGGATACCAAGATGGACTTGTATGATACCGATGGCACAAGCCTGTTGGAATCGAATGATGACAGCGCCGGGTACGCTTCGATGATCATCTGGACACCCGCCGCGGCAGGCGATTATTACATTCGGATCAGCCCCTATGCCACCTGGCGCGCGGCCAATTGCGGCGCTACCTATGACTTTGTGTTGGCCTATTACCAGGTCTTTTTGCCGCTAAACCTGAAATAACCGCCGCACATCCCCCCAGCAACGAACAAACCGGCCAGGAGCAATCCTGGCCGGTTTGTTTTACCATTCAACCACTTGCAGGGGGAGATATTTGGGAAACTTCTGCGCCCATTCCCCCAGGAACAGGATTTGCGTCTCAGCGGGCAGTTGCCCCTGGCATAGCCGCACCGCAGCCCTTTCGCTGACCAGCCCCGGCCACTGCCCCACGGCGATTTTTGCCGTATCCAGGTTGGCGTGGGTGGGAATGATCAGGCGCGGGGCCAGTTGTTCAATCAAGCGAATGCCTTTTTGGTTGACGGCATCCATATCGCTGTACGCATTGGCAATCTGGATGATGGCGATGTCGAGCGGCTGCAAGGCGGCCAACTGCTCCTCGGTGAAGGCCTCCTGGCCGATGTCGCCGAAGTGGGCCAGGCGCAGGCCGGCCAGTTCGAGCAGGTAGATGTAATTGCTGCCACCCTCAGGCTTGAGAGGGTCGCCCATATTGTGGGCGGAGGCAATCCCGCGAATACGCGCCCACGGCAGTGCCATCTCGCCGGTCTGAACAAAAAGCTGTTGCCCGGCAAAACCCTGCAAAAAGCTGTCGTTGACGTGATCCCAATGGGTGTGCGTGGTCAGCAGGATGTCATCGGCGGTAGCTGGCGAGGAGAGCAGCGCCGGGTCGTACACATCTATCAGCACACGCTCACCGTGTGGGGCGATGATCTCTACCTGGGCGTTGTTTTCGTAAAAAAGGGTCATGCAGGCTGGCAGGGAGGTGGGTGTGGCAGAGGCCTCCTGCACCGTGGGCGCGGCGGTTGGCGTTGCCGTTGCGCTGGCGGGGATGGCGGTCTGCGTGAGGGTGGCTGGAACGCGCGTGGCGGGCGGCGTGTGCGTGATCGGCAGGAAGGTGGCGGAGGGCGTGACAACCGCCGGGCCGCGGCAGGCTGCCAGCAGGCACAGCGCGGCAATCCATCCACCAATAAGCTGTTTCATCGGCTGCGATATTCCTGTTGACCGAGGTAAATAAGCGCTTCCAGGTCTTCGCTATCTTGGGGGCTGTATTCTTGGATTACCTGACGCACGGCATCTAGCACCTGCACACTCGCTCCCCCCAACATACGCGCAATATCGGCCCAATCTTGGGTGCGCATGGCATCCATCTTCATCAAAACCAGGTATGGCAAATCAAGCACGGGAAAACCGGCAGCATCGTGGCGAGGATGTTGCAAAGCCTGAGCGGCCCAGGGCATATCGCCGAACAGCACATCCACTTCGACCCCATCCGGCGATTTCATCAAAACACCGGGGATGGCCAGCGGCGAAAGATATTCAAACCCCGCGGCCTGCAGTTTCTCTACAACGACGACCTGATCGGCTTGCCTGACCAGAATATCCAAATCTTGGGTCATGCGTTCTGGCATATACGCCCGCGTTGCCACACCGCCAACAACAACCCAGGGGATTTCTTTCAAGATGTGGCGTAAATCAGGCCAGCGATTCATAGCCGTTCTCCTTTGTAAGAATGCCAGGCTGCTGCCCGTGCCGGGTTTTTGGCGGCGCAAACTCAGCGCAATCAAAGCCCGGCGCATTTGGCGCAGGCTTAACTGATTATCAGGTTGAGAAGATTGGGATGCTTCTGGCATATTGCGCATTATAAAACAGGACTGGCCGTTGGTACGACCAGTCCTGTTTCGTGTGCGCAAGCAACTTCCAGGTTAGAAGTCTTCTTCTTTCTTGCCTTTTTCGATCACTTCGGGTTCGAAAGCAGCCGCGCCTTCTTCGCCTTCTTCAGCCTGCTGGCCGGTCACAACGGCGACCGCTTCATCGGGGTCGTTGTAGATGGTCAATTTGTCGGAGAGCTTGAGATCGCCAACGGTGATGGCTGCGCCGATGGTCTTGAGCGGGGCAATGTCCACTTCGATGACGGTGGGGAGATCGCCCGGCAGACATTCGATGTCCAACTCGCTCAACGCAGCAACCAGAACGCCGTTCAGGTTATCCACCGCCCACGAGTGACCCACCAATTCCACCGGCACGTTGACACGCAGTTTTTCGGTCATCGAAATGACCTGAAAATCAATGTGCTTCATTTCTTTGCGAATGAAGTTGTATTGCTTTTCGCGCACCAGGGCTTTGAGCTTTTCGCCTTCCAGATCAATGGTGATCAGGGCCGAAGCCGAAATGCCGCGCATGGCCAGCGCCGTTTCGTGCAGGCGTAGTTGAATGGGGGTGGCCTGGGTGTGAGCGCCGTAGAGAACGGCAGGCAAATAGCCTTCACGCCGCAGGGCCTTCACCTGCTTGCCAATGACCGAACGTCGTTCGGCTTTCAAAATCACTTCGTCCATTTGTTCCTTCCTTGAGCGCCTCTCGCCGGTGTGGAGTCTGAAAGACTCCTCCGCTACCCTCGCTCGGCGGGTGCAGCCTGCAACGGCAGGCTGAGTTTCCGGTTTCCACCGGATGGGGAATTATTTTCGGTCAGCCCAACGGCCCGACCACGACAGGCAGACCACTGGCCGCCTGTCATCATCGTCCGGGGGCAAACCGCTCATTTACGCACGACGCCGGGCCATCAGGCTGCCAATCAGCGACAGCAAGCCGGCCACCAGGCCAAAGATCAACCCACCCAGGATCACCTGGCGGGTATCCATCAACGTTTCGACCGGCCCATGCACGGTGCGGGCAACCAACACGGTCGTGCGCACCTGTTCGCCGTTGACCTCGCCAGTCAATACCACACTGGCCGATGATTCAGTCAACGAGGCGCTTTCGGCAATCAGCCCCAAGGCCGAGGACTGCGTCATCGAGATTTCCCCGGCGCGTGCAGCAATCAGGCTGCTATTTTCGCTGACCAGCGAGCCGGTTTGCACAAAGGCCAGGGCGCTTTGGTAGGCTTCCAACTGTTCGGCGTTGATCTGGTTGGCAGCGCTGTTTTGCATCGTCACTTCACCAGCATTGATAGTGCCAGCCGCGCTGTTATTGACCTGGGCAACATCTGCTTCGATGTCTTCTGCCACGTTCACTTCAATTTCTGGGGATTGCTCATCCACCACGGGGTCGAGTTCTTCAGACATGATGGGCCTCCTATCGCTGACAAAAACGTCCCTGGGTTGAAGAACTCTCCAGAGACGGGAAACAAGCCGGGCCGAATTGTAGCCGCGAGAGAGGCTTTCGTCAACGGTATGATATACTTGCCCCACGCCAGAAATGAGTTTTTATGGATTTGGATTTTCCGCACCTACAAATTTCTCAGCCGTTCCTTTTTGATTATGCCGATGTGATCACCAACGCGGTGGAGCTTTTCCCCGCAGTGTGGAGCGCCGCTGAGGACCTCACCTCTCCTGACCTAAACTTACGTCGTTCCGGGCTGGCTCGCTTACGCGCAGTCAATGCGCCGCGCGTCTCGCCATTGGTCGCCTACCTGGTTGCCTGCCGCACCGATGACACCGACCCACTGCTGCGCAAGCAGATCGTTGAAACCATCAGCGAACTGCTGCTGCCCGACGAAGATGGTTTCAGCGCACCTGAAAACGTGCGCCGCCACCTGCTGGCGCGCCTGGCAAGTTTGCCGCAGTCAACCATTCAGGCGCTGCTGGAAACGACCACCCTCTACCCGGAAATGGACACACACCTTTTCCAGATACTCAAAGTAAGCCCGCAAGCCAGCCAGCATTTGTGTGATATTCTGGCTGAGCGCCAGTTGCCCATTGCCGTGCGCAAACAAGCCGTCCATTTCATCGGCCAGGTGGGGTTTCTCGATGCCCTTCCCACGTTGGAACGCCTGGCAACTCGCCTCGAAGCGCGCTTGACCGGTCAGCAAAGCATGGCTTTCGCCGGTTCGGGCGGCATGGCCGAAGAAGCCGAATTATTGCCAGCCATTACCAGGGCCATTGGCCTGCTCAAAGCGCCTTAATCAAACCAGCGCCACATGAAAAGCACGCGCAACGGGCGCAGGAGTAATTCCTGCGCCCGTTGCGCGTGCTGAAAAATTCGCTTAGCGCAGCGCAGCGCCGCAGTTGGAGCAGAACTTTTCTCCAGCTTTGAACACGTAGCCGCATTTTTTACAGGTATCGGGCTGCACATCGCCCAGGGGGGCGCCACAGGCCACACAAACCGCTTCGCCCACCGGGTTGGCGGCGTTGCAATAGGCGCACACCATGCGCCGCAATCTTTCCGAAAGTTCAAAGGATGCGCCGGCAGCCTGGGCCGCCTCTTCCACTGTATGCCACACCTTTTCAGAGAGTTGCAGGTTTTCCACGTCCTGGGCCAGGTCATCGAGACGTCCAAGCAGATTCCAGGGATTGATCAGGGTGGATAGGGCGGTTTGCCCCAGGCTGGCAGCCACCCCCAAAAATCCCTGTTGGCCGATGTCTACCGCCACGCCGTCAGTCACTTTTTGAATTTGCACGGTGAGGGCGGTTTGCCCACCCGAAGCAGGGCGATCACGGGTGGCAATTTGAACGGCCAGCGCATTTCCTTGCCCATATTGTGCCGCGCGCAAATTGCCTCGGTTGAACTGCGCGATCAAGGTGCGTGCGACGTCCGCGGGGGTCAGGTTGCCGTGGAAAATCCGTGGGGCCATCCGGTTTACTCCTGTTCTCGTTGAAGGTGTGGCTGCAAAAATGCGCCGCTCAACCAGCTTTCTTGTTCGTGTGCGCTGGTCGGTCAGATTATAATCTACCTCGCTTTCGCATCTTGATCTATCGTCCTCGATAACACCCATGAGAAAAAAGACTTTTTCATTACCACTTACACGGGCCTGGCGGTTGAGCCTGTTGGGGTTGATGCTGCTTGGGCTGGCGCTCGCCAGGTTTCCGGGAGGTAGCGCCCAGGCCGGCGTTCCGGCGCAGCAACCCACTGGCTCGATTCCCACCGTCACCAGCAGTCCGGCTGGCTGGCAGGTCACCTTGAAAACAGGCGAAGGCGCCGAAGAGCAGATTAACGTGCGCGCCGGCCCGGCCAGCAATTACGCCAAAGTGGGCATCCTGACCAGCGGGCAGGTTGCCCCGGCCCTGGGCCGTACCAATGGCGGCGACTGGATTCTGATCCGCTACCCCGGTGCGCCAGAGGGCATCGGATGGGTTTATGAACCGTATGTCAATATATTGGGGATTGGCAGTTTGCCCATCGTCGAACCACCCGCCACGATTACGCCGCAAACCACCCCGACCATCGATCCAACCCTGGCGGCGCAATTTCTGGTCGAAGTTCGCCCCACGCGCCTGCCCACGTACACCGCGCCGCCCCCGCTGGTGCTGGCCACCTATCCAGCCAGTACAGACGCAAACACGCCACCACGCGTACCGATGGGCTTTTTGATCATCGGCCTGGGGGTGGTTGGCCTGTTCGGCGTGTTGATCGCCATCTTGCGCGGACGCTAAACAAACAAAAAGGGCTGCATCAGCAGCCCTTTTTTGATCATCCGGTGGACTAATTGTGACTTCCACAGCCACAACCGCCACCACCTTCACTATTGGCCTCGCCAGATGTGCGAAACGAGTTGCCGCAGCCACAGGTGGAAACGGCGTTGGGATTGTGGATTTTGAAGCCGCTGCCCATCAGTTCATCCACGTAATCTACCGTTGCGCCACGCAGATATTGGATGGAGACCTCGTCCACCACCAATTTCACCCCATGCTGCTCAAAAATGGTATCTTGCGCACGCGGATTGCCTTCCAGCGCCATGCCATATTGAAAACCCGAGCAACCCCCGCCCGAAATAAACACCCGCAAGGCATAGCCTTGCAAATCGCGCTTCGCCATCAATTCTTGCACCGCGCCAGCGGCGCTTTCTGTTAATGAAACAATGCCGGTATCGGTCTGTTCGATCAGATTGACATCCATGATATTCGCTCCTGTTCGCTAAATAATTGGACAAATTTTATCAAATTTACCCCTGGCCGTCAACGGTAAAACGACACGGCGCCAGGCTTTTCTTAAAATGCCCGGGTTGCTATCTCAACCAGATTGCCGCTAAGTCAGGAGTAAACGAAAAGCCCGTGGAGTATAATCCCCCTTCGTGGATAACTGGCCTGCACTTTTCGCACTCTTCGTCACGGTAGCAGCAGGGATTTTGCTGATGTCCGAAAAGCTGCGCCCGGATGTGGTCGGGTTACTGGTTCTGGTAACTCTCGGGTTGACCCATACCGTGCCGACTGATGCGCTGTTCAGCGGCTTTAGCGGTTCGGCGGTGATGACTATTTTGGGCGTTTCCATTTTGTCGGAGGGGCTGCGTCAGACCGGTGTGGCGCGGCAATTGGGCCGCACGATGCAGCGTGTGGCAGGCCAGCGTCAGGGAGCGCTGATCTTGGTGACGTTACTTACCTCAGCCGGATTATCACTTTTTATGAACAACATCGCCGCGGTGGGCGTGCTGCTGCCCGCGGTCACCGTCCTTTCACGCCAGACACGCCTGGTGCCATCCCGTTTGATGATGCCGTTGGCCTATGGGGTGCTGCTGGGCGGCATGGCCACGCTGCTGACCACATCCAACATCATCCTCAGTGGAGCGCTGCGTTCAGCCGGGTATGAACCCTTTGGTCTGCTCGATTTTTTACCCATCGGCATCCCGGTGGTCATCGTCGGCACGCTTTACATGCTCACCCTCGGGCGCAAGCTGCTGCCCAGCCAATTTCCATCCCAAGAAGCGGCCAACAACCAGCAACTCGATGCGGCCCTGTTCAGCCTGTATGGCATTGAGAAGAGCCTGTGCCATATCGTGGTTCTGCCTGGTTCGGCATTGGCAGGGCGCGATATTCAAGATGGGCAGTGGCATCAACGCTTTGGGCTTAGCGTCGTCGGGTTGATCCGCAACGGGCGGGTGCAAATGGCGCCCCGGCGCGAAGAATTGATCCATGCCGGCGACCTTCTTCTGGCGCAGGGCTGCCCCGAAGAGACGAGCTTACAGCCTTTTGGCCTGAAAACGCTGGAAAACCCCGCCGCTTCAACACAAGTGACCGATGATGCCGTCATCCTGGCCGAAGTTGTGCTGGCGCCCCACAATCGCCTGGTTGGAAAGAGCCTGCGCCAACTGCATTTTCGCGAGAAATATGGCTTCAATGTGCTGGCGTTCTGGCGCGAGGGCAAACCACTTCACACCGACCTGGCCACCACGGCCTTGCACTACGGCGATGTGCTGCTGGTGCAGGGCCATGCCGCGCAATTGCGCGTGCTGCGCTCCGAACCCGATTTCATCGTCCTCGAAGAAGATCCCGACCCGATCACCAAGCCAGGCAAAAGTTGGCTGGCGGTGCTGATCACCCTGGTGGCGCTGGGCCTTTCCGCGGCTGAACTGCTGCCGATGACGGTGGCCGCCATGCTGGGCGCAGTGGCGCTGCTGCTGACCAACTGCCTGAGCATGGAAGAAGCCTACCGCGCCATCGAATGGAAGGCTATCTTTCTCATCGCGGGGATGTGGCCGCTCAGCACTGCCATCCTGTCCAGCGGGCTGGCCGACCAGGTGGTGGCACAGATTTTACGCTTCTTTGGGCATCCACCATCGCTCGTTTCGGCAGCCATTCTGCTGGTCATCACCTTCGTCATCACCCAGTTAATGGGCGGGCAGGTGGCTTCGCTGGTGATGGCGCCCCTGGCCATCTCAGCCGCGCAGACGATGGGCGTGGATGTGCGCGGCATGGGCATAGCCGTGGCTTTGGGCTGTTCGCTGGCCTTCCCCACGCCCTTTGGTCATCCGGTCAATATCGTGGTGATGAGCGCCGGCGGTTATACCTTCAAAGATTATTTGCGTGTGGGTACGCCGCTAACGGTGCTGATCGCCGTGGTCATTCTGGTTGGTTTGCGTCTATTTTGGGGTGTCTGATGAACGATGTGCCACCTTCTCCCCCTCCTGGCAGCGATACGGTGTGGACCTATCGCGGCTACCACCTGCGCCCGGGCGAATTTACCACCGCCATGGTGCATTTCTTCCGCGCCGAGGTCACACGCACCAATGTATGGCGGCAACGGCTGGATACGACAACCAACTGGGCCGTGGTCACCACCGGCGCGGCGGTTTCCATCGCCTTTACGAACCTGGAAACCTTCGCCGATGTGATCCTGTTGAACATGCTCTTGATCACCATGTTCCTGTGGATCGAAGCCCGGCGCTACCGTTATTACGAATTATGGAGCGAGCGCGTGCGCCTGCTCGAAACCGATTTCTTCGCCGCCATGCTCGTGCCTCCCTTCGCCCCCTCCGCCGATTGGGCCGAGAGCCTGGCAGAAAGCCTGTTGCAGCCCGATTTTCCGATCTCAATGCTCGAAGCCCTGGGACGGCGCGTGCGGCGTAACTATTGGTGGCTGTTCATCACCATGATGATCGCCTGGTTTGGCAAGCTCTACCTGCACCCCTACCCGGCGGCGACGCTGACCGAAACCGTCAGCCGGGCAGCGATTGGGCCAGTGAGCGGCCAGGCCATTTTCATTGGCACGCTGCTCTATGTCAGCGCCTTTCTACTGGTGGGCCTGCTGACCATGGGTATGCACGAGGCTTCTGGCGAGGTGTTGCCGCGTTTCGTGGGCGAACAAATGGCCATGGGTACCAACCAGCCCGCCAGGGGATTCCAGGCCTGGTTCCGCCGTTCGACGCGGCGCAAACAATTTATGGCGATGATCATCACCAGCCAGGCCGAAGCCATCAGCCGGAAAGTTTTCGAGCAGCTCAAGCGTGGCGCAACACGACTGCCCGGCATGGGCATGTACACCGGCGAACCACGCGATGTCTTGCTGTGCGCCCTGACCGTTACCGAAATCAACCAACTCAAAGCGCTGGTCAGTGAAAAAGACCCCGCCGCGTTTGTTATCATTTCACCAGCGCAAGAAATTTTGGGCCGCGGCTTCATGCCGCTGCCACAGGAAAAGTGAGGAGACCAGACCATGAACCGATATCCTGCCCAACAAAACTGGTTGCGCCTCTTGGCGGCGATGATATACCTGACCGGCGTTTTGCTGACCCTGGCTTTAACTATCGTAGCGGTGTGGGCTGATGCCGAAGCCGTTTTCTACGGCTTCAACAAACTGGGCGATGACCCCCTCGAAACACTCCGTTGTCCGGTGCTTGTCACACCCAATCAGCCTGGCCTGATTACCGCCGATTTCACCAATATCGGCGAAAAAGCGATCAACCTCACCATCCACTACAGCTTCAGCGGAAGCGGTGCCATCAACCGCCAAAATGAAAAATTGCCCCTCGAACCTTATCAAACCAAAACCAAAACCTGGCAGGTGACCGCCCAGCAGGTGGATATGCACTGGTTCATCTTCGCCCAAATCGGCCATTTCGCAGCCCGCTTGATGCCTTTTCGCTATCAGACCTGCGGTATGCTGATGCTGCCCGTGCCCTGGCTGACCGGTGATCAGTTGTTTACGCTGTGGTTTGTCTTGGGCGTTGGCGGGCTGGTGGCTGGCATTGGCTTATGGGTGCGTTTCAGCCAGCCGTTGGAAGGAAAGCGGTTCGAGGTCTACCGTGCCATGCGTTTTCTGGCGATCTTCGTGTTGGTTAGTTTATTGGTGGCCTTGCAGGGCTGGTGGCCGATTGGCATTTTGCTCCTGGCGGGTGTCTTTCTGACCATTGCCTCCATGCTGGCCTTGACCTTGATGTCATGAACCGGTTCGCGGTGCTTACACTCCTGCTGCTGATCGGCTGCACGCCTGCGCTGCCAACGATGACCCCCACCCCCATCCGCCTGCTGGCCCTCGGTGACTCGTATACCATTGGTGAAAGCGTCAGCGCCGCCGAACGATTCCCGATGCAACTGGCCGCCCGGTTGCGCGCCAACGGCCTGGCCGTGATTGACCCTGAAATCATCGCCCGCACCGGCTGGACGACCGGCGAACTATCGGCAGGCATTGACCAGGCCAAACCACAAGCGCCGTATGATTACGTCACCCTGCTGATCGGCGTCAACAACCAATACCGCGGCTACCCACTGGCTACCTATCGCGACGAATTTCGCAGCCTGTTGCAGCAAGCCATCGGCTTCGCCGGCGCTAGGCCAGAACGCGTCATCGTGCTATCCATTCCCGATTGGGGCGTCACGCCTTTTGCGTGGGGCGCCAACACCACCCAAATCGCGGCTGAAATTGACGCCTTCAATGCCGCCAACCGCGCCGAAACCGAAGCCGCCGGTGCGCTCTATGTGGATATTACGCCGATCTCACGCCGGGCCGTCGAAGAAAAGGACTTGATCGCCAGCGACGGCCTGCACCCTTCAGCAAAAATGTATGCCGCCTGGGTGGAGCAAATTCTCCAACAGGTGGCCTTTTCACCAGAGACACGATGATCTCCCTCGCCAACCACCTCGATTCGATTGACGAACTGGCAGCCTTCCGCCAACGCTTTGCGATCACCGATCCAGATACCATCTATCTCGATGGCAACTCATTGGGCCGGCTGCCGCTGGCAACCGTAGACCAGTTGAAAACGGTGGTCGAAAAGCAGTGGGGCGAGCGGCTGGTGCGTGGCTGGAATGAAAGCTGGATGGATGCCCCACGCCGGGCAGGCGACAAAATTGCCGTGCTGCTCGGTGCGCGGCCGGGCGAAATTCTGGTCAGCGATTCGACCTCGGTCAACCTGTTCAAATTGGCGGCGGCAGCGCTGCGCTATCAGAGCGGACGAAATGAAATCATCAGTGATGAACTCAATTTCCCTTCTGATCTCTATATTTTGCAGGGCATCAGCCAACTGCTGGCGCAAGGGCATCAGATCACCTTGCTGCCCAGCCGCGATAGCATTCAGGTCAAAACGACCGATGTAGATGCCGCCCTGGGCAAGCAGACCGCCCTGCTCAGTTTGAGCCATGTCGCCTTCAAAAGCGCCTTTTTGTACAAAATGCAGGAGATCACCGCACTGGCGCACATGAGCGGCGCACTGGCGCTGTGGGATTTGAGCCATTCGGCGGGGGTCGTGCCGATCAAATTGAATGCCTGGGATGTGGATTTGGCGGTCGGCTGCACCTACAAGTATCTCAACAGCGGGCCGGGTGCGCCGGCCTTTTTATATGTGCGCGAAGACTTGCAAGAAAAGCTATTACAGCCCATTTGGGGTTGGTTTGGCAGCGCGAATGCTTTTCAGTTCAACCAGGAGTACACCCCCGCCCCGGGCATTGCCCGCTTTGCCGTTGGCACACCGCCCATCCTCTCACTCTCGGCCATCGAAATTGGCGTAGAAATGCTGCTCGAAGCCGGCGTCCGGCGTGTGCGCACCAAAAGTATGCGCCAAACGGAATACCTGATCGCCCTGGCCCAGGAGTGGCTGCTGCCCCTGGGCTTCAGCTTCGGCACACCGCTCAACCCGGCCCGGCGCGGCTCGCACGTTGCGTTGCGCCACCCCGAAGCCTACCGCATCAACCGCGCCATGATCGAGGCCGTCTCGCCGCGTGTCATCCCCGATTTTCGCGCTCCCGATAACCTGCGCCTGGGCATATCGCCGCTCTACACCAGCTACGATGACATCCTGCGGGCGCTGCTGCGCATGAAAGAAATCGTGGCCAAGAAAGAATATGAAGCCTTCTCCGCTGCGCCACTACCGGTGACTTAGAAGCTACCTGGGTATGTCTGATTGTCGGAGAAAACTTTTAGGGTCGAACTACTGGTAGAATCAGTTATCCCGTTTCTCTTTCAAACCTCGAAAGGTGTTTTTCTATGACCCTCCCTCTTGAATGGCTGCACCGTATCCAACGCTGGCAGGCTGCCCTGGCGCAGCTTACCTACCAGCCGCTCGGTGCCATCGAAATGAGCGGCTTCGCCACCCTCGAACAACTGACCGCCGAGCAAGCCCTGCAAGGCGAGTTCAAACCCATGCCGCCGGGCACGCCCTGGGGCGCAAAATGGGAATATGGCTGGTTCAAAGGCCGTTTCGTCGTCCCACCTGAAGCAGCCGGCAAGCGCATTGTTTTTCGCTGCCATTTGGGCGGCGAAGCCCTGGCCTGGGTCAATGGCGTGCTGACCGGCTCCTTCGGCTGGGGCCACCGTGAGATCACCGTTGCCCGCAGCGGCGAACCCGGTTCAGTCTACGATTTGCTGCTCGAAGCCTACGCCGGCCACGGGCGCATCACCGTCGGCGACGGCCCCGTGCCGCATGGCGTCCAGACCGTGCCGCCGGTCGGCCCAACACAGGTGCAGGTGGTCGAATGCACGTTTGGCGTCTGGCGCGAAGAAATCTATCAGCTCGAATTGGACTTCAACACGCTGTTCGATCTGCGCAACGGGCTGGACGAAAAACTGCTGCGCACCGCCGAAATTGACGAGGGCCTGTTTGAATCCACGCTGATCTTCGACCCCGAACTGCCCGAAGAAGCCATGCTCGCCAGCGCTACCGCCGCCCGCGCCCGCCTCAAGCCGCTGCTCGACGCCCACAACGGCCCCACCATGCCCGTGCTGCACGCCTTCGGCCACGCCCACATAGATGTGGCCTGGCTGTGGCCGCTGCAAGAGACCGAACGCAAAATGGCGCGCACCATCATCAACCAGATGGCATTGTTCGATGAATACCCCAACCACAAATTCCTGCAAAGCCAGGCGCACCTGTATGGGATGCTGCGCCAGAAATACCCCGAACTGTACGCCCGCGTCAAACAGGCGATCCACGAAGGCAAGATCATCCCCGATGGCGCGATGTGGGTCGAACCCGATACCAACATCGCCGGCGGCGAAGCGCTGATCCGCCAGGTGTTGTATGGCCGCCGCTTCTTTGCCGAAGAATTTGGCTTCGACAGCCGCGTGCTGTGGCTGCCCGACGTGTTCGGCTATTCGGGGGCGCTGCCGCAAATCCTGAAAGGCTGCGGCTGCGTCGGCTTCGCCACGCAGAAGATCACCTGGGCCTACAACGGCGGCGAACCCTTCCCCTATAACACCTTCTGGTGGGAAGGCATTGACGGCAGCGCCATCCCCGCCCACATCTACACCGATTACAACTCGCAAACCCGCCCCAGCGCCATCTTCGAGCGCTGGAACACCCGCCTGCAAAAGAACGGCATCAAGTCGTTCATTTTGGCCTTCGGCTGGGGCGATGGCGGCGGCGGGCCAGAGCGCAATCACCTGGAATACCTGCGCCGCGCCGCCGACCTGGAAGGTTTGCCGCGGGTACAGATTTCCTCGCCTGCCGAATTTTTCGCCGACCTCGAAAAGCAGGGCCTGCCCAAAGAGCGTTACGTGGGCGAACTGTACTTCCAGGCGCATCGCGGCACGTACACCTCACAGGCCAAAACCAAGCGCGGCAACCGCAAAGCCGAAATCGCCCTGCGTGAGGCCGAACTGTGGGCCACCGCCGCCCACGCCCTCAACGACTTCCCCTTTACCCCTAAAAGCCTCGGCGATGCCTGGCAAGATCACCTGCTGTGCCAGTTCCACGATATTCTGCCCGGCTCTTCCATCGAACGCGTCTACCAGGAAGCCGAAGCCACACTGGCTGGCGTGATCACCACCGCCGACAAACTGGCCCACGCCGCCGCCGAAACCTTCGTAGATGTGCCACCTGCGGCTGCGACCAGCGGCGCAGGGCAATCTGCGCACAGCGCCGCTTCGATGACGATCTTCAACTCGCTCAACTGGCCGCGCACCGTGCTCGTTGATACGGCCTCCGGCTTCAAAGAAGTCACCGTCCCCTCTTGCGGCTACACCACCCTGCACCGCCTCGATTCGCCCACCAAGCCCGGCACGCCCGTCACCGTCGGCCACAATGGCGATAACCTGCTGTACATGGAAAATGAGTTTATCCGTGTGCAATTCAACGCCCGCGGCGAAGTGACCAGCCTGTTCGACAAAGAAACCCGCCGCGAGACGCTCTCTGCCCCCGCCAACCAGTTCCGCCTGTACAAAGACGTTCCCACCAACTGGGACGCCTGGGACTTGGACAGCGCCTACGAACTGCAACCCGTCGCCACCGACGAACCCGCCACGCTCGAAATCATCGCCACTGGCCCGCTGCAAGCGCAAATCAAACTCACGCGCGCCCTGGGCCAATCCTCCATCACACAAAGCATCACCTTGCGCCGCGCCAGCCGCCGCCTCGAATTTGAGACGACGATTGATTGGCAGGAGAAGCACAAGCTGCTCAAGGTGGCCTTCCCCACCAACATCCACGCCAACGAAGCCATCCACGAGATTCAGTTCGGCCACCTGCGCCGCCCCAACCACCGCTCGCGCCAATACGACGCCGACCGCTTCGAGGTCAGCAACCACAAATGGACGGCGCTGGCCGAGGAGAACCGCGGCGTGGCCGTACTCAACGACTGCAAATATGGCGTCAACGTGTTGGGCGGCACGATCAACCTGACCCTGCTCAAATCGGCCCTGGCCCCCGATATGAAAGCCGATAAGGGCATCCAGACCTTCACCTATGCGCTGTACCCATGGAGCGGCACATTCGCCGAGTGCAACCTGGTGCGCGAAGCCTACGAGCTTAACATCCCGCCAATGATCATCCCCGGCGAGGCGGGCCAGGGTTCGCTGCTGGCCGTAGATGCGCCCAACATCATCCTTGAAACGGTCAAACTGGCCGAGGATGGTTCTGGCGATGTAATTTTGCGCTTCTACGAGAGCAAACGCATGGCTACGCGCTGCACGCTCACCCTCGGCATCCCCGCCAACGCCGCCCTGCAAACCGACCTGACCGAAGAAGGCGGCGAGCCGCTGGCGATTGGCTTTGGCAATGTGGCGCTCGATTTCAGGCCGTTTGAGATCAAAACCGTCAGGTTGAAGGTTTGAAAGTTGGAAGGTTTTCCCATTCTGTCGTAAAAATAAAGTTCGCCGGGCGATGCCCGGCGAACTTTATTTTTACGACAGGTAATTTTTCTCGTCATCCTCCGTCCAGGCAGGCACGGCCAGAATTTCGTCCGTGCGCCGGTGGGGGTAGACCACGGCTTTGCCGTCCAGTTGTTGGGCCTTGACCATTTCAAGGAAGGCCGGGGCGTGGTCGAGATCACCGATGCGGGTGATGTGCGCGCCAGCGTCAAGCTGCCCGGCGGCCATCAGTTCCAGCGTGCGGGCCACATCCCACGGCGAGCCGCCGCTGGAGCCGGTGACGTTGATCTCCTTGTAGTGGATCACGCCCGTATCCATCGCCACCACATCTTGCCCCTTCTTCAACCCGCCAAACAGGTTCAGCACGGCTCCCCGCGCCACCAGCTTCTCCGCCGATTCGATAGCTTTGGCCGAACCCACGGCCACGATCACATCGTCGGCCCCGCGGTCGCCCGAGAGAGCAGCCAGGTGCGCGCCCAGGTCAGCGGTGCTGGAATTGAACGCCTGCAAATCCACCCCCAGGCGGCGGGCCTTCTCGCCAAACAGGCGGGTGACAATGTCGAGGCGTTCCTGAATAAAATCGGCGGCGATGACCACGGCGGGCTTGTAGCTGAGCGCCAAATCTACGTGTATGCGGCCCATCGCTCCCGCGCCGAGAATGACCGTGATGCCGCCCGGCTTCAACCCGTGGATCACCTGCCGCGGCGACAAGGGGTTGGGCTGCGCCAGGTGGATGTGATGGTCTTGCGCCGAGATCACGCACGAGATCGGCTCGGCCAGGGCGGCGTGGGCGAAAGGCATGGCGGCATCGGGCAGCGGCAGCAAGCAGCCAGCCTCGAGGATTTCCTCGCTGACGAGGATGTATTCGGCCAGGTGGCCCTGCAGCGTGTACCCCACACCCAGTTTTTGCACGCCGCGGGCATTGTCGCGGTAGCGTTCGCGGTGATTGATCGGCGCAATATCCACCGCTGGCTGGATGGCGTAGCGTTCGCCGACGGCATAGCGCCCGGCCAGGTCGCTGCCCACCTCAACGAGGGTGATGCAGCCCTCGTCGCCGAGGATCAGCGGGTGCTGGGTGATGTCCCAGCCATAAATATACGAATGCGCCGGGCCTTGTTCGATCAGTTTGATCAGCGAAGTGCAGATGCCTGCCGCATCCACGCGGCCAAGCAGCTGGCGCGGCCCAGGGCGCGGCGTAGGAACGGTTTTTACCACAAGATGCTCAAAACCAACACCATCGAGGACGAGGGCGCGCATAGTGAGGGGGAGGGGGGTGTCAGACATGGGGGTTTCCTTTGGGTGAGAGGGTGATGGGGGGAATTGGGTGAAAATATCGTGTCGCCCCGTTACCCGTTTACCCGATAACGTCAGGAAGCAATAATCACTTCAACACCGCGTTCGCGCAGGGCTTCGATGGTGGCGTAGGGTGTGGCGCTATCGGTGACGAGGGTGTGCATGGTTTCGATGGGGGCCAACGTGTAAAGAGACACCTGGTTGAATTTGGTGTGGTCGGCGACGATGATCAACTGCCCGCAGGCGGTCATCATCTTGCGTTTGGCCGCGGCGATGGCCGGGTCGGTGGCGGTCAGGCCGTGGTCGAGCGAGATGCCATCTATGCCGAGGATGGCTTTGGCGGCGCGGAAACGCCCAATCACCTCGGCGGCAATTTCGCCCAGCAGGGTAACATAATCCCGGTTGACCAGCCCGCCGCTGAGATAAATCTGCGCATCGGGGATGGCCATCAGGTCAGGCAGCAGGTCTATGGCGTTGGTGATGATGGTCAGGTTGCGCTTGCCCTGCAAGGCGCGCGCAACGTGCAGCGTGGTGCTGCCGCTGTCGAGCATCAGCGACTCGCCATCGGCAACCAACCCAGCAGCGGCACACCCAATGGCCTCTTTTTCGGCCAGCAGCGAAACGCGCCGCTCATCGAAGGGGGTCTTGCCGGTGATCACGCGCCCGTTCAGCCCCTCGGCCAGGATGGCGCCGCCATGCGTGCGTTGCAGCAAACCACGCGCTTCAAGCTCTTTCAGGTCAAGGCGGATCATCGAAGGGCTGATGCCAAATTCTTTGGCCAGTTCGTTCACCTGCACACTTTGATCAGCCTTCAGGCGGTGGATAATCCATTTCAGGCGTTCTTCGCGGAAGATAGGGGGTGGCACGCTTGTTTTCTCTTTTTTATTCTCGAATATTCTCGATATATAAGAATATATACGAATATCTGAGAGATGTCAAGCAGGGCGAACATTTTTGAGCCATCGTTCGTGTTATTCGTGGAAAACTACTGCCGAAAAAAAGGCTCGGCATACGCCTGGAATGGCAGCAAGCGGGGTGAAACAAGGGGCGCTGACTGGCGGCAACCTGGATAGGAAAGATGATCACCCCATTGGCGGGTTATTTTCACGGCAATGGGGTGGAAATACAAAAGGCCACGGACACACAAACTCGTGGCCTTTATTGTGCTAAAATCGTTCTATGATGCTGACGCAGGAAAAACAAGCCTTTATCGGTCGAATAGCCTCGCGGAATGCTGCTGATGATCAGGGCCGCGCTATTTTATGGTCTCGTCATGCCATCACCGAACTGATTAACGAAGGATGGTCTCGGCGCATGGTGGAAGATGCGCTATGCCAAACCCTTGTTATTGAAGATTATCCGACGTTGAATCGTCCATTACCCGATTGCCTCGTTCTCGCTTGGTCAGAGCAAGGTGTTCCGATTCATGCGGTCATTGCCATCGATCAGGAAAATGAGCGCTTATTCGTTGTGACGGTGTATCAACCATCACCCGAGGAGTGGAACTATGACTTCCAAACCCGTAAAAAGTAGCCTTTGCCCAATTTGCGGTGGCAACCTGAAGCCCGGCCTGGCCAATGTGCCTTTTCTGTTTCCAACAACGGTGATCGTGGTTAAAAATGTCCCGGCGGAAGTTTGCGCGAATTGCCACGAACCTTATATGGCCGGACAAGCCACTGACCGCGTAATGAACCTGTTGGCATCGTTCCATCGTTTGCAAGCCGAAGTGCTGATTCTTTCTTACCCCGATAACGCTACGGAGATGGCTATCCCTGTTTGATTGAGATGACAATCGAAAAGGCCACGGAAGGTTGCCTTCCGTGGCCTTTTCGATTCGCGAGCCATGGCGCTTACGCCGCTGCCAGGCCCATCAAATTGCGCACCAGGTTGGCCGCGCGGCTGGCATCGGGGGCATAGCCATCCGCGCCGATTTGCCTGGCGTAGCTATCGGTAACAGGTGCGCCGCCGATGATGACCTTGACCTTGCCCTTCAAGCCGGCAGCATCAACGGCATCCACCGTGCCTTTCATGTTGGGCATGGTGGTGGTCAGCAGGGCCGAGAGGGCGATGATATCGGCGCCTTCGTCCTTAGCCGACTGGACGTATTTTTCGGGGGAGACATCCGTGCCGAGGTCAATCACCTTGCAGCCAGCCCCTTCGAGCATGATCTTGACCAGGTTTTTGCCGATATCGTGCAGGTCGCCCTTGACCGTGCCAACAACGACGGTGGCGAGGGGCTTCATGCCGCTCTTAGCCACCAGCGGGCGCAGAATATCGAGGCTGCCCTGCATGGCGCGGGCGGCGATCAGCATTTCGGGGACGAAAAACTCACCTTCCTCGAAATACTTGCCAACCGTACTCATCGCGGGGATCAAACCATCGTTGATCAGGCTTTCCGGGGCAACGCCCTCGGCCAGCGCTTCCTGGGTCAGGGCTAACGCTTTCTTGGCGTTGCCATCAATGACGCTTTCTTTGAGTGCTTCCAGATCGAAGGCCATAGCAATTTCTCCTATTTGATAGAATTTTTAGGTCGGATGATTCGATTATACCCTTAGCTATTCTTTGTGTACAATAGAAATTGACAACGTTGTCTAAACTGCAAGGCTGTGCAGGGTATCACAAAGACAATGCCAGATCGTTGTGAGCTTTTTATCTTGACTAAAACCATCCGATTTGATATAAACAGGCCAATCGAAACGAGAAAAACTGTGAAGAGGACGAGTAACCGCTGAAACGGCAGCCCAGAGAGCAGGGAACAAGCGTCGCTTGTAATGGTGTGAACCTGCCTGAACGCCAGTGATGAATGGACCTCAGAGTTGCAGGGCGAACAATGTTGTACAACATTCAATAGCCTGAGCCGGAGTGCCACCGTTACCAGGGCAAAGGGTATTTATTCGAGAATGGTTATTCGAGAATCGTACCCCAATGAGTGAAGCTGGCCTCCCATCGTGCAACACCGATGGGATTTTTTTTGCCAGCTTAACCAGGGTGGCACCACGGGAACCCGCTCCCGTCCCTGCAAGGAAGCATCCGCTATGGCGAACTTCCTGGGGATATGAGCGGGTTTTTTGTTTGGGATTATTCGATATTCGTTAATCGGCATGGGTTATTCGAATATCGCATAACCTATACCGATTAAACGACTTGTCAACACCCGGAGCCATTCATGCCCACGCCCTCCAAACCACCCCCCTACACCCTGCGCCCCATCGTGCGCGAACTGTCTGCCGACCTGGATACGCCTGTTTCGGTCTATCTGAAATTAGCCGGGCCGGGGCCATCGTTCCTGCTCGAATCGGTCACCGGCGGAGAACAGGTGGCGCGCTACTCGTTCATCGGCACCGACATCACCCGCGCCTACATCGTGCGCGGCGAAACCCTCGAAGAACGCGCATTACAAGGCGGCGAAGTCGTTGGCCGCATCGTCTCTGGCAACGAAGACCCGATGACCTCGCTGCGCCCCTTGTTGGCCGCTTACCGCCCCGAACCCATCCCCGGCCTGCCGCGCTTTTCGGGTGGGCTGGTGGGCTACCTGGGCTACGATGCGGTGCGCTTCTTCGAGCCAACCGTGCCGCTCGAACCGCACCCCGACCTGCCCGATGCCGTCTTCCTGCTGGCCGATACGGTCATCGCCTTCGACCATGCTTTTGGCCGGCTGCTGCTGATCGTCAACGCCCACCTCAACGAGAAAGATGGCGTGGCAAAGGCCAACCAACGCCTGGATGTCCTCGAACGGCGCATTCATGGCGCAATCCCCATCGTTGAACCCTGCCCCGGCGACTGCGCCAACACCGAATTGACCTCGACCATGTCGCGGCAGCAATACATGGATGCCGTGGTGCGCGCCAAAGAACACATTGCCGCCGGTGACATCTTCCAGGCGGTCGTTTCGCAGCGCCTTTCGCGCCAGACCAGCGCCGCCCCCTTTGATATTTACCGCGCCTTACGGCGGCTGAACCCCTCGCCCTATATGTTCTACTTCGATTTCGACGGACTGGCGGGCGACTCCAACGAACCCCTGCGGCTGATCGGCGCTTCCCCGGAAGTCCATGTGCGCCTGGAGGGACGCCGCGCCACCTTGCGCCCCATCGCTGGCACGCGGCCACGCGGCAAAACCCCCGAAGAAGATGCCGCCCTCGAAAAAGAACTGCTCGCCGACCCCAAGGAACTGGCCGAACACGTCATGCTGGTGGATTTGGGCCGCAACGACCTGGGCCGCGTGTGCGATTACGGCAGCGTCCACGTACCCGAACAGACTGTGGTTGAGCGCTATTCCCACGTCATGCACATCGTCTCGCAGGCCGAAGGGCTGCTGCGCCCCGAGTACGACGCCTTCGACCTGATGCGCGCCACCTTCCCCGCCGGAACCGTCAGCGGCGCACCGAAAGTGCGCGCCATGCAGATCATCCACGACCTCGAAGGTGCGCCGCGTGGTGTGTATGCCGGGGCGGTGGGCTACTTCAGCTATGATGGCTCGATGGATACCTGCATCGCCCTGCGCACGATGGTGATGCGCGGCCAGACCATTTCCGTCCAGGCGGGCGCTGGCCTGGTAGCCGATTCTGACCCCGCCACCGAATACCAGGAGACGATGAACAAGGCCGGTGCGCTGCTGGTGGCGGTGGAGAGGGCGGAGAAGCGATAATTCGATATTCGATACATCGTTATTCGCTTTACGAATAACGATGTATCGAATATCGAACCTTCCAGGAGCTAAACCATGTTAATCGTCATAGACAACTACGACTCCTTTACCTACAACCTCGTCCAATACTTCGGTGAGTTGGGCGCAGAAATGCAGATTTTTCGCAATGATGTGGTCAGCGTGGCTGAGGTCGAAACGCTCAAACCGACGCACATCGTCATTTCGCCGGGGCCGGGGGAACCCAGGGATGCGGGTATCTCGGAAGATTTGATCCGCCAGTTGGGGCCGCGCATCCCGCTGTTGGGGGTATGCCTGGGGCATCAGGGCATCGGGGAGGTGTTCGGCGGCAACGTCATCCGTGCGCCGCGGCTGATGCACGGCAAAACCTCGCCCATCGAACATGATGGCGAGGGCCTGTTCGCCGGGCTGCCCAGTCCGTTCACCGCCACGCGCTATCACTCGCTGATCGTCCAGTCGCCGCCGCCCGCTTGCCTGAAAATCACCGCCCAAACTGCCGAAGGCGAGATCATGGGCCTGCGCCACAAGGAATATCCCATCTTTGGCGTGCAGTTCCACCCCGAATCGATTCTCACCCAGCACGGCAAGCAGATGCTACAGAATTTTTTGAACGTAGCACTGGATTAATCCCATGCTACCCAATTCCATGCACCTCCACAGCATCACCATCCACCCAGATTTCTTTCCCACCTGCGAGCGCTACCCGTTCAACCTGGCAATTTTCCAGCGTCAGGAGCGCATCAGCTTCCCCACGCCGGTGACGATTTTCGTCGGCGAGAACGGTTCGGGCAAATCTACCCTGCTGGAAGCCATTGCCCGCAAGGCGGGCATCCACATTTGGGATGATAGCGAGATGCGCCGCCTCGAGCACAATCCTTATGAGGAGCGCTTCCACACCTGTATGACCGCGCAATGGCAGGATGGCCCCGTGCCAGGTTCATTCTTCGGCTCGCGCAATTTCAACTACTTCACCCGCGCCGTTGACGAATGGGCGGTGACCGACCCCGGACAGTTGCAGTATTTCGGCGGCAAGTCGCTGGTCACGCAGTCGCACGGGCAATCGCTGATGGCGTATTTCAGCAATCGCTACCAGAGGCGCGGCCTGTATCTGCTCGATGAACCCGAAACGGCCCTCTCGCCGCGCACGCAGTTGGCGCTGCTCGACCTGTTGGCTGAACTCAGCCACGCCGGGCAGTCGCAGTTTATCCTGGCGACCCATTCGCCGATTTTGATGGCCTGTCCTGACGCCACCCTCTACAATTTTGACTCCGCACCCATCCGGCCAATCCGTTACGAAGATACCGATCATTTTCGCATCTATCGCGATTTTTTGGTAAGGCGAAATTAATTGCGCCTTACGAGGAGGAATTATGCTCAAACCCTATATTGCCAAAGCCATGCAGCGCCACGATCTGACGGCTGTCGAGGCTGAGGAGGCCATGAACATCATTATGACCGGCCAGGCGACCCAGGCGCAGATCGGCGGCTACCTGGTGGCGCTGCGCATGAAGGGGGAAACGGTGGACGAAATCACCGGCTCGGCGCGGGCGATGCGCGCCAACGCCGCCCCTATTCACCCCAACGTGACTGGCGACCTGCTCGATACGGCTGGCACCGGCGGCGACGGGGCGCACACCTTCAACATCTCGACCACGGCGGCCTTTGTGATTGCCGGGGCCGGGCGTTATGTGGCCAAACACGGCAACCGCGCCGCTTCCTCGAAATGTGGCAGCGCCGATGTGCTGGGGGCGCTGGGCGTCAACCTCGACCTCACGCCCGAACAGGTGGCGGCCTGCGTGGAAGCAGTGGGCATTGGTTTCTTGTTCGCGGTCAAATTTCACCCGGCCATGAAGCACGCCATCGGCCCGCGGCGTGAACTGGGCCAGCGCACCATCTTCAACCTGCTCGGCCCGCTGACCAACCCCGCCCGCGCCACCCACCAACTGATCGGCGTCTACGACCCGGCCCTGACGCACCCCATGGCCGAAGTGCTGGGCGCGTTGGGCGGCAAAGCGGCTTTCGTCGTCCACGGGCATGGCGGCATGGACGAACTCGTCACCGATGGCCCCAACCGTGTCAGCCATCTCAAGGACGGCCACGTCACCACCTTTGAACTCGACCCCGCCAGCCTGGGCTTGCGCCCGGCCACGCGCGCCGACCTGGCCGGCGGCGACCCGCCGCAAAACGCCGCCATGCTGCGCGCCATCCTTACCGGCGCAGACCGCAGCCCCCGCCGCGATGTCGTCCTGCTCAACGCCGCCGCCGCCCTCGCCACCGAAACCGGCGATTTCGCCGCCGCCCTCGCCGAAGCCGAGCAAGCGCTCGAAAGCGGCGGAGCGCTGGCGAAGTTGGAGGGGTTGGTTAGGGTTAGCCAGCAGCAGGGTTCAAAGAATTAGCGACATGCGAAAAGCGAAAAGGGGTACAACCATCTCCCTTTTCGCTTTTCGCTTCCCCCACCTATGACCATCCTCGACGAAATCTTCGCTCACAAAAAACTCGAAGTGGCCGCCGCCAAAGCCGCCAGGCCCCTCACCGTTGTACGCGCTGAATCCGAAGCCAGCCCCATCCCTGCCGACTTCATCGCCGCACTACGGAAAACGGAACACGCACCACGCACCACGCCCGCCTTAATCGCCGAAGTCAAAAAAGCCTCCCCCTCACGCGGCCTGCTCTGCCCCGATTTCGACCCCTTGCTGCTGGCGCGCACCTATGCCGAAAACGGCGCTGCTGCCATCAGCGTGCTGACCGACGAAAAGTATTTTCAGGGCCACCTCGATTATTTGCGGCAGATCCATGCTGCTCTGCCGAACACGCCCTTGTTGCGCAAGGAATTTGTCCTCGACCCCTATCAAATTTACGAGGCGCGCGCCGCCGGGGCCAGCGCGGTGCTGTTGATCGCCGCGTACCTCGACCCGGCGCTGCTGGCCGACCTGCACGCGCTGATTCTCGAACTCGGCATGGCCGCCCTCGTCGAAGTCCACGATGCCGACGAGTTGCACGCTGCCCTGCAACTTGCCAACCTGCAACTGCTTGGCGTCAATAACCGCAATTTACATGACTTTTCGATTAAACTAGAGACCTGTCTCACCCTGCGCCCGCTCGTGCCGCCAGAAATCTGCTTCGTGGCCGAGAGCGCCATCCACACCCACCAGGATGTGACCCGCCTGGCTGAAGCTGGCGTAGATGCGATGCTGATCGGCGAGGCGCTGGTGGTGGCAGAAGACCGGGTTGGGAAAATTCGGCAATTACTCACTTGAAAGGGTGTGTATCGTGTAGCGTGTAGCGTGTTCCGTATTGAAATGCGAAACACGGAATACGTTACACGCAGCACGCAACACGTTATGAAAGTCAAAATCTGCGGAATTAAAACCATCGAAGACGCCCAGGCGGCCATTGAAGCAGGCGCCGATATGCTTGGCTTCAACTTCTACCCGCAAAGCCCGCGTTTCATCACGCCCGCGGCCTGCGCCGAAATCACCCGCACGTTGGCAGAACACGCAACACGAATCAGCTTCGTGGGCGTTTTTGTCAATGCGCCCGTAGATGGAATCCGTCAGGTGGTGGCTGATTGCGGCCTGCACCGCGCCCAGTTGGCTGGCGACGAGCCACCGGAGATGCTGGCTGAGTTGGGTGGCATGGCGTTCAAGGCCATTCGCCCCCAAAATGTGGAGGAAGCGCTTCAGGCTTTGCGGCGCTACCTGGCCTCCTCGCAGGCCCCGGCTTATTTGATGGATGCCTCGGTAGCCGGCGAATATGGCGGCACCGGCCAAACCGCCGATTGGAGCCTGGCGGCCTCGCTGGCCAAACGCCTGCCCATTTTGCTGGCCGGCGGCCTCACGCCACGCAATGTGCGCCAGGCTGTCGAACAGGTGAAACCATGGGGCGTGGATGTGGCTTCGGGCGTCGAATCGTCGCCGGGGGTCAAAAATCTCCACAAAATTCAAACCTTCATCCAGGCGGCGCGCAACCCGGTCAAAATCGAAGCCGCCCGCCAGGAAGACCTGGCAGCGATCTTGGAACTGCAAAAGCTGGCCTACCAGAGCGAAGCCGAAATCTACGGCGACCCACGCCTGCAACCGCTGACGCAAACCCTGGGTGAAGTGGATGCCGAATTTGAACGCATGTTGTTCCTCAAGGCTTTCAGCGGCAAGAAAATCATCGGCTCGGTGCGCGCCGAGGCCCG
This sequence comes from uncultured Anaerolineaceae bacterium, assembly GCA_964606085.1. Taxonomy (GTDB): domain Bacteria; phylum Chloroflexota; class Anaerolineae; order Anaerolineales; family UBA4823; genus CAIQJJ01. Next base: position 84,851 of record CAZSFD010000009.1, read on the forward strand.
CGAAGGCACCTGCTACATCGCCAAGCTGATCGTCCACCCCAATTGGCAGGGCCAGGGCATTGGCACCAGCCTGATGAACGAGATCGAACACCGCTTTTCGGGCAACCGTTTTGAACTGTTCACCGGCGATCTGAGCAAGCGCAACCTGCAACTCTACAAAAAATTGGGCTATCGTGAGTTCCGCCGCGAACCGCTGACCCCCATGCTCACTTTAGTTTATCTGGAGAAGAAGAATGGCTAAGAAAGTTTCCCTTTCGGGCATCAAGCCCACCGGAACGCCGCACCTGGGCAATTACTTTGGCATGATCCGCCCGGCGCTGGACCTGGTCAAAGACTATACCCCGCTCTATTTCATTGCCGATTACCACGGTCTCACCACCGTGCGCGACGGCGACGAAATGGAACGCATGACCTACGACGTGGCCGCCACCTGGCTGGCCCTCGGCATGAACCCCGCCGAAGTGACCTTTTTCCGCCAGTCAGACATCCCTGAAATTTTTGAATGCACCTGGATTTTAGGCTGCTTCACTGCCAAGGGCCTGCTCAACCGGGCGCACGCCTACAAAGCCGCCCTCGATGCCAACGTGGCCGAGGGCCGCGACCCCGATGCCGGCGTCAACGTGGGTCTCTACACCTACCCGGTGCTGATGGCCGCCGACATTCTGCTCTACGGCAGCCACGTCGTCCCCGTCGGGCAAGATCAGAAGCAGCACGTCGAGATCGCCGCCGATATTGCCCAGGCGTTCAACTTCACCTACGGCAACATCCTCACCATCCCCGAACCGCTGATCCGCGCCGAAGTCGCCATTGTCCCCGGCACCGATGGCCGCAAGATGAGCAAGAGCTACGACAACGTCCTGCCGATCTTCGCCCCAGCCAGGCAACTGCGCAAACGCGTGATGAGCATCGTCACCGACTCGCGCACCCCCGACCAGCCCAAAGACCCCGAAAGCGACAATCTCTTCCTGATTTACAAGCTGGTCGCCACCCCCGAAGAGATCGAATCCATGCGTCAGCGCTACCTGGCCGGCGGCTTCGGCTACGGCGAGGTCAAACAGGCCATCTACGAAGTCCTCGAACGCACCTTTGGCGAAGCCCGCACCCACTACGATGCCTATATGGCTGACAAACCTTACCTCGAAAAAATGCTGATGGACGGCGCCGAAAAAGCGCGTGCCATCGGTGGCCCGCTGTTGGATCAGATGCGCCGGGCGGTGGGGATGAGAAGGGGCAGGTAGGCGAGTTGAAGGTCGAAAGTCAAAGGTCAAAGGTTGAAGGTTTACAGGTTTCAGGTTTACCAATGGAAGGTACGAAATGAGCAATCCCCCAATCCACAATCTAAAATCCAAATTCGGCTCGTTCGGCGGGCAATACGTCCCTGATACGTTGATGCCCGCCCTGGCCGAACTCGAGGCAGCGTTTGCGGCCTCGCGCAGCGACGAGGCGTTTCAGGCGGAGTTCGCCCATTTGCTGCGCACCTACGTCGGACGGCCCACGGCGCTCTATCACGCCCGGCGGTTGAGCCAGCAGTTGGGCGGGGCGCAGATTTATCTCAAACGCGAAGACCTGGCCCACTCTGGCGCACACAAGATCAACAACGCCCTCGGCCAGGCGCTGCTGGCGAAGCAGATGGGCAAGCGCCGCATCGTGGCTGAGACCGGGGCCGGACAGCATGGCGTGGCCTCGGCCACCGTGGCCGCCCTGCTCGGCCTGGAATGTGTCGTCTACATGGGCAGCGTGGATATGGCCCGCCAGCAGCCCAACGTGCTGCGCATGAGGCTGCTCGGCTCAGAAGTGCGCCCGGTGGATAGCGGCAGCCGCACGCTCAAAGATGCCGTCAACGAAGCCATCCGTGACTGGGTGACCAACGTGGCCGACACCTACTACCTGCTCGGCTCCGCCCTCGGCCCGCACCCCTACCCAACGATGGTGCGCGACTTCCAGGCCGTTATCGGCCAGGAGGCCCGGCGGCAGATTGTGGAACAGGCCGGCTGCCTGCCAGATGCCTGTATCGCCTGCGTGGGCGGCGGCTCCAATTCGATTGGCCTGTTCCACGCCTTTCTCGGCGATGCCGATGTGAAGCTGATCGGCGTGGAAGCGGGCGGTGAGGGCATTGAAGGCGGCAAACACGCCGCCCGCTTCGCCGACCCGGCCAAAGGACGGCCCGGCGTCTTGCAGGGAACGTACACCTACGTCCTGCAAACCGACGATGGCCAGATCGCCGACACGCACTCCGTCTCGGCCGGCCTCGACTACGCCGCCGTCGGCCCGGAGCATTCTTACCTGCGCCAGCTCGGCCGCGCCGAATATACCTACGCCACCGATGCCCAGGCGCTCAACGCCTTCCACACCCTGGCGCGCACCGAAGGCATTTTGGCCGCCCTCGAATCATCCCATGCCGTCGCCGAAGCCATCCGCCTGGCCCCCACCCTTTCGCCAGAGCAAATCCTGGTCGTCAACCTGTCGGGCCGCGGCGATAAGGATTTGGATACGGTGTTGAAGAGTATGGAACGTGGTGCGTAATTCGTTATTCGTAATTCGTAATTCGTAATTCGTTATTTGTGATGATGTTACGAATAACGAGTAACGAATAACGAATAACGAATAACGAGTAACGAATAACGAGTAACGAATAACGAATTACGCATACCATAAAGGATTTCCCCATGACCGGTCTTTCCCACATTACCGCAACCTTCCAGCGCACCCGCAGTGAACGCCGCGCCGCGCTGATGCCCTATTTCACCCTCGGTTTTCCCACGCCTGTAAGCTCGTTGGAAGTGGTGCAGGCGATTGCCGCCAACGGTGCAGACTTGATCGAACTGGGCGTGCCGTTTTCTGACCCGCTGGCCGATGGCCCGACCATTCAGCATTCCACGCAGGTGGCGCTGGAGCAGGGCGTGACGGTGGCGCGCTGCCTCGACCTGGTGCGCCAATTGCGTGCCGCTGGCGTGGCGCAGCCCTTCCTGCTGATGGGCTACATCAACCCCATTCTGGCTTATGGCGTCGAACGCTACGTGGCCGAGGGCGTGGCCGCCGGCGCCGATGGCTTCATCGTCCCCGACCTGCCGCCCGAAGAAGCCGCCGAGATGGAAGCGGCCTGCGCCCAACACGCCGCCGCCCTGGTCTACCTGGCCGCGCCAACCACCACCGATGAACGCCTGGCTGCTGTGGCCGCGCAAACCACCGGGTTTTTGTATCTCGTTTCTTTGGCTGGCGTCACCGGCGCACGGGACGAACTGCCGCCAGGATTGAAAGCGTTTGTGGCGCGGGCGCGCCAGACTTGCGATAAACCCCTGGCCGTGGGTTTTGGCGTCTCGACGCCGGAGATGGCCCGCCAGGTGGGCGAGATCGCCGATGGCGTGATTGTCGGCTCGGCGCTGATCAACGCCGCCGGGAATGCGGCTGACCCGGCGGGTGCGGCGGGGGCGTTTGTGCGCCAGTTGCGCGAAGCATTGGGTCAACGAATGGGGAACGAATAAGCGAATAGTACCTTACGAGTCAAGTTCTTGCTTTTTGTGCAAAGATTTTTAACCACAAAGGACACGAAGATTCACGAAGGCTTCTTTGGGTTTTCCTTCGTGTTCCTTTGAGTCTTTTGTGGTTAAGGGTTTTGCTTTTCCGGCTTGTCCGGGTTGGGTCATGAGTGTCACAGATGAATCAACAGAGCGCACCATGGGGTGCGCTCTGTTGATTCATCTGTTCGTTGACGGGTATTCAGGCGGTTTCTATATCGTAATCATACACCGCCACTTGAATGGTACGGGCTGGCGGCTGGCGGTCTTGCAGCGATTGATCGATCTGATGCGCGACCACCGGGCGGATGAAATCTTCGGTCAACGGCATAGGCGGGATTATACCAGCCTGAGAGAATCAAGAAACTGCTACAATAAAGGGCAAATCTACCTGGGAGGCCGCGCATGAACCGTTTCGACTTCTTCAACAAATTCAAATCTATCCTCGAAAAACTGACCGAGCCGCTCAAAAACACGCCCATTTTGGCCTATCCGCTGCTGGTGATCGCCTTTGTGGCTTTCTTGGGCGTGTTCCTATCCCCGCAAGACCGCCCCTGGCTGTGGGGGATTGCTCTTGGTGCGATGGTGATTTACCTCGTGCAGGTGCTTTTACCCGAGGGCCTGCGCCCGAAGGCAAAGCCCAGTGATCCTCCGCTTGCTGCCGAAAGCGTAAAACCTGTGGAGAACACTCCGGCGACCACACCGCCTGTTGCACCTCCGCCGCCAACGCCCGACTACCGCACCCCGCGCCAAAAATACCTCGACGCCGTCATCGCCGATAACCGCCCCCTGCGCCTTTCGAGCCTGGGCGAGCAGGAAGGCGACCCCAATGCCCTGCGCCTTTCGCTCGAAAATGTCTACATCGCCCTGAACACCACCTCCAGCGTGGAAGAAAAAGAGCCGGGCGAGGGCAAAAAGGGCCGCGAGAAGGTGCGGTCGGGCGCGGTCGCTTTTGAGATGGATCGCGAAAAGGCCCGCCCGCAGA
>CAZSFD010000010.1:0-12868 GCA_964606085.1 uncultured Anaerolineaceae bacterium
CCCCCCCCCCCCCCCCCCCCCCCCCCCCCCCCCCCCCCCCCCCCCCCCCCCCAAAACTAGGTGCTGAGGAGGATAGGAAAATGGCGAAGATTGAGCGGTTTGAGGATGTGAAGGCGTGGCAGGCGGCGCGGGGGTTGGCGAACCAGGTGTATGAAGTGACCGGGGCGGGTGATTTTGCCCGCGATTTTGGGCTGCGCGACCAGATTCGGCGTGCGGCGGGGTCGGTGATGCATAATATCGCTGAAGGGTTCGAGGCCGGTTCTGACCCAGAATTTATCCGCTTTCTCAAATATGCCCGCCGTTCGGCCAGCGAAGTTCAATCCGAGTTGTATCTTGCCGCAGATTGTCATTACATCTCTCCAGAACAATTCCAAACCCTTTACGACCAGGCCACCCAGACCAAAATGATCATCAATGGTTTCATTAGTTATTTAGTCAAGTAGTTGGGTAGTCAGTTAGTCAGGTAGTCGTTTGGTCAAGTAGTCGGGTAGTCAGTTAGTCAGGTAGTCGTTTGGTCAATTAGTCGGGTAGTCAGGTGGTCGGTTAGTCGGTGACTAACTGACTATCCGACGAACCGACTTCTCGACTACCCGACGAACCGACTACCCGACGAACCGACTACCTGACTATTGTTCCTAGCCATTCCAACGGTTCGTTGGGGCTGAGAATGTGTGTTTTTTCGGGATTGACTTTCAGGTGTAACTTCGCCAGACAGCGCACGGCATCGTTGTAAGCGCTTTCGGCAGCCTCCTGCGTGGGGCAGGCCATGATGAAATCATCGGCGAAACGGGCCAGTTGGTGGCCGCGGCGCGTCAGCGTCACGTCGAAGGGATGCAGATAGATATTTGCCAGCAGCGGCGAGAGCGGGCTGCCCTGCAAAACGCCGGTAGGGGCGGGGCCGGCCTTGCGTTGCAGCAGGTACGCCGCCACCGCCGAAGCTGCCGCCAACCCGGCCAGCCCCGCCGAAGCCAACGCGCTCTTCTTGAGCAAGCGCCGCCCGGCGGGGGTACGAAAGGTATCGAGGGCGGCGTTGCTCAACTTGCGCAGCGCCGGTCGCAGCATTCCCGCGCCTAACATCACCCCGCTCGTAGTCAGGCGGCGGAGGGTGGTGCGGCGCATACGGGCGGCATAGCCTTCGGCATCGGGCGCGGCGTTGGCGTAACCGGCCAGGCTTTCCTCGCTGTAGGGCCGGTAAGTTCCGTAAGGATCATCATCGTTTACCGCTTCGGCCACCCAATCCAGTCCCTTTTGGGCCAGACTCGAGGCCGTCTGGAACATGGCCGCGCCGGTTTCGGCATCCGGCGGCGGGCCGGCCTGCATCACGCCCACATCCAGCCAGGCTTGCAGCAGGCGCAACACCAGGGGGTCATCCACTTTGCGCTGCATGCGCGCCATCAACAGATCATGATCCAGGCTGTCGAAGCACGCCGAAATATCCGAATCGACGATCCAGCCGCAGCCCTGGGCGCGGTATTCCTGCGCACAATGCACGGCCTGCTCGATCGAAATTCCGGGCCGGTAGCCAAAACTGCACGGCAAAAACTGCGGCTCCCACAGCGGCTCAATCGTCTGTTGGGCGGCGCGTTGCGCCACGCGCTCGCGCACGGTCAGGATGCAAATCGTGCGTTCGCCGCCGCTTTTCTTTGGCATGGCAAACTGCCTGGCAGGGGTTGGCTGGTAGCGGCCGGTAGTGAGCATTTCCTGCAAGGCGGCCAGTTGCGCCGTCAGGTCTTGCTCGAACTCGGCCAGCGAAACGCCATCTGGCCCGCTGGAACGCTGGCGGCGGTACTTGGGGATGTTGCCGCGCACCGCCCGCCAGGCGGCCAGCAGGTTATCGGGGGAAGCGAGGTAGTCTATGAGTCGGGTAGTCATCTTGTCATCTCGTCGGTTAGTCTTGTTATTTAGGTGCAACGCACCTGGACATCAAAAATGTTCTTCGGCTTGAAGCCAGGTGCGTCGCACCTATGCGGAGGTCAACACCACACACCGGCAATTAATCCGGTCTGCACATCATCGAAGAGATAAGGCAGGCGGCCCACGGCGGCAGCAAGTTCACCGCCCCAGGGTAAAAATTCGCCCCAACGCCAGTTGAAACGGGCCGCATCCCATTCTTGAAACGGCTCAGGCATGTTCATCCTCCATCACAGAGACTTCAGGGGTCTTTTTACGGCGTGGCGTTTTGGCGGGCTTTTCGGGCTGAGTTGGCGCTGCCTGCGCCGCGGCCAGGCTCACCTCGAGCATGATTTCGCGCGCCAGGTCAGCCAGGTACAGTTCGGGCTGCCAATTCGTCACCGGGTAAGCGCGGCTCTCGCCGTTGCGATATACGATGGCTTCTGGCGCAGCAATGGGGTAAGCCTCCGGGCAGGTGATCTCTACCCGTACACCGGCCAACGCCGCCGGAGCATCGGTGGTGAAGCTGATTTGGGCGCCGCGCAGTTGGCCGTGACGCAGGATGAAATCGTGTTCCAGGTATTGAATACGCTCCAGGCGGGCGGTTTCGGTTTCGAGGCGTTCTGGCAGGCTGCTTACAGCTTGCAGCGGAGCCGGGCGCGGCAGAAAGTGCGTGGTGGGTGGGGTGATCTTTTCGCGGAAACCGCGCAAAGCCTGAATGCCCGTGGCCACCGCATCGGGGTCGCCGTTGCCGCCCATCTCGACATGCCGCGACTGGGTTTGCACGCCCGGCAGCAGACCGTGTTTGGCGGCTTCGGTGGTCACTTGCGCCGTCCCTTCGATCACGGCCAGTGTTTCAGCGTGCTGGTACTCCATAGATTTCAGGTCGAGTTCTTTGGCCGTGCGCCATTCTTCAGCCAGGCGGCGGCGTTCGGCTTCACGCGCCTCCTGCGCCTGGCGGATTTCCTGCATCTGCGCCTCAGTTTGCGCTTCCAGAAGGCGTTTTTGCTGCTCGAAGTTAGCCAGTTGCGCCTGGGTTTCGGCCTCGATCAGCGAGACCATGCGCTGCGCCTGGGCGGTTTGCACCTGCATTTCGAGGCGCATTTTCGAGAGTTCGGCCCGGGCGGCTTCGGTCTGGTGGTTTTCGGTGGCCTGCAAACGCGCCAGGGCTTCACTCTGTAGAATACCCACCAGGCGTTCATCGCCCTCGCGCCGGGTGACGGCCACATCCACCACTTTCAGACCGTCCAGGCTGGGGCGTGCGGTCAGACGGGCAAAGATGCCATGTTCCACCACGTCCAGCCCACGCCCGGTCGGGATTTTGCCCGCGGATGTTCCTGAAGGTTCAGGAGCATCCGCGGGCGGGTAGGGAGTGGACATCCCCTCGTCCCGCGAGCGTTCTTCGCTCGCCGCTCCCTGCGAAGTGGAAAAAGCGGCTGGTGCGGCCCCTGGCGTTTTCACACTGCCGAGCAGCGCCTCGTGGGGCATCGTTTCGATCTGCGCCAGAATGCCCGCCCGGCAGACAGCTTCGAGTGTGGCCAGCGGTTCGGCCACCTGCACAATTTGTAACGGGTCATGCACCTGAAAAATCACCTGCACTTCCAGCGTGATCTTCCAGCCATCCAGGCTGACCCCGCTCACCGCCGGCAAAGCGTGACGGTGCTGCGTGGCATCTACCCATTGCACCAGGGCTTCGGCGCTGCGGCGGCCCATCAGCCAGTGCGAACCGGTTTCGAGGATGGTCGGTGCGGCATCCGATTGGTAGCACACACCCCACGAACCGGGCGGCACATCCAGCTTGCCAAACAGCCCCCAGAACGAGCGGATGGCGTGCATGGGCGGCGTGGCCAGGCCATTGAAGCTGAAGGATGGGCGGCCATTCTTGCCTGGCAGTTCAGGCCGCATGGTATCTGCGATTACTTCGGCGACATGATTGATTTGTGCGCTTACGTCGGTCATATCAGTTTTCCTCCACAGGTTGTTTGCTGCTCAAAATTACCTGCCCGCTGTCCATGAAAATGACCCAGCGGCAGGCCTGTCCGTAGGTCAGGTCAATCAGGCGGTTCTCAGCTTTGGCCTTGCGCGCCGCCCGACGAATGGGGGCCGATTCCCAATTACCAACGGCCACGATCCGCTCGGCGGCAATCCACCCGCCCGGCCCAATGTGCAACAATCCTTTTTCGCTCATTTTCGTCATCTCCTCGTTTTATCCCGCCACGTGCCCATCCACCACATCATTGGCCAGGGCGTCAGCCAGTCGGTTACGTTCACGTGGGATATGCTGGAAGGTCACGCGGTCGAAACGAGCAACCAACGAACGTAACTGCGTTTGCGCCTTTCGTAAACCTGGCGCATGAGCGGTGGCCCGGCCTGTCATTTGGTGGACGAGAATCTGGCTGTCGCTGTACACAGCGATCTCGCTCACACCCAACCTGGAAAGCTCCTCCAAAGCCAGTGCCACCGCAGCGTATTCGGCTTCGTTATTGGTCAAGCCCTCCACGCGGCGCGCAAACCAATGCCGAATTTCCTGGTTTTCATCAAAAACGACGGCCCCCAACCCACTGGCATGGCGTTCCGGGCGGATGGCACCATCGGTGAAAACTGTCAGTTTACTGGAGCGTTGAAGCAGGCGTAAAAAATTCATACTTTCAGGATACCGAAAGCGCCCCTCGCCATCATCCCCCCAGGTTTGGCTTTTTATCCCTGCCAGATGGGATTGTTAAACCACAACGCCCCCTGGCAGCAGGAGGCGTTGGGGTTCAAGAAAGGCGTTTGTTTATTACGAGAAGCGCAATTCCCGGCTGATGGGCATCAGTGGCAGGTATTCCTTGCCGTTCCAGTGATACACGGTGGCTTCGCTGACCGTACCCCAGGTGCAGCCCAGGCCATAGGCCAAAGCCACTGGCGTAGAAAGGAAAATGTGCATATCCACGTGCCCCACGGCCAGCTTGATGGCATCTATGGCGGTGTTGAACTCCCTGACCACCTGCACCCATTCCTTGGAGTTGCTTTCGTCCAGGCTCTTTACCGGGCTGCCATAAGCCGGGTCGTTGGTCACGATGAAGAGATCGGCATCCAATTGTTTAGCCGCCAGATAGCGGGCCACATCGTGCAGCGCCCTGCGGTTGATGTCCACCAGGATAGCCACATGCACTTTGGATGTAATCGGCTCATTTTCTGCAACCGGGGCCACCTGTGAAGATATTTTGGTATCCGGCTGGCTTGCTGGCAGTGCGGGTTTCTTGGCTTTAGCCTGTTCGATGCGATAGGTGATCAACTGTTGGCCTTTCTGGATCACCTTGATCGCTGCTGTTCCAATCGTGCCCACATAGCCGCCAACTTTGAGTGTGGCTTCCAGGCCAGGTTCAATTTGCTTGAAGATTTCAAGCGCGTCGTTGATCATAGGGGGAAGTTCCATAAAACATTTATCCTTTCACGAAATGCGTGGGGCGGGTCTGACCCAAGCCAATGCTTGTATGGTGACCCGTGCCACAGTAAAAGGCAAACTGGCTTAACGTTTGCAATACCTGGTCTGCGCCATCCCACACATCGGCCCATCGCCCGCATTGATGCTTGGGCAGCAGCGCAAAGCCCACCGTGCCGGTAAAACCGGTGGCAATGCCGCGGCTGCCTTCGGCAAATTCCCAGCGTTCCGAGTTAACGCCCACCAATTCGCTCACCACCACGCAATCTTGCACAAAATCGCGCCACACATCCTGAATCCGGCACGGTTCGGGAGCATAGGTGTTCCACTTTTCCCAATAACTGCGAAACACCTGGCCCGGAACCGGCAAAGGCTGGTCGGCGCTGCCAGAGCGGAAAGCGGTCGGCGAATTGAATTCCAGGGTTGCCTGGCGCGAGCGCTTTGTGCGGAGTGGGTCTTGCGCCATGCGCTCGTATGAAATTTGCCCGGCCCAGGGGTGCTGAGCGGGGTCGAGCGTCCAACCTTCGAGGCAGAAGGGCATTTTATACAGCGTAACCTGGCGGGAGAGCCTGGTGTTCCGTTCGGTCAAAATCTGCGAAAACAGCAGTTCAGAAAGTTCCCTTTCGTAGGTGGTGATGCGCAGCCAGCATTCATCGCCTTTTTGCAGCCAGCTTCCGGCCCGCAGCGGACGGCCACGGTCATCGAGCAGCGTCGAAATGGTGTACGGGCGTGTACCGTTGCCAGTGTGCAGTGCTTCGCCTTTGGCGGGATCGCACAACGTCACCTGGCTCAGGAACCAGGCGTTAGCCGGGCGTCCCAACGGGCCAAGGATAGGCACATTGGCTGTGGCTTTGAGCGAGAGCAGATACGACAGCAGCATACGGGTTATCGGGTCTGGCGAGCGGCATCGCGCACGGCCTGTAGATTGAGTATTTCGGCCACTTCGTAGCGCGGCGGTGTACTCCCTGCCACCGGGCTAACACGCACCACCGAAGGGAAATACCCCATCCGCCCGTGCAGTTCGGCCAACAGCAAGGCAGCGATGAAGTTGAGCGCCGGCGGCACGATCAGCACCTGCTCGGTCTGAAACTGATCAGAAGTCAGCGGAATTTGCGCCACAAGCGCTTGCAGTTGCGGCAGGAATGGCTGAGCGGTATTGAACTGCACAGCGATGGGAATCACCTGGGCGATGGACTGGCCGGCGAGGGTCTCGATGCGGGCGAGTTGGTCAGGGGGGATGGGGTGGGAGAAGTTGAGGAGGAGCATGGTTATGCTACTTCGATATCAGAATCTTTTTTTAGCCAATCAACTTGATTGGCTAACTTACCCAAATGAGGTACATCTTCACCGGTTGTTGGAAGGGCTTTGATGTATCTCTCAAATCTCGTCCAGCCAGGCCCAGGTATAAGTCCATCGTCATCCCTCCGTACCAGTATTTCCTGCGCCAACAGGGGTTGGATGGCGAGAAAACGGAACTTCGTTTCTTCATCTTTGGATGTTCCAATCCCCTTTGCTTGGAGTAATTTTGAACCTTCTACGTCTGTTGACAAATCTCGAAATAATTTTGTGGTAGTAAACGACACGGAGACATCAAGGGTAAGCCAATGCATGATAAATTGGTGCAATGGATCATAGTTGAGATAAACAATTGGCAAGTCTATCCAGAAACGATCACTTTCGGGATCGAGCGGAGAAACTGTATGACGAATGCAGCGCGGCTCTTTCGCCAGCAAATAAAATAACCGGGCTGGCGTTCCAAGAAGGCTGGCAGCTAACTGCATGGCCGCATTGAGAATATTGTTACCCCCGGTCAGATTGATCCATATCTCATGCCCTTGCTTTCCTGGGGGTTTGGCAGCAGCTAACACTTGCGCCACGCGTTCAAAAGCCAGGATGGGTTGATCCAAAGGAATATCGCACCAATAAAGTTCGATTGGTAGTAACCTGCCGTCTCTTTGTCGGGCCAAAGGCTTTAGTTCTTTTTGTAGAATACCACGTAAGACTCGTGGTATAGACTGAGAAGGCTGCTCTCTTGTTGACATTTGGCGAGAATGATTATCGAAATACCGATTGCATTTTCTTATGCCCTTCCTGATTTCATCCGTCGTGAACAGCACCAATGCCTGGGCATGCCCTCGATGTTCGTCAGGATGCCCAACCTCGCCAGATAACCCAAACATGCGTCGAAAAGCATCTCCTCCCGATTGTTTACAATCAGCCATATAAGAAAAAGCTGATGTAACCGCTCCAATTGATTCACCGAGACCCATAAAGTGATAAATTCCCATAACGCATCTCTATTGACTAAAAGCTGATCATAGATTAATTATCATCATCGTTTTGTCTTCGGTTTAATGCAGCCATGAATTGTTTGGAAAAATCCGAAGGTTTTTCTGGTATTTCGGGGATATCATTAGTCGGCGTAGATGGTTCTTCATCTGTTGCGCCTGGGTAGGGCGTGGCATTAATTTCAAAAGTTCGTCGAGTTGTTGGGGTGCCAAACAATCCCATTCCGCTTGATGTTTTTCCACCAATCCCATACTCTGACAAGCCTAGTTGCAGCCATTTCCACGCTACCTCTACTAATTTTGCACTAGTGTCCGAGCGTGGATTGATAGCAAACAGAAAATCCGTACCTTCTTCTACTGCCAGGTAAGGAACCGGTTGCGGGTCCTGACTGTCACCTGGCCACTGCTCTTTGTTGTAGTATTTTGGAAAGTGTGGATTCATGATTTCGGTAACGATAAGCGGCGAGTTTTTGGGAATTGCGTCATAGAAAACCACGCCGCCCGACTGACCAAGACAGCCGAAAACCGCCCGGACGCACTGAAAATCAGCATTTAGTGAAACATCCAAAGCCGACAATTTGCTGATTTTCCCCTTAACCAGAGGGTCTTTTTTGAGCTTTTTCAGGCACTCTTCAATCGCATCAAGCCGTTTGGGATCACCATCTCTTCCGATAGGCGCTTCAATCAGCGCGTCCAGAAGATTCAATGGAGTAGGTTCCCGTCGCCCATTTTCTGGTTTGCGTTTCCTGAACTCGTCATAATCTACGGTGGGAATTCCCCATTTCGCCGCTAACTCATAGAGCGCAGCCGCCCGTGTCAGGCCTTTGAGTGCGCTGCCAGGAATATAAGGAAAGCCATAGTTTCGATGCAGGGTCAGCCCCATCTCTAACGTTCCCTTGCCCCCTAAGCCAATCACCAGACGCGAGCGAGAGCGGATGAGAATCCATTTTCCAACCAATTGTTCCCAACGCTTACGGAATGCCTGAAATAAATCTTTATCCAGGCACCGGTCAGGTTGCAAACGAGCATCTAACCATTCCACATTACGAGGGGCAGAAGGTGCAGTTGAAAGCCAATGTCCTTTTGCCTCGCTACCCGTTGCGGTTCGATTTTGCCATTGATTCTGCCTTCTTTCTTGTATAAGAAAACCCAAATCCCAGGCAATTTTATTTTGATCGTTTTTGTATGTTTTCCACGGTTGGTATTTATCGAGGAGCAAACTCAAATTTTTGCAGGAGGCTATCTGCTCCGCCAAAGCATTTGTATCTTGCGGCAAGGCACGAACATTAGGTGCAGGAGAATTACGATCTGGCATCATTGGCTTTCTCCTTCTTCATCGGCCCATCCTTGGGCTTCGGCAAAACGACGCAACCAGAGCGAATAGGCGATAGCCTCAGTCGTTGCTTGGCGATAGGTATCGCTTCGTTGTCTTACCAACCAACCCAGGAAATCTGATGCTTCTGTACCTGTCACATTCACGATACGATAGTTGAGCCATTGACCTATATGGTTATACAAAACCGTATGATAATCGTCGCTATCGCCTTTTCCTTTCGCTTTCAAAAAAGCTAATGTTTGACCCAAGCCATTGGTTTGGAGCATGGCTGGCAAACCACGAGCCAGGCTGCCATATTTCTTCTCATCCTTGTTTACCCTATTAATCTTGTCCCAGGCATCAGAAGCACGTTCTTGTTCGAGCGTTTTACGCGTACTCATCTTTACACCTCCGTTTATGACCATTTCAGGCCAACAATACCGCGCCCAACGGTCTCGTCGCCGCCAAGTTGCAAGCGGGATTGAAGGCTATTTTGAACAAAGTCCAAAACTGCCTTGGCCTGTCCATCAGGGTTTGATTTTATTTCGGCCCAGTCAGTTGGGAATTGATCCTGGTCAATGCGTAAGCGGGTAGCGCGCACCGGGGCGTAGAGCAGTGTGTCAACTGGCAAATGTTCTTCCGTCCACAAAGCACCATGGGCAACGGTCTTGGTGTCTGGTTCAAGGCGAATACGGGTCAACACTTCGGTCGCATGGGTCACGAAATCGCGGAAATCATCATCGGGCAGAATCACCAACTTTTCCTGAATTTGCGTTTTCCAATACCCATCCAACGCATCAGGTAGCAAAGCTGACAATCCTTTCGCCACTTCAGTGATGATATTTTTATTTTCTGTTGTTGGATCACCCAATTTCTCGTAAGTAAACTCTTCTAAGACGATCTGATTTCTCCGATCATCAAGGACAACCCCATGTGTGGCATAACACTGGGATTGCTGCGGAGGGGTGTCAGGCAATGGTGGAACAATTAGCCCCATATTTACCGCTTCCCGTTGCCAACGACGCAAAGCCAACAGGCTGGTCGTCCAGGCAAACACGCCTTTGAGCGAGCGCACCGGGAAAAGCAAAATGCGCGCGTCACCTGGTGCAAAGGCCCCGGCATGATCATCAGCGTGTTGCCAATCTGGGCCAAAAACGGCGCGGTGCTTTTTTCGTTCTTCGCTGTCGGCATCGCCTTCGGGAATTTCACTTCGCAAGGCACCCTTCAGCCCACTGGCCTGAACAATCGGGTAGCCAGTGCTGCGTTCTCTTTGAATGGGAAGGTCTACTGCTCCTAATCCAAATCCAGCCCCAGCATGAAGTGGGGTTTCAGTGTAAAGGTACAACATACGCGATTTGAGATACATTTCATCCTCCTGATGATGTTGACTGGTTTTCCAACCAGTCCCATTTACCTAGCACTGCTTGGCCAAAACCCATCCGGTCAAGCGGTATAACATATGGTTGTTTCTCTGGATTGATAAACCAGCTAAACTCAGACTCTTCTTGTGGTAATTGTGTAAAAGCTTTGATTGGTTTTTGAAGTGGTTTTTCCAATTCAAAATAATACACACTACCTGGTGGTACATAAGCCCACATGGCTTTGTGTTTATGTTGATCATTGGCCATATTCCACCCACCCAGGTGGAGCGGGCGACCCAGGGCAACAGAAATCAATTTGGCAGGTTGTCCCCAAATCTTCTCCCAATCTCCATCTACAGGCTGCCATCCGCTGTTGAAGTATGCGGGGGTCAAAAGTAAGAGCTTGATCTTCGTTTGTCCTTCATCCATGCTTTCTGGAATGGTAACATTTTCCGCAGCTACAACCCGGTAATGTCCAGAGCGAGCTTCACCGCCTAAAGCTAACCAACCAGCATCCGCTGGTAAATCAAAGCCATCTAACCAGACTAGCAATCCCGTGTCACAATCTTCATCATCGCGAGCGCGGGTAAACCAGGCGTTATAGAGCATTTGTTGTTCTGGGCGGCGGTGGTTGTAGTCCAATGTAATCCCCAAACGCGGTTCCGGTATAAAAAGATTGTGTTCAGCAAGTCCGCCAAATAGGTGTCCATCCAGATATTCTTTTAATGATGCGTCGGTCATCCAACAGTTTTCTTCCACTCCAGTTACTTGACTGTTGGTGGGAGGCCATAAGGGATGTAATGTAGTTGCCCAATTCGAATCAGCGATAATTTTCCTTGTTTGGCTGGGTTTGTAGGTGTCGAAGGTATATAAATCGTGTTCTGGTTCTGGCACATAAGCATCAGCAGGTAGAGGGTAGAGGCGCTCAATCTTGCCATCAACAAGGCGGCGCGCCAGGAAAGGGCCCTTGACCTTAAATTGTTTCCCCAGATTAGCAGGTGTGCCAATCTGTTCGACAATATCAGCCACGCCAGTTCCATTATTGTTTTTGTAATCTTTCCAGGCCACATGGCTTGCGCCGAGAACGAGAGAACGCAGAGCGCCAGTAATTGTGGCTGGCGACGGCGGGAAGAAACTACGAGCGGTATGGCCTTCTCCGGCCGCATAGGGTTTGGCATTGCGGAAAAACCAAACATCGGTGGGTTGAATGAATATCCAGGTCATTCGCCTCCTCCTTGAGCTAAAAAGCGGGCGACCAACAGCCATTGCGCCATTTGCTCTGTACTACTGATTACTTCCCTTCCAATTTTTAGGTCGGGAAGTGCGTTTGCTAACTCAGCCAATGATGCAGCAATTTGCTTATGTTCTTCGGCATTATCCCATTTCGGATTACGATGCCGTTTGAGCAGGCGTTCTAACTCTTTCTGTTGCGCTTCAATAGGTGTTCCAGCCAGCGCACCAGCTTCTTCCCACACTTCATGAGCAAACTTTGCAGCTAGAAAATCTTGAAGCATCAGTTCACGCACCCAATCAATTGGGTCACGTAGATATTCTGTTGCTGTCCACCAGCGCCGCCGGGCGATTTTGTCTTCGCCAGATCGCCTGAGCGTTTTGACCACAAAGGCATTTTTAAAGGTATCGATGCCCTTTGCAGTTTTTTCGGCTTCACGAGCGAACTGAAGGCTTCCCTCTAGCGGTTGAATGTGGTGGACGATAGCAATCCCACTGCTGGCATGTTGATCAGATTTTCCTATTCCTTGAAGTTTTTTTTCAAACAAGGAACGCAACTGATCGGCAACTTGAAGGGAACAATCCATCGGCATTAGCGCAAGCGCATCATCGCCGCCTGAATAAATTAGACGGCCAGGGTGATCATCTTCGACAATTCGGCGCATTTCTCGAGCAGCTTCTGCCAGTGCCCGACTGATCTGCTGGTGCTCTGTCAAACTTTCAGCCTGGCTGATGAGCTTGCCCATATTATCGCCATCCATTTTAAGAACAGCGTAGTAACTCCATGGCGATGAAATGCCAATCTGAGTGTTTTTTTCTGCCAACTCCTTGACCGTTTTCAATAATTTACCGAGCGTCCCGCTACTTGAAGCGATAGCGCTAATCTGCTTCCGTTCACTTATTGAAAGTGATCTGAAATCTTTTCCTATTGTTTCGGCGACTTGCTCTGGGGTAAAGAAAGCCCGATAAAAATAATCACCATCGTAGCGAAGAAAACGTTCTTTTTGTGGGTGGTTTTCGGTTAACTCGTTGAGATATGGGTATGTTTCTGGCGATTTGTTGGGCTGTAACCCAATGGCATCTAGTTCATCCAGGTGCGCCAAAATTGCATCACCAAGATCGTTCCAGTGTCGCAGCAAAACCGAGCGGAAATCTGCTGAAGCGATACTGCTGGTTGATGGAAAGCGTTCCACATCCAGACCTGGTATCTTGGCGAAGGGTGCAAAACGTTTGACCATGCACACGGCGCATAATCGTTCAGAACTACGCAGGGTAGACGCACTGATACCAGAAGCGGTGCGCAGTGGCTTCCAAAATTCATCCCGCTCATCCAACGCTGAACGAATTCCACAGAGTGTAC
>CAZSFD010000010.1:12878-26441 GCA_964606085.1 uncultured Anaerolineaceae bacterium
TTTCGTCCTGGCTGTGGTCGCAGCGGATATTGACGTAAATTTTTGCGCGCTTCCAAAGCAATACCTGCTTCTTGATAAGCCGAACCATAATTTTCCTGGCAACCATCCCATGGGTTGACCACCCAATAAATTTCTAGCCATTCGTCGATTTGCTCCTCCCATTTCTTTAACCACTCAGATGTCATGAGTCGTGAGCGTAGCCAGTGATGAATAGTGCCTGCAATGTTTTTAGTCCAACTCTGCTTGGCCGCTGTTGCCATTGACTTGGCCACAGATTCACCTATGCCACGAGGGGCCACAATAACCATACGATTTGGCAAGCTATCTGGCCAATGACCATCAACTTTGGGAGGGTATATGGCTGCACCACCATTGCCCAATGCTGCATCCATAGATGTTTGGGCGAGGACGCAAAGCATCTGACTGCTGGCCGCTAGGTCTTGAGTGCGCCGGGCAGTCTCGATGAAAGATTGCACTGGCCCAAGCGAAAAAATTACAATGTCTTTAGGTTCGTTCTGACTCATGGAAGCTCCTTTTACCAGACAAACTCGCCGTGATAATCGCTCTTACATGCGGCAAGCAAATCCTGACGTTTTACTACCCCGGTCTTTCCTCCCGCAGAAGGTATCGTCTCGAAGTTCGTCAGAACCAGGTGAAAGCCTTTTTCACTACGAGCGATATGCACATGCAGAGGAGACGCCCAGCGTTTTGGAGTTCTATGATTATCCGCATATCCATAAGCCACATCGTCTGCCAGGCCGTGGCTGCGTAGCTTTTCATTCCAAAAGCGCTTCATGGCTTTTTCGTAATCTGAATCTAGCGCTTCCCGGCAGACCAAAACCTGCGTCTGCCTTTTGACAAAAGCAGGAAAACCTGGAATTGGTGCAACACCGGTAGGTACAGATTTCAAAGCCCAGCCCACTGAATTTCGCATTTGGTTTACCAATTCTTCGCCATCTTTGGGTAATAATGGGTAGATCGCTTGAGAGAAACCATTGGGTAGATTTTCACTATTTGAGGTTGCCTTGGCTACTCGCAGGCTGCCAAAACCACGCCTGGACCGCCGCCCGATGCCGCCCAAATTAACCCATAAGATCAACGCCGCCAACGCATCATCGGGAATTTCCAAATGGCCGGGCCTTGCAATGAGATTCAAGATAATTTCCTGATGAGTTTTCCCATTCCAAAACGCCTGACTCGTGAATATTTTGCTATGGGGCACAACCAGCCGAGGTTGTTTTTCGAGGGGTTGCCCAGTTGCGGGAAATACTCTTACGTTTACCAGCGACCCAACTTTTGTATCTCCAAAAACTCGCCCTTCTGCTGAACGAAGTTCTTCTTCAGAAGAAATTCCTGATCCCCGCAAAGTCCTCAGCCAGTAGCGAAGCTGCCCGCGAAATGGTTGTGCACGTAGTAGCGGCGGCTCAGGGGTTGCTCCTCCCAAAAACATTGGCGTCACCATCTCTAAAGTGACTCGTAATTCTTTCATGCTCACTCTCCCTTCTCCCAAACGGATTGAACTCGAATCCACGCCCCCCTGTTCGGGGAAATCATGTTCATCGGTCACCTCCTGACCTTATCATCTTACATTATTATCCATCTCTTATCATCCCCCACGCCTCGGACATCTCTCCCCCGTGGCACGGGTGACAGACGGGTAGTTTTGCGTTACACTTCTTCTAAGCCTCGCAAAAATGGGCCGAAACGTTCTTTCAAAAAGGCTACGTCCAGTTGTTCGCCGGCGGCGGTGTGGTTCCAGACCTCGCTGCAGCGGTTGAGGATGTGTTCGCGGTGCGTGTCGAGGGTGCTGATGGCGATGCTGAGGTGATCGGCGGCTTCCTGGCGGCTGGCGTAGCGCACCAGGGCGTTGAGGGCGTCACGCTGACGCGGTGTGAGTGTATCCCACACCTGGCGGCAGCGGGTGCGCTCGGCATTGTCCAGCCAGGATGGCGGCGATTCGATGCGCTGCAAAGGCGTGCTGCTCAAGAGCGGGGCCAAGCCGGGGAAATAGGACGCCCACGGCACGAAGGGGACTGAGATCAGGCGCGTGCCGCCCGTTTCGGGGGCGTGCATGATCTGACCGTCGCGGGCTTGTTCGGTTAGTTCGGGTGTGGTGTAGATGTGCCAGACGCGGTCGGCGGGTGTAAGGTAACGCATGGCGGCCTCCAGGGCCAGCAAGGCCATGATACGCCTCCCACCGCTCAGGCTGAGATGGATGCAGCAGTCCTGCTTTTTGAGTTCGCTGATCAGTTCGTGGAAAGTTTTGTGGACGGCATCCAACTGCGTGGGCGTGAAGGCCTCGTCTACGGGGAAATCTTCCTGGGTGCGCACGGGTACGCCGCGCAGGTGACAGGCCCGCCCGGCATAGCGATCACCGACGAATTCCCCCATCAGACGGCGATAGGCCTGGTAATAACGCGGGTTGGATGCCAGGTAAACGAGGATCACCTGGTCAATTGGCTCTCCCCGCGCCAATAATAGATCGAGTGTGAAGGTGATGATTTGGGGCTGTCCGCCCAGGGTGGCTACCAGAGAAGCTTTCTCACGCATGACCTTTTCCAAAATTTTCTAAAACGGAGTATTTCATGGGTGTCAATTTATTCCCTGCCATTTTGCTGGCCGGCCCGCCGCACTGCGGCAAGTCGGTGCTTTCGTTCATGCTGACCAAACAGTTACGCGAGCAGCAGGTGGCCCATTATTTGCTGCGCGCCGTGCCCGATGGCGAAGGCGATTGGTTTCTGGAAGGCGAGGCCGCTTTGATGCGGGCCATCCGCACCGGCCACAAAACAGCTTATTCGGCGCGCTTTGTGAGCCATTTTTGCAACATCATCGAAAACCGCTGGCTGCCGCTACTGGTAGATATCGGCGGGAAGCCGCAGGGCGAGCAATTTGAAATCATCCGGGCCTGCACCCATGCCATTTTGCTCTATCGAGATGAAGACGAACGCCAGTATTGGCGGAAAATTTTGGATGAGAGCCAGTTGCTGCCGCTAGCTGAATTATGTTCCATGCAGACTGAGCCTGAAGCCTTGCTGGAGGTTGAACCAACTTTGCAGGCGGTGATCAGCGGTCTGGAAAGGGATGCCGAAAAACGTCAACAAGGGAAGGTTTTTGATGCGCTCGTGGAACGCGTGAGCGGCATTTGCGCTTACCCGCCAGGCGAGTTGGAAGAATTCCACCTGAGCCGCGCCCCGCTGCCGGCACTTACCGAACGTTATCTGGCCCGGCAGCTTGGCCTGCCCGATGCCGAAACCAACCCTACGTGGCAGCCAGAACATCTGAAACGATTAATGTCTACCGGTAAACTGAACCCACCCTACGCACTCTATGGACGCGGCCCAATCTGGCTGGCGGCGATGCTGCTAAGTTGCGATCTTGCATCTCCGGCGGCCATCTTTGACGTACGCTACGGCTGGGTGACTTTGCCCGATGCTCTGGCCGAAGGGTGCAGCGCGGCGATTTGCTTCCGCATTCGCCGACATATACCAGGATACGATTGGATCGGCATCCATCTGCCCGACAGTATTTTGGAAGTTGAAGAATTGCGACAGCCCGAGTTGGGCCACATAGTGGGATTGCAACCACGCGGGGTGGTCTTGAGTGGGAAGCTGCCGCGCTGGGTTGTGGCTACTTTGGTGCGCACCCTGGCTGGAAAATACGCCTGGGTAGGTGTGGATGATCCCCGGAATAAGCGTGTAATAGTGGTTCACAGTCAATCCCCCGAACAGGAAATCGGAGACGTGCTGGATAGGCCAGACATAACGGACTTACCGTGACAGGCGATGTCGCCGTTTGAATTCTAGTACACTTCAGATAATCTGGCAACACTTTGAGCGCGCCTGCCCGGTGTATTTTCTGTTTATGTCAGCCTACATCACATATCATGGGAACTAAACTCGCTTACGCCCGCACCATCGGCCCGCTTTTGCATGGCATTGTAAACAGCCTGGGGCGTAAGCCAGGCCACCCGTTCTTTGTTGCCCTTGCCACGCACCAGCAACCGCCCGGTTTCTGGCGTGAAGTCGGCCAATTCTTCCCGCCGCAGGCCAGCAGCATAAGCCAGGGCAATCAAGGCTGCGTGTCTCGTGCTTGCCGGGGTGGGGTCATTTTCGCAGGTTGCCATCAAGGCACTAATCTCACCGCCCGATAACTCACGGCCAGCGGGCAGGGTTGAGCCTTTGACCGATTTCACCGCCGCCGCTTTGTGATAATCTTCACCGCTCATTTGACCGGCCAGCCAGTCCGCTTTGAAGGTGTCGCGAATAGCAGCCAGATAAATTGGTGCTTGCCAAGCGATACAAATTATGTAAAATAAAAGCACAAACGGCTGGGTGCCCCCCTCACTCGGTCGTTTGTGCTTTAAGCGGTTAGTTTTCTGCCAGAAACTTTCGCGCCGTTACCAGAAACTCATCCGCCTGTGCCAACATCAGCACCACTACATCCTTGTCCACATCTGGATGAAATGCATAATCACCAATCTGACGCTGGTCGAAGGCGGTAATCAGCCAGCGATGGAATTTTGGGTCCAGCACCTTCGTCTTGGCAAAGTGTTGGCCGTAGGCGGCAATCGTGTTGCCATGCTTGCCAAACAGGATATCCTTTTCGTTGAGCAATGCTTCGGCGGTGTAGAACATAGCGTAATAGGCCCGGCCTGCCGCAATATCCACCTTATTGTTGGCGAGCAAGATTTCTGCCGCTTCGATGGCATCAACGGCGCGATCAAAAAGCTGGCGGGTAGTGTCTTTCACGCCGCCACCCCTTCCAGCCGGACATTTTTGAGCAGCGGTAAGTCGCCTCTTTTCCACTGCTCCTCGGTCATGATCGTGCGGCTGATGGTGACGCCATATTCCAACGACAAATCACTGGCTAACTCCGCAGAGCGTACCAGCTCGGCCCAATAGCTCTGGTAGGTGTCGAGCACGATCATCACGTCCAAATCCGAACCGGGATGCTGATCGCCGCGCGCGTACGAACCGTACAAATAGAACGCTTTCAGGCGGTCGCCGTAGATGACGAACAACCCTTGTTTGAGTTTTGCCAGCAGGCGTTTGATGCGAATAGTCATATCTTGATTATAAATCCAAATCGCGCCTTCACTATTCACCATCCTCCCTCGGATGAGGGCCTCGAGACCACACTATCACCTTGTTTGGTACTTGAATCTATTTCATGAAAACATATTTGCCATTTTGCTCTGCGATCTGCCCTAAAGCCAACAGCATCTCCAAAATTTCGCTCACTTCATCAACACGCTTTGGCGTTCGGCGCCCATCAAAACCACTTGCCACATCCTCCGCACCAACCGGCCCACCCAAAGCAGTCAACACAGCGCGTACAGCAGTTGCCCGATCTTTGAGCGATGAGGGCCAAACCTGTTTGACTTCCAAAATCACAGGCGGCGCATCTGTTTCTGGCACTTCCACCAGGGTGGGCTGGATGGGTTTCGCTTGATCGGCAGCCTGGTATTCAGGGCGCAGCCAGCGGATATGCCCCTCGTCTTCTTCGGCGGCGCGTTTGGCGTTCAGGCCAACCAGGCGCTGCAAAATTTCTTCATCACTCACGCTGGACGGCCAGCCGTAGGCTTCGAAGACGGCCTGATCCAAATCGTCATGGAGTTGCTGGAGAACACTGATCAGCCCTTGCTCGTGGATGATGCGCTCTTTGGCATCAAGTGCTTCACCAGTATGCAGCTTTTCCATCACGTTGTACATATCGGTAATGGTGAGCTTTGGGTACTGAGCCTGTTGACGCTTGCGGTGGGTATCGATCTGTTCTGCAAGGGTGCGAATGCGGGCCTTTTGAGCTTCATTGGCATCGGGGAAGGGGAATTTTCCAAAACAATCTGAATGATTGTAATTAGAATCATTACCTACACCCAGCCACCCACCGGATGCTCGCGCCCACAGAATATGTACCCATGAAGATAAAATACCAAGATAAAAAGCATCATCAAGTCCGATGGCGATAATTTTCGCATCAGGCATCACATCTGTATTCAAAAAAATGAATGTCCGATGTGTCGCGGTACGGCAGGTTGCAATATAACGAGAAAGGTTTGAGAAACAATTTCGCATATCGGGTCGTGGTCTGCCCCATACCCACCACTTTTCCCGAAAGGTGGGATCATTATTAATATCGCGGAAAGGCTTTACGTCATTTATAAGTTTTTGCATTAGTTGCGGATATTTTTTTTGGGCTTCTTCGGCTGTCAATCCATAAAAATCAATAACAAATCTTTCTTTCGGAGTCTGTGTAAGATCATGACCAATCATGTATTTATGGACAACTTCTGGTAATTGGTTTGCATTCAAACCATATTTATCAAGTTCTTCGGGGGAAAGTCGAAAACCATCTCCCACCAAGATAATGCCTTGAAATGACATTCCCTCATTAGACCTGAGGTAAGATGCAGCAGCAACATTTGCCCCTATTTTTAGATCCTCATAAATATTTCCTACTGCTAAATCAAACTCTACAGCAACTTCTTCTATTCCTGTATTCTTTTCCGACCTGACTTTTGCCAATATTCCATCATGCGTACCTTTCTTTGCTACCGTCATTGCTATTCGTACTGCAGCACCGTCAGCGGAATCGACCCAGGGATGGTCTGGAATCGCATAAACGATTGAAATGGTTTTTTTGGCAGTTATATGATTCTTCAAAATACGGCGATTAAACGTTTGCGTGATGCTATTCGTAGTAACAAATCCAAATCTTTCTAGATTTTTATGAAGTAACAAAGCTGCTTTTTCCCACCAATACATGACAAAATCTACAGAATTGGGTACCTTTTTATAAACAGATCGTAAAGCATCAACATATCCATCGCCAAGGGCAAAACGCATTCTTTTGTTACCAATAAATGGTGGGTTACCCACGATAAAATCAGCCGAGGGCCATGTGGCTTCGCAGGGGCTAATATACTTGTAAGCAGGAATGCGGGCAGTCTCATCAGGAACTTCTTCGCCCGTAACAGGGTGCGTTTTCGTTGTGCGGCCATCCCAACGAGTAACCGGAACACCCTTCTCGTCCAGCAAGGGTTCAATCGAGTCCCAGGCCAGCACGGCATCGCGGCACTCAATGTTATGAAAATCTTTGATGATCGGTTCAGCATGTGGTGTATCGCCACGCGTGCGGTAATGCCATTGCAGATAGCCAATCCACAACACCAGTTCGGCAATCGCTGCTGCCCGCGGGTTGACCTCGATCCCCAAGAATTGCTGCGGTGAGACGGTCACCCCGCTCATCTCCAGTTTCAGTTGCCCTTCCCCCAGCTCCTGCAGTGTGTTGAGCACTTCGCCTTCCAGGCGTTTAAGATGTTCCAGGGTCACGTACAGAAAATTTCCAGAACCACAAGCTGGATCGAGGATGCGAATAGTTGCCAGGTGCCGGTGAAAGGTTTCGATTTCGGCAATCGCATCCGCAGGTTTGCCCGATTCGGCTTGCAAAAGCGCCGCAGCCTGCACACTTTCCCATTCGGCGCGCAGCGGTTCAACGATCGTAGGTTTGACCAGCCGTTCCACATAGGCGCGTGGGGTGTAATGCGCCCCCAGCTTGTGGCGCTCCACTGGGTCGAGAGCGCGTTCCAGGAGCGTCCCAAAGATAGCCGGTTCCACGTCTCGCCAGTCAGCTTTGGCAGCTTCTACAAGCAGTTCAATTTGAGCCAACGAGAGCGGCAGCGCGGTCTGGTTCGTGAAAAGTCCACCGTTAAACCGAGGGATGTGTCGTCGCAAGATTACCGAAAAACCGCCTTGATCCATTGTCTTCCACAGGTGTTCCAGCATCGGCTGGAAACTGGCGGGGTCTTGGCGAATATCATCGAGGAGCTGCGTAAAACTGCGTTCTGGCAGCATCCCCACATCTTCCGCAAACATCGTGAACAGACAACGCATCAAGAAATGGGCAACGGATTCCGGGTCACTGCTGCCTTCGAGTGATTTAGCCAATTCTGCCAACCGCGCCGCAATTTCACGCGTCACTTTGGCGCTCCGCCGCGAAGGGTCGAGACCCATCGGGTCATTCCAAACCTGGTGCAGCAATTGACGCACGTTGCCATCGTGCAAATCATCCAGCTTTAGGCGGTAGCTGCTCGGGTCAGGGAAAGGAATATAGTTGCCGCCGGTGCGGCTGAACTCGCTGTATAGGGCAATCGTATTGCCCACATCTACAATCACGATAAAAGGAGGCCGACCGCCTTGAATCTCCTCGCTGGGCAAACTGCGGGCGTAAGTTTGGGCTTGTTGGCGAGCTTTTTCCATTGCCGTATCCCAGCCTTTGGTGCCGCGCACTGCGGTGCCGGTTTTCCGTTGCTTGCGGCGAATCAAATCAGCTTCGGAGAAAACCGGGGTATCGGTTTCTGGTTTTTCGCTGCCTTGCTTGGCTTCCAGCACAAAGCAACTGCGTTTGTAAAGGTCAATGAAATTGGTCGTGCCATGAGCAGATGGCACGCTCTTTTCAAAGATGTACTCATTTTCATGTGGCTTTTCAGAGGCGGGTCGGGGATGGTCTACGCCGATGATGTCGCAAAGTTCGGTCAGGAAGAGTTGGTAGTTGGCGCGTTCCGCCGCACCGGATGCCTGCCAGCGGTTAATAAAAGTCTGAATGTGATGGGAATTATTGTTCATGTTTTGGCAGTTCTGGTCAAATACGCCTGCTCACACGTAGGCGAACGTCTCGCCACTGCCATCTGGTGAGTTCCATTTACCGGGTTTAATGATATATCAGGATATCCTTCGGTGCAAGGAAAACGCATATTTTTCAATCGCGCCTCCTTGACACTTCCTCAATCGGTGGTATCATCCGCCGCAACTGAATAACCTGTTGCACACACGTTGGCCGGACAATTCCCCCTGGATGGAATCTTGTCCGGCTTTTTGCGTTTAACCTACCCATCAAAGGAGTCTCACATGATCAACGACATCGTTCTCGAAGGCATCATCGTCAAATCGTGGAAGTACGCCGACGACCTGCTCTTCCGCCTGGCCTGCTACCGCGACCCCGACATGCCGCAGAAAGCGCCCGGCGATGTGCATGACGCCGCCGATTTCGTCAGCGTACGCGTACTCAAGGGCAACCTGGGCGCACCGGTGGTGCTGGAAAACAGCCAGCATGTGCGCGTGCATGGCTTCCTGCAAAGCCGCGACTACGAAGAATCGCTGGCCGATTTCCTGAAAGATGCCAAAGGCACACTGACCTTGCCCGAAGGTCTCGACCCGGCCACGCTCAAAGCGCCGCGCGGCACTACCGAAATCATCGCCCGGCGCATCATCCTGATCGCCAACGGCACAGGGCGCAAGAAGTAACCTTCAACTCTCCCCAACCGCATATTCCGTTCACCCACACGTAGGCCGAAATGTTCCCCCAGGATGGGAATGTTTCGGCCTTTTTTGTTCTTTTCCAAACAACCCCCTCGATGCAACCGTTCTGCCCTGGCAGGCTGTGGCCGCCGTGACTGTTCAGGTCACGGGACGTGAGAAGCGCAGACAAAGCCGGAATCGGGATCGGGTTCATACACACGCAAACACACAGACACGCTGCTCTACCCAGAGCAGCACAACCGAGGGCAGAAAACGAAACCTTCAACCTTCCAACTTTCAACTTTTCGTTTCCCCTTTCTGCCTTCTGCTGTGCTGCCCTGCAACCGGGCACCGCATAACGTTGGACAGTCCCAAACGTTTGCAACCCATCCCCACACGTTCACCCCCCTGAAAGGAGGAACCCATGCCAACCCAAGTACCCCGACCCGAAACCGAACGGCTCAAAACCCACTACGTCTGCTCCGACTGCTGGGGCCATCTGGTCCTGTTCCCGGATCCACAAACACACCTGATTGACGTGCGCTGCATGACCGAAGGCTGCCCCTGTTCCGGCTACGTCACCCGCGGCTTCACGGCCCGGCGTGAGCAGGAACAGGTGCTCGAACGCATGGAAGTGCGTGCCGCCCTGCAAGGCCTTGTGGATTGGATCGAACCACGCCGTTCCGTGGCCCAAAACCTGGCCGAACTCGGCTTTGGTTAGCCGGAGGCCATCATGAACACGCCCCCCAAGCAGCAAACCGCCTTTCCCGAAGTCGGCATCCTGCGCAAAGGCGGCCCCAAAGAGAAAGGCAAAAGCAAAGACGGCCGCGAGATCGAAGTGATGGGCAAAGACCTGAACGACCGCTTTCGCTCCGTCTTCCATCCCGGCACGGCAGACATCCAGAAACGCTTCTTCGATGTCTACCAGACCTACACGCCGGCCACCGTCCAGGCCATGATGCCCTTTCGCTCGGTCTGGCGCAACTGGACGTGCTTCTACGAAGCCCACCAGGGCGGCTGTATGCTCGCCAAAGCCGATGACGAACGCGTCATCAGCCTGCGCCACCCGGCTACGAAGGAATACATCATCCGTAACGGCCAGCCAGCCATGCCCTTCACGCCCGGCACGCCGCTCGAATACAACGGCCAGGCCATCAAGCTCAAACCGGTGGGACGGCTGCGCCTGTTCCTGCCGAAGATGCGCCGCTTCGTCACCTTCCTGCTCAAGACCACCAGCTTCTACGACCGCCTCAACGTCGAGCAGAACCTGGCGGCCATCCAGGCGGTTGCCGATGTCATCAACAGCGGCAATGCGGCGGGCATTCCCTTCCTGGTCTACCGCCGCCAGACCGAGATCACCTGGAAACAGTCCCGCATCCACAAGTGGCTGGTCTACCTGGAGATTGACGCCGAGTCCGATTGGGGCCAGCAAGCCATGGAACGCCTGCTCAAAGCCGGGTTACCCACGACCTGGACACCCACCCCCACGCTGAGCGTCCCCGACGAGGCGGCCCCTGATCTGACCGAAGACGACAGCGACGACGAATTTGAAGACGAAGCCGGCATGGTCGAACCGGGCCAGGCGCAAGCCAGCCAACCGACCCTGCCGCTGCCCATCGCCCGTCCCTACCTGGACAAATCCCAGGTAGATACGCACAACCCCGCCGAAGTCACCGCCAGCATCGTGCGCTTCCTTTCCGGGCGCGGCGAGAATGGCGACGGTGCTTCGGGCAGCTATACCCCTGTCGAAACCAGCTACGCTGGCGAGGGCGACAACATTCCGTTCTGAAAGAAAACAAACAGGATAGGCAGGATACACAGGATAAAAATCCACTCATCCTGCCTATCCTGTGCATCCTGTTTACATCTGCCCCATTCAAGCAGGAGACCCCTATGAAATACAACGTTTCGTACGCATACACCATTGTCGGAACAGTGACGGTTGAAGCTGCATCGCCCGAAAAGGCCGAACAAATCGTGATGGATTACCCCATCGAGCGCTGCCCCGGCGAATACCTGGAAGATAGTTTTCACATCACCGGTGCTGAACCGCATCAACCGACCCAGTCCGAAGACGGCTGGCTGGAACAGGCCTACGAAGATCGCTTTGGGGAGTGTGACGCATGAACATGACCCCCAGGGCGATTGCCAACGCCTTACAACAGATGGGCATCCGCTCCGCCATTCTCGAAAGCGAACTCGACCGGGCTGCCGAAGATTGGCAGGGCTGGTGGCTGGAGCGGGCCATCCCACGGCAGACACGCCGCGGCGTGCTGGTTGGCTGCTACCGCGAAGACCATGCCAGCCGCTACACGCCCGACGGCCTGCCCGCCACCATCTACATCGAAATCTGGCAGCGTCCGCACGCCCTGGAACTGGAACGCTATCTGCAACTGCCCACCCCCCACCCCGCTCCGCATGTCGAACACAGCCGACATAGCACCTATCCCGAAGCCAAACTGACCGCCCTGACCTGGTTGATCCAGGCCAGGGCGCACATGCAGCAGGCCCAACGTGACGGGTATAGCTGACAATTCCCCAACCTACACGGAGAAACCCATGAACCTGACCATTTCACAAGAACAACTATCCCACGCCCTGGGCGTGGTCGCTCGCGCTGCGGCGGTTCGCAGCCCGCTGCCGTCGCTCGGATGTGCGCTGCTCAATGCCAGCCACAACACCCTGCACCTGCCTGCACCAACCTGGAACTGGGCATTCAATACACCTTGCCCGCCCAGGTGGATGGCGAGTGGGCCGCGGCCATCCCCGCCCGCACGCTCAACGATCTGGTGCAGACCCTTCCCGGCGGGGCGATGATCACCCTCGAACTGGCGTCACCCGACCATACCCTGCGCCTGGCCTGCGAAAGCACCAGGGCCAACATTAAGGGCCTGGATGCCGAAGAGTTTCCACCATTGCCCACCCCCGAAGGCGGCGAACCGATCACCATCGCCAGCGACGTGCTCAAGCAAACCGCCCGCCGCGTGGCCTTCAGCGCCAGTGAAGACGAAGCCCGCCCGGTGCTGACCGGCATCCACATCAAAATCAGCGGGACGAAGCTGGTCGCCGAAGCCGCCGATGGCTTTCGCCTGGCACGCTTCACCACAGAGACTATTTCTGCCAGCCAGCCGGTCAATATCGTCTTACCCGACAAAGCCATCCTGCAATTGGCCCATCTGCTTAAAGACTCTGACGGGCAAGTGACGATGACCATCCTGCCCAATGGACGCAACGTGGTCATCTTCGAGATGGGATCAATCCGGCTGGTCAGCCAGGTGCTGGATGGCGCATTCCCCGATCTCGAACAGGTGATCCCGAAGACAGCGGCCACGCAGGCCACACTGCCCGCGTCGGCGCTGCTGCGCATGAACCAACAGGCGCTGGTGCTGGTGCGCGACGATCATCGGGTGGTGCGGCTTGGCCTGACGCCGACCAACGGTGCGCCAGGCAAGCTCAACGTTTCGGCGCAATCCGAAGAACGCGGCGCACACGAGGCCAGCCTGGATACCCAGGTCAGCGGCCCTACGGTGGATGCCGTCGGCTTCAACGCCAGCCTGCTGGCCGAATGCCTGAAGGTGTTCGGAAGCGACTGGATCAGCGTTGGCGTAAACGGTGCGACAAGTCCGTGCGTCATCCGCCCCCACGAAAACCCCGAGACATACGTTCAGGTGTTGATGCCGATGCACTCAGGCTGAAGCCATCAGGTTGAACAAGACATCTGCTGGTTGGTTCGCCAGCCAGCAGATACGCCCATATCGTCAGACAAACGAACCGCAGATAAACACAGATGGACGCAGATTTTTTATCTGCGTTCATCTGCGTCCATCTGCGGTTTCCTTTTTTCCCCGAACAAACCAACACGCCACCAGAGAAGGCCAGATCATACCCCTTCTCTGGCAGCGTGTGCTGTTCTGCCCTGCTGCAGGACGGCGAAAACGTTGGTCGGAACCCAACAAACGACAGAAACCCATTCCCACACGTTTTTTCCAACAGGAGGATCACATGACAACCCAACCCGACCCCGGCCTCTGGGACGATGCCGAAATCATCTATGCCTACACGCGGGCCGAAGCGCTCGAAGACGGCACGCTGGTGGATGTCAGCCAGGCTGCCCGCGAGAAAGGCTTTCGCTACCCGGTCGCCATCACCGCTGCCCTGCACGCCCGGCTGGAACCGGACAAATACGAGCAATCCCAGGGCCAAAGCTACATCGGTCGCCTGCACGACGTTCTCTGGATAGCTTACCTGGCTGCCCGCAAGTCAGCGC